>NZ_VMNB01000009.1:103277-127752 GCF_013277515.1 Streptococcus sp. k-402 | reverse complement strand
CAGTTGACAAAGAGCCAAATAAATGAGCCGGAAGCTAGATAACACTCAATTGTAACCGTCCAATAACGAAGTATATTGAAAAATCTCCAAACTAGAGAACTCACTGATGGTTCCTAATCTGGAGATTTCTTATTTGCACTTTTCTTGTATAGTAGATTGAAATAGGAGACGAACACACTAATTTGACTTCCCCAATTGATTCACCTAATTCCTATTTCATTTTGATGTAACTATTTTTATCGAGACTATAACTCACATACAAAATCTTTAATTTTCGTTTTTAAGAATTTCTTCTAATTTATGATAGTCTTGGACACTATCGATCTCATAGATGCTATTGCCTTCTAACTCTTCAACATAGACATCTAGCTCTTTGATATTGTCCTTAACCATATTGTCCCAGTAGAGATCAACAAATTCACCACTCGCATAGGCCTTGTCAATAAAGCTAACAATTTTTGCTGCTGTTGTAGCATCCCAGAAGGATACACCACTAAGGATACGACCAGCCTTGCTATCAACAATAATGTCTTGAACCTTGTAGTCATCTCCATAGACCAAGAACCATTCGTTGGTACAATCTTCACGATAAACACTAAAATAAGTAGAACGTGTCAAATCATTGCGGAACATATTTTTAAAGAGATAATTGTCAGCATCGATAACGTAACTGTTAGCTAATTCTTCTTTTACAAGATAGAGAGAGTAAAAGTTATTGTAGTCAGCGTATTTATCATTGAAAACGAGGCGAACACCGTATTTCTCTTTTAAATAATCGAATTGTTCTTTAAGATAACCAACAATGATGATGATGTCATTGATTCCCTTTTCTTTTAGAAACTCAATTTGGTATTCAATCAAAGGTTTTTGATTAACCTGAACCAAGGCTTTAGGGGTATTTTCAGTCATAGGACGCAAGCGAGTTCCCAATCCCGCTGCTAAGATGATGGCTTTCACACGAATCTCCTTTATTCTTTAATAATAATATAAACTCCAGCAATAACGACAAGTGACGTAATAATTGTCAGCATATCTAGCGGTGCACCCAAGAAAACAACTGCAAACAAGACAGTCCAAACTACATAACTCACGTTCAAGCCTGTAGCCTTGGCTGGTTGCAAGCGATTGATAGCGATATAATAAGCCAAGTAGGAAATCATATCAAAGGCTGCAAAGACAATCATAAGACCTAGCAATTGTCCATTGGCTACTGCAGTAAATGACTGATGAGAGAAGAGAACAATCACAAGATAGGACAAGAATGAAGTTACTTGACGAATTAAGAGGGCTTCGATTTCACTCAATTCACTTTCCATGGCAAAAGAGCTAAGAACACTCTCACTTCCCCATGCAATAGCACAGACCAAAGCACAGAGAATCCCAATATAGAAAGAATTAACCTGTTCAACCTTATAGGTCTGAGCAATTATCCCTCCAATAATCAAGACAATCCCAAACACAGTATTTTTCGAAATCTTGTGCTTCAAAAAGAAGAAAGCCAATAAAACTGAAATCGCAGGATAGATAGCCGATACAGATGAAGCTAAGGAACTTCCGATATACTTAACCGCATAAAGATTGGCCTGCATACCGATAGGGCCTGCTAGCAAGGCTCCTATGATAACACTCACATTGCGAATATTTAAGAAAATTGAGAGACGAACTTTTCCTTCTTTTACCAAGAGAAAAGCTAGTAAGATAAAGATACTCAAGAAGTCGTGAGCAGCGGCCACCACAAAGGGCGACAAATCTGTAAAAATCGAAAAGATATAAGCACTAATCGTTAGACCTAAACCCCAGAAAATACCTGAGAGTAGACCAAAAGAAACTCCATTTTTATTTTTCATCTGAACCTCCATAATAGGACAAACCTTTAACAGCTCTTTGGTAACGACTCACACCATAGTCACCAAAATCTGCACCTTGCTCTTCCTTATAGACAGTCCATAGACTCCAAATAGCATCTTGTAAAATTTTATAAATGGCAATCTTTTCACGAGAGACAGGTGTTTGCTCACTCTCATAGTGAGACAAGAAGTCTTCTTCCTCTTGACGAGTGAATTCAGACTCTAAAAAGAGTGCTGCCAAATCCCACATTGGATCATTCATTGATGAATATTCCCAGTCAATCAGATAAAGTCGTCCTTGTGGTGACTCGATAAAGTTTTCAGGCACCAAATCGATATGACAAGATTTTCTGTCAACACCTAAGTCAGCCAGTCTTTTCTCTAAAGAAAAGACTTCTTCTCGAACAGCTTCATAGTTGGCATAAGGGATTTTTTCCTCAATCAAGGATTCGTATTTTTTGATTTCTTCAAAAGGAGCAAATTCTCCTCTCAATTCCTTGCCAGACGCATGAATGGTTTGTAAAATTGGAGCAATTTTATCAAATTTGGTCTTAATTGACGTTGAACCAAGCGTAATCGCAGATTCGATATACTCATTTACTTTGATACCAGCTTCAATATCAAAAAGATAATTTTTTACATCTAAGTCTAAATCCTTTAGTAGTTCAAGATTGTACTTTTCATCTTGACGATTGATCAGTTTTTCTGTCCCTTTACCAAAGAATTTAACAATGTATTGCTTATTTGTTGTTTTGACCAAATAGTTTTGATTGGTCATTCCCCCCAATTGTTCGACACTGAGGACTTCCTCTTCTGCACTAAGTAGGGAAGAAATTTTCTCTTTAATGATTTTCTCCACAATTAACCTCCAGCACTTATACTTCCCACTTAAACACGGTTTTAAAGGCTGTGTTTAAATCGGTTGCAAAGACACGGTGAATATCTTTAATTTCTCTTACAGGTTCTTCTAAATAAAGGATATTTTTAAGACGATTTGCGAATTTCTTGACTTCCATCATTTGGATGGCATTTTCAAAATCGATGCGACCAGAACGAGAGGAACCAACCAAGAGCAAGCCTTTTTCTAAGGCATCGCGTGTATTGAGATTGACTTTATACTCGCTAACACCCATCATGAGAATCGTTCCCTGAGGACGAATGTAGCGAATCAGGTCATTTATAGCCGGTCCAGTACCATTACCACCACAACACTCAAAAGCATGGTCAAAGGCCAAATCTTCAGGAATATTATCAGTGATATAGCATTCTTTGGCAAATGAGAAGAGTTCCAATTTTTCCCAATGACGACCAATAACCACAATCTCTGCTTCTGGCAAAGTATAGTTGATAATATTGGCAACCACAAAAGCTAAACTTCCATCTCCGATAACGGCGATTCGGTCACGCTTGCTATGAGCAAGGGTCAATAGACGATTCATGGCATGCATGCCAACACTGACAAACTCTGTAATGGCTGCAACCGTATCTTCGATAGCATCATAAGGCACCACACGATCTTTAGGGAGAGAAACAAACTCTCTCATAAAGCCATCAAATCCACTAGACAAGAAATGGGTCCCTGTCATGTAGTTCTCATAGAATTCTTCATCACTCTGCATAGGAGGCTGATTGGGAATCATGACAACTTTTTGCCCAACCTCATAGGTTCCTGTCGGATCAGAAATAACGGTTCCACATGACTCATGAATCATTGCCATTGGAAGCTTTTTATTCAAAATCTTGGGATCACGTTTTCCCTGGTAGTAACGCTGATCCGCATGACAGACCGCCATATAATTAGGACGGATAAGGATATGATTTTCTTGGTCAATAGCCTCTTCCTGATATTTGACATTGATAAACTTAGGCTTAGTTAGTTGATAAATTTGATTAATCATTTTACTAGTCTTTCTCAATCATACTTTTTGCAATCTTCAAATCTGTTACGGTTGTAATCTTCAGATTTGAATATTCACCCTTGGCCAAGGCTACATCTTTTCCTTTGATCACAAAGATTTTACATGCATCTGTCAAGATTTCCTTCTCTTCACCAGAAAGGGAGCCGTAAAGGTCCATGAAGTCCTTGCAACGGAATGTTTGAGGTGTTTGTCCTTGATAAAGGTGAGCACGATTTGGAATAGCTGTAATAAATTGACCGTTGGTGCTTTCAACGATGGTATCAACCGCTTCTACCACTGTATCCACTGCGTCATGATTTTGGGCAAGTTTAATATTGTCTTGAATCATGCGAAGTGTAATAAATGGACGAACAGAATCGTGGGTAACAACGATATCCTCTGGAGTAAGCGGACGATAAGCATCAATGGCTTCAATGATTTTCTCAATACTTGTATTGCGGTCAGCACCACCTTTTGTAATGATGATACGATCCTTATGAAGAGGAAGATATTTATCTACAAGATCCTCTGCATGGGAAACCCAGTCTCCATGAACCCCAACTACAATTTTTTCAATACTTGGTTCCAAGACAAATTTTTCAATTGTATGAATCAAAATAGGTCGATCACCTAGCTCTAAAAATTGTTTTGGCAAGTTACTGATTCCCATGCGTGTGCCAGTTCCACCAGCAAGAATTCCTGCATAAATCATCTATTTTCTCCTTTGTCTTACTAAAAAAACTTATTCTCTCTATTATACCACAATCTAGTCCTATCATGAAAGAAATACCGGCCCTCCCGTTCTAGAATAGAAGGATTAAGGAGTTCTATTATTCAAAGAAACTAGTCCATTTCTAGTAATGACCAGGAATTCTGTAGTCATTGCTAATAAATGGCTGTGAAATTTTAGAGTTCTTCAGAATAATATACTTTCCTTAAAGAAAACTTAAAATTAAGCTTTGAAAGTTCAAAGTGATTACTTGACTTATACTCAATGAAAATCAAAAAGCAAACTAGGAAGCTAGCCGTAAGCTGTACTTGAGTACGGTAAGGCGACGCTGACGTGGTTTGAATTTGATTTTCGAAGAGTATTACTGCCCTTCATTTCTTATTAGCTGACTTTATGATATAATGAAAAACGAGGTAAATTGAATGAAAAGTATAAAATTAAATGCTCTATCTTACATGGGAATCCGTGTCTTAAATATTATTTTTCCCATCTTAACTGGTACCTATGTCGCGCGTGTCTTGGACCGAACTGACTATGGTTACTTCAACTCTGTCGACACAATTTTGTCATTTTTCTTACCCTTTGCAACTTATGGGGTCTATAACTACGGTTTACGGGCCATCAGTAATGTCAAGGATAACAAAAAAGATCTGAATAGAACCTTCTCGAGTCTTTTTTATTTGTGCATAGCTTGTACGATTTTGACCACTGCTGTCTATATCCTAGCTTATCCTCTCTTCTTTACTGATAATCCAATTATCAAAAAAGTCTACCTTGTTATGGGGATTCAACTCATTGCTCAGATTTTTTCAATTGAATGGGTCAATGAAGCTCTGGAAAATTACAGTTTTCTTTTTTACAAGACTGCCTTCATCCGTATCCTGATGCTGGTCTCTATTTTCCTGTTTGTCAAAAATGAACACGATATTGTTGTCTATACACTTGTGATGAGTTTATCGACACTGATTAACTATCTGATTAGTTATTTTTGGATTAAAAGAGACATTAAGCTTGTTAAGATTCACCTAAGTGATTTTAAACCGCTCTTTCTCCCTTTAACAGCCATGTTGGTCTTTGCAAATGCCAATATGCTCTTCACATTTTTGGATCGTCTCTTCCTCGTTAAAACAGGGATTGATGTTAACGTTAGTTACTACACCATAGCTCAGCGAATTGTGACCGTTATAGCTGGGGTTGTAACAGGAGCTATCGGAGTGAGTGTGCCTCGTCTCAGTTACTATCTAGGAAAAGGCGATAAAGAAGCCTATGTTTCCCTGGTTAATAGAGGTAGTCGAATCTTTAACTTCTTTATCATTCCACTAAGTTTTGGGCTCATGGTTTTAGGACCAAATGCCATCCTACTTTACGGTAGTGAAAAATATATCGGAGGCGGTATCTTAACCTCTCTCTTCGCTTTTCGTACGATTATCCTGGCCTTAGATACCATTCTTGGTTCCCAAATTCTCTTTACAAATGGCTATGAAAAACGTATCACAGTCTACACAGTCTTTGCAGGATTACTCAATTTGGGCTTGAATAGTCTCCTCTTTTTCAACCACATCGTGGCTCCTGAATACTACTTACTGACAACTATGCTATCAGAGGCCTCTCTACTTGTTTTCTATATCATTTTCATCCATAGAAAACAGCTCATCCACTTAGGACATATCTTTAGCTATACTATTCGATACTCGCTCTTTTCACTTTCCTTTGTAGGAATCTATTTCCTGATTAATTTCTTGTATCCTGTGGATATGGTCATTAATTTGCCATTTTTGATTAATACTGGTTTGATTGTCTTGCTATCAGCCATCTCTTATATTGGTCTACTTGTCTTCACCAAAGATAGCATTTTCTATGAATTTTTAAACCATGTCCTAGCCTTAAAAAATAAATTCAAAAAATCTTAGGAGTATAGAATGAAACAACTAACCATTGAAGATGCCAAGCAAATTGAATTAGAAATTTTGGATTATATTGATACTCTCTGTAAAAAGCACAATATCCACTATATTATTAACTACGGTACTCTGATTGGGGCAGTTCGACATGAGGGCTTTATTCCTTGGGACGACGATATTGATTTATCCATGCCTCGAGAAGACTACCAACGATTTATTAACATCTTTCAAAAGGAAAAAAGTAAATACAAACTTTTATCCTTAGAAACGGATAAAAACTACTTTAACAACTTTATCAAAATCACCGACAGTACGACTAAAATTATTGATACTCGGAATACAAAAACCTATGAGTCTGGTGTCTTTATTGACATTTTCCCTATGGATCGCTTTGATGATCCTAAGGTCATTGATACTTGTTACAAACTGGAAAGCTTCAAACTACTGTCTTTCAGTAAACATAAAAATATTGTCTATAAGGATAGCCTTTTAAAAGATTGGATACGAACAGCCTTTTGGTTGCTCCTTCGACCGGTTTCTCCTCGTTATTTTGCACATAAAATCGAGAAAGAAATTCAAAAATATAGCCGTGAGAATGGGCAGTATATGGCTTTTATCCCTTCTAAATTTAAGGAAAAGGAAGTCTTCCCAAGTGGTACTTTTGATAAAACAATCGATTTGCCCTTTGAGAATTTGACCCTTCCTGCGCCAGAAAAATTTGATACTATTTTGACACAATTTTATGGAGATTATATGACCCTACCACCAGAAGAAAAACGCTTCTACAGTCATGAATTTCACGCTTATAAATTGGAGGATTAGGATGCAGTATTTAGAAAAAAAAGAAATTAAAGAAATTCAACTAGCCCTGCTAGACTATATTGATGAGACTTGTAAGAAACATGATATTCCTTATTTTCTCAGTTATGGAACCATGCTTGGAGCTATCCGCCACAAAGGTATGATTCCATGGGATGATGATATTGATATTTCCCTCTATCGTGAAGATTATGAGCGCTTATTGAAGATTATTGAGGAAGAAGACCACCCTCGCTACAAGGTTCTTTCCTACGATACATCTTCTTGGTACTTCCATAATTTCGCATCAATTTTGGATACTTCTACTGTTATCGAAGACCATGTTAAGTACAAGCGTCATGATACCAGCCTTTTCATCGATGTCTTCCCAATTGATCGATTTACAGACTTGAGCATTGTTGACAAGAGCTATAAGTATGTAGCTCTTCGTCAACTAGCTTATATCAAAAAATCACGCGCAGTTCACGGTGATAGCAAGTTAAAAGATTTTCTAAGATTATGTAGCTGGTACGCCCTCCGAGTGGTCAATCCCCGTTACTTTTACAAGAAAATTGATCAACTAGTCAAAAATGCTGCAACCAGCACTCCTCAATATGAAGGAGGAATTGGGATTGGTAAGGAAGGAATGAAAGAAATCTTCCCAGTTGATACTTTTAAAGAACTGATTTTAACCGAGTTTGAAGGTCGTATGTTGCCTGTGCCAAAAAAATATGACCAATTTTTAACCCAGATGTATGGGGATTATATGACACCACCATCAAAGGAAATGCAAGAATGGTATAGTCATAGCATTAAAGCTTATCGCAAAAACTGATTAAGGGCAATTATACAAAGTATTGAGTGAGACTTGGAAAAAACTCAATTGCAGGAAAAAATGAAGTAAGCCCCCCACAACAAAACGCATAATATCAAGGATTTCTACACCTGATATTATGCGTTTTAATTTTTCTTCAATCCATTACAATAGACAAAGAAATCAATTTCTTATAAGTAAAGGAATTTGAAGATAGCTACTGCTGCAATAGGTGCTACTACTGGTACCCAAGAATACCACCATTTTGAATCGCCTTTATGCTCACCAAGAACTGATTTTGGAAGGAAAGCATGAAGGAGACGTGGTCCCAAGTCACGAGCTGGGTTCAAGGCAGGTCCTGTAGGTCCTCCAAGTGATGTTACCAAAGCCATAACGAGGAATCCAAGTGCCAAGTGAGCCACAGAAAGTCCTGAAGCAGTGTGTGGAGCCACCTGTGCTTTAATAGCCAAGTCAGAAAAATCAACTGTTTGTCCTGCTTGTGTTGCCATTTGTTTCATGTATTGAAGCACTTCGGCACCAAAGAAGTTTTTAGTCAAACCAAGAGCTGCAAAGAACAAAACAAATGAACCAACAAACTCGTTTACAAAACCATTAACAGTTGCTGCATAGCGACTTTCTTTTGTACCATGGTCAATACTTGAAATAGTTGAGAAAGTTCCCAAGATGTTATTTGAGTTTTCAGTTTTCAAGTAGAATGGACGGTGTGTTGCCACAACCAAGGCTTGACCAAAGATAGCCCCCAAGACTTGCGCGATAATGTAAGGTACCACTTGTGCCCAAGGGAAAAGACCGCTAACTGCAAGTCCTAGAGTGAAGGCAGGATTGATGTGGTTCCCAGATACGTTACCAAACATCAAGGCTGGGATCATAACCCCCATACCATAACCAACAGCAATGACGATCCAGCCACTTTGGTGACCTTTCGTACCTTTAAGTTCAACGTTGGCAACTGCACCATTCCCAAGAATGATTAAAATGGCAGTTCCCAAAAATTCAGTGGCATATTTAATTGCCCATGTGAAATCCATTTGATAGATTCTCCTTAAAATTTTTTAGATATCTTTTAGCAACTACTTTCCCGAAAGATTGTGACAGAAAACGATTCCAAAGCTTATAAAATAATCTTTGTTTTCAAGATATTCCCAGTTCATTCTGTTATCTGCGCTAATCTGATGCTTTTATATCAATTCCTCCTGATACATAGTATAGGGAATAAGAAGTATCTTTCCCATTCACAAATAAGAGTTTTGCTATGAAAACAAAACTCTATCCTTCTAATGATACAATCTTAACCTGATTTATATAAAAATTCTCGTCACATTGCCATAAAACCTCAGCCATATTTTTGGAGGAAATGGATTTATCGTGATCTGCTCTAATTGTGAGATTATAAGTACTTTCATTTCTGTCCATATCAATATTTAAATTATAAAATCCCTTCTGTTCAATGAGAATATTCAAGGTATATATGGGAGGTTTATTGGTTACAAATCCAGTCATTCTGATATAATAATGGGTATCGCTTTTCAAAAATTTGGAGCTGCTTTTCTGAACAGAGACTACAATTAGACTACAAAATAAGCCTAGAAAAGCAAAACCTGCTCCAATCGCCATTCCAATATCTGCAGTTGCCCAAATACCAGCTACTGTGGTGACAGCACTGATTTTTTATCCCTCATGAAAATAATACCACTAACAATCTGGACCGCAACCCTAGAAGTATCATCATTAGGCGTATCTAAAAAAGCTTCTTTTGATAAAATCATCATTAAATTTGCAGTTAAGACAACCAAAATATGAGTCTTTCTCCCAGCCTGCTTGTGCTTACACTTTCTTTCATAGCCAATTATAAAATCGGAAAAACAAGACAATAAAATGAGAATAATATGTCGGACTTCAATCAGTAGAGCTATCGTATCAAGTATTATTTCCCTCCTCTACCACTCATAATTTTATATTATAGTTCTAGTTAAAACTTTTTTCAAGAGAATATACTTATACTTCGAATTCAAACTGCGTCAACGTCGCCTTTCCATATATATGTGACTGACTTCGTCAGTCTTATTTACAACCTCAAAGCAGTGCTTTGAGCAGCCTGCGGCGAACTTCCTAGTTTGCTCTTTGATTTTCATTGAGTATTAGTTAAAAACAATACATTTTAAAAATAAAAAACCGCAGTTATTGTCGAGTAATAACTTGCAGTTTTCTGTAATATATTAATTCTTACAATCTCTCAAACAGTTCTTGCATTTGCACATCATCTGGAACCAGTTTTAAGTAAGTGTGAGCATGGACTTTTGCTTCTTCAAAATGTCCCAATTCACGCAAGAGATAGATATAGTGTTCCAGAAATTCTGGATTGTCCTTCAAATCTCCTGTCAACACTTGATAATGCTCATAAGCAGTATCCAAATCGTCCATTTCTTGATAAGAACGAGCAATCATCCACTTGGTCAAAAGATTTTCTGGCTCCTCACTCTGCAAGTCTAGAATATCCTCATAACGCTCCTGCTCCAGATAAATAGTGGCTAAACGAAGCAAGATTTCTTCTGTATCCTCAGCGTCTTCTTTTGCAGCAAGAAGATAATTTTCTGCACCACTAGCATCATGCAATTCATAAGAAAATTGTGAAGCAGCCAGCAAGAGGCGAGTTTCAAAGGGATTTTTCTCTAATCCTTGCTTAGCGATACGCAGGGCTTCTTGAACTTGATGTTCCTTATGTAAAGCCTGACTGTACCCATACTCATAGCCTTCAAAGTCAGGAGAAATGGTATCAAGCTGCTTAAAGTAGAGGGTGGCTTTTTGATATTCTTCTTGATCAAAATAAAGACTGGCCAACTCAAAAGCTGTTAAGTCATCGTATTCTAACTCCAGGGCTTTTTCTAAAAACTCAGTAGCCGTTTCAAATTTCCCTAACTGAGCATAGGCAAAGCCAATTCGTTGATAGGTGGAAATGCCCGTTTGCTCATAAATCGAGCGATTATCTAACTGGGCATAGCCTTGAATGGCCTCTTGGTAATTTTCCAACTCACTATCCAACTCTGCCAAGCCCAATATCAAGAGAGGATCCTCTGAATAAGTCAATGCTTCTAGCAACTTCTCACGCGCCACATCTGTCAAACCTTCCATCTGGTAAAGGTCTGCCTTAAGAAGCAAAGCCGACACATACCAGTCACTGTCAGCTTGGATTTCCTCAAGATAGGCAAAGGCTTCCTCGATTTGACCATCCTCGCTAGCAATTGCAGCTAGATTAAGATGAAGCTCTGGAAAATCCTCTACAATTTTCAGGTAAATTTCCTTGGCCTGAGGATAGAAACCAATCCCTTCAAGATAAGTTGCCAACTCATACAGAAGGTCACTTGAATCATTTTCTAAAGCTTCGGCGAAATAATGCTCAGCCTTGGCTAAATCTTGCTCTTCCAAAGCCTGTAACATCTGTTGACTATTGTTCACTCTTGACTTCCTCTCCCTCTAGTTCATATAGGCCACTGACTACCTTATACCATTCGAAAATGGCTGAAATGACAACTTTAGCAGAGGCATAAACTGGAATACCAAGTAAAACTCCCCAGATACCAAACATAGATCCTGAAGTTAACAAAACAAAGAGAACATTAATGGGATGGATGTTTAATTGACTTCCCAAAATCAATGGAGAGACAAAACGGCCTTCAATAGTTTGTTCTACGATAAAGACAATCACTACTTTCAAAAGCATGACTGGACCAGCAATCAAGCCCAATACTAGGGCAGGAAGCATGGCTAGAAAGCTACCAAGATAAGGAACCAGATTTAAAATACCAGCAGTAACACCCAGCGTAACCGCATAGCGTAGACCAATAATCTTGAAGAAGATGATAAACATTACTGCTACAATAATAGCCACTGTCACTTGCCCTCGAACATAGTTGGACAACTGTTGATTCACATCTGATAAAACTTGTCCTACAGGTTCCTTCAATTTTCTTGGCATAAATTGGGTCAAATAGTTACGCAAGCCTTTCCCATCACGCAAGAGATAAAAGAGCATGAAAGGAACGATAATCAAGGCAACAATCACTTGAGAAGCCCCGCTAATAAAGGCACTCACCCAGTTGACTGCCTGAGATGAAACCTTGCTCGCCCAAACTGTAGCCTGGCTAGAAAAATTGGTCAAAACTTGCTCTAACTGAGGTCTGAAATCATCTGGCAGGTGCTGGGCTACCAATCCATTAACAATCCTATCTATATCTTCTAAGTAAACAGGAACATTCCTTGCAAATGTTAAGACCTGACGCTGCAGATTTGGAATAGCTACTGCCAATCCCCAAATAATAAAAAGGGCGATGATGACAAAGACAATAGTGATAGCTATAACACGATTAACCTTATGCTTCTCCATCCAATCAACTATAGGATTTAATAAATAATATAGCAAACCAGATAGAATAACTGGCAACATCACAACTGCTAAAAAGTCTAAAACAGGTGAAAATAGAAAACTAATCTTACTTAAAATAAAAAGATTCAGTCCCAATAATAAGGTTACTAAAAATACCGTAATGGCCTTGTTATCTAAAAACCACTTAAAAAACCAAGATAGGCTAAAATGTTTCTCTTTTGGTTCCATAAATACTTCCTTTCTGTCGTTCTCTCATTATACCATTTTTAAATCAAAATAACTCTTTTTTAAAGTGCTTACATCTAATTGGATGTCTTTATTTGGCTTGTTTTTGTGATATAATAGTCTTATCTTTATGTAGAGGTAACGTTATGAAAGAAACTGTTTATTTTGGAACTTATACACGTCGGACTTCCCAAGGGATTTACAAGGCTGACTTTGATACAGAAACTGGTCAGCTTTCAAATCTAGAACTTTTTGCAGCTGAGCCAAGTCCAACCTACCTTGCCTTTGACCAGCACCAACACCTATACACTGTTGGTAGTCAAAATGGCAAGGGGGGCATTGCAGCCTATCAAATTGACGGGACTTTGTTAAATCATGTTGTTGAGGAGGGAGCTCCCCACTGTTATGTTGCTGTCGATGAAAAGCGTAATTTGGTCTATGCAGCCAACTACCATAAAGGACAGGTACTGGTTTATAAACGTCAGGAAGATGGGAGTCTTCTGCTTAGTGATGTGGATCAACACAGTGGCCAAGGTCCACATGAAAATCAAGCATCTCCCCATGTTCACTTTACAGATTTAACACCTGACCACTATCTAGTGACCTGCGACTTGGGAACGGACCAAGTCATCACTTATGACCTTGACCAAGAAGGAAAATTATCTAAGCTCTACACCTATCACAGCCAGTCAGGAGCAGGCTCACGCCATATCGTTTTCCATAGCCACTATAAAATCGCTTATCTGATTTGTGAACTCAATAGTACTATCGAGGTTTTAATCTACGATGGCGTTGGCGAATTTGAACGTATGCAGGTCATTTCAACTTTACCAGAAGCTTACGAAGGCTTTAATGGAACCGCTGCTATTCGTCTCTCTAAAGACGGTAAATACCTCTACGCTTCTAACCGTGGTCATGATTCTATCGCAGTATATACCATCCTTGCGGACGGTAGCTTAGAGTTATTAGAAATCGTTCCAACACATGGTAAAACCCCACGTGATTTTGATTTGACACCTGACCAAAAATTTCTCATTGCTGTCCATCAAGACTCTGACAATGCAACTGTCTTTAAACGTAATTGTGACAATGGTCGTCTAGCAGAACTCTCCAACGACTTCCATATTCCCGAAGCAGTCTGCATCCGTTTTGCTCCTTAATACTCTTCAAAAATCTCTTCAAACCACGTCAGCGTCGCCTTACCGTAGGTATGGTTACTGACTTCGTCAGTTCTATCCACAACCTCAAAACTGTGTTTTGAGCTGACTTCGTCAGTTCTATCTGCAACCTGTGGCTAGCTTCCTGGCTTGCTTTTTGATTTTTATTGAGTACAAAACACCATAAAAAATGAACTTGGTATTTTCAAGTTCATTTTTTCTTATAGTCTATTTCCGACATTAATACGGTTAATGGCACGTTGCAGTGCAATCTTCGCACGACGTTCTTGGTCAATCAAGTGTTTGTCTTGTGCTTCTTCAATTGCACGTTCTGCACGAAGTTTGGCACGTTCTGCACGACTGATATCGATATCACGAGCACGTTCTGCAGAGTCAGCGACGATTGTAATCATATCATTGGCAATTTCAATAACGCCACCATTTACTGCAATCCAGTTCACGTGATCTTCGTCATCAATACGTTTTACCTTTACTTCATCAACTGCTAAAACCGCAATCATATTTTCATGTCGTGGCAAGATCCCCATCTCACCATCCAGAGTTCGAACCGATACATAGCTGGCATGGTGATCATAGACGAGGCCATCTGGTGTCACGATCTGGACAGTTAACTGAGCCATAGATCACCTCTTAAAATCCCATTTTTTCAGCTTTTGCAATCACATCTTCGATAGAACCTACACCACGGAAGGCATCTTCTGGCAAGTGGTCATATTTACCATCAAGGATTTCCTTAAAGCCACGTACAGTTTCAGCAACTGGAACATAAGAACCTGGCTGACCAGTAAATTGTTCTGCAACGTTGAAGTTTTGTGACAAGAAGAACTGGATACGACGGGCACGTGCAACCAAGGTCTTTTCTTCATCAGAAAGCTCATCCATACCAAGGATAGCAATGATATCTTGCAATTCATGGTAACGTTGAAGGACACGTTTTACTTCAGCAGCAACTGCATAGTGCTCTTCTCCAACGATTTCAGGTGCCAAGGCACGTGAACTTGAAGCAAGTGGGTCAACGGCTGGGTAGATACCCAATTGTACCAACTTACGTTCCAAGTTTGTTGTTGAATCCAAGTGAGCGAAGGCTGTTGCTGGCGCTGGGTCAGTATAGTCATCCGCTGGCACATAGATAGCCTGGATAGAGGTTACAGACCCCTTCTTAGTTGATGTAATACGCTCTTGCAATTGACCCATTTCCGTAGCAAGTGTTGGTTGGTAACCAACGGCTGATGGCATACGACCCAAAAGGGCAGATACTTCAGAACCAGCCTGAGTGAAACGGAAGATATTATCGATAAAGAGAAGCACGTCTTGGCCTTCTACATCACGGAAGTATTCAGCGATTGTCAAACCAGTAAGGGCAACACGCATACGTGCTCCTGGTGGCTCATTCATCTGACCAAATACCATGGCTGTTTTCTCGATAACGCCTGATTCTTTCATTTCCCAGTAAAGGTCATTCCCCTCACGAGTACGTTCCCCAACACCGGTAAATACTGAAATACCACCGTGTTCTTGGGCAATGTTGTGAATCAATTCTTGGATCAAGACGGTTTTTCCAACTCCGGCACCACCGAAAAGTCCAACCTTACCACCTTTTAAGTAAGGGGCAAGAAGGTCGATAACCTTAATCCCTGTTTCAAGGATTTCAGAAGAGGTAGACAACTCATCAAAAGTTGGAGCTTTTTTATGAATTGGCTGACGCTCTGCATCTTCTGTAAAAGGAGCTTCCAAGTCAATGGTATCTCCCAAAACATTGAAGACACGTCCCAAAGTTTCTTTACCTACTGGTACAGAGATTGGACGACCTGTGTCCAATACTTCCATTCCACGAGTCAACCCATCTGTTGATTCCATGGCGATAGTACGAACCATACCATCTCCCAACTCCAAGGCTACTTCAAGGACGATTTTTGTTTTTCTTTCGTCATTTTTGTAGACGACAAGTGCATTGTTAATCTCAGGAAGTTTTTCCCCTGCTGCAAACAAGACGTCTACAACGGGTCCGATAACCTGAGCAATTTTACCTGAACTCATCTCCTTCTCCTATTCTATATAAGATACTGTCGGTCCCTAGCTCAACTAGGTCCTAAGTTCATTTTCATACGAGCTGGACTAGAGCCTATTCTAAGGCACTAGCTCCTGCTACGATTTCTGTAATTTCTTGTGTAATCGCCGCCTGTCTGGCACGGTTATACTGAATTGTCAAATCATTGATGACTTTCTTAGCATTATCTGTCGCTGTTTGCATGGCTGTCATACCAGCAGCATTTTCAGCTGTCTTGGCATCGATAATGGCACCGTAAATCATACTTTCTGCAAACTGTGGCAACAACTGCTCCAAAATTTCTTCTCGGCTGGTTTCCAATTCAAAAGTCAAGCTATACTCTTCATCCGCTTCATTTGGATCCAAGTCAACAATCGGAAGCATTTGTTCCACACGCATTTGACTGGTTAGCGTGTTGACATGGTGGTTATAGCAGACATAAAGTTCATCAAAAAGTTCATTTTGGTACATTTCAACAGTTTTTGAAATAATCTTACGAACTTGATCAAAGCTAGGTTGGTCTGCCAAGCCACGTAGTTCATAAAGTGGTTGAATACCACGAGCCTTAAAGAAATCAGCTCCCATTCCACCAATACAGATCATTTCAAAACCTGTACCGTCTGGGTGGTATTCTTCTTTCAACTCCATAACGGCTTTCAGAATAGAGGAATTATAACCTCCAACCAAACCGCGGTCTGAAGTGATGACGATATAGCCTGTCTTCTTCACAGGACGGCTAATCAACATGGGATTAGTTGAACCACCAGCTCCATTACCATGAAGGATATCTGTCAAAAGTTTACGCACTTTCTGAGCGTAAACTTGGAAGTTACGAGCTGCTTCTTCAGAGCGACCTAGCTTAGCAGCCGATACCATTTGCATGGCATTAGTGATTTGACTCGTATTTTTTGTTGAGGCGATTTTTGTTTTAATATCATTTAGAGATACTGCCATCTGACACCTCTATTCTTATTGGAAGCTAGATTGATTGAGAAACTCTGTAATCGCAGCATCCAAGACTGCTTCTTCTGGCAAGTCTTTTGTATCACGAATGGTTTCCAAAATCTCTGGATGTTGAGCATCAAAGAAGGCATGGAACTCTTCCTCGAAACGAACAATATCATCTACTGGAACAGTATCCAAGAAACCATGTGTCAAAGCATAAAGAATGGTTACTTGTTTCTCAACAGGTAATGGTTTGTGAACAGGTTGTTTCAAGACCTCAACGGTACGACGTCCACGGTTCAACTTAGCCTGTGTTGCTGCGTCCAAGTCAGAACCAAACTTAGTGAAGGCTTCCAACTCACGGTATGAAGCAAGGTCGATACGAAGTGTACCAGCAACCTTCTTCATGGCTTTGATTTGTGCAGAACCACCTACACGAGATACAGATGAACCCGCATCAATGGCTGGACGAATCCCCGCATTGAAGAGGCCATCGCCAAGGAAGATTTGTCCATCAGTGATAGAAATCACGTTGGTTGCGATATAGGCTGAGATATCTCCTGCTTGTGTCTCGATAAATGGTAGGGCTGTAATTGATCCACCACCAAGTTCATCAGAAACTTTAGCTGAGCGCTCAAGCAAACGGCTGTGAAGATAGAAAACATCCCCTGGGAAGGCTTCACGACCTGGAGGACGACGAAGCAAGAGAGACAGTTCACGATAAGCTACCGCTTGTTTTGAAAGATCATCATAAACGATCAAAACATGCTTACCTTGGTACATAAATTCTTCCGCCATGGCAACCCCAGCATAAGGAGCTAGGAAGAGCAATGGAGATGGTTGTGAAGCAGAGGCTGTCACAACGATTGTGTAATCCAAGGCACCGTACTGACGTAGTGTTTCTACTTGTGTACGAACTGTTGATTCTTTTTGTCCAATTGCGACATAGATACAGATCATATCTTGATCTTTTTGGTTCAAGATTGTATCAATCGCAATGGTTGTTTTCCCTGTCTGACGGTCACCGATAATCAACTCACGTTGACCACGACCAATCGGTACAAGGGCGTCAATAGCTTTCAAACCAGTTTGCAATGGTTCTGAGACTGACTTACGTTGCATAACACCAGGAGCTGGTGCTTCTACTGGACGAGTTTTATCAGTGTGGATTTCTCCAAGACCGTCAACTGGACGACCAAGCGGATCCACAACACGACCAATCAGACTTTCACCTACTGGGACTTCCATGATTTTCCCTGTACGGCGGATTGTATCGCCTTCACGAATATCTGTAAAGTCACCTAGGATGATAATACCAACGTCTGTTGACTCCAAGTTTTGAGCCATACCATAAGAGCCGTTTTCAAAAATCAACAACTCTCCACTCATGGCATTTTCAAGGCCATGAGCACGCGCGATACCGTCCCCGATATAGGTTACAACACCTGTTTCAGTCACATCAAAATTGGGTTTGAAATTTTCAATTTGTTGCTTAATTAAAGCGCTGATTTCTTGTGCGTTAATTGCCAAAAGAACACCACTTTCTATTTCAAATTTTCTTTAACAACTTTAAGTTGTTGTTTAATACTCACATCAATTGTCTTGTGATTGGCAAAAATAACAAAACCACCAATGAGACTTTCATCGATTTGTTCTTTTACACTCCTTACTTTCAGAGACATTTTCTTCTCAATCAAAGGGAGCAAACGACTCTTTTGTTCATCAGTTAGAGGATGAGCAGCAGTAATCGTCACTTCAAATCGATTTGTTTCTTTTTCAAGTCGGTCCAAGCAATCTACAAGCACATCATAAAAAAGATTTGCTCTGTGATTGTAGACCAGAACCTGGATAAAGTTTTGTAATAAAGGTGACACAGAGTCTTGGAAAAAAGCAATCGTTTTTTTCTTGTCAGACTCATCTACTGTCACTTTTTTTAAAAAAGAAGGTAAACCTGTTTCTTCAGCAACTTGCTTGATTTGAGTCAAGTCTGAAAAGATACGGGCTTCTTCTCCTTTTTCAAGTACCAATTGGACAAAAGGCATGCTGTATTTTTCAATTACCTTTACTGTTTTCTTGTCCATTAAGCTTCTCCTAGCTGATCGATATACTGATCAATGAGTTCTTTATGGGCATGACCGTCAAGGTTTTGTGAGATGATTTTACCAGCTAGGCTGATGGTCAAATCTGCTACCTCACCCTTAACGCTTTGTAAAGCTTCAGCTTTGTTTTGAGCAATTTCTTGGTTTGCTTTTTCTTTTAAGCGTCCTGCTTCTAGTTTAGCATCTGCTAAGATATTAGCCTTACTTTGCTCAGCTGTTTCCTTTGCATTTTCAATGATTGTCTTAGCTTCTTTACGGCTACCAGCCAATTCATCTTCGCGTTTTTGAGCCAATACTTCTGCTTTTTGACGGGCTTCTTCAGCTCTGTCAATATCTGAAGCAATTTTTTCAGCTCTTTCTTCGAAAATGCCTGTAATATTAGACCATGCAAATTTTTTAATCAAGACTAGCAAAAGAATAAAAGAGCCAGTGATTAAAATAAAATTACCAATCAATTCACCTACTGTTACGTGCATCAGTTACTCCTTTCTATTCCTCTTCAATATTAATCTTATTCCCTAAATACACAGATGTCAAAAGAGTAAAGACATAAGCTTGGATGCAGGAAATAAAGACAGAAAATGCAGTCCAAGCCAAATTAGCTCCAAAGGCTACTGGATACCAATAAATAGCTTGGTGGGAAAGAAGAAGTAACAAACTCGTCATGACCTCTCCTGCAAAGATATTCCCAAAAATCCGCAAAGCCAAAGATAAGAAGTTTGTAAATTCTTCCAAGATATTCATCGGTATGACAAAAACAGGACTCATAAAAGATTTTATACTTTTTTTAAATCCACGACGACGAACGCTTTCTATATGTGTCAACAAAATGACAAGAAAAGATAAGGTTAAGTCATACTGTAAATTAGCGGTTGGCGAACTCCACCAGTTAGTCCCATCGATCGTTTGAAGCTTTGTCATTAAGCCAAGGTTATTGGCAATCACCATGAAAAGAAATAAACAAAGGAAAAAGAGTGAGTAATCTTTCATGTAGCGCGAACCAATGTTAGGTTCTGTAAATCCAATAACAAAGTCATAGACATACTCAAGTACATTTTGCTTTCCTTTGGGTTTCAAGGTCATATTGCGGCTTGCCCAATAAATAAAGACAAAAATAACTCCCACAATCAACAAGGTCATGGCTAACATAGTCAGATTGAAGATAACAGGACCAATAGAGATGATTGGATTAATACTTTCTTCCATCTAAAATCCTCCCTTTTCTTCTCGTTCCATGTATTTATTTGATAATAAATGAGAAGACAAGAGTTACAAAGAAAGTTCCTTCAATAAAGGCAACACCTAAAAACATCAAACTACGAAACTCAGAAAGCATATCTGGTTGGCGTGCTACTGATTTAAACAGTCCATTCATCAATAAACCTTCACCGACAGATACGCCCATACAGGCAATACATAAGCCTAAAAATGTTAAATTCATAACGAATTCTCCTTTAAAATAAAATTTACTTACTTAGTGTAGTCCTAAAATTTAAATTTGTCAACTTTTAACCGCTATTGGAAGCGTTTAATAAAAATTATTTCCATTTTCTTTCGGATTTCACTCTATTCTGAAAAACTCGAGAGGGGAATCTCGGATTAAGGTCAATCTATTGTTAGTAGTTCTTATTTAATGTTTATTAAGCACGAACTGTGACGCTGGTTCCATCTTCCTTATAAAGATTGATAAGCCCCTCTTTAAGAGCTCGAACCATGTCTCCTGCTTGAACAGGTTGAGGCACCTTGATTGTCAAGAGTTCCATTGGATTTGGAGCGCGATCGATTTTATTGCCTTTTGCATCATGCAAATCTTCAATATAAGTTTCAAAATGACGGAAACCTGGGCCATAAAACTCAACTTGGTCGCCTTCGTTAATAACGTTCCGTTGACGAATAGTTGCTGTTTGTGTCGCATCATCATAAGAAACCACTTCAGCGACAAACTTATACTCAGGAATTTTACGACGAGCACCAAACAACTGCTCATTTTCAGATGGTGTACCGTAGTAGAAACCTGTTGCTAATTCACGTTGGGCAACCTTCCACATCTCGTCCACC
This sequence comes from Streptococcus sp. k-402, assembly GCF_013277515.1. Lineage (GTDB taxonomy): Bacteria > Bacillota > Bacilli > Lactobacillales > Streptococcaceae > Streptococcus. Next base: position 106,810 of record NZ_VMNB01000009.1, on the reverse strand, counting down.
AAATCTTGTTTGATAGCTTCAAACTTTTCAGGACTTTCAAGATAGGCATCCACAGCCGCCTTGTAGCAGTTGGTTACTGTTGATACGTAGTGAATAGACTTCATACGCCCTTCAATCTTAAGACTGTCCACACCATTTTCAATCATATCTGGGATATGGTCAATCATAGACATGTCAACGGCTGACATCGAAAATTCTTCTGGAATTTCACCTTTCAAGCTCTTGCGTTCTTGACCAAATGGCATATCGTAAAGGTCGTATTTCCAACGGCAAGACTGAGAACAGCCACCACGGTTGGCATCACGCATACTCATGTGGTTAGAAAGGGTACAACGACCAGAGTAAGAAATACACATGGCTCCGTGGACAAAGGCTTCAATCTCAACATCTGTACGTTTGCGGATTTCAGCTAATTCTTCCATTGAAACCTCACGCGCTAAAACGACACGAGTCAAGCCTAGCTCTTTCCAGAACTCAAGGGTTTCATAGTTAGTCGCACTTGCTTGAGTGGAAAGGTGGATTTCAAGACCTGGTGCTTCTGTTGCTGCAATCATAATCAAGGCTGGGTCAGATACGATAACTGCTGCAATCCCGATATCACGCAGTTTACGGAACCACTCACCAGCACCAGCTTCATTTCCTTCGTGCATAACCATATTGGCAGCCACATAAACCTTGGCACCATACTTGGCCGCAAACTGGACACCTTCTTCCATCTGTTCAAAGGTAAAGTTTCCGGCACGGCTACGAAGACCATAGGCCTGACCGCCAATAAAGACAGCATCTGCTCCATACTGAACAGCTACTTTTAGCTTCTCTAAAGTCCCTGCAGGTGATAAAACCTCAGGACGTTTTAATGTTTTTGTCATGTTTTCTCCTATTTGCAATATAAAAGTTTGACGTTTTTCCTTCTCATTTTATAGTAAATAAGCGATAAAATCAAGCCTAGACAGATTGTTTTGACAATTCTAATCTTTTAAGCTTTGCATAATAGCTGTTAAACAGTCGAAAATTAACCCAGTTTTAACAAGTAGCCAAAAAGTCTAGAAAAGTAAAAACCAGTATCCAATGATACTGGCTCACTAAACTACATAAATGAGTCCTTAGATGACTACTCCCACTCAACAGTTGCAGGTGGTTTACTTGTAATATCATAGACGATGCGGTTAACATGATCCACTTCGTTTACGATACGTACAGAAATCTTTTGAAGGACATCCCAAGGAATTTTGGCAAAATCAGCAGTCATACCATCAATAGAGGTGATGGCACGGATTGCAATTGTATAGTCATACGTACGACCGTCACCCATAACACCAACTGAACGAACACCTGTGTTAACAGTGAAGTATTGCCAGATATCGCGGTCAAGACCAGCCTTTGCAATTTCTTCACGAAGGATAGCGTCTGACTCACGAACAGTTTCCAGTTTCTCCTCAGTTATTTCACCCATGACACGGATAGCAAGACCTGGTCCTGGGAATGGTTGGCGCCATACGATATAGTCTGGCATACCAAGCTCTGTACCAAGGGCACGAACTTCGTCTTTATAAAGAGTGTTGAGTGGTTCAATCAGTTCAAACTGCATGTCTTCTGGAAGACCACCCACGTTGTGGTGTGACTTGATAGTTTGAGCTGTATCTGTACCAGACTCGATAACGTCTGTATATAAGGTACCTTGAGCAAGGAATTTCACATCTTTGAGCTTGCTTGCTTCGTCATCAAAGACATAGACAAACTCGTTACCGATGATTTTACGTTTTTGTTCAGGGTCAGAAACGCCAGCAAGTTTGTCAAGGAAACGTTTAGCAGCGTCTGCTTTGACGATATTCAAACCAAACTTACCACCAAGCATGTCCATAACTTGGTCCGCTTCTCCTTTACGAAGAAGACCGTGATCCACGAAGATACAGATCAATTGATCGCCAATCGCTTTTTGGAGAAGAACTCCAACAACTGAAGAGTCAACACCACCTGATAGACCAAGAAGGACACGTTTATCACCGACGGTTTCACGAATTTTTTGGATCTGCATATCAATGAAGTTATCCATTGACCAATCGCCTTTAGCCTTACAAATGTTAAGGGCAAAGTTACGAAGGATATCATTTCCGTATATAGAATGGCGAACTTCAGGGTGGAATTGGATACCGTAAATGTGTTTATCTGGGTTTTCAATGGCTGCATAAGGGCAGTCAGCTGATGTTCCAGTACGAACAAAGTCAGCAGGAATTTCAGTAACCGCATCACCATGGCTCATCAAAACAGTCTGTTCATCAGGTGTTGATTCAAAAAGCGCTGATGGTGTGTGAGTTAGGGTTGATTGACCGTATTCACGATTCCCAGCGTCACCTGCAGGGACAACTTTTCCTCCAAGTTTATGGGTCAATAACTGCATACCATAACAAATTCCCAAAATAGGAATTCCGAGTTCGAAGATTTCTGGGTCAATATCAAATGAACCATCTTCGTATACAGAGTTTGGACCACCTGATAGGATAATTCCTACAGGATTGATTTCACGAACTTCAGCAGCTGAAATTTTATGGCTCTTTAGTTCTGAAAAAACGCCAATCTCACGGATACGGCGTGAAATCAGCTGGTTATATTGGCTACCATAGTCCAGCACGATGATTTTTTCTACATCTTGCAAATCAGTTGATATGTTGCTCATCTTTTTCCTTTCTCAAAAGAAATATCTTTTTTCAATATTCTATCACAAATAAGGGTGAATTACCAACTAAACAAGGCGAAGATTGACTTTTTCTAGTTTATTAGGGTACAATAGAGAAAAGATAGAAATGAAGTGAAAAATATGCTACCCGCTTATATGAAAATCCATGATCAGATTAAAAAGGATATTGACGAACATCGTTGGGCTATTGGGGAGAGGCTTCCCAGTGAACGAGATTTAGCAGAGCAGTTTGCGGTCAGCCGCATGACCCTCCGCCAAGCCGTATCTCTATTAGTCGAAGAAGGCGTCTTAGAGCGCCGTGTAGGAAGTGGCACCTTTGTATCCAGTACACGTGTACAAGAAAAGATGAGAGGGACAACCAGTTTTACTGAAATTGTTAAGTCCCAAGGTAAAGTTCCCTCTAGCCAACTCATTTCCTACAGAAAAACCATTCCCAATGAGCAGGAAGTTGCCAAGCTAGGTATTTCTCCAACGGAGAATATTATCCGAATGGAGCGGGTTCGCTATGCGGATCAAATTCCTCTGGTTTATGAAGTTGCTTCTATTCCTGAAAAATTCATTAAGGACTTTAAAAAAGAAGAAATCACTAGTCATTTCTTCCAGACTCTACAAAAACATGGCTATCGTATCGGCAAATCTCAACAGACTATTTATGCTCGCCTCGCTAAAGAAAAAATTGCCCACTATTTGGAAGTTGAAAAAGGACATGCTATTCTTGGTCTGACTCAGGTTTCTTACCTAGAAGATGGTACTGCTTTTGAATACGTAAAAAGTCAGTATGTAGGCGAACGTTTTGAATTTTATCTTGAAAACAATTAATACTCTTCGAAAATCTCTT
>NZ_VMNB01000009.1:0-103246 GCF_013277515.1 Streptococcus sp. k-402 | reverse complement strand
TACCTAGTTTGCTCTTTGATTTTCATTGAGTATAAAATACTACGCAAAAACTCTCTGTCACGGACAAAGAGTCTTTTTATTTTTCTAGGAGTAAATCTTTCAAAGAAATCAGAGTTACAGCAAACAATATCATTGACATACCAAGAAAATCAATGGGATAAAATTGTTCATTCATGATTAAGAAGGCAAAGAAAACAGCCGAAATTGGCTCAATTGAAGCCAACAAGCTTGACTTGACCGGCCCAATCAGACTGGCTCCTTTTAAGAAGGCTGTATAAGCAAAGACAGTCCCGATAAGGATAATACCTGCAAAAGCAAGGAGAAAATCAAGACTAGTCGGTATATTGGCCTGTAGAACCCCTGTAAAAGGAAGGGCGACCAAACCTGCTATGACCATTCCCACACCAATGACCAAGCTACTCCCCCACTTCTTAATCAAGGCTATGGGCAAAATGATATAAAGTGCATAAGTTAGTGCAGAAAATAGCCCCCAGAACAGACCTGCAGGTGTCATAGATAACTGGTCCAGCTGCCCATGAGTGGCGATCAGGAAGGTACCTCCGATGGCTAATATGATAGAAACAACCTCTCCCAGTGTCGGCGCCACCTTATCCTTGATACAGCTATAAATTAAAATTCCGACAGGGCAAACATACTGAAGCACCGTCGCGGTTCCTGCATTGGTTTCCTGAATAGCAGTTAGATAGGCAAATTGGTTGAGAAAAAGACCAATTAGAGCAAAAATAAGAAGAGACAGCAAACTCTTCTTATCCGTTAAAAAGGCCAGCATTCTATCCTTTGCAGTAGCATAAGCCAAGAGCATAAGAATCCCACCAGCGATTAAAAGTCGTAAGTTAGTCAAGACCAGTGCCGAAATTCCGTGTGCCATCAGGTATTGGCCACTCGTTCCTGACAAGCCCCAAGCAATCCCAGCCACAACTGTTAATAGAGTCCCTTTTAAACTATTTGACATGTCTCTCCTTACTCTTCTTTACGAATCAAGTCCATTACTTGATTGCGGTCTACAATCCATTGAGCTCTCTCATCCTTTTCATAGGTACGATTCGATAGAAAAATAGCCGCTTCTTGTTTCTGACGATTCCACATGATAAAGGTACCCGTATAGCCCGTATGGTCTAGCCAATCTCCTTCCAAATTCCATGCCAAAGAACGTTCCTTATCATCCAAAAGAGAAAAATTTTGACTCAAATCTCTTGCAAAATCATCTGCTAAATAGTGTTCTAAAAAGATTTGTAAATCCTTTACAGTCGAAAACAAACCAGCACTACCTGCATGTCTGCCCAGGAGGCGAGCCTTGGGATCATGTACCAGACCTGCCTCTACACCTCTGACTGTTGGAACAGCAAGCTCAACCGGCCCAAACTGGGTTTCCTTCATTTCCCAAGGATTCCAAACTTGTTCCTGTAAAATCTCATCCAAATCCTTATCAAAGATTCTTTCCAAGATAAAACCCAACAGCAAAAAATGGACATCCGAATAAAGAAAGGCTGGCTGATTTCGTCTATTGAGATGAAACATCGCTTCCTTTAATTCAGAAGCTGTTAAAAGATCACGATTGAGAATAAACGGATCAAGATCCGTAGCATGGGTTAAGAGCTGGCGAATAGTGATGTCTGGATAATCACTCTCAGGTAAAAAATCTATTACCGGTCTGTCAATATCTAATTGACCTTTTTTCCACAAGAAGGTAAAAACAGTACCAACCCCAACAACCTTGCTGACACTAGCTAGGTCATAAACAAGTCCTGCCTCTGTCTGCAAGCCATGCTCTGGGTCCCTCTGGCCTAAATAGACCTCCGTCCATTGATTGTCCTTAAAATATGCAAAAGAGGCTCCGGGATAAATCCCTGCCTCGATTTGTTCTTCTATTTTTTTAATAATCTTGGTCCGCTTCATACTTCTTCAAACCACAATTCAACATTATTTCTATCTTTACCAAGGAAGAATTTTTCAGACTTAGGAATAAAATATTCGGTAGACTCAAACTTCTGGCGAAGACTTGCTATATCTAGTTCATTGACCAATAACTTGAGCATAGATAAGTCCCAAGTAATCGCATTGTCCACAGTCAAATCCTGCCCCTGAGCTGGGATAAAATCAAGGGATTCCCCAATTTCAGATGCTTCCAAGAAACTTTCGATATCAATTGGAAGATGTATTTCCATAGAAATCTCAAATTTACTTAAAGAAATTGATTCCAAATCTGTTTGAAATTCAGGTTTTTCTTCTACTTCTACTAGACTTGCTCTATCATCTTCCGCATGAATCAAAATCAAATCATCTTCTGGTGAAAAAATTTCAAAAGCGTAACCATTTTGCCCCTTATATAATCGATGAATCGAATCTGTTTTAGCTAATAAGGCCTCGATTTCTAAGGGATTTTCCACCTTGACAATCAATCTAGCTAGTTTTTTTCTTCCCTCTACCTTACGAGTGCGCATACTTGGAGCTTCTTCTAAAACCAGCTTTTCTAAACCTGTTTGATCACCTAGTGACAGAAAGGCTGACTCTTCTAATAAAGCCTTCATGCCAAGGGTTCCTATATAAAATGTTTCATTTAATTTTCTATTATTAACTTTTAAAGTAGGAATAATCCGTACAATCTGATTTACATTCATAAATTCCTCCGTCACTTTTTATTTTATAGGATTTTAGAATTTTTTACAAGATATTATGCTCAAATTTACCAATTTTTCGTAAAAATTCCATCTAAAAAAACCGAGGAAATCCTCGGTTTCAATTTCTTATAGGTAAAGGAATTTGAAGATAGCTACTGCCGCAATTGCTGCTGCGATCGGTGCTACTACTGGTACCCAAGAATACCACCATTTTGAATCGCCTTTGTGCTCACCAAGAACTGATTTTGGAAGGAAAGCATGAAGGAGACGTGATCCCAAGTCACGGGCTGGGTTCAAGGCAGGTCCTGTAGGTCCACCAAGTGATGTTACCAAGGCCATAACAAGGAATCCAAGTGCCAAGTGAGCTACTGAAAGTCCTGAAGCAGTATGTGGTGCTACTTGGGCTTTGATTGCTAAATCAGAAAAGTCAACATTTTGACCTGCTTGACTAGCCATTTGTTTCATGTATTGAAGCACTTCAGAACCAAAGAAGTTTTTAGTCATTCCAAGGGCTGCAAAGAAAAGAACAAATGATCCAACAAACTCATTTACAAAACCATTAACAGTTGCTGCAAAATGTGATTCTTTTGTACCATTATCCAAACTTGAAATTGTTGAGAAAGTACCCAAAATGTTGTTTGGATTTTCAGTTTTCAAGTAGTATGGGCGGTGTGTTGCCACAACCAAGGCTTGACCAAAGATAGCACCCAAAACTTGTGCAATGATATAAGGCGCAACTTGTGCCCAGGGGAAAAGACCGCTGATTGCAAGTCCAAGAGTGAAGGCTGGGTTGATGTGGTTTCCAGATACGTTACCAAACATTAATGCTGGGATCATAACCCCCATACCATAACCAACAGCGATAACGATCCAGCCACTTTGGTGACCTTTCGTACCTTTAAGTTCAACGTTGGCAACTGCACCATTTCCAAGAATGATCAAAATAGCAGTTCCCAAAAATTCAGTGGCATATTTAATTGCCCATGTGAAATCCATTTGATAGATTCTCCTTAAAATTTTTTAGACAATCCTTATTCTATCAATTTTTATATCTTTTAGCAACTACTTTTCCGAAAGATTATATAAGAAAGCGGTTTTATTTCTTATAAAAAACAAAAGGATTAAGGGAGTGAATTTCCTTAATCCGATAGTCTCTTAAGCCTGACGCTGACCAAAGTCCTTAATCATCTGCTCCATTTCTTGTCGACTAGGAGTTGTCAGCATATAAAGGTAATCTCCTTGAAGTTCTGCGAAGGCCGCTGGCATGATTTTTTTAACCTTGAACTGCTGGCTGTATTTGGCAAGCAAGTCCTCCTCAGAATAGACATAATGAGCATTTGCACGACGGGATGTAGCTAAACAATATTGAGCTTCAAAGTCTGACGCTGGGAACTCTTCTCCTGCTACAATAGCAGCATATCCACGATAAAGATCCAAGGAGTGAGCAAAGTTATAAACATCAATAGTGAAACCACCTGCAGGGCGGTTATTGTACTCAATGGCGATGTAATCATCCCCTTCACGGAAAAACTCAATATGAAAGAACCGTTCTTTCATACCAAATTCCTTGACAATTGCCTCACCATATTTACGTAATTTAGGATCCATATCCTTGAGAACGTAATAAGAATTGTCCATCTTGTAAATCATGAGATCAAGCGGTGTATAGGCGTAGTCAAAAGTTGTTGAAAAAACAATCTTTCCATCCTTGTCCACTAGACCATCAAAGGTGCAGATTTCGCTAGAGGTGACAAATTTCTCAAAGAAATAAACAGTTGAATGATCCCATTCAGCCTTGAAGTGATTGATATCGTCCTCTGTCTCAAGCTTAAAGGTGGCGGCCGCTCCCACTCCATTGTCAGGTTTGGCAATCATTGGAAGGCCAATTTCATTCACAGCTTGATCAACATCTGCTTCCGTCTTGATAACAGCTCCAGGTACCACAGGGACACCTGCTTTTTTGAACAGTTTCTTCATTTCAGACTTAAATTTCGTCTTTTTGAGATCCTCTGGTTTGGCACCAAAGACATTGAATTGTTCTCTGAGTGTTGCATCCAGCTCAAGCCAGTATTCATTGTGGGATTCAATACGGTCAATTGGGCCATGTTTATAAAATAGAAAAGCAACTGCACGTTTGACTTCATCTATATTTTCAAGATTGTCAACACGGAAATACTCGGTCAGGCTATTGCGTAAAGGTTCATCCAATTGCTCGTAAGGTTCTTGGCCAATTCCCAAGACTGTGATGCCTTTATTAGCTAGTTCAATGGTAAACTGTTGAAAGTTTTGTGGATAGTAGGGAGAAATAACAAGGTAATTCATAGGTAACTCCTTTTATAAATAGAGATTTCCAAGGAAATAAGGCATTTGTTTGCGCCACCATTCCCAGTCGTGGGCGACATCGTGTCCCCATTCAGCAAACCAGGCTGGAATTTGTTTCTGGTCAAAGGCTTCTTTGAGCTTGTAGAAAGATAGCAAGCCATCTTGTTCCCAGGCACCGAGACCCGTACAAAGCACAATCTCTGCCTGACGATAACGGTCAATAAACCAGCCGTCGTTCTGGTTCCAGATATAATCTACTGGCGAGTTTTGGTAAATAGCATCGTCATTGTAGTAATCGCCGACAAAGAAACGTGCATCGTAAACACCACTAAGAGCTATCACCTTGGTAAAGACATCTGGATGCTGAAGGAAGAAATTGAGTGCATGATAGGCTCCCATAGAGCAACCTGTCGTCATCATTCCATCAAACCAACCTGTCTTGTGCTTGATAAAAGGAATGGCCTCCTCAATCACATAGCGCTCATAGGCACGATGCATCTCCGCTTGGTCGTGACCGTTTTTCCAAGTGGCCAACCAGCTCTCACTGTCTACACTGGATAGGGTAAAGAACTGAACACGGCCTTCCTCGATAAAGGAAGCACAAGCATCAATCATGCCAAAATCATAGTATTCATTGTGACTACCACCTGATGAAGCAAAGACCACAACTGGAATCCCAGCATGACCATAACGGTTAAGGTACATTTCACGGTTAAGATTGCCACTCCAGTGGCTAAGATGTTCAATATGCATTTCGTTTTTTCCTTTCTTAACTTACCATTTTTCTGCAAAAAATCTCAGACAGTCTGGTAAATTCTCCGACCAAGGGATTTCACTATGGATGGCACCAGACTGAACTTTCAAAACAAGATTGCCCAAGTGTACTCCCCCTGCTATCAAATCATGGTAATAACGAAGCGATGAGTCGATATAGGCTTGTTTGATATTGCCAGCCATCAAGGTCTTGTCTGTATCATCCGCTTCTTCCGTTCCTACATAGATGAAGATACGCTGGTCAGGCGACAGTTTCTGGCGCTCGATATAGCGGTTAAAGGCTTCTTGGTGGAGCCAGTTAGCAGATGAAAAGACTCCTAGACAACCAATTTGGTCTTGGTATTCCAAACCGATAAACTGGGTAATATTGCCGCCTAGTGAGGAACCAATCATAGCCGTATGTTGGCGATCAGCTTTGGTACGGTAGGTCTCATCGATAAAAGGTTTGACTACCTCCATGACAAACTCGGCATACTCCACACCCTTACCGCCAAACTGCTGCCCTGGGATAGGAGATTCTTGGAACTTCCAAGCCGCATACTCATTCATCCGCCCCATACCATCATTGTCAATAGCAACGACAATCATGCGACTGATATCCGGATTTCGTTTGATGGCTGGGATAATCTTCCATGAGTGTCCAATGAAAGACTCTTTGCTATAAAAAACATTTTGCCCGTCATGAAAGTATACAACAGGATAGGAGCGGTCCGTGTCTTTCTCATAATCTTTAGGTAGAAGAACACGCACACGGCGCTCCTTACCTGTATAAGGAACCTTGAGTTTGTGTTCTTTCATTTTTAGATAAAAGTAGGATTGATTCATTGTCAGAAAACTCTCTATATTCAAAATTTTATCTCATTATATCATAAAAATAGAAAAAAAGTTAGTTTTTTACCTATTTTTTAGATAAAAAACTAACTTTCTTTCCTGATTTTCGCTATTCTTTTGTGTTTTCTGATTAGAGCAGATTGTCAATCAAGTCATCGACTTCATCTTTTTCAGCTTGAGGTGTGATTTCACTAATCATAATTCCAGACACTGCTCGCTCTACTAATCCTTCAACATCCATACGCGCTTCGTACTGCTCCGCATTCTTAATCTTAGGATTTGTTTTCGGACGATCTGGCGCAAAAATAGTACAGCAGTCTTCAAAAGGCTGGATAGAAATGTCAAAGGTGTCAATTTCCTGAGCAATGTCAATGATTTCCAACTTATCCATTGTCACAACTGGACGGATGATGGGAGTGTTTGTAACAGCATTGATAGCCTGCATACTTTCAAGGGTTTGGCTGGCTACTTGACCTAGACTTTCCCCATTGATGATAACTAAACCATTTCGTACCGCACGAATACGGTCAGTAATCCGCATCATAAAACGACGCGTCAAGGTCATGAGATAGGCTTCTGGCGCTTTGGCTTTGATTTCCTCTTGAATCTCTGTAAAAGGCACTTCGATAAACTGGATATTTCCACCAAACTTGGTTAATTTACGGGTCAAATCTTGGGCTTTTTTAAGAGCACCAGGACTGGTGTAAGGTGGGCTAGCAAAGTGAACTGCCTCAATATCTACCCCACGCTTAAGAGCTAGATAACCTGCTACAGGTGAGTCAATCCCTCCTGACAACATGAGCATGCCCTTACCAGAAGTTCCCACTGGTAAACCACCTGCCCCTCGAATGGTTTCATAAGAAAGGTAGGCTGCCTCTTCTCGAATCTCCACTTGGAGATTGATGTCAGGACTTTTCATTTGAGCTTGTACGTTTGGAATGGCTTCGAATACAGCCCCTCCAAGGGTTTGGTTGAGTTCACGACTATCCAACTCAAAGTTGTGGTCGCTACGCTTGCTAGAGATCTTAAAGGTCATGCCTTCCTTGTAGATGTCCTGCATAATCTCTTGAACAGAAGACTTCAGAACTTCTACAGATTTTTCAACCTTATATACTGGAGAAAAATTCTGAATTCCAAAGACTTGCTTAAGCGATTCTGCAACTGCTGTGTAATCTGCTCCATTGAGGTAAGCGTGGGCGCGGTCACGATCTGCCGTTACCTTAACTTGGGGATAGATAGACAAAACGTCTGAAATATTATTGCGAAGTTTATTGATGAAACGCATACGGTTTTTGCCCTTGGTTGACAGCTCACCGTAGCGAATCATAATTTCTGAATATTGCATGAATGCTCCTATCTTACTTTTCTAGTTTGATTGTAAATCAATTTTAACTTGGTCAAAAACTGCTCGACCTGACTCATATCATTTTCAAAGTCTAGGCTAAGACGCACAGCTGACTGGGCCTTATCTTTATCCACTCCCATTGCAATCAAGGTGCCTGCAGGTTTCCCAGCCTTGGACGAACAAGCTGAGGTCGTTGAGATGAAAATATCATAGTCTTCAAAAGCGTGAACAATGACCTCACCACGAACACCCTTGATTCCAAAAGTCAGGATATGAGGGGCAAAGTCTTCCTCATCTGAAAAGACAAAAATATCTGGATAGTCCAGAAGGGCTTGGCGAATCACTGCCTTCATCTGGCCAGTCTTGCTAGTAAAGATATCTAGCTTTTCCATAGACAAACGGAGAGCCTTGGCTGTCGCTGCAATTCCTGCCACATTTTCAGTTGTCGAACGGTAGTCGCGCTCCTGACCACCACCTGTAAGAAGAGGTGTAATCTTCTTGCCAGATTTGATATAGACAAAGCCAACACCACGGACACCATGAAATTTATGACTCGAGAAGGTCGCGAAATCCACTCGTTCTGTCAGATACTTTTCAGTCGGAATTTTAGCAAGTGCCTGAACCGCATCAACGTGGAAGGAAATAGTTGGTTTGTCTGCCAATAGTTTTGAAATAGCCTCAATGGGCTGAACAGAGCCGATTTCATTGTTTACAGCCATGATGGAAACGAGGGTCGTATCAGGTCTTATCAAATCTGCTAGAGCTTCAACATCCACAAATCCTTTGTTATCAACTGGAGCAAAATCCACTTCAAATCCTTGACTTTTCAACCAGAGGGCTGACTCTTTGACTGCCGGATGTTCAATGGCTGATACAATGATGTGCTTACCAAACTGAGCCTTTTCAAAGGCCACACCCTTGATGACCCAGTTATCTCCTTCTGTCCCACCAGAAGTAAAGAAGATTTCATCGCTTTTCTTACCGATTAAATCTGCAATCTGTTGGCAGGAAGCAGATAAAATTCGTGTTGCCTGGTCTCCCAAACGATGGAGACTAGATGGATTTCCTAAAATTTTTGAAGCCACCTGCATATAGGTTTCAAGGGCTTCAGGATAAGGCTTGGTCGTCGCCGAATTATCAAAGTAAATCATGTTTTCTCACGCTTTCTAAAATCACTCCCTCTATTGTATCATGAAACGGAGCTTGCGACAAGAAAGGGCAATTCCTCTTTTTTTAAGATTTTTTTAAAGAAATGAGGTATAATAAATTTTAATTAAAGGAGAGAATATATGTCTAATTATCGTAGAACTTCAAAACCAAAAACAGAACACATCAAAAAAGGCTTCACGGTCTTTCAAAAAACTGTTGCCACTATCGGTAGTATCCTCGGCTTAATTACCGCAAGTATCACTATCATGAATGCCTTGGATAATAATAAAAATACTAAAAAAGAACCTACGACAAGCCAGACGACAACCATTGTCAAAGAAATTCAAAAGGAATCCCCTCAGGAAAACACTAGTCCTAATAAGGAAAATAACACTTCTCAAGAAAAAACACAACAAGAAGAAACACCAAAATCTAGCGTCAAGGAAGAGAAAAAGGAAGAGCAGAAAGCATCAACTCAGGATTCTTCTACTCCTACTCCAAGTAAACCTGCCACTGATAATGAAAAACAGTCCAATAATACACCAACTTCGGAAAATAAAAGCAATCAATAGCCAGTAAAATGAGGCTGGGCAAAAGCTAGCTTCCAAATAAAATCACTAAGAAAACGAGCATCTCCAATTGTGATACAATGCTCGTTTTTTGCTATTTTAGAGGTGCTTTTTTACTCAACCTCTTTTTGCTTACTAAAAATTAAAGAATTCCATAGCCTGTTTGAAAAGCAATTCAGTATATTCTGGGTCTTCTTGAGCAATAGTAACCTGGTCTTGAATCATTTCCAAGTCATCTGTTATCATGCCATCAGCTCCCAAATGAACTGATTTATCAAAGGACTCTGAACTATTGATAGTCCAAACGTACAATTTCTGATCCGTATTCCAAAGCTTGTTAACAAAATTTTCATCCAAGGTTGAATACTCCATGGTGTAACCTGTGGCTTTTGTTCTTGGAAAAATACTATTATAAGGTAGGATGAAATAGACTGGAATTTGAGTATCGTAGGCTAAAACCTGGTCAATCACATGGTAATCTAAGGATTGCATTTGGTGACCATTCTGCTTAAGAACAGTTCCATATTTTTCCATAAATCGTTTCATCATATCTGGGCTATCTTTTCGACTAGTTTTAATCTCGATAAGAAGCTTTTGATGCAATTCATTGGCTTTGTTGAGGTAGTCATCCAAACTAGATACCTTGGTATGATAGCCATTTTCAGAAATATCAAGTTTAGTTAATTCTTTCAAAGTTAGATCCTGTGGATTGGCATTAACTCCTGTCAGATTCTTGATATTGGCATCATGCATCATGACAAACTGGCCATCTTTTGTTTCCTGAACATCTGTCTCAATGAAATCTGGAGATAGCTGAGCTGTCCTCTCTAGTGATTGGACGGTATTCTGCACACCATTCTTATTGGATACTCCCCTATGAGAGATAATTAAAGGTTTATTAGCAACTGGAGCTTCTAAATAAACATAACCTTCAAGAGCGAAAAAGATACAAGCACAGCCCATCACTCCCCATCTCATCCAGTGGTCTTTCTTTCTCATTGGAGTCATTTCAAGTTTTTCTCCTGTTAAAAAGGAAACAAACTTAATAAGGAAATAGGTCAAGGCCATATAGTGGAAATTCTTAATTAAAACAAAGTTGATAATTCCCAGTACAAGAGATTCCTTATGGGTCAAACCATCCATCAGTACCTGACTTGCTAATATTGGAATCAATAGAAAACTGAAAAATAGATATGTTTTAACGACAATCCACAGCAAGTTCCAAACATAAAACCAGGAGTGCTTCCTTGTCTTCTCTAGACTGTATCTGACTGCTTCTTTGACTGTTTTCTTCTCAAAAAAAAGCTGAGGTAAGGCAAACATGAAACGTACTGAAATGTAATATAGCAGTAAAGCCAGAATAGTAACCACTATACCTACTAGCCAATACTTGTCTTCCACATAATCAACGATAAAGTCTGGAATGACAATTTTATTGAGGTAATAAATCTTTAAAATCTTTCGAATCAATGGAAAGAGCATCATGACATAAAAGAAGATAAAGGCCATTTTGGAAATTGTCACTTGCTTCATAAACAAGAAACTTTGGAGAAAGACCTTGCTACTGTACTCCAGCAGGGTTCTCTTTTCATAATAGAGAAGATGGCGAGCGCCAATAAAGAAAAGTCCTATCTGATAATAGGCGACCAGTAAATTAACAATCACCAGAATAAATAAAGCAAGACTAGTAAAGGGAGAACCCTTTAGAATGGCAAAAATATTGTTGTAGGAAAGAAAGAGATATCCTGTCTGACGGAGCAAAAATCCAGCAATCCAAGAATTTGATGGTAACCAGACAAACTCAATCATCATAAAAATCAAGAAAAAGAGAAAGAGGATTTTATCAAGATTGAGGTAAATCTGTTTAAAACCCAATTTTTTAGGTTTTTCAGGTTTCATAGGCACTCCTAGTCAAATAATTGAGACAAGTCCAAGCCACCAAAAGGATTCATGGAAAAACTACTCTGGTCTTCTATCAATAGCTTTCCTTCATCCGATTCCAAAAAAGCTTCGTAAACACGCGCTGTCATACGAGCATCCTCTAAGCTATTATGAGATTGACCTTGAAATCCAAGAAACGAGGCAACGGTTTGCAATTTGAGATTGGCAATACCATGTAAATCCGAACTCCGACGTTCAAAAGCTTCATCATACAAATCC
This sequence comes from Streptococcus sp. k-402, assembly GCF_013277515.1. Taxonomy (GTDB): domain Bacteria; phylum Bacillota; class Bacilli; order Lactobacillales; family Streptococcaceae; genus Streptococcus. The sequence continues at coordinate 91,457 of NZ_VMNB01000009.1, read as the reverse complement.
ACCTTGTACTGCTGGCTATAATCTAAACCATGCTCTGCTAGAATAGGCAAATCACTTTTAGCAGCATTGTAGCCTACCATGGGTAAAGAACCTACAAACTCTTGGAATTCTTTTATAACTTTCTCCACTGGAGGAGCATCTTTTAAGGTCTCAGCTGTAATCCCTGTCAAACCATTGATAAAGCTTTTTAGAGGCACACTGGTATGAACATAGGAATCATAGGCATCGATTTCCTGACCATCTCTAAAACGCACTGCTGATACTTGAATCAAGTATGTTTGTCCTTCGTGCTGATTAAATTCTAAGTCAAAAGCAATGTAATCTTCTAATCGTTCCATTTTCTACCTCTCCTATACTGTCTCTGTTCTAATCAACTATACTATTTAGAAACAAAAGAAGCCATCAGGTTAGCATTTAACCTAAACAGCTCCTTGATTATCCTCCAAATAAACGAGCAAAAAAGCCTTTCTTAGTGGATTGGACTTCTTCTTTTGCTTGGTCCAGCTCTAGCTTAAGATTTTCTTGATCCTTCATGGCTTGAAGGGTCAATTGTTGCTGCTGATCCAGTTGTTTGTCTTTCTCAGCAATCTGACGGTCTTTGATGCGCATTTGCTCGTCTTTTTCTGATAACTGACGATCCTTGGCTTTTAATTGTTCATAGAGACGAAGAATTTCTGCATTCTTCTCATCAACCAGAATCTCCATCAGTTCACGTTGCTTGACATCTTCACTGACAGGCTCATCTTCAAAAATCGTTTTTTTATAGATTTCTTCTAGCTTAATCAAGCCACTTCTAGTAACGACTGTTACCCCTTTGTCATTTTTATCTGTGTCTTCTTCTGGTAATTCTTTGACACGGTTATTGATTGCTTGGCGAGATAATCCTAAGACCTCTGCAATCTCACTGACGGTCATTTCAATACTCATAATATCCTCTGAAACGTTTTCTAGCTTTTCTTTACTTAAATCTTATCATAAGCTAGAAAAACTGTCAAATTTCCGCTTAATCTAAAGCCTTCAAAAAGGCTAACAAAACTTGGGCAGAGCGACGTCCAGCTTCGATAATAAACTCATCAAAAGAGATGTTTGCTTCATGGTTGGCATTGTCACTCATAGCTCGGATGACTAAGACTGGAAGATTAAGATCATGCGCTGCCTGAGCAATAGCTGCCCCCTCCATCTCAACTGCTAAAACTTCTGGGAAATGGGACTTAATCGCTTCTATCTTATCATTTCCTGCAACAAAACTATCTCCTGTAGCAATCAAACCAAGATGCCAGTTCTGGTCCAATTGAGATAAACTCTCTTGGATTTTGGCAACAAAGGTTTTATCTGATTTGAAATAAAGCGGTTGTTGCGCCATTTGCCCATAGGCATAACCAAAAGCTGTGACATCCACATCATGATAGGCTAATTTGTCAGCAATCACGACATCCCCAACAGCAATACCTTCTGCTACTGCCCCAGCTGATCCTGTATTAATTAGAGCATCCACTTGAAAATGATCAGCCAAAATCGCCACACTCATAGCAGACATGACCTTACCAATTCCACTTTCTACAAGAACGACTTCATGAGATGCAATGGTTCCTGTATGATAGGTATTCCCTAAAACAACTTGCTCTTGGGCATTGTCTAGATGCTGGACCAGATACGCCAGTTCTTCTGGCATAGCCGCAATAATTCCTATTTTCATTTCAATTCCTTTTCTATTACAACAGTTTCATTGCTAAGATAAGCAAAATCAAGAGAAAGATGACTGCGAATAAGATTTTATTCAGTTTAGAATTGAAGACATTTCTCTTGGTATTTTCTATGCGACGGCTTTTATGAATAGACGGTTCGACCTGAATCTTCAAGGTTTCCTGGCTAAATCCATGATCCTTAGGATTGGCATAACCAAAACGGGAAGAAGATGTTGGTAAAATCTTAGTCTCCTCATCATCTAGCAAAGGGGGACCTGAAATATTTTCTCCTCTATTAGCTCTTTCGATTATTTCATCTGTTAATAAAGGTTTACCCATATTGACCTCCTCTATTTTTTCTGCAATTCCCAGTATTGAACAGCCATAATTGTCTTGGCATCGCAGATATGACCTGATTGGATCAATTCCTTAGCTTCTTCTAGGCTCACTTCAAGGACTTCCAAGGTCTCGTCCTCGTCCTGCGAGCGCGGATTTTCCACCTTTGTCAAATCGCTAGCTAGGTATAGTTTTAACTTTTCATTACAAAAGCCAATGGCTGAATAAAAGTCATACAAGAGTTCTAATTTCCCTGTGTAGGCCGTTTCTTCCTCTAATTCACGCAGAGCTGCTGCAACAGGGTCTGTATTTTCTCCTACTTCCAATTTTCCGGCTGGAATTTCGTAAGAGACAGCCTCGATAGCCTTACGGTACTGCTTGACCAAGATGAGTTTTTGTTCATCCGTTACCGCTAAAACACAGACAGCTCCATTGTGGAAAATCAAATCCCGTTGGGCAGTTCCCTTACCTTCTGGTAATTCAACCTGATCTTGGACCAGTTTAAAAATTGGTCCTTGATAGATTTCTTTTCGGCTAAGCGTTTTTTCTTCAAATTCCATGATAGGCTCCTACTGATTATTAGGATGATGAGGAAGACGTGTTGCATATTCGTCTTTGTTGACCTGACGTCCGCGACCAATAGCAATAGCATCCGCTGGCACGTCTTTAGTAATAGTTGAACCAGCACCAACTAGAGAATTGTCACCAAGTTCTACTGGAGCAATAATGGTTGAATTTGAACCAACAAAGACATTGTTACCGATGACTGTCTTGTATTTGTTTTTACCATCGTAGTTGACTGTAATGGTTCCTGCACCAAAATTAACATGGCTACCCACTTCACAGTTTCCGATATAAGTCAAATGACCAGCCTTGGTATTCTCACCGATTGAAGAACCTTTCACCTCAACAAAGTTACCAATATGGACTTGGGCACCCAGACTTGAACCTGGGCGAATGTGGGCATAAGGACCGACTGTCACTCCATCAGCAACACTACTTTCTTCAATCATAGAATTGGTAATAATCGCTCTTGCTCCGATAGTGCTATCCACTACATACGTTCCATTTGTCAAAACAGTCTCAGCGCCAATTTTCGTTTGACCTTTCAAGGTAACATTGGCTTCGATTTGAACTTCAGGCGCAATCTCAACATCAATATCAATATAAGTTGCTTCTGGGTTGACAAAGCTAACCCCATTGACCATATGTTGGTGATTGATGCGACGACGCATAACTGACTCAGCAGTCGCAAGTGCCACACGGTCGTTTACTCCAAGACTCTCATCAAAATCTTTCAAAGTATAAGCGCCAACTTTTTCACCAGCTTCACGGAAAATCCCAATGACATCTGTAATATAATATTCTCCTTGAGCATTGTTGGTGTTGATATTTTTCAAAGCCTCAAACAAACGCTCGTTGTCAAAGACATATGTTCCAGTATTGATTTCCTTGATTTGCTTTTCAAAATCTGTAGCATCCTTCTGCTCAACAATGCGAAGAACCTCAGCATTGTCATTACGTACAATTCGCCCATAGCCAAAAGGATTATCTGTTTCAGCAGTCAAGATAGTGGCCACATTTTTATGATTGATGTGGAAATCAATCAAGTTTTTCAAGCTTTCACCTGTGATTAAAGGAGTATCTCCTGCGATGACCAAGGTGTGCCCTGACAAACCTTCTAAGATAGGCTCTGTCATCATAACTGCATGGCCAGTCCCTAACTGTTCAGATTGAGTCACAAATTCTGTCTGTCCAGCCAAGACCTGCTCAACCAATTCTGCCTTGTGTCCCACAACTGTTACTGTCTTTTCAGGTTGGATAGCTCCCACGCTACGGAAAACATGTTCCAACATAGAAATACCCGCAACCTTGTGCAAAACTTTTGGCAAATCCGATTTCATGCGAGTCCCTTTACCCGCTGCTAAAATAATGGCATAATTTGACATAATCTTCTCTTTTCTCTAGAAATTCCCTTTTATTATACCATATTTCAAATCATTCCGCGCTCTTGAATGAAAAAATGCTCTAAAGTCTCTTCTTTAACCCATTTTTTTTGATTTTTTTTCATTTTTAGGGTAAAATTATGAGATATGAGAAAACAAATTCATCCGCTTATTTTATTTAGTTTTTTTGGGATTATGATGTTCATTTTAATCATCAATCGCCCACTTAATGACAACCAATCGTTTAAAACAAAATCCAACATAGCGCAGATTGAAGCACAGGCTTTGAAACACTTAGACAAACCGATTATTGACCTCTCTGGCTGGCAGCGTCCTGAGGAAATCAACTACGATGCCCTCGCACAAAATATTTCAGGCGCTATTGTTCGTGTTCACAGTGGTGCTCAAACAACAAAAGAAAATGATGCTTCCTTTATCAATGGAATAGACAAGGCCTATAAGAGTCATATCACTGAACTTCAAAAGCGGAATGTCCCAGTTGGGGTCTACGCTTATGTAGCTGGAAAAAGTGTCCAAGAAATGGAAAAAGCCGCTGAAGTTTTCTACAATGCTGCCTCTCCTTACAGCCCTAGTTACTATTGGCTAGACGTAGAAGACAAAACCATGTCCAATATGAACGAGGGTGTTGAAGCCTTTCGAGCAAAATTAGCATCACTTGGTGCTAAAAACATCGGCATCTACGTTGGTGTCTACTTCATGGAAGAACACAGTATTGATACAGGCAAGTTTACCTCTGTTTGGATTCCGTCCTACGGCTCAGACTCAGGATTTTTGGAGAGCAGTCCTAAAACTGATTTAGATTATGATATTCACCAATACACATCTAAAGGAAAAATTGCCGGCTTTGACCACAATTTGGATATCAACGTCATCTCTCCCTTAAAAAACAAAGAAGAAACCTTTAGAAAAATCTTTTTAAAACCTTAAAAGCATTTGTTTATCATTTGCTTTTTCTTTTTGTGTTTGATTGTGATACAATATAGTAAGGATTTTTTGAAATAGAAATAGTTGGAGGAACTATATGCTCTCATGGTTAGCGCGCATTATTAAAGGGATTGTGATTGCTCTTGGATTTATCTTACCGGGAATTTCCGGAGGGGTTCTAGCAGCAATCTTAGGAATTTACGAACGGATGATTGGCTTTCTGGCCCATCCCTTTAAAGACTTTAAAGAAAATGTTTTGTACTTTATTCCAGTTGCGATTGGTATGCTTCTGGGAATCGGCTTATTTTCTTACCCGATTGAATACCTGCTTGAAAACTATCAGGTCTTTGTCTTATGGAGCTTTGCGGGAGCTATTATCGGTACAGTTCCTAGCCTCCTCAAAGAATCAACTCGAGAATCTGACCGAGACAAGATTGATTTAGTTTGGTTCTGGACAACCTTTATCATTTCTGGTTTAGGACTCTATGCCTTAAATTTTGTCGTTGGAACCTTAAGTGCCAGCTTTCTTAATTTGGTCCTAGCAGGTGCACTGCTGGCTCTTGGCGTATTGGTTCCTGGTCTCAGTCCATCAAATCTACTTTTGATTTTGGGTCTCTATGCTCCGATGTTGACTGGTTTTAAAACCTTTGACCTCTTGGGAACCTTCTTCCCGATTGGAATCGGAGCAGGCGCAACTCTCATCGTTTTTTCAAAATTGATGAATTATGCCTTAAACAACTACCACTCACGCGTCTATCATTTCATCATCGGTATCGTCCTATCAAGTACCCTTTTGATCTTGATTCCAAATGCAGGAAATGCTGAAAGTATCCAGTACACCGGTATTTCTCTTGTCGGTTATGTCATCATCGCCTTCTTCTTTGCACTGGGAATCTGGCTTGGTATTTGGATGAGCCAATTGGAGGATAAGTATAAATAATGTCAAAAAAAGTTAAAGTCAAAAAAACATTGGTGGAACAAATCCTGTCCAAAGCAGGTATCCCACATCAGGGGATTCAAATCAATGCCCTGGAAGGAGAGCTTCCTCAAGGCTATGAACGAAATCAGATTTTTAAAACCTTGGCTCTTTTGGGAGACAAGACAGGACCAATCATCGGAATTGTGCCTATCACTCAACATTTGTCGGAAAAGAAACTAGCCAAAATTTCTGGCAATAAAAAAGTCAGCATGATTCCCCAAAAGGACCTTGAGAAAACAACAGGTTACATTCATGGAGCTAATAATCCTGTCGGAATTCGCCAGAAACACAATTACCCCATTTTTATCGATAAAATCGCCCTAGACTTGGATCAAATGATTGTCTCTGCTGGGGAAGTTGGTCACAGTATTATCGTCGCTCCACAAGACTTGGCCAGCTTTGTAAAGGCCGACTTTGCAGATATCTTGGAGGACAGCAAGTAATGAAACTCTACTTTGTCCGCCACGGTCGTACAGTCTGGAACCAAGAGGGACGCTTTCAAGGTGCTAGTGGGGATTCTCCCCTTCTTCCTGAATCCATTGACACCCTAAAACGACTTGGCCAGTATCTCAAGGAAATTCCTTTTAATCAGATTTATTCAAGTGATTTACCTCGAGCGGTCAAATCTGCTGAAATTATCCAAAGTCAACTCCATACGCCCTGTCCTTTAGAAAGTGTTCCTAATATTCGTGAATGGCAGCTGGGGAAGTTGGAAGGTTTGAAAATTGCAACCTTGGAATCTATTTACCCGCAACAAATCAAAGCTTTCCGATCTAATCTTGCTCAATTTGACACTCAAATGTTTGGAGCCGAATCCCTCTATAGCACCACGCAACGGACCATCCAATTTATCAAATCATTAAAAGATAGTCCAGCTGAGCGTATTCTAATTGTCGGACACGGCGCCAATCTTACTGCCAGTCTTCGTACTCTTCTAGGTTATAAAGAACCACTTCTTCGTAAAGATGGCGGTCTAGCAAATGCCAGCCTGACAATTCTAGAAACCCATGATTTTGAAACATTTACTCTCGATACTTGGAATGATACTTCCTATCAATAACAGAACTTGATTATAGCGTCAAGTTCTTTTTAGTTTTGAAAGATTATTCGTGAATTTCTTGCTTATTTATGATAAAATAGGAGTATCGCAAAAAATGACTCATCGTATTCTATTTTGAGTAAAACTAGGAGGATCCCATGTCAACAGAACATATGGAAGAACTAAATGACCAGCAGATCGTTCGCCGTGAAAAAATGGCTGCGCTCCGTGAACAAGGAATCGATCCCTTCGGAAAACGCTTTGAACGTACTGCTAACTCTCAAGAATTAAAAGACAAATATGCTGACCTCGATAAAGAACAATTACATGATAAAAACGAAACAGCTACTATCGCAGGACGCTTGGTAACCAAACGTGGTAAAGGTAAAGTAGGTTTTGCCCACCTTCAAGACCGTGAAGGTCAAATCCAGATCTACGTTCGTAAGGATGCTGTCGGTGAAGAAAACTATGAAATCTTCAAAAAAGCAGACCTTGGTGACTTCCTTGGTGTCGAAGGTGAAGTGATGCGTACAGATATGGGAGAACTCTCTATCAAATCAACCCACATTACACACTTGTCTAAGGCCCTCCGTCCACTTCCAGAGAAATTTCACGGTTTAACAGACGTTGAAACAATTTACCGTAAACGTTACCTTGACTTAATTTCTAACCGTGAAAGCTTTGAGCGTTTTGTCACTCGTTCAAAAATCATCTCTGAAATCCGTCGTTACCTTGATCAAAAAGGATTCCTTGAAGTGGAAACACCTGTTCTTCACAACGAAGCTGGTGGAGCTGCTGCCCGTCCATTTATCACTCACCACAATGCCCAAAACATTGATATGGTGCTTCGTATCGCGACTGAGCTTCACTTAAAACGCCTTATCGTTGGTGGTATGGAACGTGTCTATGAGATCGGCCGTATCTTCCGTAACGAAGGAATGGATGCTACTCATAACCCTGAGTTCACTTCTATCGAAGTTTACCAAGCTTATGCTGACTTCCAAGATATCATGGACTTGACGGAAGGCATTATCCAACACGCTGCTAAATCAGTTAAGGGTGATGGTCCAGTTAACTATCAAGGTACTGAAATCAAGATCAATGAACCATTTAAACGTGTTCACATGGTGGATGCTATCAAAGAAATTACTGGTGTAGATTTCTGGCAAGACATGACTTTCGAGGAAGCCAAAGCTATCGCTGCTGAGAAGAAAGTTCCCGTTGAGAAACACTACACTGAAGTTGGCCATATCATCAATGCCTTCTTTGAAGAGTTTGTTGAAGAAACCTTAATCCAACCAACCTTTGTCTATGGACATCCAGTAGCTGTATCTCCACTTGCTAAGAAGAATCCTGAAGACGAACGCTTTACTGACCGTTTCGAGCTCTTCATCATGACTAAGGAGTACGGTAATGCCTTTACTGAGTTGAACGACCCAATCGACCAGCTTAGCCGTTTTGAAGCCCAAGCTAAAGCCAAAGAACTTGGTGACGACGAAGCGACAGGAATCGACTATGACTACATTGAAGCTCTTGAATACGGTATGCCACCAACAGGTGGTTTGGGAATCGGTATCGACCGTCTCTGCATGCTCCTCACTGATACAACTACTATCCGTGACGTATTGCTCTTCCCAACAATGAAATAATACTCTTAGAAAATCTCTTCAAACCACGTCAGCGTTGCCTTGCCGTACTCAAGTACAGCCTGCGGCTAGCTTCCTAGTTTGCTCTTTGATTTTCATTGAGTATAAGCTCTTATCCTCTGGTACTTACCAGAGGATTTTTTTATAATCAAAAGAAATAGACTGAAGTTTTCACCTCAGTCTATTTTTTATCAAACTTTAGAAAGGAAGTTTCTTTCTTAGTCTTCTTTTTTCTTGCGAGCTACGAGTCCGAATGCACTCAACATTCCAAGAAGTCCAAGACTAGCTAAACCACCCTTATCCTCTGTACCAGTATTTGGCAATTCCTTCTTGTCATTGGCTACGGTTGTTTCAACGGATACTGGTTTAGAATCTGTAGAACTTGTCTGAACTGGAGTAGCTGCTGGTTTTTCAGGACTTATAGGAGTCTCTGGAGAGCTTGGTTGCTCAGAACGAGTTGGGGTAGTTACTTTCTTATAGGTATGAATCACATTGCCATTTTCATCTGTTTTAGTACCAATATATTCATAACCTTCTAAAGTCTTAGGTCCATGACTACCATTTTCTTCTGGAGAAATTTCTTTACCATCACCATCTTGATAACGTGTTACGATATGAATAGTTGAACTACCATTGTTACCTTGACTATTACCATGATTAGATTTAGGTGTTACTTTCACAGGTACTTCTACTGTCACTTTACGTCCATCCGGTAATTCAATCTCAACCGTTACAGATGGCTTATCACCAGGTGTACTTGTTTTTGGAATTTCGCCCACTTTAGTAATCTTCCATCCTTCAGGAAAATCTACATGTTTCTTCACATCATCTTCAGTAATAGGTGTTCCAACTTCAACAACAATCGGAGTTGTTTTCGGAGTAACAATGACAGGAACTTTGACAGTTACACGTTTACCACCTGGTAGTTCAATTACCACTGGTACACTTGGTCTTTCTCCTGGAATATCTGTAGATGGTTTATCTCCAATACTGATAATCTTGCCACCTTCTGGAATCTGAATATGTTTTTCAACATCTTCATTTGTAATTGGATCCCCCAATTTCTTCACAATATCTTTAATTGGAGTTACTTTGACAGGGACTTCAACTTCAATTTGTTTACCATTAGGAAGTTCAATTTTAACTTTGACAGTACCTTTATCTCCTGGAGTATTTACTTTTGGAATTTCACCTACTCCAACAATTTTTCCACCTTCTGGAACCTTCACGTGTTTCTCGATATCTTCTTTTGTTAGCGGAGTATCTGTTACCGGTGTTTCAATTCCAGTAGCTGGTGTTACATTCACAGGAACATCAACAGTAATTGTTTTTCCATTTGGTAATTCTACAGTAACTTTAACTGGAGCTTTCTTACCTGGGGTTGTTAAGTCTGGAATGTTCTCAACATTTGTTACCTTACCACCTTCTGGAATCGTTATTCTCTTAGTGTAATCCTCTGGGGTTAATGGAGTCTTAGTTACTGGTGTTTCAATTCCTTTAACTGGAGTTACATTCACAGGAACCTCTACTGTCGTTGTTTTACCATTTGGTAATTCAACCGTTACCTTAACTGGATCTTTCTTACCTGGAGTTGTCAAGTCTGGAATGTTTTCAACATTTGTGACCTTACCACCTTCTGGAACTTTAACATATTTAGCAATATCCTCTTTTACTAAAGGTGTTTTCGTTATTGGTGTTTCAATTGGTGTAGGCTTAGCTTCTACCACTTTAATCGTTGCTGGAACTTCAACTAATACATTTCCATTTTTATCTTTCACAACTACTGTTACTGGTTTATCTCCAGCGATTGTTGTATCGAACGGTTCAGTTTGTCCATCTGGAACTTTGTATTCAAATGTTGAACCTTCTGGATAATCACTTGGAGTAATACTATCTCTGGCTTGTGGTTTTTCAGTTGGATTTACAGGAATTAATTGTTCTTTACCTTCCACTACTTTAACCTTAGCAGGTACTTCAACAAGTTTATCTTCTCCGTCTTTTGCTTCTACAACAACATCTTTTTCGCCTGGGGTTGTGGTATCTACTGGAGTTTTGTATTTAAATGTTACTCCATCTGGATATTGTTCAGGATCAATACTCTTAGATGCATCTGGTTGTTTGTTTGATTTATCAACTGGCACATATTGTGTCTTAGGTTCAACGACCATCACTTTTGCTGGGACTTTTGCAATAACTTCATCGCCAATCTTCGCTACAACTGTTACATCTTTTTCACCTGGGGTTGTTGTGTCTACTGGAGTTTCGTAAGTAAACTCTGTATCTTTAGGGAAGGCTTTAGGATCAATACTTCCTTCGACAGCTGGTTGTTTTTTATCCTTGTCTACTGGGACAAATTGTGGATAGCTTTCTACAACACGTACAGTTGCAGGTACTTCAACTAATACTTTATCGCCTTGCTTCACAACGACAGTAACTTTCTTGTCCCCTGGTTTAGATGTATCTACTTCTTCTTTGTACTCAAATGTTGCATCATCTGGGTAATCATTCGAATCAATACTATCTTCAGGTGATGGTTGTTTCTTACCTTCATCAACTGGAACGATTTGTGGGTAACCTTGTACAACTTTCACTTTTGTTGGTACTTCAACAAGTGTGTCGTCTCCATCTTTTGCTTCTACAATAACATCTTTTTCTCCTGGTGTTGTTGTATCGACTGGAGTTTTATACTTGAATGTTACTCCATCTGGATATTGTTCAGGGTCAATACTCTTAGATGCATCTGGTTGTTTGTTTGATTTATCGACTGGCACATATTGTGTTTTAGGTTCTACAACCATTACTTTTGCAGGAATTTTCGCAATGACTTCATCTCCAATTTTCGCTACTACTACAACATCTTTTTCTCCTGGTGTTGTTGTGTCTACAGGAGATTCATAACTAAATTCAGTATCTTTAGGGAATGCTTTAGGATCGATACTTCCTACCACATTTGGTTGTTTCTTATCTTTGTCTACTGGTACAAATTGTGGATAACTTTCTACCACACGTACAGTTGCCGGTACTTCTGCAATAGGATTACCATCTTTGTCTTTTACAATGACATTGACTGTATAATCACCAGGTTTTGTAGTATCTACCGGAGTATTTGGATTATATTCAAATGTTGAACCATCTGGATATTCTGTTTTGTCGATACTATTTTCTGGATTTGGTTGTTTATTGTTTTCATCCACTGGAACGATTTGAGGAACTCCCTCTACAACAGTTACTGGAACTTTAACAACGGTTGTTTTTTCTTCCCCATCAACAGTGTACTTCACAGTAACATTTACATCAGTATCATCTGACAAATCTGGATTTTCTACATTTTCATCAATACTTACATTTGTAACATTTGCTGGAAGTTTTCCTTTAAATGTACCATCTGCAATAGCTTCTTTCGCCTTAGCAAGAACTTTTTCTTTTGCTTTTTCCTTGTCGCTATCTTTAGCAACAATTAGACCTTTCGGTGTTGGTTTTGGAAGAACTATTACTTTAACTATTACTGGTTCTGTTAAAGTTGCTCCATTTTGATCCGTATAAGTTACTGGTACAGTTACTTCTTTCACACCTGGGTTTGCAGTAATATCTTTTGCTAAATCTGTAGGCTCACCCTTCGTTCCTTTTTCCCCTGAAGTAACAGCATCTGTAATATCTTTAGCTGTAATTTCATCTCCTTCAAATACAACTTTAGATGTCGGAGTTGAACCAACTACATTTACAGGAACGTCGACGTCAACTGAAATGTCATCAATAACTTTTCCAGTAGCCTTATCTCTATATTTAACAGTTACTGACACTGGAGTTTGTTGTCCATTTTTATCAGTTTTTGGAGTTACAATAGCGTCATCTGTTATGAATGGAGCTACCCCTTCAGGAACATTTGTTAGTCCAGTAATTGCTTTATTAACGTTTGCTCTAATAGCATCGATTAATTTCTCGTTTGGTGTACCGTTTAAAACTGTAATGCCTTTTGGTTCTGGTTTTGGTAATACTGTTACAGGGACATTTACAGTTTCATCTCCTGTTGGATACGTTACTGTAGTTGGAACAGTTATATCCGTTACTCCTGCTTTACCTGTTGTTTCTGGTAAATCAGTTGCTTTTGGTTCATTTACCTTTCCTCCAGTACCCGGTGTTACAGCATCTTTTACTTTGTTTGCATCTGGTTTTGTTCCTTCTACAGTGTAGACTGGTTTTGTTTCTGAACCTAATACGTTAATCGTTACTGGTACTGTTGTAGGGTATTCTGTTCCATCTACTGTATAAGTAGCTGGTACATTTACAACACCTTTGTTTGTACCTTTTTCATTTGTTAGAGTTGCTGCTACGGCTTCTGTTATATCACCAACTGTAACTGTTGCTCCTGTTGGTAATTTCCCAGTGAAGTCTGTTGCTTTTGTTAAAGTTTGTGCTTTTGCTTTAGCAACTTCTTTAACTTTATCTACTGAAGCTCCTTTATGAACTTGTACTTCACCAGTTGCTTTTGGTAATACCAACACAGGAACTGTTACTGTTTCATTAATATTTGTACCATTTGAATCATGAGTTACCGTTGTTGGAATTTTTAATCCTGCTTCTCCAGCTTTTCCTGTTGTATTAATCACATCTGCTTCGTTAGGATTATTTACTACCCCTAGATTATTATCAATAGTAGCAGGCTTAACTGAAGATTTAACCTCTTCATTTGTAATCTTATCACCTTCAAATACTACTAACTTATCTGTAGTTGATTTTACAACACTAACTTCGATATCTACAGTATTTTTATAATTTTTTCCATCTCGACTATGAACTACTGGCACTTTTATAACACCGGCATTCTCTTTCGCTACGTCAGTAGCAACAACTCCCGTAGACGTTCCTTGATCATCTAGAGTAGCCTTAGCATTAGTTTCATCCAGTTTTCTCTTGTATTCTTCTGATTCAATCTTTTCTTTCGCTTTTGATTTAGATAGCTCCTTGATCTTATCTAAACTAGTTCCGACTGGAACAGTTATAGAGCTATTTCCTGTCATAGAATCAATATAAATACTACGATTATATTTATAGTCAGGATTATCGGAAGTGTTTAAACTATTAGCTCTAAAATTTTCTGGTAGATTATATCTATTAGCATCTGGTGCAAATCCGTATGGATATATAGCATTTCCTAAAGCATCTTTTCCTCCAAAACCATTCTGTCCTGTAATTTTGAAAGTTGCTTTACCTACATAATCAGGAGTTACTATAAATGGAATTTTTACAGTATCTGTTTTTCCAGTCTTAGGTTCTATTTTTCTATTTGGAATATTAATCTCAAAAGTTAACTCTCTCGTTTGCTTATCATATCTAAAATTTGTAGTATAACTAGGTGCAAATACTGCAAAACCATTAGCCTCATTTAAATCTTGACCTTGAATAGTTCCTAATTTCACTCCTTGAGGAACTGTTACTGTTACCTTATACTTAGTATCACGAGAAACATCTAACCCACCTCCATTACTCAGTGTAACTTCAAGAGTACCTGCTTGTTCATTTTTATAAATAGTATCGTCTGTAAATCCATAGGCTTTTTTATCTCTACCGGATACAATAGTCGTTGTTAAAGATAGCGCGGGTCCTGTTGTTAATCCTAATCCAGCAACAATATATCCATCTTCTACTTCGCCACCTAAATTCGAACCGGTTGGTTGATCTGCTGCTTCAATAAAGACACGTACCTTTGTAGTACCCTTTGGAATTTGAATAACTCTACGAAGAGCACTAACACCTCTATTACCACTACCTGGACTAAGAAGAAATTCCGTATCTGGTGCTTTTTTATCTTCTCTTTTTAGTTCCGATAGAGGAGTTCCTGTGTATGCATCAACAACTTTTAGCTTAACTTTTTCCCCTGTTGAAGCCAGAGCAAGTTTCCCATATGCACCTGCGTATAATAAATGTGCATATAGATGTGAATTGGGGTTGACATCAAAATCTTTGTAAATTGTAGTGCCTTGTTTTCTTAATTCCAAATAAAAATCTTTATTTACAGTACCACTTCCCGCTTCTGGCGCTTCAAATTTTGGAGTTGTAATCATGGTATTAAGTAATTTACCACTAGCATTAGGTGCGCCTTGTCCATCTATATTTGCCTTGCCATTATTATCGTATACTTTTGCAGAGTTAGGATTATATTCCTTCTCTGTAACACCACTTTGACGTTTAATATCAGTTGGCTGTTCTGGTTTAACAAGTGTTACAGTATTTTTCCCTGGTTTATCTACTATTTTCCAGCCATCTAATGCACCGGCACTAGCATCACTAACTGAAATATTTTTTTCTTTCCAATGATATTTTGCAGAACCTAGAATTGTCCCTGACAATCCATTTCTTTGATTTTCAACAACTTTTTCATGCGAGTCAGACCCTGAAAAATCAGGAGTTCCAAAAGTATTATTTAAATTACTAATTATAGCATTTGTCGGATTATTCCCATAATTTGCTAAGTGATTATTCGCAGGTGCTCCCCAGTCCAATTTTTTAGCTTGATATAGTTTTAATAAATCAACTTTTGCTTTTAACTCTTGTAAAAGAGCATGCTTTTCTTTTTCTGTTGTCGGGATATTATCTCCTTTAATTTTAACAGCTTGTGCAGACTCTTTTACCTGTGTTAGGATTTCTATAAATCCCTTATCTTTTTCACCTTCTCTTTTAGCATTTTCAGCTGAGATTAAAGCTTCAACTTTTGCGATTTCTGCCTCTAATTTAGAAGCTTTTTGTGTAATATCATTTGTATTTACAGCAACAGGATTTTCAGTGCCATCTGCAACCGTACCTGTATCTCTAAACCCACTCTCACCTTTTCCTGGAATCTCTTTTCCGTTTCGTGGATCTTGGTTTTTATTTACTTTTTCTTCTTCAGTTGTGTCTGATTTGATACTGTTTAGAATGCTAAGGTTACTTGAAAGTTGTGTAGCAAGTGCATCTACTTTAGCCTGTGTTTTTTCATCATCGTTTAGAAGCTCTTTTACTTTATGAACCAAATTTTTAGCATCATCAATGACTGATTTTGTTTTCTTACCTTCGGTTAACTGACTTAATCGACTTTCAACTTTAGCCACTAAATCTTCTAACGATGCGGTATTAATATCAGCTTTTTCTGTCACTACAGTTGGAGTTTCAACTTCACTGGCTTGTTTGTCAGTAGCAGATTCTTTTACAGAAGTATTATTTTGTCCCTCGGCCACTTTAGCAGTAGCAGATACTTGTCCAGCAACTTCCTTAGAGGGGTCTGGGGACTTACCATTTAGATTTTGAACTTCTGTAGACTCTGGATTAGTTACTGGTTCAGCTGCTTGGACGCTTCCTCCACCAAGGAAAAACAAGCCAGTAGCTACAGCCACACTAGCCGCACCAAAACTAACCTTACGGATACTGTAACGTGTGAATTTCTCCACTTGCGATTGGCGAACATGACGCACTTTGGGTTTAAACATTTTCTTACTCCTTTTTCCCGATAACTATCGGTTAATATACTTAAGGAAGCTAAATAAAAAGCCCCCCCTAAAATATTTTTGTATATTTTAAAAGGTTATAATTTATTATACTCTTTTTAAAACAACAAATCAAGCAATTTCAGGTAAAGTCGCTACAGTAATTTCATAAACTCTTATTTGTGGTAATCCCTTACAAAAAATAAAATTTATATTACTTTAGAGATTTTCTATATTATTTGATTGTTAATATAATTTGATTTCAAAAAGAGATTTTCTGATATTTTTTATTACGTCTTCATTGAGTTTTAGCTATAGATAAGGGATTACAGAATGAAGCTAGATGCACAAGATCTACCCAAAATAGCTAAAAAATTTAGAAGTTGCTATAGCTTTATAAAATAAAATCTATAAAAAAACAAAACCCAGTTTTAAAAACAAAACTAGGCTTGCTATTGATTTTATTTTCCTTCTTTTACTTCTTTGGTTGCTACATCTTCTCCAAACCATTTTTGGCTGATTTTCTGGAACTTCCCTTCTTGGTAAAGTTCGATTAAGGCCTGGTTTAATGCTGTTAATAATCTTTTATCAGCTGGCCTAACTCCGACTGCAAAAGATTCACTCTCAAATCCAGCCGAAAAGACATTGTAGTCATTTAATATCCCCTCAGACTGAAGATAGTAATTAGCATACACTCGGTCAATCAACAAGGCATCAATTCGATCATTTTTCAAGTCAATCAAGGCTTCATTGAAACTCTGGTACTGATTGGCCTTCTGGTCTTTGACACGACTTTTCAGCAAATCTGGCTGAGCTTCAAAATCTAAATAACCAGAGGAACCGGCTTGCGCTCCCAAGGTCTTATCCTTCATATCCTCTACCGAATGAATCTGCTGGCTTTTCTTCGCGACTAAAACCTGCTGATTTTCCATATATGGAATGCTAAAGGCAACCTTTTCTCGGCGTTCATCAGTGGCAGAATAGCCATTCCAGATGGCATCAATGGTCCCATTTTGCAGTTCCGTCTCCTTCATATCCCAGTCGATTGGTTGAAATTGAACCTTAAAACCTAATTTTTCAGAAACTGCTTGTGCTAAGTCAATATCAAAGCCCGTATATTGGCCATTCTTTTCCTCAAATCCCATGGGTACAAAGGTATTATCAAAACCAATGGTTATACTGCCTTGCTCTTGATACTTATTCCAGTTATCCTGCTTTGGATCGCTAGCCTTCTGAGTACAAGCTGTTAAAAAGAGAGTCAGAAGCGAAACCAACACTAAAGCAATTTTCTTATTAGTCATTGGCACCTCCTACTTGGACTCAACCTTGAGAATCTGATCTGCGATATTTTCAGCGAATTGTAAATCGTGGGTAACCACAATCTGCGTCATCCCAAGTTCCCTATTTTGCAAGATCAATTTTTCCACTTCCAAGCGCAATTCTGGATCTAGGGCAGAAGTTGGTTCATCGTAGCCAATGATTTCTGGATCAATCATCATAGCACGCGCCAAGGCCACACGTTGCTTTTGCCCACCTGATAATGAGAATGGATAGGCGTCTGTGTGCCCTGCCAGTCCCAATTGCTCCAAGAGACCTCGCGCCTTCTGCTCAGCCTCATCCTGCTTCATTCCCATGGTTTTCACAGGAGATAAGGTCAAATTGTCTAAAACTGATAAATGAGGGAAAAGTTGAAAATCTTGGAATACAAATCCCAGTAGATTGCGCTTCTCCAGTTCATCCAATTCTAATGATTCTCCATTATAAAAGATTTGCCCTGAATCAATGGTTTCAAGACCCGCAAGCATACGTAAGAGAGTTGTCTTACCTCCACCAGAAGGCCCAACGATAGCCAGGATTTGTTTTTCAGGAATGCTTAGACTGAAATTGGACAAAATTTGCTTTTCACCAAAACCCTTATTGATATTTCGTAATTCTAACATGGCAGCCTCCTATCTATAGTAACTGTACTTCTTCTCAACTTTTTTGGCAAGAATGGTCACAATACCAATCAAAATCAAGTAAATGGCTCCTGCCAAGAACATGGGAACCAGACTGGCGTCACGGTTGGCAGCTGTTCGACTAGCCAAGATAAGGTCTGAAATTCCGAGAGCATAGACCAAAGAAGTATCCTTGACCAAACTCATAACTTCATTAAAGACACTAGGAAGAACGATTTTGGTCACTTGGGGCAAGATAATATAGCGCACTGTGTCAAAAGGGCTAAACTTCAAGACCTTGGCAGCCTCATACTGTCCTCTTTGAATAGTGTCAATTCCCCCACGGAAAATTTCTGCAAAGTAAGCTGCATAGTTGAGAACAAAGGCAATAATAGCAGCAGGAAGGCGATCTAAACGAATCCCAATACTTGGGAGCACATAATAAATAAAAATCAGTTGCAAGAGTAAGGGGGTTCCTCGCATAACCCAGATGTAAATGTTAATCAGATAATGGAGGGGCTTCCAATGGACTTGCAAGGCAAAGGCAATCAAAACGCCCAAGGGAATCGAAAATAGCAAGACCAGTGCAAAGACCTGTACAGTCGTGCTCGCACCATTCAGTAAACTCGGTAATATCTCAAATAAATAAGACATACTGCACCTCCTAAAAGTAATTGTTCCTATTATAGCATGAATAAACAAAATAACCAACCATTTTTGTAAAAAAATTCTTTTTAATAGAAAAAATACAGTGTCTTGAAGCTAGAATAGGACAACACGACTTATAAAGCCTTGTTAGAAATTTGATTTGAATTCCCTAGTCTATTTGTTGATATTCTATTTCAATATATTATACTTTATAAATAAAAAGAAAGGACAAATTTTGCCCTTTCTCGATCTTAGCTTCTATTTGTTACAGTTAACTTGACTGATAATTGGAGTTTTATCTTACGTATTTAAGATGGATTGTCTTTTTTAATTCGTGCCAATCTCAGAGCACGATTTGGATTGAGACGATTAAACAGTTCTTCCAATTTCTTTTCATTCCAAACATCTGCGGCGGAAACGAAATTGCCATCCGCATCTCGGAAAGATATCGGTTTATCTCCCATACCAGTCTCCTAGTCTACAAATTCAAACTCAAATTTACCAATGCGAACCAAGTCACCATCTTTAGCACCACGCGCACGAAGAGCTTCATCAACTCCCATACCACGAAGCTGACGGGCAAATTTCATGACCGATTCGTCACGATCAAAGTTGGTCATATTAAAGAGTTTCATGAGTTTTTCACCAGAAAGTACCCATGTCGCATCGTCATCACGACTAATTTCAAAGGCTTTTTCTTCCTCATCAAATCCATAGTAAGCTTCTTCTTCCATATCTGACTCGTCGTAGAGCAAGAATTCTGGTGTCTTGTCTAACAATTCAGCTGTAGCATCCAAAAGCGTTGCCAAACCTTGCTTGGTCAATCCAGATATTGGGAAAATAGCTGGTAACTCTTCAAATTCATCGTAGTTTTCAGCTAATTTCTTCTTGAAAACTTCAAGATTTTCCTGACTCTCAGGCATGTCCATCTTATTGGCTACAATGATCTGTGGACGCTCCATGAGACGAAGATTGTATGACTCCAGCTCCTTATTGATAGCTAAGTAGTCCTCATAAGGATCACGGCCTTCGCTAGCTGACATATCAATAATATGAAGGATGACACGGGTACGCTCGATGTGACGGAGGAACTGAGTTCCCAAACCAACACCTTGACTAGCCCCTTCAATCAAACCTGGCAAGTCGGCTACTGCAAAGGATTCACCTGATTGGGTGCGAACCATACCTAAATTTGGCACAATTGTCGTAAAGTGGTAGGCTCCAATTTTAGGTTTAGCTGAGGTAATAACACTGAGCAGAGTTGATTTCCCAACCGATGGGAAACCAACCAAACCAACATCTGCCAAGATTTTTAGTTCTAATTGTAACTCACGTTCCTGACCTGGCTCTCCATTTTCAGAGATTTCCGGTGCAGGATTTTTGGGTGTCGCAAAGCGGATATTCCCACGTCCACCACGACCACCGTGGGCTACAATAAATTCTTGCCCATGTTCAATCAAATCTGTCAAGACCTTACCAGTCTCTGCATCACGGACAGTCGTACCTTGTGGCACTCGAACTCTAAGATCCTCAGCACCACGTCCATGCATTCCTTTGGTCATTCCTTTTTCACCGGAATCAGCCTTGAAATGACGATTGTAGCGGAAATCCATCAAGGTACGTAGTCCTTCGTCTACAACGAAGACCACATTGCCTCCACGGCCACCGTCACCACCCCAAGGACCGCCATTAGGGACATATTTTTCACGACGAAAGGCAACCATGCCATCGCCACCATTACCAGCCTTGACCTTAATCTTGGCTGTATCTAAAAACATACTCATTTTTTCTTCTCACTTTAAAAAAGGGCTGGGAAATCCCAGTCACTAAATTTTCTTGAATCTATTTTATAGATTACTGAGGGCACCAATTGCAGTTGCAAAAATTCCCAATAAACTTGCTACTAGCATGATAATCACGATAAACAAGGTTATTTTCTCAAACATAGTTTTTTTACGATTTCCATTATCTCCAAATGCCATTTTTTTCTCCTTCGTTACATTCTATTTTCTATTATCTTAGCATGAATTGAGCTAGTTTTCAATAGTCAGTTGCTACAGGTGCGATAATCCATAAAATGATATAAGCTACAATTCCCGCTCCGTAACAGCAAGCAAAAACACCCCATATTACGCGAACGATAGTTGGATCCATATCAAGATAATGGGCCACTCCGGCACAAACACCCGCAATCTTTTTGTCATGCCCACTTCTCATTAATTGTTTTTTCATAGCTGTTCCTCTTTCTATTCTTCATGGTCTTTCCAATAATCTCTTATGCTGATTAACTGTGTTTTTGAAGCCTTCAGCATGCGTCTAGAGCCTTTTACCGGTACAGCGACCACCTTTTGCGGTAGATACAAAACTGTCTTAAAGATACGCTGACTAACCGTATCATCTTTAGCCAAATCTTTCTGGAAGTTATTTGAAATAATGGCATCCAGATAAAACTCATGCACTCGTTTTCCAAAGTTCTCAGCTGAAATCTCATACAATTTCTCTGATAAGGTATGCTCATTCATATCTGGCGTTGCAATCAGGGCTTCCAAAATAGCACCAGCCAAATCATGTTCTCCATAGTACAAGGTTCCAAACATTTTATCACTGATCAGATTGTCCAGATAAGAATTTCCATGAGCAATGACAGGCGTCCCACTGGCTAAGCTTTCCAAGTAGGTCAAGCCTTGGGTTTCGCTTGTCGATGCCGAGATGAAGAAATCCGCTGCCTTATAGTAAAGAGCCGTCTCACTGGGAGCAATCATCCCTGTAAAGATGACCGAGTCTTGAATCTCTAGTTTCTTGGCTTGCTCTTTAAGGTCATCCAGATAAGGACCATCCCCAGCTACCACCAGTTTAACCTTATCTTCCTCTCTCAGAACTTCTGCAAAGGCTGCTAATACTGCCTGAATATTTTTTTCATAGGAAACTCTGGAAAGGCTCAGCAACATCTGTTCATCATCTTGAATCCCTAATTTACTACGTAGTTCTTTCAAATTTTCCTGCTTGATTTCTGGACGCTCAAACTTAGCTAATTCAATTCCAGTTGGAATGACCCGCTTTTCAACCTTAACCTTATAGTCAGATAGCAAGTCACGGACAATCTCACTCGGGCAAATAACCCCATCCACATCATGCAGGAAACCTCTGACCAGGTACTTGACCATGCTAGGACGAATCAACATCCCCTTAGCAATATAATGCACATAGTCTTCGTACTGGGTGTGATAGGTATGGATGACTGGAATTTTTAATTCTCGCGCAATCCAAATCCCCAACAAGCCAAGAGAAAATTCTGTCTGAGTATGGATGATATCCAGCTGATACTGCTTGGCAATTTCAAGTGCCTTGCTGAAACCTCGATAGGCAAAGCGGCGATCCTTAAAAGCAAAAAAGGGAACACTTGGAATGCGGATAATTTGCCAATCTTCATAACGATTGACATCCTTATCTGTCGTCGTAAAGATAAAAACAGCATGTCCCTGCTTTTCAAGTTCTGTTTTTAAGGTTCGAATACTGGTCGCAACACCTGAAACCTGAGGAAAATAGGTATCTGTAAATAAACCAATTCGCATAGATTACCTCACTTTTTACTTTCTCCCTAAAGCGGCTTGTTTCTCATAAAAGTCCAACCAGATTTGCAACAGATGATCTTCAGAATACTCTCTGGAAATATTCTTAGCTTTTTCTTTGAGGTCTTTTAAAGCAACAGGATTCGCTTGATATTCCAGAATAGCTTCTTTCATCTCTTCTCTATCTGCTGTCGCCCGATAATTTCCCTCCAAAATCACCTTATAGAGATCCAAATCACGTAACATAATAGGAGCCTCACAACTGGCAGCTTCTAGGATAGTCATAGGAAAGAGCTCATTGTAACTAGGTAACAAGAAAAGATCCGCTAGGGCATACAATTCGCGCATACGCTCTGGTGAGACAATTCCTGGAAAAATCAAATTTTTAGGAGGATTTTCCATCATTTTCTTGTAGCGTTCATAACCATCTGTCATGCCACCAAAAGAGAAACCACCGGCCCAGATAAAGGTAATCTGAGGCAATTCCTCAGCCAAACGGATAAAGTCATCAATCCCTTTACGTTTCTGAACTTGACCAGCACCTACTACGATAAACTGATTATCACTAAGACCTAGCTCTGTTCGCAATCTGACTACCTCTTCTTGTGTAAGGGGATGCCATTTTTCCTTGTTGACAAAGTTAGGAATATAGGTCACTTTTTTACGTGGAATACCAGCTGCCACCAAATCCTCGATAAACATCGGATTTACCACAACCAAGTGCTCCATCCGGTTGTAAAAAGAAAATACATAGCGTTTAACAATTCCCTTTAAGAAAAATGGAATCTTCAAACTTCCCTCAAGTGTATCAGGCAAGAAATGCACATAGCCAATTTTTCTCCCTGAGCGTTTCTTTTGGAATGTTGATAAATAATAGGGGAAATCAATTGTATGAAAGTGAGTCACATCTGCCTCTATTGGAAGATTTTCTGTAACAATCAATTGGTCCTTGGCATCACGGTGAAGAAGACGAACTAATTCACGGTAAGCACCTGAAACTCCTTGTCCTGCTACTTTCTCACTTGAACTCAACATATTGATGCATAATTTCTTTTTTTCCATAACTACTATTATATCATTTTCTTTGAATAAAATCAGCAAAAGAAAGGAGAGACTAGAGGAAAAGAGGGGAAATTTCCTCCGCTTTCCAAGGGTCTCTCACATGCTTTTATATGTTTACTTAATGCCTAGGGCAATGCGTGCATAGCGACTCATTTTTTCAACGGTCCAGGCTGGATACCAAACCAATTTAACTTCGGTATCCGTTACTTCTGGTACCTCTGTCATGGCATCATAAATCTGATCCGTCAAAAGGTCGGCTAGGGGACAACCCATGGTTGTCAAAGTCATATCAATCTCTGTTTGCCCTGTGTCACCGTCAAAACGAATCTCGTAGATCAAACCAAGATTGACAATATCGATTCCCAACTCAGGGTCGATGACTTCTTCCAAGGCTGTTAAAATCCGTGTTTTGATATTTTCAATTTGCTCTTCTGTATAAGCCATATTCATCCTCACTCTTAGTCTTCAATAAAATCACGAAGCGGTTTGCTGCGACTTGGTTGGCGTAATTTTCTCAAAGCTTTAGCTTCAATCTGACGGATACGCTCGCGGGTTACGTTAAAGACTTTACCCACATCTTCAAGGGTGCGCATTTTTCCATCATCTAATCCAAAACGTAGACGCAAAACATTTTCTTCACGGTCTGTAAGAGTATCCAAGACCTCATCCAACTGCTCACGCAAGACGATACGAGTTGTATAATCAACTGGATTTTCAATCACTTCATCTTCAATAAAGTCCCCAAGGTGGCTATCATCCTCTTCACCAATAGGAGTTTCAAGGGATACCGGTTCTTGGGCAATCTTCAAGATTTCACGAACCTTGTCAGGGGTCATATCCATTCGTTCAGCAATCTGTTCTGGTGTCGGATCTTGTCCCAATTCTTGAAGGAGATTCCGCTGTTCACGAACCAATTTATTGATAGTTTCAACCATGTGAACTGGGATACGGATAGTACGAGCTTGATCCGCAATAGCACGAGTGATAGCCTGACGAATCCACCAAGTTGCGTAAGTTGAAAACTTGAACCCTTTAGAATAGTCAAACTTGTCAACAGCCTTCATCAAGCCCATGTTCCCTTCTTGAATCAAGTCAAGAAACTGCATACCACGGCCGACATAGCGTTTAGCAATAGAAACAACCAAACGAAGGTTGGCTTCCGCAAGACGTTGTTTGGCTTCTATATCACCAGCTTCAACCGCTAGTGCCAATTCTTTTTCCTCTTCATTGGTCAAGAGAGGAACGACCCCGATTTCTTTCAAGTACATACGGACAGGGTCATTGACCTTAGCCGAAGTTGAACCAATCAAGTCCTCATCGCTGAGTTCTGGTTCTTCTTCAGTGCTAAGAACACGCGCACTCGGATTTCCTTCGTTATCTGTGATAGAAATTCCCGCATCCTGAATCCGTTGCAAGAGATCTTCAATTCCATCAGCGTCCAAGGTAAAAGGAATAACCAGACTTGCGTTGATTTCATCATCTGTTGCTGTCCCTTTTTGCTTATGATTACGGATAAATTCTGCTACTTGTACATCAAATGTTGTTACTTCTTTTTGTTTTGTTGCCATTATTACTCCATTCTTCTCTTTTGGGAAATTAAACGTTCCAATTCTTCTAGGGCTGTATCTGTATCTCCTACATGGCTAGCTTCCTGCACCTTCTTTTTGATTCTCATATTGTCCTGATTCAAGAGAGCCTTGTTTCGAGTCATTTCTACTTCACTAAGTTCCTGCGGTGACATCTCAGCAGGCAAATCCTGAGCTAAGACTTGGTAGCAAGCTCTTTCAACTTCCTCTGTCTGTTCTGCTAAAACTTCTGGAGGAAGATTGCCATACTGACCAAGCAAGTCATATAAGACCTGAAATTCAGGTGTATCAAATGCAAAGTCTTCTCTCAAACGGTAATCGTTCAAAACAAGAGGAGATTCCATCATCCGATAAAGTAGATGAGCTTCTGCCCTCATAATAGCCGATAACTGCTTGGTGACAGGCATGGTGATTTGCGTCGGTCTGGAAACCCCTTCCATGCGATTCTGCCTTTGCGCCTGACGACTTTCATTAACAATCTGCTCAATCTGGGCATAATCAAAGGATGCCAGACTGTCAGCTAAAATATGAATATAGCTGTTTTGAGCAGTGATAGACTTTTCTTGAACAATCAAGGGAGCTATTTTTTCAATAAACTCAATCTGAGCCTGCAGATTTTCACTATTTTCAGGTTTGTACTGATGAATGTAGAACTCAATAGGACTAATACGAGTTTTTGTTAATAGATAGGCCAAGTCTTCTGGACCATTTTTTTGTAGATACTCATCCGGATCCAAGTTATCAGGCATGCTGACGATTTGCACAGGTATATCACCAATTTCGTCCAGCGCTTTCAAAGTCGCAGCTTGACCAGCCTTATCTCCATCGTAAACAAGAACCAACTTCTTGGTTAACCTTTTCAGATGCTCAACATGCTCACGACTTAAGGCCGTTCCCATAGATGCGACAGCGTTTTCGATTCCAGCCCGATAGGCTGCGATGACATCCATGAACCCTTCCATCAGGTAAATCTCACTGGCTTTTCCAGAAGATTTTTTTGCCCTATCCATATGATATAATTCGTAACTTTTGTTAAAAATTGCAGTCGATCGGCTATTTTTATACTTAGAAGTTTGTGAATCCGTTTTCTGCCAGATACGACCTGAGAAGGCAATAACCTTTCCCTGATCATTGGTCAGGGGAAACATGATGCGATTGTGAAAGGTGTCTACAAATTGATTTGCATCCGAGAGGTAAAATAGCCCTGAATCTAGGAAATCCTCATCACGATACTGACCAGACAAACGTTGATAGAGATAGTTTCGTTCTGGAGGTGCTAAACCAATCCGAAAATGCTTGAGCACTTCATCTGTCAAACCACGCTGATAAAGGTAGTTTCTGGCCTCTTCCCCCATGGTCGTTGTCATGAGAATAGCATGATAAAATTTGGCAGCATCTTCATGCATATCATAAAGAGCTTGGTGGGGTGAAGCTGGCTTCTGCTCACTATAAAGCGGTTTTTCCACCTCTATCCCAACACGCTGACCTAAGATTTGGACAGCCTCCATAAAGGGAACCCCTTGGTACTCCTCGATGAACTTAAAGACATCACCAGAGCGACCACAACCGAAACAGTGGTAAAACTGCTTGTCCTCTACAACGTTGAAAGAAGGTGTTTTTTCACCATGAAAAGGACAGAGCCCTAGATAGTTCCGTCCTGCCTTTTGTAAAGAAATCACATCCCCTATGACTTCCACAATGTTGGCATTGTTTTTGATTTCTTCAATGACTTGTTTGTCAACCATACACAATACCTCCATGCTATCATAGTTTACTTTATATAGTATACTTTATTTCAGAAAAAAAGTAAACCATTTCACTCATTTTCCCTACTTTATTCAAAGAGTTGATAATAATCAGAGATTTTCATTTTTGCTTTTTCTTCTTGGTTCAAATCTTGGATAATTCGTCCTTCTTTCATGACAATTAAGCGATTGCCATATTTGAGAGCATCTTCCATATGATGGGTAATCATAAGCGCTGTCAATTGATCCTTCTTGACAAATTCATCCGTCAATTCCATGAGGGCAACACTTGTCTTTGGATCCAGGGCTGCAGTATGCTCGTCTAACAAGAGTAATTCAGGACGCTTCAAGGTTGCCATCAAGAGACTCAAAGCCTGTCTTTGCCCACCTGATAAGAACTCAATCGGTGTATTCAAGTGTTTCTCAAGACCATTTCCTACTTTTTCAATGGTCGCCTGAAATTCATCCTTATAACTAGTCAAGCGTCGTAGTAGCAGTCCACGCTTTTCACCACGAAACTTGGCAATCAAAAGATTTTCAGCCACCGTCATACGGGGAGCTGTCCCCATCTTGGGATCTTGGAAGACTCGAGACAGATACTTAGCCCGCTTCTCTGGTGAAAACTTAGTAACATCTTCACCCAAAATACGGATGGTTCCACTGGTTAATGACAAGGTTCCTGCAATAGTGTTAAAGAGAGTTGATTTCCCAGCACCATTTCCACCTAAAATCGTGATGAAATCCTGTTCAAAAATTTCTAAGGAAACATCATTTAAAATAATCTTTTCTTCATCAAAGCCATTTTTAACGACTTTGGTTGCATTTTTTAATTCTACAATTGCTGTCATTTGCTTAATTTGGCTCCTTTCAAGATTGTTTGCTTAAATGTTGGAATCATGAGACAGACTGCTAAAATCACAGCGCTGTACAAACGAAGGTAACTTGTATTAAAGCCAAGCGCAATAACTGCCCACACTAAGAATTGATAGGCGATAGAACCGACAACGATGGTAACCAGACGTTCCGCCAAGCTCAAACTCTTGAAGATAACTTCTCCAATAATCAAACTTGCAAGCCCCACAACGATAACTCCGATTCCTCGAGATACATCAGCATAGCCTTCTTGCTGGGCAATGAGAGCTCCTGCAAGGGCAATCACACCATTTGATAAGACCAAGCCCATAAGCTCCATGCGTCCAGTATGAATCCCGAAACTTCTAGCCATATCAGGATTGTCACCTGTAGCAATATAGGCTTGTCCGAGTTTGGTGTCCAAGAAAAAGAGCATGAGAGCAATGACAAGACTCACAAAGATAAGACCTGTCAAAAGTTGATTCAAATCCGAATCAAAAGGCAAGGCATCCTGAATTTGCTTGGTTCCAAGCAAGCCTAAATTTGCACGTCCCATAATCAAGAGCATGATAGAGTGACAGGAAGTCATCACCAAAATCCCTGAGAGCAAGGTTGGAATCTTCCCTTTTGTATAAAGAAGTCCTGCTACCATTCCAGCTAAACAACCGGCTCCTATAGCAAGCAGTGTCGCTAAAAAAGGGTTCACGCCTTTGGTTATCAGAGTGACAGCAACAGCTCCCCCAAGAGGGAATGAACCTTCTGTCGTCATATCTGGAAAGTTCAAAATCCTAAATGTCATAAAGATTCCCAGACCTAGAATAGCCCAGACAAATCCTTGAGAAATAATGGAAACAATCATATTTTATTTAATCCTTTCTATATTCATCTTTTTAAAAAATGGGAAGAGTCTCCTCCTCCCTACCTTATTTATTCGATGACTTGTCCTGCTTCTTTGAAAACAGACTCAGGAATAGTAATACCTAGTTCTTGAGCCATTTTTTTATTGATGACTGACTTACCAGTTGAAAAGACATTGACTGGGGTATCGGCTGGTTTTGCACCTTTCAAGACTTGCGCAATCATTTTTCCAGTTGCCACACCAAGGTCATGTTGGTCAACTACAACTGATGCCAAACCACCTACTTCTACCATAGCTGTCGCACTTGGATAAATTGGTTTCTTAGAACTTTGATTGCTAGAGACAACCGTTGGAAATCCTGATGCAATGGTGTTATCAATTGGAACCCAAATAGCATCTACCTTGCTAGTCATAACAGTGACAGTTGAGGCAATTTCATTTGTTGAAGGAACTGCAAATGTTTCCACTGTCAGACCTGCTTTTTCAGCATAAGCCTTAAATTCTTCGACCTGTGTTTTTGAATTGTCTTCGCTACTTGAGTAAAGAGCTCCGATTGTTTTCACATTCGGTGTCAGAGCCTTGATGAGTTCAACTTGTTGTTGAGCTGGATTGTGGTCAGATACCCCTGTAACGTTGCCACCTGGTTTTTTCAAATCTTTGACCAAGTTAGCACCAAGTGGGTCTGTAATAGCGGCCATGATAACCGGTAGGTCTTTTGTTGCGCTAGCCAATCCTTGAGCAGCTGGTGTTGCGATACCAACCACAAGGTCATTCCCATTTGCAACCAATTGTTTACTCATTGTCGCAACCTTACTTTGGTCACCTTCTGAGTTCATAAAGTCGATCTTCAACTGGTCATCTTTATATCCTTCTTCTGCAAGTCCAGCTTGAATCCCTTTATAAATCAAGTCAAGAGATGGATGGCTCACAAATTGAAGCACACCAATTTTGGTTATTTTCTTCTCATCCTTATTATTCTGAGCTTCTGATTTATTCATTGAAGAATAAATCAAGCTTCCTGCTACTAAGACTGCTAATGCAGCAATAATTCCAATTAAACGTTTATTTTTCATTCTATTTCTCCTTTTTAATTCCTTTAAAATACTTCACTTATCTAATACTCTTCGAAAATCTCTTCAAACCACGTCAGCTTCACCTTGCCGTATAGATGTTACTNNAGCCTGCGGCTAGCTTCCTAGTTTGTACTTTGATTTTCATCGAGTATAAACAAGCGACGCCATCGTTTTCTTTCCATACTAACCTCCATCAAAAAAATCCTCACACAAAAAACTTGTGTGAGGACGTCGATGCGCGGTACCACCTCAATTATAGGAAATTTCCCTATCGCTCTGTCTCGCAATAACGAGAGGCACTGTAAGGTGTGCTCACCGAATTTTTATGATTTCAAATTCTAAATAACATTCAGCCCAATTTTCATCATCACCACTTATCTGTTTTCAGCTACCACAGACTCTCTAAAAAGTTTGTATGATTACTTTTCTGAATGGTTAAATTATATCATTTTTAAACTACTTGTCAATAGTCTATTAGAATTTTTTTCATCTTCACTTTTGAAAATGATTAGCCTGAATTACGCAAGCCTGTCGCAATTCCGTTGATGGTGATATGAATCAATCGTTCTTGATCACTGGACAATTCTCCACGACGTTGGCGTTTAATCAACTCTAACTGAATATAGTTGAGAATATTAAAGTAAGGCATACGGTAATCCAGACTAGCTTTTAGATATGGATTGTCAGCTAAGAGTTCGTCATGTCCTTCAATAGCCAAGATAACGTTCTTAGTAACTTGCCATTCATTTAAAATAGTCTCATAGATGGCCTTAACTTGCTCGTCTTCACAAAGTTTAGCATATTCAAAAGCAATATTCATATTTGATTTTGACAAAACCATATCAACATTTGAAAGAAGCGATTGGAAGAAAGGCCAATTTTGGTACATATCTCGTAAAATAGCAATATTCTCTGGATTTTTATCGATAAATTCCTTGAAACTTGAACCAACCCCATACCATCCAGGGAACATAACACGACTTTGTGACCATGAGAATACCCAAGGGATGGCACGCAAACCACCGATTTCAGTAATCGTCTTACGAGCGGCTGGACGAGAACCAATATTAAAACTTGAAATAGCCTTGATTGGACTTGACTCGAAGAAATAATCATAGAAATGCTCATTACCAAAGACCAAATCACGGTAGATATCGTAACTACGGTCCACTACTTGATCCATAATGGCTTCATAACGATTTGAGGTATTGGTATCGCTCTTCTTCTGAGTAATCATACGGTTAATAGCTGCCGATACTAGCATTTCAAGATTATAGTAAGCGGCGTCTTTGTTACCGTATTTATTCCCAATTACTTCACCCTGCTCCGTCAAGCGGATACGATCCTTGATAGACTTGAGCGGTTGAGATGTGATGGCTTCATAGGTTGGCCCACCACCACGACCGACAGTACCACCACGACCATGGAAGAAAGTAACCTTAACGCCAAATTCATCTCCAATAGCAGTCAATTGTTGTTGAGCCTTGTAAAGGGTCCAACATGATGACAAGTAACCGCCATCTTTATTACTGTCAGAGTAGCCAAGCATGATTTCTTGGTAGTTATTTCGTGAGGCAATCCATTTTTTGGCAAGGCTAAGAGAAAGATATTTTCTCATTGTTTCCTCTGAATGATCCAAGTCTTCAATTGTTTCAAAAAGAGGAACAATCTGAACACGCGCCCTTTCCGTATCCACCAGTCCTACTTCTTTTAATAGGACAGCTAATTCTAGCATATCAGAAAGGCTGGTAGCATGCGAAATGATGGTTTGGCGGATGACATCATCTCCCAACTTATCTTTCAAAACACGAGCCGTCTTAAAAATAGCTAGTTCTTTTGCTAATAATTCTGATTTTTCTGCGTGAGTCGCAGAAAGAATTCGGGGATCTTCTTCTAATTCTTTCAAGAGAAGGTCACATTTTTCTTCTTCACTCAACTCACTATAGCGAGAATGAATTCCTGCTGATTTCAAGAGTTCTGCCACACAGGCTTCATAGACGCTAGAGTCTTGTCGCATATCAATTGATGCTAGGTAAAAACCAAATATCTCTACTGCCTGCAGTAATTCAACAAAATCACCTGAAATCAAGGACTCGCCCTTATTTTCTAGTAGAGAATCTCGAATGGCAATCAAATCCTTGTAAAAATCATTGGCGGTTTCATAACGAGTTCCAACTTCTTTATCATCAATCAGATAGGTTTTTGTTGCTTGGATTTTTGATTGAATATCAAACAAGGCACGACGGTAAAGCTCTTTTTCGCGGTAAATCGAGTTATCCTTGGACTGACGAGCCATTTCTCTGACTTGCTTACTTACATTGACAATGCTAGTTGAAAGAGAAAATTCACGATAAAGTTGGTAAATCTTTTCATCATAATAGTTCATGATGACTTCACACTGAGTGAGTGCAGACTGTTTCAAGGTATCTGCTGTAACAAAGGGATTACCATCACGGTCTCCACCAATCCACATACCCATGGTGATTGGCTTAGCCTGTTTTAAATTCAACCCATGTGCTTGCGCTAAGCGCTTATACTCCGTCGTCAAGTGAGGTACAGCTTTCAAAAAGGAGCTGTTGTAATATTCCATAGCATTCGTGATTTCGTTAGTCACTTTTAATTTTTTCTCACGAATCATGTCTGTCTGCATGATAATTTCGATATAACGGCGCAAATCATTGTGCCATTTTTCTTTATTGATCAACCCCAACTTAACATCACGGTATTTACGCAAAAGACTATGAATGTGATTTGTTAAATCCAACATACTTTTTCGTTGCACTTGTGTTGGATGGGCTGTCAAAACAGGGACAACATTCAAGTGTTCAAGAATTTCAACGGCATTTTCTTTTTCAGCAACCATTTTGATCGTTGTAGATAATTTACCTAAATAGTCCTGATCAATATTATTTTGATGATTGATTTCATAAGCTAAATCCACATCCTCTGAAATATTAATCAAAAGAGGTAAGATTGAAAAATAGCGTGAAATATAGACCATTTCATCATTTGATAAGCTAGTCACTAGACGGTTTAGACCTTGATAATCTTCCTGCGTTGATAATTCTTTCAACTGCATGATTTTTTCAAAGGTCTCTGGTGCAAGCATATTTTTAGTAATATCTTCCAGCAATTCTGTTAGAATCAATACTTCTTCTTGCACAACACTTTTATTACTATAATTTTCTAATTTTTGAAGAGACATAGACTATCCTTTCTTTATTCTACTTCACAGAAGGTTCATTGGTTGATTTTCCAATTCTCGGTACAACTTAGCGCGTTTTTCACTGGCATCAATATTTAAGACAAAGGCCACTGCCACTGACAAGACTAGAAGACTGTTTCCACCCTGGGATAAGAAGGGAAAGGTTACTCCTGTAGATGGAATCAAGCCCGAAATCCCTCCGATATTGACAAATACCTGAACCAACATCATCCCTCCGACACCGAGTGCAACCATGGCATTGAAAGGATTCTCCGCTCGGATACCGACCAAGATAATCCGCAAAATCATGAAAAACAAGAGAGCTAAAATAAGACTAGCACCAACAAAGCCAAATTCTTCAATCACGATAGAAAAGACAAAGTCTGTATGAGCTTCTGGTAAATAACCTCGTTTTTCAATCGAATTCCCAAGACCTAGACCAAACCAACCGCCATTGACCATGGCAAAATAAGAATTAGATAACTGGTGACCCGCATCCGCACGATCGGCAAAAGGATTAAAAAAGGCACTAAAGCGCTTGGCCACATAGCCAAATACTGGAATTTTTGAAAAGGTCTCAACACCGATTAGGCTGATAGTGGTCAAGACAAAGACAGAAGCGGCAGATACGAGCGCCAGAATGGTTGAAAACCAACGATAAGCGATTCCACTAACTGTATACATAATCAAAGAAACCAATACTAAAATAGTCGCATTTCCTAAATCAGGGAAAATTCCCAAACTTCCAATCAGAACCAGGAGAACGAATCGCCAATCATTAAAAGCACGGGGAAGCCATTGATTTTGAGTCAAAACTTGAAAATCATAAATAGCTATTTCTTCTTGCTGTTTGGAGAATCGGTGAGCCAAATACCAAATAATAATGATTTTTAAGTACTCAGCTGGCTGAATAGTTACTCCTGCAACCGAAATCCAACCGTATGCCCCGTTCACGGAAATACCAATAAAACGAGCCAAAAACAATAAAACCATTTCTATCAATATAACTAAAATGATTAGTCGCTCATTTCTCAAAAAATCTAGTCTCAATTTATAAATTAAGGCAATCAGTATCAAACTAACAATCCAAAAGATTCCTTGATTTCGAACCAATTGCAAGGCGCTCTTGCCTTCTTCAATTAAAATAGCGCTGGTGGTCGAATAGACCACAATCAAGCCCAAAATAGATAAAAGCAAGTAAGGAATCAAGATGGAATAATTTAATAAGTGCCTCTTACTAATCTTCATAGTATCACCACTCTACTAGGATACAGACAAATCTGTTCCAAATTCCGTTTTATTTTCTAGTTTTGATTGCTATTATACCATTTTTTCAGAAAGAAAAAAACTCTTACCTTACAATCCTTCGAATTTTACTGTTTTTACAGAATTATTTCCAGACTCAAGTTCAAAAAATACAAACCTCAAAAGAGATTTGTATTGATTTGGACTATTCGTTTGATGTACTACTGCTTGAGCTTGAATCTCCACCACCGATATATTGGGTAAAGATATTTTGGAAGGCTTGATCCTTAACCTTGATATTGGCTGCTTGCAATTCTTTTCCGATAATGCTTTGAACAAATGTTGAATCATTTTGTTTTTGAGTCAAGATAACAGTTTTTAATTTTTCTTTGTAGTCATCGATATTAGATGATTTTTCTGTTTTCTTAATGAGTTTTACAATGTAATATTGGCTACTGTAGGCTTGTGTGCCAGTTGCTGTAATCACATCAGAAATGCCATTTACATCTAAAGCAAAAGCAGCTTTCTTGACTTGCTCAGGTACTTCCGTTGAAGCAGAATCAAAGGTGATTTCTCCACCATTCGCTTTAGTTTTCTCATCAGTTGAGTTATCTTTAGCTAATTGAGCAAAGTCAGCACCTTCTGCCTTGGCTTTTTCGAGAACTTCTTTGGCCTTATCTTCATTATCAAGACGGATGATTTGAGCCGTTACGTCTGGAGTGTATTCGTCAAAGGCCTTCTTGTAAGCATCATCTGTCAATTCAGCTTCTGCTGCTTTCTTAACTGCCAACTCAACCAATTTACTTGTACGAATTTGAGCTTTACGTGTTTCAAGAGTCATGCCTGCTTGTGACAAGACACGTTGGTAGTTCTCACCATATTGTTTTTCTTCTTCGGCGATAGTATCATCAACCTCTTTATCATCAAGCTCTGAGCCATATTGTTTTTCAAAAACTTTTTGGATGGTCATATTTAACAAGACTTGTTGGGCTGAAGGGTTGCTTTTCACTTGCTCATAAAATTGATGTTCTGTGATGACATCCCCTTTCATGCTGATAAGGTCTGCCCCTTCTGAACCTTTCGAACAAGCTGCTAAAGTTGCTACTGATAATAATGTAATGGCACCTGCCAATAGTTTTTTCTTCATGTCTACTCCTTTGAGATAAGTGTTACTCTATCTATTTTACTATATTTTCTTAAATTTTTCTGAAAATCTTTCGCTGTCAGGCAATTGAACATCTGCTACATTCTTACGAAGCATGAGAATGCCGTCCCCCAGAGGTACTAATGTTGCGGTGAGTCCTGGATTGTCTAAGGTTGCATCAAATAGTCTTTGAAGTCCTCGATAAATGGTTCGCTGGCCACGACGGACTTCCATAATATCCTTGGCAACATCACCACCTTGGAAAATATCATCCAAGACAACCACACCTCCAACGTCCAAATGTTTGAGGATTTCTGGCAGAAAGACGATGTATTTAGACTTGGCTGAATCCATAAAGACGAAATCATAGGACTCTGTCAGTGTAGATAAGACATCTACCGCATCTCCTTCTAGGAGTGTGATTTGCTTACGACTGTCAAATTGAGCAAAATTTTCCTTGGCAAAACCAATCATTTCTGGATTGCGGTCAATGGTTGTAATCTTAGAATTTGGCGCATATTCTGCCATCAAGAGGGCTGAAAAACCGATGGCCGTCCCAATTTCCAGAATGTTTTTAGGTTGCATGG
Source organism: Streptococcus sp. k-402 (assembly GCF_013277515.1). GTDB lineage: Bacteria > Bacillota > Bacilli > Lactobacillales > Streptococcaceae > Streptococcus. The sequence goes on along the minus strand of NZ_VMNB01000009.1, from coordinate 55,912 downwards.
TTTCCATGAGAAAACGGAAATAAGCTACCGTTTCATGGGGAATAATGGGAATATTTTCCTTGCGGGCAAAGTCTTCCAATTCTTTCAAAGCTCCTGTGACTTGCTTTTGGCGCTGACGCATCAAGTCCACAATTTCTTCCTTGACGACAGGGCGACGCATGTTATGGTTGGCATTCTTACTATACGATTCAACCATCTTATGCCAATCCCAATTTTTCAACAAGGGCTTCAAACTCATTCAAACGACGTTCAAAGACTGCAAAGGCATCGTTGAGATAGTCTTCCTTCTCCATATCAACTCCAGCTTTTCTCATGACATTAAGTGGATAGTCAGACTTACCTGCCTTGAGGTAGTCGATATAGCGGTCACGGTCTTCTTGACTACCATGAACAATCTTTTCAGCCAAGGCTGAGGCTGCTGCAAATCCTGTTGAATATTGGTATACATAGTAGTTATAGTAGAAGTGTGGAATGCGTGCCCACTCGTATTGGATTTCAGGATTGTCTTCCTTACTCAAACCATAATACTCTTGGTTCAAGTCTGCGTAGAGTTTATTTAAGAAATCGCTTGTCAAGACTTCACCATTTTGATCCGCTTGGTGAATCGCGTGTTCAAACTCAGCAAATTGAGTTTGGCGGAAAACTGTTCCACGGAAACCGTCTAGGAAGTTATTGAGAATAGCAAAGCGCGTTGCGTCATCTTCCACTTCTTCCAATAATTTCTCCGTCAAGATATTTTCATTGGTAGTTGATGCAATCTCAGCCAAGAAAATAGAGTAATCCCCGTAAACATAAGGCTGAGTTTCGCGAGTATAGCTTGAGTGCATACTGTGACCAGTTTCATGAACAAGAGTAAAAAGATTGTCTAGATTGTCCTGCCAGTTAAGAAGCATGAAGGCATTGGTATCGTAAGAACCACCAGAGTAAGCCCCTGAACGCTTGCCTTGATTTTCATAAACGTCAATCCAACGCTCACTGAAAGCACGTTTAACACGGCTCAAGTAATCTTCACCCAAGACTGCCAAGGCATCTTCTGCCTTTTTCAAGGCTTCTTGGTAGGTGAAACTATAATCTACTGACGAAAGCGGTGTGTAGACATCGTACATCTTGAGATCTGAAATTCCCAAGATTTTTGAACGAAGTTCAAGGTAACGATGCAAGAGTGGCAAATGCTTGCGAACTGCTGCTACCAAATTGTCATAAACACTTTCTGGAACAAAATTAGCCGCTAGGGCTGCATGACGAGCACTCTTGTAGTTGCGAACTTTTGCACGATAGTTTTGCACCTTAACATTGGTTTGCAAGGTTTTGGCATAGGTATGTTGGAATTGTTGATAAGTCGCATAAAGGGCTTGATAGGCACCACGACGCACCTCACGATTTTTAGACTCCATCAAACGTGTGTAAGTCCCATGAGAGAGTTGAACTTCCTTACCATCATCGTCAAGAACATAAGGGAACACAATATCCGCATTGTCCAAGATAGCGAAGGTTTCACTTGCCGAACCAAAGATTTCTCCAGCTCCAGCCAATAGCTCTTCTTCGCGTTGTGATAGAACGTGATCCTTGCCTTGCAAAAGTTTGTCAAAATAGTGTCGATAAACCTGCAATTTTGGCTGAGCTTCTAAAAAGTCAGCATACTGCTTTTCACTGATTTCCATAAATTCAGGTTCATAGAATGAAAAGGCTTGGTCTAGCTGGCTGTAGAGAGTCATTGCTTTGGCGTAATACTCTTGATACTTAGCTTCACGTGTGTCTTGGTCATTCTTCATATGAGCATAGACGTAAAGCTTCTCCATTTGGCGTTCCATTTCAAGAGAAAATTCAGTAATTTCGAGTAGGCTATCCGCACTATCCAAGAGATGACCTTCATACTGGGCTACTGTCTCCAATTTTTCAGTTAAATCTTTTAAGGCTTCTTCCCAATCCTGGTCAGTTGGGTAAATCGTTGATAGATCCCATGTATCTTTTTCATTTATTTCATGTCTTTGTAATACCATTAGATTCCTCCATCCTTTCTATTCTACCATATTTTTCAAGAAATATTGCTGATAAAAGGCTGGTGGATAGAGCTTTTGCCAATCATTTTGAGGATTTTGTTGATAATAGGTTTGAAAATACTGATAATAGCTGGTCAAATCCTTCTCAATTTGGCAAAAATCACCTACTAGTGGTCGAATTTGTGGATACCATTCTTTTAACCCATAAGTCAGGAGATTTTCTCCCTTTTGATAGGCTTCTGCTTGTTCTTTCATCCAAATGGGATTTTGATAGTACAGTTGTTGCCGAATATAACGACAGATGTCCTTGTCCTGAGAAACTGTAAAATGAGATATTTTTTGTTTCTTATAGGGAAAACGTAATATCTCCAGTAGACTACCTTGACCACAGGGAAATTCCTTAATCTGATAATGGAGTTTACCTCGGAGATCTTGGTGAATCAGGTATTTGAGTCTTAAAACTTGTTTTTCACTGTCTAATTCCCAAACATAAAAGCCCATGTTGTGACTGAAATAGAGAAAACCTTGTTGCAGACGAGTCAAACGCTCCTTGAGCCAAAGTTTTTCCCCCAGCAACCACAGTACTTGGTAAGCCTGACTACGATAGCCCTCACTTCGCTCTTTAAGGACTTTTTGAGGCAAGGGGCTACACTGAACCTCTAAAGCTAGATTGCCATTTACAAACACATCTGCAATCTGTTTAAGCTCTGGAAGGGGGTATTCTAATTGCACCTCTGCCTCTGTTCTCAACCAGTGATAGAGGACTTCCTTATTTGCCAAGTGTTCTGGGCTTTCATTTTCAAAGGAGTAATCACAGTCTTTTAGGGATTTGTGGGCAAAATGGGTTCGGACACTTGGTCCTTGACGCAAACGGAGCTGACCTCCACAAGCTGGGCAGGTGTATTCTTCCTTCTCAAGCTTATCCTCTAACACATTTACCAGCCGCCCCCTAGCATTTCTAGCAACAAACATGATTTCCCTCCTTTTCTATATTATTCGTAAAAAAGAAAAAAGATCAGGAAATTTCCTAATCTTGATCACTCTATAATTTTAGAGTTGCAAGCGACTTTCAAGAGCTTGTGTCAACACTTCAGAATAGTTCACTTTCTCACGATCTGCAAGTCTGACTAGCCACTCTGGAACCGTAACATTTTTTCGAATCGCCTTATTATTCTTTACGAAAGGCAAGGGATTGACCTGAATTAAAGACACAAATCCATCAGAAACTTTTAACATAGAAATGTCACTAGGAGTAGGCAAAGCCAGTCCTTCATCAATATAAGAAGCTAAAACACTCTCAAGCATTTCCCGAGCATTTTTCATTGCAAGTTCAATCGTTGCTCCTTCAGTTCCGCCTCCAAACTCCGGAAATTCAATCCAGTATCCAGTGCCTTCTCTATGAAAAATAGCAGGATAAGATTTTAGCATAATACACCTCCACAATTTCCAAATCAACTATAGTCCCAAATCTTTTAATATTTTTCTCTCTAGTCCTTTTCCTAAATCCTCATTACCGTGAACTGGAATAGTGACAAGATAGGGAACCCCTTCTTTCTTAAAATGATGATGACTTCCTCTCTTACGAACTTCAATCCATCCATTTGCAAGAGCTAATACTCTTCGAAAATCAAATTCAAACCACGTCAGCTTATCCTTGCCGTACTCAAGTACAGCCTGCGGCCAGCTTCCTAGTTTGCTCTTTGATTTTCATTGAGTATAATTTTACCATTTCCTTACCTGTGATTGTCATTTATGGTCACCTTTCTATCTAAAATTATACTTATAATGCGTATTTTTGTCAATTCTTCTATCTTATCTATTCGTAAAAAAAGAAAAAAAGATCAGAAAAATTCCTAATCTTCATTCATTTTTATTTGATTTTTTTAGCTAAGCAGGTCGCAAAGCGTAGCTGAATACGATTGCCATTTTCATCACGACGGTGCAAATGGCCTGGATTTTCATTGTACTTGACCAATTCCCAGTCCTTGTAATAGTCTACCAGTTCCCCTTCTTTCAATGTGAATGGAAAGTTCACTGAACAAGGGTAATCTTCCGTATCCATAGCACAAACGATAAGATTATAACCACCGACCGTGGTATGCTCCTGCATATTTTTGATAATTGCAGGAATGCGGTCTGCTTGCAAAAACATCAAAACAACTGTTGAAACGATAAAATCATATTCTTGACCAATGCTAGCTGAATTGATATCGTAAAGACCAACAGGCATATCTAAATCTTCCTGCTCCACAATGCTTTGCAAGATTTCAAGGGCCAATTCATTTTGATCTACAGCTGTCACATCAAAACCTTGCTGGGCAAGAAAGAGAGAGTTACGGCCCTGACCACAGCCCAAATCCAAAGCTTTCCCTGGTTTTACTGTCTGCATTGCCTCTAGGACCTCTGAATGAACCGGATTGGTATTGTATTTTTTAGGGAAATAATCCTCAGGTTTACAATAAAACTCCAAGTACCATTCCACATCATCTGTGGCAGCTTCCACTCGGTGCCAGGCTTGAGGTTGCGCCATTGGATTGTCTGCTCCTGCTTCAAATAGGTGTTCAGCTAGAACCTCACCATCCTCTGTCAATTCAATAAACTTGAGAGTTCCTTTTAAAACAGTAATCTTGCCCCAAGTTCCAACTTTTGTATTGTGCTTCTGCTGAACAGCCTCTGGCATGGTTTCTTTAGTCCACAAGGGCATACGTTTATAGGCAACTAATTTTTCCATTTTCATTCCTCTTTTTATCGCTGGTTGACTGCTTTCATAACACGCGCAATGTCGCGGTTTTGCTCACGACGTTTGATTGACTCCCGCTTATCATAGTCATGCTTCCCTTTAGCTAAACCTAAAAGGAGCTTGGCATAACCATCTTTGATATAGACTTTAAGAGGAACCAGCGTCATTCCTGTCCCTTTGGTCTCTTGTTCCAACTTTTGGATTTGCTTTTTATGGAGCAGGAGTTTACGACGACGTTCTGGTTCTTGGTTCCAGATATTGCCCTCTTCGTAAGGCGCGATATGAACATTGCTCAACCAGACTTCTCCATTTTTTACTTGGGCAAAGCCATCCTTGAGATTGATTCGAGCTGCTCGTACACTCTTGATTTCAGTTCCAGTCAGGACCATCCCTGCCTCTAACGTATCTACGATAGTATAGTCGTGGCGCGCCTTTTTATTTTGTGCGACGACCTTTCCCTCGCCCTTTGCCATGCTTGGCTCCTTTCTTAGCTACTTCCTTGTAAAAAGGTTTCTTACCTTTTTTCTTCTTGTCTTTTTGCGAATGCTTGCGCTTATCATTTGAGCGTCCTGATTTTCTCTTATCTTCCTTCTTATCTGAACGACGACTTGAACCACGCCCTCTGTCACTGCGATTAGACTGTTTCAAGCCCTTCTCAATCACATCAAATTCACTAGGTACGAATGAAAAATCAATCTCTCCAGTCATTTTATCCGCTCTTTCAACCCGAATACGAATCTGTTGACCTACACGGAAGGTTGTCCCCGATTTTTCCCCACGAAGAGTCAAATCACGTTCATTGAAATGATAAAACTCAGGTAGATTAGTGATGTGAATCAAGCCCTCAACTGTATTCGGCAATTCAACAAAGAGACCGAATTTGACTATGCTTGATACAACAGCATCATACTCTTCGCCCACGTATTCTTCCATGTACTCAGCCTTTTTCATGGCTTCGACTTCACGTTCAGCCTCAATGGCACGACGTTCACGGTTGGAAGACTGGGTCGCAATCTCTGGAATCACTTGCTCAAAATGCTCTGCTATTTCCTTAGAACGGCCGTAATCCCGAATCATACGATGAACAAGAAGGTCTGGATAACGACGAATCGGGCTGGTAAAGTGAGTGTAATAGTCAGCAGCAAGGCCATAGTGGCCGTGATTGTGCTCTGAATAGCGAGCCTGCTGCATAGAGCGAAGAAGCATCATGGACAATACATCTGCATAAGGTTCTCCCTCAACAGTACGCATGATGTCTTGGAGGGCCTCCTGGCTAATCTCACTGGCAGTTCCATAAATGTGCAAGCCAAAACTCGAAGCATAATCAATAAACTTCTGAACCTTTTCAGCCTTAGGCTCCTCGTGAATTCGATAGATGAAAGGTAAATCCAGCTTGCTGAAATGCTCGGCAACTGTTTCATTAGCCATCAACATAAAGGACTCAATCATGCGCTCGGCAACACCACGCTGACGAAGAACGATATCAACAGGCTTACCTTGTTTATCTACTAAAATTTTGGCCTCATTGGTATCAAAATTAAGGGCACCACGTTTCACACGCATGCTTTCTAGAGTTTCATGGAGCTTAGCCATAAGTTCAATACTTGGAACAATTTTCTGATATTCTTGTCTCTTTTCCTTGTCTCCAGCTAGGATATCATTAACATCACTGTAGGTCATACGAAAGCTAGTCTTGATTACTGTTTGTGTAATGGTGTAGTTGACAACACGACCCTGTTTATCAATTTCCATAATGGCAGATTGGGTCAGGCGGTCAACTTGAGGATTGAGGGAACAGATGCCATTTGACAAACGCTCTGGAAGCATTGGGACCACACGGTCTGTTACATATACTGAAGTCGCACGATTAAGGGCTTCCTTGTCAAGAGCAGAACCCTCGGTTACATAGTAGGAAACATCTGCGATGTGAACACCAAGCTCCAGATTTCCATTTTGCAAGGCCTTGATATGCACCGCATCGTCCAAGTCCTTAGCATCAGCACCATCAATGGTAAAGATAATCTCATCTCTTAGATCCAGACGACCTTCCATATCCTTTTGAGACGGAGCATCAGGCACACTTTCTGCTTCCTTAAGAACAGCCTCTGGAAACTCGGAGACAATGTCCATAGACTCCAAAACCTCAAGGACATCAATTCCGACATCTGTTGAATGCCCTACCACATCGAGGACACTAGCGACAAAGAAATCATGTTTCTTGCTTGGGTATTTGTCAATAAAGACCTTGAGAACTTCTGTCCCTTCTAATTTTAGGGCTGGTTTCTTAACATAGATGGGTTGGCTGATTTTCTGATTTTTCGAACGGATGTAGCCAGCATACTTAGGCTTTTCCTGATCTAGAACGATTTGGCCGACAACAGTTGTCAGACTGTGTTCTAAGATATCAATAATTTTGGCTTCGGCAGCTGTTCCCTTGTTTCGGTCAGCGACTTTTTTGATGACGACCTCAACGGTATCACCATCAATAGCGTAGTTAACATCGTTTTTTCCTACAAAAAGGTCGTCCTCCTCTCCTTCTAGGCTGACAAAACCAAAGCCATTTTTATGGGCATGAAAAGTCCCCTTGAGAGTAATCTCATGTTTTTTCTTAATTTCTAATGTCAGACTACCATCTTCTTCAAAACGAATCTGGTGCTTTCTTTCCATTAAGGACAAGGTTTTAATCAACTCACGAAAATCCTTGGACTCGTCTTTTCCCAAAGCCTGAGCCAAGTCATTGACAGTCACCTTTCCCTTATCTTGCAAATATTCTTTTATTCTATCTTTCATATTTTCTTTCTAGATTTTTTATTTTCTTTTACTGTAAAACCTTCTCAAATATCTTTTAAAAATAAAAAGAGGCAAAGACCTAGTCCTGCCCATTATTTTCTTATCTACTTGATAATACCGTCAATGCTAAGGCAATGGCTAGCCAGAAAAAGACTAAAATCCCTGTCAAACGCTGCATTACAGCTTCAAAACCGCGTGCTTTACTGCGTTCAAACAAATCACCTGAGCTGGCATCAAATACATTGCTGGATTGGTTTTTGGTTGGTTGCATGAAAATTGCAATCACAATCACAACAGATAATACTAATAAAATGGTTAATAATAGGTTATACATATCAAACTCCTTAAAATCCTTATTATTTTACCATAAAATCTACTTAGATTCAAGATGTAGGGTTACTTTTCTTTCCTTGGGACAATACTTTAAAACCTCAATCTTGTCTGGATGGGTTTTTGAATTTTTACTGGTTAGGTAATTGATACTGCCACAAGAGGAGCATTTGAGATTAATTTTTACTCGCACTAGATTTCCTTTACTTTTAATAATGTTCGAAATTGAAGCAGGTTAAAGAGACAACTAAAGGCAACACAAAGGCTTGTCGCATAAAAAACTGCATGGTAGCCAAATTGACCTGCTACTGCAGAACCTGCCATGGGACCAACGACACCTCCCAGATAAAAGAATACCTGATTAAAGGCAAAGACCCTCGAAATACCGGCTTTGGGTGTCATCTTACTGAGAAGGGCATTAACTCCAGGAATCAAGGCGCCGGTTCCCAATCCAAAGAGGAAACGATAAAGTCCTAGTTGAAGGGGGCTAGAGGCATTAGCACAGAGGAGATAGATGATAACTGAATAAAACTGGGCTACAACCAAGAGGCGATGATTGCCCACCTTGTCACCTAGCTTTCCCATGACTCCTGCACTCATCATACTGGAAAAGCCCATACTGGATACAATCAAACCAGATACAAAGAGAAGATTCTCTGTCTGGCCTAAGTCGCGCACATACAGAGCTAAGATAGGGCCGATTGATTGGGCTGAAAATTGGATGACAAAACTGGTTAGAAAGAGGTTGACCAAGAGATAGGGATATTTGACCGAGGTAAACAATTCCTTTGTTGGGATGGCCTTTTCCTTGGCTACTGGTTGAAAATCTTCCTTAATAAAGCAAATAGTCAAAACAGCAGCTAAAAATAGAAAACAACCAACCAGTAAAAAGACAGTACGAATGCCAAATAATTCTGCTATAAAGCCACCAATAAAAGGACCAGTTAGAGTACCTGCAACTACGCCAGTAGACAAAGTACCTAATGCAGAGCCTGATTTCTCCTTGGGAACCTGACTGGCTATCAAGGCCGTTGCATTGGGAACAAAACCCGCAAATACACCATTCAGTAAACGAAGAAAGATTAACCAATAAATATTTGGCACAAAAGCCAATCCCCCCATAGTGATAGTCATAGCCATACCAGCCCGAATCATCATGGGTTTTCGACCGTATTTATCAGCAAGGATACCCCAGATAGGAGAAAAGAGTGCTGCGGAAATAGCGGAGACAGAAATAGCTAAACCTGCATAAAAAGCAGCTTGATCACTCCCTACACCCAGATTTTCCACAAAGATGGGCATAAAAGGCACAACCAAAGAAATACTGGCTCCAGTCAGAAAATTACCAAACCAGGCAATGCGCAGATTATCCTTCCAGTTAATCTCTGTCATCTTGCCTACCTCCCTCAAGAAGGATATGCACTTGATTAAGAAGCAGGTTCTGATTGCCATTATTATCAAGAATATGGCTGGCCAAATCTTTCTTTTTCTCTAAAGGCCACTGGGCTGCCAGACGAGACTCAGCTTCATCTTTGGACAAGTGGTCCCTTTTCATTAGACGTTCTACTTGGACATCTCTATCCACATAGACCAACCAAGTCTCATCAAACCAAGCACTGTAGTCCTGCTCAAAAAGTAGGGGAATATCCATGAAGAAAATCTCTTCTGTCTGAGCCAATTGGTCTCTTAATGTAGCTAGTTCCTCACGGATAATCTCTCCTTGAGTTATCCTAGACCATTCCCGTTCCTCAGGATTCGAAAAGATAAGACTAGCTAGGAGAGGGCGATTAAGTTCTCCGTTTTCAAGGATGATTTCTTGCCCAAAGTGCTGGACTAGAGCCTCAAATAGACGACCACCAGGTTTCTGTAGTTGGTGGACGACTGCATCGGCATCCACTACTTGAAAGCCTTGCTTTCTTAGAAAATTTGTCACGGTTGACTTACCCGAGGCAATTCCCCCAGTGATTCCAATGATTTTTCCCATCAATTCCTCCTTTGGCACTGAGGACAAAAATGGGTGCCTCGTCCACCTAGTTGGATTTTCTCAATGATGGTGCCACAACGTGAACATTCTTGACCAGCCTTGTCATAGACCTGATGAAAATCCTGCATGGTTCCATCTTCTCCAAAGGCATTGGTATAGGTCCGAATGGTAGACCCACCTTTTTCAACAGCCTGTCCCAATACAGCAATGGTCTGGTCATGAATAGCTGTCGCTTCTGCGGCTGTCAAAGTCTGGGAAGGTCTGGCTGGATGAACCTGAGCTCGCCAGAGAACCTCATCCACATAGATATTGCCAAGTCCAGCTACCAAAGTCTGGTCTAAAAGATGGGATTTGATAGGCTTTTTAGACTTATCTAGAGCTACTTGAAAGACCTGCACATCAAAGTCTTGTTCGCTTGGTTCAGGCCCTAGTTTTTTAGAAATAAAGTAGGCTTCCAAAAGGTCAGGAGCCAAGAGTTCCATAGTACCAAACTTGCGTACATCCTCATAAACAAGCGTGCCACCGTCCTCAAACTGAAAGAAAACATGGGCATGCTTGCGTTCAGGTGCTTGGTCTGGATAGTAAAAATACTTGCCCTCCATCCGCAAATGGGAAATCAAAACCTTATCTGTCAGGCAGAAAAGCAAATATTTACCACGACGTCCCATTGACTCAACAACTTGACCAGGTACTTCCTTTTGAAGCTCGTCCAAATCTGTCTTAATCATCTTGGGATAGCGAATTTCTATACTCGAAATCTTCTTTCCCAGAATCAATTTTTCTAAACCACGACGAACGTTTTCAACCTCAGGTAATTCAGGCATACGTCCTCCTTCTGTAAAAACAAGAAGCAGGCATGAGCCCACCTCTACTTAGTATTCTTTTTCATTATAGCCAAAGTCAGCTAAATCTAGCTTTTTATCGCGCCAGTTTTTCTTGACCTTGACCCAGGTTTCTAGAAAGACCTTGTCTCCTAGCATTAGTTCAATATCACGACGGGCCATGCTACCGATTTTCTTAAGCATAGCGCCACCTTTACCGATGATGATCCCTTTCTGACTATCACGCTCGACCATGATGGTTGCACGGATGTGAACCTTGTCTGTCTCTTCATCTCGTTTCATAGAATCAACAACTACTGCGACAGAGTGCGGAATCTCTTCACGAGTTAGGTGCAAGACTTTCTCGCGAACCATTTCTGAAACCAAGAAGCGCTCTGGATGGTCTGTGATTTGATCAGACGGGAAATACTGGAAACCTTCGTCCAAATTTTCACTCAAAATATCCACTAGACGAGAGACGTTATTTCCCTGAAGGGCTGAAATGGGCACAATTTCCTTAAAGTCCATTTGGTTACGGAAATCATCGATCTGAGATAAAAGCTGGTCTGGGTGAACCTTATCGATCTTATTCACCACCAAAATCACTGGAACCTTGGCATCCTTGAGACGCTCAATAATCATATCGTCCCCCTTACCACGCGCTTCATCAGCAGGCACCATGAAAATAACGGTGTCCACTTCGCGAAGGGTACTGTAGGCAGACTCAACCATGAAATCTCCTAGAGCCGTTTTAGGCTTGTGAATCCCTGGTGTGTCGATAAAGACGATTTGCTCCTTATCAGTCGTGTAAATTCCCATGATTTTGTTGCGCGTTGTCTGCGCCTTGTCACTCATAATGGCAATCTTTTGCCCCATGACATGATTTAAAAAGGTTGACTTCCCAACATTGGGACGTCCTAAAATGGCTACAAAGCCTGATTTAAAAGTCATAATTTCCTCTTACTGTTTAAAATATTAAATCCCAGATTCGTGGGAGAAAAATCAATGCGCCTGTTAAGGCTGCGAAAAGAGAGACCACTAATACCGCGCCAGCTGCCATATCCTTGGCATTTTTAGCCAGCATGGAAAAGTGATAGTGACTGGCCAAATCCACCACATTTTCGATAGCAGAATTGATAATTTCAAAGGCTACTACCAAGAAAATGCTCAATAGGAGAAAGAGCCATTCGATTCGTGATACCTGAAAAACAAAACCTGCAAGAATGACTACAAGAGCCGTCACTGCATGTTTTCGCATATTGCGTTCTTCCTTGATAGCAGTAAAAATTCCTGTGAGAGCAAATTCTAAACTGGATATCAGGTCACGATTTTTCCATTTTCGTTTATTGTCTTGTGAGTCCATAGGCTGTCAAAATTTCTTCTTGTAAACCGAACATCTCCGCTTCTTCTTCTGGAGTGTAGTGATCATAGCCGTTGATATGTAAAAAGCCGTGTACTGCCAAGAAGCCCATCTCACGCTCAAAACTGTGACCGTATTCCTCGGCCTGCTCATGAGCCTTATCGATAGAGATGAAAAGTTCCCCAATATAGGCATCAAACTCAGACATCATCTCTGCCAATTCAGGATTTTCAAGCAAATCCTCTTCGTCAAAGGCAATTTCCAACTCTGGCTTATACTCAAGGCTAATGACATCTGTCGGACGGTCTGTGTCACGATACTCCAGATTGAGTTCATGACTACGCTCATTGGTCACAAAGGTAACTGCCATCTCCTTGTCTTCTTTGCCTAATTTTTGGGCTGCAAATTCCAAAATTTCTTGGGTTTGTTGCAACATTTCTTTTGAAACTTGACCAGTTTCATCTACCATTTCAATATACATGTGCTTCTCGTTTCTCTTTACTTGGCTTTATTATACCACATTTCCATGATTTTATTCTACCTTTTTGATATAATACTATGGAATACAATCACAAGGAGAGAACGATGTCATTTGACGGATTTTTTTTACACCACATGGTTGAGGAATTGCGAAGAGAGTTAGTGAATGGTCGCATCCAGAAAATCAATCAGCCTTTTGAACAAGAGTTGGTCTTGCAAATCCGCAGCAATCGCCAAAGCCATCGCCTGCTCCTTTCTGCCCATCCAGTTTTTGGACGCATCCAGCTGACCCAAACAACTTTTGAAAATCCTGCCCAGCCTTCTACCTTTATCATGGTTTTGAGAAAGTATTTGCAGGGCGCCCTGATTGAGTCGATTGAGCAAGTGGAAAATGACCGTATTGTGGAAATGACAGTTTCCAATAAAAACGAAATTGGAGACCATATTCAGGCTACCTTGATTATCGAAATCATGAGGAAACACAGTAATATTCTACTGGTCGATAAAAGCAGTCATAAAATCCTCGAAGTCATTAAACATGTTGGCTTTTCACAAAATAGCTACCGTACCTTGCTTCCTGGATCGACCTACATAGCTCCGCCAAGTACGGAATCTCTCAATCCTTTCACGATCAAGGACGAGAAACTCTTTGAAATCCTGCAAACACAGGAAACGACAGCTAAAAACCTTCAAAGCCTCTTTCAAGGTCTGGGACGCGATACGGCAAATGAATTGGAAGGCCTGCTGATTAGTGATAAACTGTCTACTTTCCGTAACTTTTTCAGTCAAGAAACCAAACCCTGCTTGACTGAGACTTCCTTCAGTCCAGTTCCTTTTGCAAATCAGGTGGGAGAGCCTTTTGCCAGTCTTTCTGATTTGCTGGACACCTACTATAAGGACAAGGCTGAGCGCGACCGCGTCAAACAGCAAGCTAGTGAACTCATTCGTCGTGTTGAAAATGAACTTCATAAAAACCGCCACAAACTCAAAAAACAGGAAAAAGAGTTACTAGCGACAGACAACGCTGAAGAATTTCGTCAAAAAGGGGAATTGCTGACAACCTTCCTCCACCAAGTGCCTAACGACCAAGACCAGGTTATCCTAGACAACTACTATACCAACCTACCTATCACTATTGCGCTTGATAAGGCTCTGACTCCCAACCAGAATGCCCAACGCTATTTTAAACGGTACCAGAAACTCAAAGAAGCTGTCAAATACTTGACTGATCTGATTGAAGAAACCAAGGCAACCATTCTCTATCTGGAAAGTGTAGAAACCGTCCTCAACCAAGCTGGACTGGAAGAAATCGCTGAAATCCGTGAAGAATTGATTCAAACTGGCTTTATCCGCAGAAGACAACGGGAGAAAATCCAGAAACGTAAAAAACCAGAACAGTATCTAGCAAGCGATGGCAAAACCATCATCTATGTCGGCCGAAACAACCTACAAAACGAGGAACTAACCTTTAAAATGGCCCGCAAAGAGGAACTTTGGTTCCATGCCAAGGACATTCCTGGAAGCCATGTTGTCATCTCAGGAAATCTTACCCCATCTGATGAAGTCAAGACAGACGCAGCAGAGCTAGCTGCCTACTTCTCTCAAGGTCGCTTGTCAAATCTGGTGCAGGTAGATATGATTGAAATCAAAAAACTCAATAAACCAACTGGTGGAAAACCTGGCTTTGTCACTTACACAGGACAAAAGACCCTCCGCGTTACACCAGACCCAGAAAAAATTGCATCCATGAAAAAATCCTGATTTTACTTGAAATCAGGATTTTTAACTTACTATTCAGTAATAATAGGACTAATCTTTGCCACCTAGTTTCTCATTGATTTTCATCATCACACTAGCAATTTTTTCACCCCAATAAGGGTCTGAGGCATATTCTACATTCATACCAGACGCCTTGTTTCCAAGGAAAGTTCTGCCCCTATCGATATAATTTTCCTTAATCCACTTGGTTGCACCTAAAATTCCCTTATCCACATCATCAAATGTCTTGGCAGAAAGGTAAGGTGTCGTATCATAGGCTGTAATTCCAAAGAAATTATTCTTATCTTTGGCAATCTTGCTACGTCCCCAGTCGCTTTCTAAAGCACTATGGGCAAGGAGGTAGAGGGCATTGATATGGTAATGTTCTTCGGCTTCCTTAAAGGTAGCTCCCTTATTTTCCAAGAGGCTATTGTTAATATTTAACAGACTAAATACCTTATCCAAATCCTCAGCACTGTAGTTTGTAGCCTCTGTCAAATCTTTGAAAAGGAAGGGGATTTCAAGATTAAAACCATCAAAATGCAGGCCATCTGCCGAATAATATTTCTTGCCTACTTCCATATCAGAAAGATGAGAAGCTACTGGGATACTCGCATTCTGAGCCACATAGTGATAAAAACGATGCCCATCACTCTCATAATAAGGGATAAAATCCTTGCTAGAATCTAGTGCTTGTAAATCTTCTGTTTTCATATAGCCTGACAAACCAGAAACAGTAATAGCTAGGCGCTTGTCATCACTTTTTCTATTCTTATCTAGCCAGACGACACTACCTTGCGATATATAGGAGAGCTTTTCACCATCTGCATCATAAACATTTGCTGTGACAGGTACTACTTGATAGTAAGCAGCATTTTCGTTTGTAGCTTTTTCTCCAAGCCATTTACCATCGCTTCCAAGCTGATAACCATCTACAGTCTCATTTTTCGCCATGTAGCCACCTGATTTGAAGTAGTACCAGGCTTGACTTTTAGCATCGTAGAACCATTCTTTCTCAGTCATTTTCCCATCAGATTTGAGGTAAAACCATGACTCCTTATCCCAAATCCATTCATTGGCTGCCATATAGCCACCAGATTTTAGATAATAATAGTGACCATTTTCGAAAATCCATTCTTTCTCAGCATGATTTCCATTTGCTTTGATGTAAAACCAAGATTGGTATTGTTTGTCAAAAAGCCAACCTTGCTGTACTTTGGCACCACTGGCATTCACATAAGCCTGGTCAATCCACTGACTTGTCAGTAGATAACCACCAGATTTAAAATAATAGTCCTTCCCTTTAATTTGAAGCCATTCTTTCTCTGCGTGCTGTCCATCTGATTTGATATAAAACCAAGAGTCGTATTGAGAATCAAATACCCAGTCTTCTATTACTTTGGCACCTGTTGCACCGACATAGGAAGCTCCTAGCCAAGCATTTTTTTTCATCTTTCCATTTTGGTCAAGATAATAGAAGGCTCCCTTGTCTTCTACCCATTCTGACTTGGCCATATAGCCACCAGATTTGAGGTAAAAATAATCATCACCTTGCTTCAGCCATTCATTTTCAGCATAGTTAGCATCTGCTTTTATATAAAACCAAGATTGATAATGAGCATCAAAAACCCACTCATTGGCTGCTTGACTGCCGTCTGCTTTCAGGTATTGTTTTCCTTGCCAAGTACCATCACTGGCCATTGCACTCTCTGGTCTAGCTAAGAAAAATAGCAGGGCTAAAAAAATAAATCTTACTTTCTTCATTAACTTTCTTCCTCTGTTCTTATTTATTTTATTGTACCAAAATTCTCTTAAATTCATATTACAAACTAATAAAAAATCAAGAACAGATTGATTGCAGTTTACCTAAGAGACTCTTTTACTTCCTTGCGGAGATTTTCCAGACTGCTAATGCCGTATTTATCCATGACTTTTGGTAAATTTTCGATGATATCAGGGCAGGCATAAGGATTGGTAAAGTTGGCTGTTCCAACTCCAATAGCAGATGCTCCAGCCAGATACATTTCTAGGGCTGCTTCAGCCGAATCCACTCCTCCCATTCCAATGATAGGCAGGTCTGTTGTTTGAGCTACTTGGCGGATGAGTTTGAGGGCTACTGGAAAGACTGCTGGACCAGACATTCCACCTGTTCCATTGGCCAAGATTGGTTTTCTGGTTTTGAGGTCAAAGCGCATTCCAACTAGGGTATTGATCATGGTCAAGCCGCTTGCTCCTGCATCCTCTGCTGCCTTTGCGACAGTGACGATATCGGTCACACTAGGGGTTAATTTGACATAAACTGGCACATCAGAGACTTCCACAGCTGCTTTCACCACATCATAAGCCAAATCTGGATCTTGACCAATCAAAAGTCCGTGATTACAGTGGTCAACATTGGGGCAAGAAATATTGAGCTCGATAGCCTTTACATTAGCTGCCTTGGAAATCCCATGAGAAACAGCTGCATACTCTTGTTTTGAAAAACCAGCCACATTGGCAATAATAGGAAGATTTGGATATTCTCTTTCCAGCCAAGGTAGCTTTTCAGCCAAGACAACTTCCAAACCAGGATTTTGCAAACCGATTGCATTGAGCATGCCAGCAGGTGTTTCTGCCACCCTTGGAGTTGGATTGCCAAAACGGGCTTCAAGGGTTGTCGCCTTGATCATAATAGAACCTAAAAGATCTAAATCATAGTACTTGGCATACTCTTGTCCAAAACCAAAACAGCCTGATGCTGGAATAATCGGATTTTTCAAATCCAAACCAGGTAGAGAAACTTGTAAACGATTTGTAGTCATAATTTTCTCCTTATAATACAACTGTTCCTGTGCGGAAAACAGGGCCATCTTCACAGACCCGTTGGCTGACCGTCTCGCTTTCTGGCACTTTTAGGACGCAGGCATAGCAAGCCCCCATCCCACACGCCATACGAGATTCCAGAGATAGATAGGCTCTTGGGTGGTCATAAAAGGTTTGATTGATATACTTCATCATTCCAGGCGCCCCACATGAGTAAACAGCATCAAATTGATTGTCTAAATCCTTGATGACAACAGAAACATTTCCCTTGATACCATAAGAACCATCATCTGTCGTTACAAAGACCTGACCATATTGGGCCAATTCCGTCTCTAAAATAACAGCATCCTTAGTGGAAAAACCGAGAACTGTCACTACTTTCACTCCACGTCCATGCAATTCCTTGGCCACCTCAAGCAAGGGAGGTACACCAATCCCCCCACCAACGAGGAGTACCTGATTCTGCTCATCAAGATCAGACAAGTCAAAACCATTTCCCTGAGGACCCATCACATCAAGAGTATCTCCCTGACTTAAGGTTGAAAAAATAGCTGTCCCAGCCCCTTCAATCCGATAAATGAGATGACACTGCTTCTTAATCTTATCGATAGACGAAATTGAAATAGGGCGACGCAAAAGATGGGCGTCATCAGGCACACGCAGATGAAGAAATTGGCCTGCTCGCATAGCTTCAACCATTTCTCCTTCTAGGACTAATTCAAAGATTGCTGGCGCAATTTCCTCCTGTGCAACCACCTTCATTGTTTCCAAACGAATGGCACCCAAACGTTTCTTACATGTGGGATTCATGACTTTTCCTCCTTAAATTTTAAGGGGACCAGATAAAGAAAAGACCTTGCTAGTGCAAGGCCTCAGTTAAAATCGTACGACAGAAGAGAGCACACTCAAAAAGTCTCCTCTAGAAAATTGTACTATTCTTTTATCTGACACCTTGTGAGTCTCTCTGGACTCCCCTTAAAGGTTAAATTTTTATTAGTATACTCTTTCAACCAAAAAAAGTCAAGTAGAAAACGAACATTCTACTTGACTTCACGAGATTATTTTTCACGAATAACTTCGACCTTGTAGCCATCAGGGTCTTTGACAAAGTAATAGTTTGGTGCAGTTCCTGGTAGACCATTTGGCTCAGTCACTTCATAGCCTTTTGCACTATGCTCTTGATGAAGCGCCTCAAGATCAGGTGTACTGAGGGCGATATGGGCAAATCCATCTCCAACCACATAAGGACCATGATCGTAGTTATAAGTCAACTCCAACTCATAGTCATCACCCTCAAGACCTAGATAGACAATCGTGAAGGCATGGTCTGGAAAATCTCTGCGACGCAATTCTTTAAAACCAAAAGCATCTTGATAAAATGCGATTGATTTTTCAAGATTTTCTACTCGCAAGCAAGTGTGTAGCATTTTTGAAGCCATATTTTTCTCCTTTATTTTCAAAAAGACTGGGACAATCCTGTTCCAGTCTTATCTGTTATTATTTACCAAGTTTTGCTTTCGCTGCATCTGCAAGAGCTGTGAAAGCTACTGCATCGTTAACAGCCAAGTCAGCAAGCATTTTACGGTTAACTTCAATCTCAGCCAATTTCAAACCATGCATCAATTGTGAGTATGAAAGTCCGTTCATACGAGCTGCCGCGTTGATACGAGTGATCCACAATTTGCGGAAGTCACGTTTTTTCTGACGACGGTCACGGTATGCATAGTAGTAAGAGTTCATTACTTGTTCTTTTGCAGTACGGAACAAGATGTGTTTAGCTCCATAGTAACCTTTTGCTAATTTAAGAATACGTTTACGACGTTTGCGTGATACAACGCCACCTTTAACACGTGCCATGTTTTATTTCCTCCAAATATTTCCTAGAATTGTTTACTTACAGTCAAGCTATTATTTCAAGCGAGTAAGCATTGCTTTGATACGTTTGTAGTCTCCTGAATGCACCATAGATGCTTTACGAAGATGACGACGTTGTTTCTTAGTTTTTCCGTGGAAACGGTGAGAAGTGTAAGCACGGAAACGTTTAAGTCCACCAGAACCTGTACGTTTGAAACGTTTAGCTGATGCGCGGTGTGTTTTTTGTTTTGGCATGATTTTTTCTCCTTTATTTAACTTTCTGACAATTATTTTTTGTCAGTCGCTGGCGCCAATTGCATGAACATTTGACGTCCATCCATTTTAGCACGTTGTTCGATGATGGCAATATCTTGAGTTGCTTCAGCAAACTCGGCTAAAACTTTTGCACCAATCTCTTTATGGGTAATCATACGACCCTTAAAGCGAATAGATACCTTAACTTTATTTCCTTTTTCAAGGAATTTGCGTGCATTGCGAAGTTTTGTATCAAAGTCACCCTTGTCAATCGTTGGACTTAGACGAACTTCTTTCACAGTAACAACACTTTGTTTTTTACGTTGTTCTTTTTGCTTCTTCTGGTACTCAAATTTGAACTTACCGTAGTCCATAATTTTTGCAACAGGCGGTTTGGCTTGGGGTTGAATCAATACTAGGTCAACATTAGCGTTATCAGCCAAAGCTTGCGCTTCACTGAGTGGCTTGATGCCTAGCTGTTCTCCTTCAAGACCAATCAAGCGAACTTCACGTACACGAATCTCATCATTGATGAATAAGTCTTGCTTTGCTATGGTTTTCACCTCTTTTGTTTTATTCGAGAAAAACAATAGCGGACTCGTAAATATACAAGCCCGCACGTTATGATAGCGTTTCTTAGAAACTTTTCATCCGTAGGGCCAGGCAACTTAATGTCACAAGGCGAGAAGCTCTCACTTCTGCTTTTCTCAACTTTTATATGATACCAAGTTTTCTAGCCCTTGTCAAGATAAAAAGTTATTTTTTTGAAAAGTTTCTGCTCGTTAACCAACTGTTTGGATCTTCCATCTATTCCAACCTTTAAACCTAGTAGCTCCTTGTTGGTCAGTTCGATATACTTTGCTATTGATAGTTTTCAGTCGTGTCAAGGTTTCCTGATGGGGGAGTTTCGTTCGATTGCTCTTTCCAACTGAAATGAGAGTCATCTCTGGTTTGAGCTGTTCTAAAAAGGCTGAACTTGATGATTTTTTATTGCCATGTTGGCCAACTTTCAAAACATCCACCTCTAGGTCAGGATAATGCTTCAACAAGTCCTTCTCTCCTTTCTCCTCCAAATTTCCTGTGAAAAGAAAGTTTTTATCCAAGAGTTTTCCATACAAAACCAGGGAATCTTCATGATCTCCATCTCCAATTTTCCTTGGAGATAGGACTTCTATCTGACTTCCGAAAATTAGCACATTTTCCCCTTCTGCCACACTACGCACCTTGATTTGTGTTTCTTGTAGTTCTGCAACAAATTCCTTCTGTTTCAAACTGCCTTTGGATACTAAAATCTCCCCTACATGAAAAGACTTGGTCACCTCCAACAAATCTCCAACATGCTCCTTATCTGTATTGGTCAAAATTAGCTGGTCAATCTTGGCTACTCCTCGACTTTTGAGATAGGGTATCAAGGTTCGCTGGGCATTGCTGGTCGTCGCCTTTTCTTGCCAAACCTCAATTTTCTTATCAGATTCTGCCTTGCCTCCCACATCTATGAGAATGGTTTTACCAGTTACATCCCGTAGGAAAAGACTTTCGCCTTGCCCCACATCCAGCATGGTAATTTCATTTTCCAGTGGATGCTTGGTCAAGAAAAAGAGACCTGTAATCAATAAGCTCAATACTGCTAGCCTTTTAATGTTTTTCCTCAAATCATAGACTAAAGCCAAGGAAATTAACAATGAGATTAAAAGCCATGCATTGGGTTGTCCAAAGACAAGCGGTCTACTTGCCACCTGTGATACCAAGCGAATCATCCCCTCCAACCATTCAAAAATAAAATTCAGCTGAATGACTGGATAGAGAAAGGAAAGGACAAATAAGATAGACAAGAGCGGTAAGAAGACCATGTCAAATAGAAAGGAAAAGACAAAGGTCAATAGGATGGACCAAGGTTGAAATTCCGCAAAATAGAAGGATAGAATGGGTAATATTCCCAAAGAAATAACCAGACTTTCTCTGGCAACAGCCTTGAGTCCCTCCCCTTCTTTGCTGGTCATGGTCAAGATAAAAGCATAGGCGCAGGACAAGACACCTCCTGCTGTCAAGAAAAAGTTGGGCATGATAATAAAGAGGACAAGAACCGTCAAGGCAAAATTATCCAAGCCCTTAACACCATGTTGAGCCAGTAACTTTTGTAAGAGACTGCGAATAACTGATGCTGAAAATCCTGTCAGACCTGCATAGATAAAGGAAAAGGGATAGGTCAGCCATTTCAACTTTTCTTGGGTCAAGCCCAATCGTAAGAGTAGTTTCTTAAAGCCATCCATGAAAAATCCTACCTGCATGCCCGACAAGGCAAAAAGATGAATAATTCCTAGACTGGAATAAAGCTCATTCATCTCCTCGAAGTCCGTATCCAGATGTCCTAGTAAGAGCCCTGTCATATAATTGCGCATAGGGTCTGGAAAGTGCGTCTTAATCCAAACCACAGCCTTTCGACGTAAACTAGACAAGTTTTCACCTATATCCCAACTGCTAACCTTTTGAAGTGACTGGATTTTTTTGATATTGAGTGTCTGGTAAATTCCCTGAGTCTTCAGATAGGCTTGGTAGTCAAAGCCTCCAAAATTTCTCTGCCCTTCTGGCTCCGAAAGTTTTCCTTCTAGTTCTATATCATAAAGGTCTGTCAAGGTTTGAAAGGCTTCTTTCTCCTCCTCGGACTGGAGTTTATAATAAACTTGAAAAATGAGTCCATCAGACTTGCCACGAAAGGATAGACTGTCACCATTGACCTTAATAGTGTCAGTCAAAATCCGTACCCTTTCAACAGAATACGCCAAATTTTGACTCGCTTGACTCTGTTGCCAATTTTGAAACAGAAACCAAAATCCAAAGATTCCACAAAGCACTAGAACTCTGCCTGCTGATTTCCAAGGAAATTGAATAAAGAGACAAACTAGCAGAAAAACAAAGCCCAACAAAGCAAGATAGGATGCTGAGAAAATAGCATAGTAAAGCCAAAACAATAGAAAACTCAGATAGATTAGGGGAATGGGGAAATTCTTAATCCACTGTAACATAGTCTTTTAGCTTTTCTATGGTCTTGGCACCAATGCCAGAGACCTTCTTGAGTTCGTCAACCGACTTGAATTTTCCATTTGATTCACGATGGTCGATAATATCCTGAGCACGTTTTCCTCCCAGACCCTTGACCTGCTTAAGTTCTTCCAGACTAGCCTTGTTGAGATTGACCTTCTTTTCCTTGCTCGTTGAAGAAGCTGCCCCAGAACCAGTCTGTTGACTAGCCACTTCTTCTCCCTTAGTTGGGACGTAAACCAGAGCCTCGTCACTAACTTTCTGAGCTAGATTGAGCGACTTGCTATCTGCTTGCTCTGTCAAGCCACCAGCCTTTTGAACAGCGTCATTGACTCTACTACCTACAGGCAAATCATAAATTCCTGGTGCTTTAACAGCTCCTTTTACATCTACTGTGATTAGTTCTTGTTCAAGGGATTCTTCCTTTTCTTCCTTCTTCACATCCTTTTCGGATACCGAATCCTTGGAAACTGCTGCAACTTCTGCCTGCAAATTCGTTTCCTTGACAGGTGTTTGTGGAGCTGGTTTTAGCAGGAAAAATCCTCCTACAAGCAAGCCCAGACCGGTACAGATAACAATGATTTTATACTCTTTAATTTTCTCGATAATTGCTTCCATATTTTCTCCTCTCTTAGATTATTCGTAAGAGGAAGAAAAAACAGTTGAAAATTTCTTCTCAACTGCTTATTTATTTGCAAAATAGTCTTCCTTGGTCAAGACATAATGAACTCTTGTCACGATTCGGCCTTCTTCATGCTGGTCCATACAAGCATATGGTTCTGCATGGGAAAAACGCATGCCTGATTTCTCCATGACCTTTCCTGACGCGGGATTAGCCTTATCGTGTAAAGCAACTAACTTATTCATTCCTATCTTCTCAAAAGCCAGCTCAATTACGGCACGATTGGCTTCTGTCGTCAATCCTTGATTCCAATACTTTTTATTGATAATGTAGCCAATAGCTGCCTTCTTAAGAACAGGATCAATCTTGTGCAAGTCAATGGTTCCAATAAATTTGCCATTGCTTTTTAGCTCTATTCCCCACCGTCCCAAGGGATTGGCCAAGTAGAACTGAGCAATGTTATTCTTGGTTTCTTCCAAGCTTTGATTGGTTGGAAAAGTGTAGCGCGTATTTTCTCTGTCCGAGGCATAGGCAAACATTTCTTCCGCATCATCCAAGGTTACAGGTCTAAGCAATAAACGCTCAGTCTCGACTATGGGATACTGAGCTAGTTTTAAAAAGATTGATTCCATACGTTTCTTCCACTTGAAACCTTTCTAATCTAATACAAGGATATTGAATAAAACATTTAAAAAGCAAACTTATAGTAGATTGAAATAAGATATAAACAAATCAATCAGGAAAGTCAAATTAATTTCTAGAAATGTTTTAGCAGTCACGACGTACTATTCTAGCTTCAATCTACTATAGATTTAGTATTGAGATAACTTTAAGTACAAAAGAACTATCCTTCAGATAGAGGTTGAAGATCTAATTCTTCACTCTCTTCATTTTTAACTGGAGCTGGTTCATAAGCTCGGATAATCTGAGCGACAACTGGATGGCGAACCACATCCTTGGCTGAAAAATGAACAAAGTCAATCTGATGGATGTTCTTGAGTTTTTCTTGAGCATCAATCAGACCAGACTTGACGTTACGCGGAAGGTCAATCTGGCTGATATCTCCATTGACAATCATCTTAGAATTAAAACCTAAACGCGTCAAAAACATCTTCATCTGCATGATGGTCGTATTTTGGGCCTCATCGAGAATGACAAAGGCATCATCCAAGGTTCGTCCACGCATGTAAGCAAGCGGCGCAATCTCGATAATTTCTCGCTCCATGAGACGAGTCGTTTGGTCTTTCCCCAGAATCTGATACAAGGCATCATAAACAGGTCGAAGATAAGGATCTACCTTCTCCTTAAGATCACCAGGAAGAAAACCTAGACTCTCTCCTGCTTCCACCGCTGGACGAGTCAGGATAATCCTCTTGACTTGCCCACGTTTAAGGGCAGTCACAGCCAAAGTAACTGCAAGAAAGGTCTTCCCTGTCCCTGCTGGCCCAATTCCAAAGGTCACATCATGCTGTTTAACACTGTCCACATAAAGTTTTTGACCCAAGGTTTTGACACGGATAGGCTTCCCAGTATTATCCTTGATGATTTCTTCTTCGTAAAGGGCGACAAACTTGTCGATTTCATCGTTTTTGACCATGCTAATTGCAGTCACCACATCTGGCATACCAACGGTCATCCCACGATTTACCAAGACCATGAGAGCTTGAATAACCTGACGGGCTTCCTCGCAGGCAGTCTCTTCTCCCAAAACCTGGACAATCTCCGTACGAGCATGAATCACCACATCAAGCTCTTCTTCCATCAAACGAAGATGGCGTTCATTGGAACCAAAAAGATGAAATAGGTCATCTGGATGACTCAGTTGAATGTCTATTGAATGTTCCTTCAAATAAAGAACCTCTCTAATCCTTTTATTTCTTTTTATTATAGCAAAGGGGTGGAGAAATTACTAGCCCAAACCTAATGAATAAAGTCTAGTGTTCTAAGTATTCTTGCCAGATAGCGTCAAAGTCTCCTAGGTTAAAAGAGAAACTGGCATGTTCCTCCAAAAATCGACTGACCTCATCAAAATCATCTGTGTGTTTTGGAAAGGCTGATTCTTCAAAAGCGAGGTCTGCCAAGATAGCCTTGGGACTGTTACTTTTAGGATTGCGCTCGGTCATGAGCCAAGTGTAAAATGATTTTCTCATAAATCTCCCTAAATCAACTCTGTCCCAAACTGGTCTTGCTTGATTTTACCAGCCTTCATCAAACCACCGAGTGCTTTCTTGAACTGACCTTTAGAAATGCCAAAGGTTGCCTTGATGTCGTCTGGGGATGACTTATCATTCAAGGTCATAAAACCGCCATTGCTTTCCAAATAGGTCAAAATCATCTGGGCATCATTTTCCAACATTTCAAAAGAACGTGGTTTGAGGGAGAGGTTCAGAGTGCGATCCACTTCACGAAAACCGATGACACGCGCATCTAATACTTGCCCCAAACGTGGCTCTGCGTAGCGCTCGCTAGGATGGATAAAACCAAGCATGTTATTCTCTGGCAGGTAAACAAAAGTTCCTGACAACTTGAGACGGTAAACAATGGCTGGCCAGTTTTGGTTCTGCATATTGTTGTAAGCAGAACGAGCTAGACGTTGGAAGTCTTCTTGATAAGCCAAGAGGCCCCAGATACGGTCTTTCTTGTCCACTTCAAGACGGATGTAGAGTTGGTCGCCCTTCTTAGGCCAGAGTTCCTTGAGCTCAGGGAGGATATCGAGTGACACAACGATTTCTTTATCAGGAAGGCCTGTATCCACAAAGACACCCAAATCCTTACGAACCTCTGTGACACGGCCCCAACCAAATTGATCCTGAGTGGCAGTCACTTCTAGAGTTGTCAAACGGAGTTTTTGCTTCATATCTGTATAAGCAAAACCTTTAACCGTATCTCCTACTGTATGCTGACCTTCTTCCTTAGCAAGAGCATAGGTTTGACCATCCTTTTGCACAAAGTAAAAACGGTCATTTTCATCGATGATGAGTCCAACGATAAAACTTGCAAGATTTGTATTCATATTTCCTTCTTTCGAATAAAACTCAGCCAGCAATGCCAACTGAGTTTTTCTGTTTATTTTTAGACTTCCAAAAGTTCTTTTTCTTTATTGGCGGTCATGTCATCGATGTGTTTAACAGCATCGTCTGTTACTTTTTGAATATCTTTTTCAAGAGTCTTCAATTCGTCTTCAGTGATTTCTTTTGCTTTTTCTTGTTTCTTAGCTTCGTCCATGGCATCGCGACGGATATTGCGGACAGCCACTTTAGCATTTTCGCCGACCTTCTTCACTTCTTTAGCAAGGTCACGACGAGTTTCCTCAGTAAGAGCTGGGATAACTAAACGAATCACAGAACCATCGTTAGCTGGTGTGATACCAAGATCAGAAGCGTTCAAGGCACGTTCGATGTCTTTCAATGAAGACTTATCAAATGGTGTAACCAACAAAACACGCGCTTCTGGAATCGTAATTGAAGCAATTTGGTTAAGAGGAGTTTCTACTCCATAGTATTCTACATGTACACGGTCAAGCAAACTTGCATTGGCACGACCGGCACGGATACCACCAAATTCACGAGCAAGTGATTGGTGAGACTGGGTCATTCTCTCTTTAGCTTTTTCAATAATTGCGTTAGCCATAATCTTTCTTATTCCTTTTCTTCGATATTATTTGAAACTGTTGTTCCGATATTTTCACCAAATACGACACGTTTGATATTGCCTGGTTGGTTCATGTTGAAGACAACCAAGTCAATGTCGTTGTCCATTGAGAGGGTTGAAGCAGTTGAGTCCATGATACGAAGACCTTTGTTGATAACGTCACGGTGGGTCAATTCTTCAAACTTAACAGCTGTCTTGTCCTTCTTAGGATCGGCATTGTAAACACCGTCGACACCATTTTTAGCCATAAGAATGGCATCCGCTTCGATTTCAGCTGAACGAAGGGCCGCTGTTGTATCGGTTGAGAAGTAAGGTGAACCAATTCCAGCACCAAAGATAACGATACGGCCTTTTTCAAGGTGACGAAGGGCACGTCCACGTACGTAAGGCTCTGCCACTTGTTGCATAGCAATAGCTGTTTGCACACGCGTATCGACCCCAACTTGTTGCAATGAATCTGCCATCACAAGAGCATTCATAACAGTCCCAAGCATTCCTGTGTAATCTGCCTGAACGCGGTCCATTCCTGCTTCAGCAGCAGGTTCACCACGCCAGAGATTTCCTCCACCAATAACAAGGGCAATTTCGATACCTAAGCTATGAACTTCTTGAATCTCTTTTGCGATTGTTTGAACTGTTTGGATATCAATCCCTACGCCACGTTCACCGGCAAGGGCTTCACCTGATAACTTGATTAAAATACGTTTATACTTGGGATTCGCCATTTTCACTCTCCTTTTTTTATCCTACCTATTTTATCACAATTTCTAAGATTTTTATAGTATCGTGAGCAATTCTTTGAAAAAAATTAGACAGTTAAAAATTCCTCCAAATCACTGAGGGCACGCTCAGCAATTTTTTCATAACGAGCCTTCTTATCACGAATACGCTCGCCTTCCAACTCCTTGATGATTCCAAAATTGACATTCATTGGTTGGAAATGTTTGCTGTCAGCATGGGTGATGTAATGAGCTAAGCTTCCGATAGCCGTCGTCTCTGGGAAAATAGCTTGGCTTTCTCCCTTGAAAAGACGAGCCGCGTTAATTCCCGCAACTAAGCCTGACGCTGCGGACTCAACATAGCCTTCCACACCCGTCATCTGACCAGCAAAGAAGAGATTTGGTTGTTTCTTAGAACGATAGGTCTGTTCAAGAAGATTTGGTGAATCCATATAAGAATTGCGGTGCATAACACCATAACGAACAAACTCCGCATTTTCAAGACCTGGAATCATTTGAAAGACACGCTTTTGTTCCCCCCATTTGAGGTGGGTCTGAAAACCAACAATATTGTATAGGCTACCTGCTGCATTATCCTGACGAAGTTGCACAACCGCATAAGGTGTTTTAAATTCTCCATCACGAGGTCCTGTATAGTCATCTGGATACTCCAAACCGACTGGTTTCATAGGACCATAAAGCATGGTTTTAATACCTCGTTTAGCCATGACTTCGATAGGCATACAACCTTCAAAGTACTTTTCTTTTTCAAAAGAATTAAGCGGAGCTTCTTCCGCATTAACCAAGGCTTCATGAAAATCCATAAACTCCTGCTTGGTCATGGGAGCGTTGAGATAGGCTGCTTCTCCCTTATCATAACGAGACTTGAGATAGAACTTGCTCATATCGATGGTGTTGACATCGATAATAGGCGCTGCTGCATCGTAGAAATAGAAGCCATCGCCGTCATTAAGGGCATGAATCTTTTCAGCCAAAGCATCACTGGTCAAGGGACCAGTCGCCACAACTGTAATAACATCTGTCGGCAATTCTGTAATTTCATCACGAACCACTTCAATCAAGGGATGGTTGGCAACTTTTTCGGTCACCATTTGGGAGAAACCATCACGGTCCACCGCAAGCGCACCACCTGCGGGAACACGGGTTGCTTCAGCAGATTCCAAGATAACTGAACCCAAGCGACGCATTTCTTCCTTGAGGAGCCCGACAGCATTGGTCAAAGCATCCCCACGTAGGGAATTGGAACAAACTAACTCTGCAAAATTATCTGTTTTGTGTTGAGGTGTTGACTTGACACCACGCATTTCATAAAGTTTAACTGGAATACCACGTTCTGCAATTTGGTAGGCTGCTTCAGAACCTGCCAAACCAGCACCGATAACATTGATATAAGATTGAGACACGACACTAATACCCCTTTGGGAGTGTGAAGACAAGTTTCACATTGAAAAAGCCAATCAAACTTAAGAGTTTTCGAATTTCTTGGCTCAGGCTGAAAAAGTCCACAGGACTTACTTCGCTTTCGAATTTCCTGGCTCAGGCTGAAAAAGTCCCCCGGACTTTTTCACTCCCACAAATCTTTCTATTTTTTTCTTCTACTAGTATAACAAAAAAAGGGAAGAAGGCAAACTTCCCTGTTTAGTCATTTTCTTGTTTTTCTTCCCATTCATGGTAGGCAGCGTAGAGCTGGCTCTTATTCCACTTGTAAAACTTAGCGACTTCCTTGATAGCTTGATTTTTCTTCATGCCTTGCTGGATACGGGCTTGGATTTCTGAAAATAAGTCCTCCTCATCTTTTTCCTCCACATCCTGACTGGCACCTTCAACAATCAGAAGACATTCACCCTTGAGAGACGTTTCAGAGATGCTTTCCAGTAATTCAGAAATTGTACCTCGTTGGTATTCTTCGTAAATCTTTGTCAATTCTCTAACCAAGACCACCGAGCGGTCACCGTAGACTTCTAACATATTTTCCAACGTGTCTGCTACACGATGAGGTGATTCATAGAAAATTTGTGTTTCAGGATAGTCTTTTTTCGAGTCGAAAAATTGCTTTTGTTGGCCTGATTTTCTCGGTAAAAAACCATAAAAGATATGTGGCTGTGGCGCCAAACCACTGGCAATCAAGGCAGAAATTCCTGCAGAGGCACCTGGAACAGTCACAACCGCAATATCTTCCTCAATGGCTGCCTTAACCAAATCATGACCAGGGTCTGAGATACTAGGCAAACCTGCATCCGATACCTGAGCAATACTTTGTCCTGCTTTCAGGAAACCAATCAAATCAGGAATCTTTTCCTTGGCATTGTGCTCATGAAAACTGATCTGCTTGGTGGAAATATCAAAATGCTTGAGCAGAAGCCCTGTATTGCGCGTGTCCTCAGCTGCAATCCAATCCACTTCTTTCAAGGTTTGGATGGCTCGAAAGGTCATATCATCTAGATTGCCAATCGGCGTTGCCACTAGGTACAGCTTGCCGTAGGGAGACTGCCCCTTAAAACTTTTTTGAATCTGCATGCTTACTCCCTATATAACAACTCGTCACAGAACATACATTCCTCGTCCTGCTCTCGACGTTGTCCATAAAAATCATTACATACGTGAAATCCATCACGGTAAATGCGACGGACACTTTCGCGAACATGTTTAGCCTTGACAGGAGCGTCTGCTTCCACCTCACCCAAGCGTTCGCGCAACTTACTATTTTCCAAGCGAAGAGCTGTATTTTCCTCTACCAGGCTCTTAAGATTTTTCTTGATGGCTTCCACATCGGCCAAGGTTACCAATAACTGTTGGGAAAAATCATCCAGCGCGTCAAATAATTCTTTTTTGTCCATAAACCAGCCCTTTCCTTTCTTTATCATTCATTTTTTAGTTTATATTTCTTTCAAGACCAGATATTCCATGGCATTTTGAAAGCTGACATTAGCTTGCCACATTTTTCTAGCTTCTAGCAAATCTTGTAGAATCACCCTTACTCTTGCTTGCAGAAGGTCCTGCCCACAGAGTACTTCGAGAATCCGTAAAACCTGATCTTGTTTTTCCTTGTCATCTGCCAAGTTGGCTAATTTAGCAACTTGCAGATAACTTTCTTTTTTCTTAGCTAATAGCCAGGTCAGCAGGCGTTCACTTTCATCGACCAAGGTCCAAAAACTTGCCTGATGTGCCAACTTTTCTGCTTCAGCTCGCGATTGACTAAACTTAGCTAAAAGAGTCGCTTTTTTCTTAACAAGTCCCATTTGTTCTAAGAGTAAGATAAGTTTTTCTTCTTGCTTTTTAAAGTGGAAGATCTGAGTCCGACTTCGGATTGTCGGTAACATCTTTTCCTCATCGCTAGTCAAGAAGAAAATATAAACTTCACTCTGGGGTTCTTCGATAACCTTGAGCAGAGAATTGGCTGCGTTGGGATGCATTTTATCCGCTTGCTCGATGATAAAGACCTGTTGCTGGCTTTCAATCCCTGCTTGAGAAAACTGTCCCACCAATTCCCGAATGCGTTCTGTCTTGATGACCTGATTGACTGGCTTAATCAAGGTGACATCGGGAAATTCTCCCTGTTCAATCAGCTTGCAATTTCGGCATTTCTCACATGGTAAAACGCCTACTTTATCTGTACAAAAGAGGCTCTTAGCTAAAAATTGCGCCATTTCCAAACTTCCAAAGAATCCTGAAAAAAGATAGGCGTGATTGAGCTGGTCTTGTTCTAGGATACGG
Source organism: Streptococcus sp. k-402 (assembly GCF_013277515.1). Classification (GTDB taxonomy): domain Bacteria; phylum Bacillota; class Bacilli; order Lactobacillales; family Streptococcaceae; genus Streptococcus. The sequence continues at coordinate 24,972 of NZ_VMNB01000009.1, read as the reverse complement.
ACAAAGCGGTCAAACTGGTCTGGTTGCCAAGCCTTTAATTCTTCTTGTTTCATTTAGCCAAGCCCATTCTATCAAACAAGACATCCTTGGTCATTTCCACAACCTGCTCCAAAGGAAGACTGGCATCAATCTTGACAATGCGATTTCCTTCTTTGTCCAGAAGAGAAAGGTAACCTTGACGAACTTTTTTATGCAAGTCCAACCCTTCCAAGTCCAAACGATTGACCTCACGATTGCTATTAGCAGCAATGCGAGCCAGTCCCTCTTCCACCTCAATGTCAAAATAGAGTGTCAAATCGGGTTTAAGTCCATCTGTTGCAAAGTGATTGAGCCAGTCAATGGCTTCAATGTCCAAACCACGACCAAATCCCTGATAGGCAATAGAACTATCGATGAAGCGGTCCATAATGACCAACTTGCCGGCTTCAAGGGCTGGAAGAACTTTTTCCACCAAATGCTGTCTGCGACTGGCAATATAGAGAAGGAGTTCTGTTTTAGGATCCATCTGAGTATGACTTGGATCCAAAATCACTTCCCGAATCTTCTCTCCAATCAAGACTCCGCCAGGTTCACGGGTCGTCAGCACCTCTACTCCTTTTTCCTCTAAAATTGGTAGTAGAGCCTCTAAAACACTGGTCTTTCCTGCTCCCTCTGGTCCCTCAAGAGAGACTAAAAATCCTTTTGACATGTCTAACTCATTTCTTTTTTACTACTTCTATTCTATCAAAAAAATGGGGGTTTGTGACAATCTTTTTGTCTTCTCATTTCATACTCAATGAAAATCAAAGAGCAAACTAGGAAGCTAACCGCAGGTTGCTCAAAACANNTTGCAGATGGAAGCTGACGCAGTTTGAAGAGATTTTCGAAGAGTATCAACCACCATAAAAGAGGCAGACAAAGCCACCTCTTATTTACCAAGTTTTTTAGTTCGTTTGTAGGCTTTAGTGACTGCCTCCATGACCGTTCCTCGAAAAGCATGCGCTTCTAGGCTCGCTACACCAGCGATAGTCGAACCGCCTGGGCTACAAACTTGGTCTTTCAAGACCCCAGGATGTTCTTGGCTTTCTAGGACCAATTGCCCAGCTCCTACCACAGTTTGAGCCGCCATTTTCAATGCTGTTTCTCGTGGCAATCCCGTCTGAACACCTGCATCTGCCAAGGCCTCAATAAAGAGATAGACAAAGGCCGGCCCACAGCCTGCAAGACCTGTCGCCGCGTCGATTAAGCCTTCCCCAAGTTCAACCAAGAGGCCAGCCTTGGTTAAAAGCTGACAAAATAGCTCACTGTCCTCAGCCCTGCAATTAGGAGACAAGGTATAACTAATCACTCCTTGACCGATAGAAGCAGGGGTATTGGGCATCATACGAATAATTCGGTGTTGACTTGGCAGAAGACTAGCGAGTTTTTCTAAAGTCAATCCAGCTGCCATGGAAATCAAAAGAAGACTTGCTCGTTTTTCAAAGATGGTCTGATATTGAGAAAGCAGTTCAGAAAACTGAGCAGGCTTAACTCCTAGAAAAATCACATCTGCTTCTGCGAATATTTCTTCGTTGCTGGAAGCCTGACCACCAAAGTTGGCGATGAAAGCATCCACCTTGGCTTGACTACGATTGGCAAGGAGAATCTGATCACCTGTCTTGACCTGCAAGACAGCTTTGGCCAAACTAGCACCCATATTCCCCAAGCCGATAAATCCAATCTTCATCTCTTACTCCCTTATCTGGCCATCACCCATAACCACATACTTGTAGCTAGTCAACTCTTTCAAGCCCATGGGACCACGCGCGTGCAATTTCTGAGTAGAAATCCCCATTTCACACCCCAGACCAAATTGGCCACCATCGGTAAAACGAGTTGAGGCATTGACATAAACCGCTGCAGAATCCACTTGATCTGTAAAGTAAGCTGCTGCTTCAGCGTTTTCCGTCATAATGGCGTCCGAATGATGGGTACTGTGGGCTTCAATATGGGCAACCGCTTCTTCTAGACTGCTCACAACCTTAATAGCTAGGACATAGTCTAAAAACTCAGTGTCAAAGTCTTGAGCCTCAGCTGCTTGGCCAGATACAAACTGACTAGCTTTCTCATCCAAACGGAATTGAATTGGTTCCAGTCCAGCTTCTTTTCGATCTGCAACCAGTACTTGCTCCAAACGAGGAAGGAAACTTGCTGCCTTGTCTTCATGAACAAGTAGAACCTCCATAGCATTGCAGACAGAAGGACGACTAGTTTTAGCATTGTTTATGATCGATAGAGCCTTATCTTCATCCACATCCTTATCCACATAGACATGGACAATCCCAGTTCCTGTCTCGATAACAGGTACGATAGCATTCTCAACCACTGCATTGATCAAACCAGCTCCCCCACGAGGAATAAGAAGGTCTAGATATCCCTTGGCCTTCATCATGGCATAGCTGCTTTCTCGGCTGGTATCTTCCACCAGTTGAATCACATCTGGATGAATGGTAGTCGTCTCCAAGCCCTTCTTCAAGGCTGTGACAATGGCATGAGCTGTTTGATAAGCATCCTTCCCACTACGAAGAACGACCGCATTCCCACTCTTGAGAGCCAAAGCAACCGCATCAGACGTCACATTTGGACGGCTTTCATAGATAATACCAATAACACCCATAGCCACCCGTTTCTTGGTGATAACCAAACCGTTTTCAAGCTGACTGGTTTCTATAACTTCACCGATTGGATCTGGTAAGGCAACCACTTCACGAATCCCAGTTGCCATTGCTTCTATACGTCCTGCATCCAAATAAAGACGATCCAGCATCACATCTGAGATTTTACCCTTGGCCGTTTCCATATCGAGGGCATTGGCCGCTAAAATTTCCTCAGTAGCTGCTATTAAGTGATCAGCCATGGCTAGCAAGGCTTGGTTTTTCACCTCTTCACTAGCTGTGTTGATCGATTTTTTAACAGCCTGTACCTGTTCAAATTGTTCTTGTGTACTTACCATAGTTAACCTCTAAAATTCTGTAAAGAGTAGTTGGATTTCAGGAGTAATGGAAATCCAGTCGTCACGGTGAATCAAGACCCCCTTGACTTTTTGAGAACGCAACATATCCTCCAAAGCAGATGCCCCAAATTGCACGCGCCCTTTTCCAAGTGATTTTCCACTTTCCTTGTCAAATACTGTCACGATATCACCGTAAGAAAAGGCGCCTTCTGCTTCAACAACACCAGATAAAAGGAGACTCTTGCCATGTTGAGAGAGAGCTTCCGCAGCCCCTTTATCAACCCAAATAGAACCTTGACTCTGAGCATAAAAAGCCAGCCATTGTTTCTGGGTACGAAGCCCCTTCTCTTGCGCAACAAAGTAGGAACCATCCTTGGTCTCCTCAGCTGCCTCAATCATGGCATCTGACTTCAAGGATGAGCAGATATAAACAGGAACTCCTGATTCCGTCGCGATAGTTGCAGCTTTGATTTTGGTTAACATGCCACCTGTACCATTAGACGAACCTGCTCCACCGGCCATATCAATAATCTCACGATTGATGGTCTCGATTCGCTCCAAGCGTTTGGCTCTTGGATCTGAATTAGGATTTCCTGTATATAGACCGTCTACGTCTGTCAATAGGACCAAAAGGTCTGCTTGGACCATGGCTGCTACCTGAGCACTTAGAGTATCATTATCCCCAACCTTGAGCTCATCAATAACGACACTGTCATTCTCATTGATGATAGGAATCGCGCCACGGCTAAGTAGAACTGACAAAGCCTGATGAGCATTTTTATAACGGCGTTTATCCACAAAGTCATCCTGGGTCAGCAAGATTTGTGCAGAAACGATTTGGCGCAAGAGAAGATTGGTCGTATATTCTTCCAACAAGAGCCCTTGCCCTACCGCTGCTGAAGCCTGTTTATCAGCAATCTTAGTCGGACGCTTTTTAAATCCTAAGGCACCAAAACCTGCAGCAATAGCACCCGACGACACCAAAATCAATTCATGACCAGCCTCGTGCAGCATAGCCAACTGCTGGGTAATAGCCTTTACCTTACTACGTGATAAACTTCCATCCTCATTCGTCAGAGAAGAAGTCCCCACCTTAAAGACAATCCGTTTGTATTTCATAGTCTCACTCCGATTCTTCATATTTATCCATTATAACATGAATAACAGGAAATAGAAAAGAGTTGATAGGAAAAAGAAGGCCCTAAAACCTTCTTTTTTACTACTGTTCTGATTCCGATTTGTTTGCACTCATTTCAGAGCTTTTTGAAGTTGAAGAAGTCAAATCTTGACTAGTTGAAGCGCTTGTAACACCTTCATTCTGTCTAATTTCTTTACTTTCAAGATCTTTTTTCACTACTTCTTTCGATTCTTTTATTTCTGAATGACTTGTGACTTTAGTTGTAACAGATTTCTCGACCGGAACATCCACTAACCAGGCACCACTTGAATCAACAGTATAGCCTTCTGGTGTCTTACTGTTCACAAGCAATTGACCATTTTCTTTCAAGAAGTACCATTTATCCTTGTCTTTAATCCAACCAACAGCTCGTGAACCATCTTCCTTGTAGAAATACCAAGCATTTGCCTTTTTAATCCAACCTTGCTTCATAGCTCCTGAATCTTCCAGATAGTAATGATAACCAGCAACTTCTATCTCGCCTGTCTTCATGATACCAGTAGAACCCATATAGTACCAGGTTTCTTTATCTTTTACCCAACCCGTTTTCATTTCCCCTGATTGAGCAAAGTAATACCATTGACCCTTATATTGAAGCCAGCCTGTCTTCATAGAGCCATCCTTTGATAAATAATAGGACTGACCTCCAGTATTTACCCAACCAATTTCCATCTGATTTTCTTTGTTGAAATAATACCAGATTCCAGCAATTTTCTTCCAATTTTTAGCAGAAGCACCAGAGTCTGTCAAATAGAACCAATGATTGTTCCATTTTTTCCATTGATTCTGTAACAAGATACCCGTTTGGTTAAAGTAATACCATTCACCTTCAATTTCATTCCAACCGACAGTATACTCTCCTGTAGAATCAGGCGCTTGATACCACCAGTTTCCATATGCACTCTTATGCCAACCAGCTTGAAAACTTGGAATATGCTTGTAGGAGGTTGAAATATTGACAAACCCATCTTGTCGAATATCAAAAACTGTTGCATCATAGTCTTTGCTGGCTGCATTAATTCTCTCAATTCCTCGTTCTTTGAGCCAATTAACATACTCACTATCAACACCATTTTTCCAAGGTAGACTATCCGAAGTTTGAACAATCAAACTCGGACTCAAATGTTTAATGAAATCCTTGGTATTTGATTTGTTTGTATCATGGTGATGATTAAACTTCATCAAATCAACTTTTCCAATGAGAGGTCCATACTTGTCTTCTGCTCCATGAACATTATCTAAATCGCCCCCAAGGTAAATTTTCTTGCCATTGACTTTCACCACGCTAATCAAGGAATTGGAATTGTCATCCCAAATTTTCTTTAATTCACCTGATGAATCAGTTTCATTTTCATAGTTATAGAGTTGAATATCCATGTCCCCAAACTGAAAATGAGCATCTCCTTGTGTGATGTTTTGAATAACTGAAACACCTTTTTCTGCAGCAGTCTTTAAAACCTTATCATAACCGTACAGATTATCCCATAAACGTTCAGAATTAGTAATACGATTATCACTATATTTTTTAAGATAGACTCGGTCAACTGGATAGGTAGACAGTAATTCATCAACATTTCCAATATGATCACTGTGGGTATGGGTTACCAAAATAAAATCAAGTTTTTGGACACCCAATTCCTTCAAACGACGAAAGACACGGTCTGTTAGAACATGCTTATAAGACGTTTCAATTCCTTCTCTCCATGGATAGCGAGAATCACTTCCATCTGGGAAATCATAATCTTCTCCTGTATCCACCATGGCAAAATGTCCATTGCTTTCAAGAATAATCGCATCACTGCCACCTTCTTGAACATTGATAAAGTGGATTTTATTTCCTGAACTTTCTTGAGCTTGAACATTTCCATACCATGACAAACCTAAAAAAGCGCCTACAAGTACTAAACTAATCAATTTCTTTTTCATTATTGCTCTATTAGAATTCCTTTTTGATTAAAATAATATCTTTTTCCATCAATTTCGTTCCAACCGATAGAATAATTTCCTGTAGAATCTGGTGCTTGGTACCACCAATCGCCATTAGATTTCTGATGCCATCCCGAAACAAACGATGGTATTTTTTTATATTGTTTACTTATATCAACTATGCCATTTTGTCTAATATCAAAAACAGTTGCATCATATTCTGTACTAGCTGCATTTATTCGCTTTATCCCTAAACTATCTAACCATGCTATATATTCAGGGTTGTCTACAATAGGACTATCATAAAAACCTGGAACAGCATCACTTGTCTGCACTATGATTTCTGGAGATAGATTTAATATAAAGTTTTTTGTATTTGATTTTTCGGTATCCTTATGATGATTAAACTTCATCAAATCAACTTTTCCAATAAGAGGACCATACTTGTCTTCTGCTCCATGAACATTATCTAAGTCGCCCCCAAGGTAAATTTTCTTGCCATTGACTTTGACTACACTAATCAAGGAATTGGAATTATCGTCCCAAACAGGTTTAAGATTTCCATTCTCATCATATTCATTTTCATAATTATAGAGCTGAATATCCATGTCTCCAAACTGAAAATGAGATTCATCTGCCGATATATCTTGAATTAATTTCACCCCATTACGATTTGCAGCTTTAATCGCATTATCATATCCGTAGAGATTATCCCACAAACGATTTTTATCAGTTATACGACTATCATCATATCTTTTCATATAAATACGATCAACAGGGTATTTATCTAATATTTCATCCATATTTCCAATATGGTCACTGTGGGTATGGGTCACCAAAATAAAATCAAGTTTTCGGGCACCCAATTCCTTCAAATGACGGAATACTCTATCTGTCATTACATGCTTATAAGAAGTACCGATTCCTGGTCTCAAAGGATATTTAGGATTACTACCATCAGGAAAATCATAATCTTCTCCTACATCAATCATGGCAAAATGACCATTACTTTCCAAAATAATAGCATCACTTCCTGCAGTCAGTACATTAACAAAATGTATTTTATTACTGGAAAAGCCAAAATATTTTTCTAGCGTTAACCCATTATATATATATATATATATATTATGATTAAGATTGCAGTTACCATAATTATACTGGACTTCTTTTTACACTTCATTCTTACTTCCTCAATCTCTCTAATGTTTCCTTAAAAATCTCTGGGATATCTGCTGTAAATTCCATGGTCTCACCTGTTCTCGGATGAGTAAAACCTAAAGTCTTAGCATGAAGAAATTGTCCATGCCCCTTAAGTGTCTTGCGAGGACCATAGACTTCATCACCAGCGACTGGATGTCCGATGTAAGCCATATGAACACGGATTTGATGAGTGCGGCCTGTTTCCAGCTGTAGCTCCACTAAGCTGTAATCACCAAAGCGTTCCAAGACGTGGAAACGCGTCACTGCAGGTTTCCCTTTAGCAGTTACAGACTGTTTCTTACGGTCTTTTTCACTCCTTCCAATCGGCGCTTCAATCACACCGCGATCATTTGGCAGATTCCCATGAACAATCGCCCAATATTTACGGAGAGATTTTTTATCCTTGAGTTCTTGGGCAAGTGCTAGATGTGCCTCATCATTTTTTGCAATCATAAGAAGGCCTGACGTATCCTTGTCAATACGGTGAACAATTCCTGGACGCAGAACCCCATTGATACCCGACAAGTCCTTAACATGGTACATAAGGGCATTTACTAGGGTTCCACTGGTATGACCAGCACTCGGATGCACAACCATCCCCTGAGGTTTGTTAACGACGGCAACGTCCTCATCTTGGTAGATGATTTCTAGCGGAAGATTCTCAGCCACATACTCTAAAACCTCTGGTTCTGGTACATGGTAAGTGACGACATCGCCCTCTTGGACCGTGTATTTAGCTTTCTTGACTTGGCCATTGACCAAGACCTGACCTGATTTAATTTGTTCATTCGCAAGACTACGTGATAATTCTGTCAAATCCGACAAAGCCTTATCCAAACGCAGGCCACCAGTTTCAATTTTAATTTCCATTTATTTCCTCTTTTAGCATTGCAATCAATAAAATAATCACTCCAACTGTCAGATAGCTATCTGCAACATTGAAAATTGCAAAATTGATAAAGTCCAAGTGAAACATATCCACAACAAAGCCCTGACTTACCCTGTCAATAAAGTTTCCAAGACCACCTGCGATAATCAAGGTCAAACCCAAGACCATCCAGAATGAGTCCTCCATGTGTTTATGTAGATACCAAATGGCACCTACCACGACGACCAGGGTAATGACAGCGAATAACAACTGCTGATCTTGTAAGATAGAAAAGGCTGCCCCTCGATTTTGCAGGTAGGTCAAGCTAACGAAATTGGGGATCCAAGAGCGCACTTCACCCAGTGGAATCTGCTGGACGATATAGAATTTAACCAACTGATCCAGCCCAATCAAAAGCAGTACAATGACTGCCACTATTCCTCTTTTTTTCATGATTTCCTCTTCTGATTAAAATATTCTTGCATGACTTCTACGAAAAGAGTCCCAGCTTGACTAAGCTCCACTTCTTCACGTTTAACATAGACCATACGATTATCTAAATTATCCTTGAGACGAATAACTGTGATGCCATTGACACTGTCACTATCTAAAAATCCAGAACCTGTTGCATAAGCGTCCGTCCGCTCCAAAATACCATTCAAGGTAGCACGGTCTGCCACATTAAACATCTGTGAGCTAGCGCTGGTATCAACAAAGTTCTCCGAATAATAAAGGTACTCATCCTTTTCCTGAGTAAAACGAACTGTCGGTAGATCCGCTAAATCCTCCATGACCAATTCCTCTTTCTGCGCTAAAGGATGACCCTCACGGAGATAAATATGGGTATGGAAAGGAATCAATTCGATGACCTCCAAACCTAGCTTTTCAACCCGTTGCATAATCCCCTTTTTATTTTGATTGTTGAGGTAGATAATCCCAATCTCACTATGCCCTTGCGCCACTTCATCTAATATTTGAACAGTAGTTGATTCAAAAATACGGAAGTTCTTATAGTCAGGATAGCGCTCTGAAAAGGCCGTAATAGTTGGTGGCAAGAAGTCATAGTGCTGGCTAGCAATGGAAAATTCATCTTTTTCTTCTTCAGGATTGGCATACTGATTTTGAAAAATATCAAATCCTTTAACCAATTCTTGCGCTTTTTCATAAAATTCCATCCCACGACGGGTCAAGAAAGTCCCTGAGCTGGTCCGACGGAAAATCTTAAAACCCAACTCTTTTTCCAAATCACGAACAGAAATAGACAGACTCGGCTGACTAACATACATCTTTTCAGCAGCTTCACGGAAAGTACCACTATTGGCAATGGCCACAACATAGCGTAATTGTTGAATGTTCATCTTCTACCCCCAACTTCTTTATCTTTTCATTATACCATATTTTAGAAGTTTTCCAAAAAGGAAAAAAGTATGGAAATTTTCAAGACTCAATGAAGACTCTAACATCCCAATCCAAGAATTAGAATGATATCTTTTTTTAGTCTTAATTTTATTTCAAACAAATAAAAACAGCAAATCTTTTTGATTTACCGTCTATAATATGATGCAAGAGAATCCTCTAACATTTTCTTTTGCTATATAAATCAACTAGAAAAAGCCTCTTCAATCCTATAAGCTATATCTGGATTTACTTCCCAAATACCAGCATAAGGTTGCTCAATATACTGTTTTTCCTTCATAGTATATAGATAGGCTATACTATCATTTTCTTCATTCTGATGAGTGAATTTGATAATGATGTAATCTTTAACATTTGTCGGTTGATCATTTACACTCTCTAAAGTTGTAGATTTTGATTGTTTGTGTATCTCCTTAATCAATTCTGAAATTTCTTCTCTCTTACTTATTGTTTTAATTTCTCCAGAGATACTTTTCTGCAAGGAAATTACAGAAATCCTTTCAGATTCAGGAAGAATGATTTTTTTGTTATTGTCACAAGCAGATAGAACAAGAAAAGAGATTGAACAGACTATAACTGTGATAATTTTTTTCATACAGGTTCACTTCCTTTCATCCTGCTTACTTCTTCTTTTATATACAATTATAATATCAAATCTTAGCAATTTTTACAATATCTTATTCCCTTATAAAATTCATTACTGTAAAAGTTTCACATTTATAATTTTACAACTAAGTTCGCCTCGTACATAGGATTTTAGATATGGGTATCAAAATAAAAAAACAGGCTCTCCGAAAACTCGGAAAGCCTTATTTAATGCTATTTCTAGCTTCCTCGCCTTTATATTTTAAGGCTCGGGATAAAAAGGTTCACTGGACCTTTTTATTTAGCGATTGGGTAAACAGAAACCTGCTTTTTATCGCGTCCTTTACGTTCAAAGCGTACTACGCCTTCAACTTTAGCGAACAAAGTATCGTCTCCACCACGTCCAACGTTTACACCTGGGTAGATATGTGTACCACGTTGACGGTAAAGGATTGATCCACCTGTTACAGTTTGTCCGTCAGCTGCTTTAGCTCCAAGACGTTTCGCTTGTGAATCACGTCCGTTTGATGTAGAACCTCCACCTTTTTTGTGGGCGAAAAGTTGCAAGTTGTTAAGAGTCATTTTTAACATAATGTTTTCCTCCGTGTTAGTTTTCTGTGATAACTCTGGTTTGGACGAACTCAGAAGAGTTCTCCGATAAGTTTGCCATACCTAAGAAAAATGATTCAAAGAATAACTGGGTCATTTCTCTCTGGTGTGAAGGAAGATCTTTTGGAATTTCAACCATCAGATAGCCACCTTCATCTTCGTTTAATTCTAGGATTGGTTCATAGCCTGCAAATTTTTCAATAGAATTGATAAAGTTAATGGCAAGCGTAGAAACCGATGCACACACGACATCTAAGCCGTATTCGCCACTCTCGGCGTGTCCAGTAATTTCCGCACTCCTCAGCTCGCCATCTTCGGCTCTCTCAAAGACTGCTTGTATCATGTGTTCTCCTTAAAATTAAGCGTTGATTGCGTTGATGACAACTTTTGTATATGGTTGACGGTGACCTTGTTTACGGTGGCTACCTTTTTTAGGTTTGTACTTGTAAGTAACAACTTTCTTTTGTTTTCCTTGTTTTTCAACAGTTCCAACTACAGTAGCTCCAGCAACAAGTGGAGTTCCGACAACAGTGTTTTCACCACCAACAAGAACAACTTCGTTAAAAGTAACTTCTTGACCAGCTTCAACGTTCAATTTTTCAACGTAAACTGCTTGACCAACTTCAACTTTAACTTGTTTTCCGCCAGTTTTGATAATTGCGTATGTGCTCATTATGCACCTCCTATGATTTTTATGGGTTTCCCCGAATTTTTTGTGAAGACTCGCCTAGCATCGTGGGACGAACCACTTAAACTTGAATAATCAAGCAACGATGTTCGTGCGGTTGCACAGGAACGTGCATAGTCAACTCTTCAAGTATAGCATATCTCCTGTTTTCTTACAAGTAATAACACCTAAAATGAAGCTTTTTCTTGTACTTTTTTCCGCCACTTGGCAAAAAGCATGCTGAGGTAAAAAATACTCATCATAATAGGAACACCAAGAATGGTCTTTTCATGATAGAAAATCGTCAAATAGGCTGAAAAGACAACGCCAAGGACAAAACTACTAAGCAGGCTAACAAATATGAACCCTTCACGCAAAAAAGGAGTGTGCTTGGTTCGGAAATAATCTCCAAAAGCCAGCATGGTCCGCTTAATATTTCCTGTCATAAAGGCATTATTATAAGCAATACCCGACACTTCTCCAAAAGCAGTTGTCACCAGTCCCATACAGAAGGACAAGGGTGGTACTAGATAGATATTATCCACAGTCTGAGGCACAAAACCAATAACTATTGATAAGATTGCCAAAGGAATCAGTGACAGAATCGGTTTTTTCACAATTCTCAATTTTTCCTTATAAACAGTTAATAAAAAGACCCCCATCATAAAAGCTAACAAGGTGAGAATCTTGTCCCTAACATCTGAAACATTATTTTGGATTAATTCTACTGATAGAAAGACGACATTCCCAGTTTGTCCAGCTACAAGAGTATTCCCTCTCACAATAAAAGTATAGGCATCTACATATCCTGCACAAAAAGTCAAAAAAAGCGCTAGCCTCTTAGACTGACGTGATATTTTTCTTATAGGTAATAACCTCATTTTCCCTCCCATTTCATTTACTTATCTCATTATTGTACCACTTTCTTTGGAAAAGACCTAGTAGCTTATTTGAAATTTTTTCCCCTCTGTTGGATAGTCTCGTCTATCTATGTTATAATGAAAGAAGGATTTGAAATCGTAAAAGGAGTAACTATGCTTAAATTAGGTGTCATCGGAACAGGGGCTATCAGTCACCACTTCATAGAAGCAGCCCATTCCAGTGGAGAATACAAGCTGGTCGCAGTCTATTCTAGAAAACTAGAAACTGCGGCAACCTTTGCTTCTCGCTATCAAGATATCCAACTCTTTGATCAATTAGAGGACTTCTTCAAGAGCTCCTTTGATGTTGTCTATATTGCCAGTCCAAACTCCTTGCATTTTGCTCAGGCAAAGGCTGCCTTGTCTGCTGGTAAACACGTCATTCTTGAAAAGCCAGCTGTCACTCAGCCACAAGAATGGCTGGATTTAGTTCAAACAGCTGAAAAAAATCACTGTTTTATCTTTGAAGCAGCTCGTAATTATCACGAGAAAGCTTTTACTACTATCAAAAACTTTTTAGCAGACAAACAAATTTTGGGAGCAGATTTCAACTATGCCAAGTATTCTTCAAAAATGCCTAACTTGTTGGCTGGGGAGACACCAAATGTCTTTTCAGACCGTTTTGCTGGTGGAGCTCTTATGGATTTGGGGATTTATCCTCTCTACGCTGCCGTTCGCCTTTTTGGAGAAGCTCAGGACGCTACCTATCAGGCTCAACAGCTTGACAATAGCATGGACCTAAATGGAGACGGAATTCTCTTCTATCCTGACTTTCAAGTTCATATCAAGGCTGGGAAAAACATCACTTCCAATCTCCCTTGCGAGATTTATACGACAGATGGAACCCTGACGCTCAATACCATCGAGCATCTTCGCTCAGCCATTTTTACCGACCATCAAGGCAATCAAGTCCAGCTCCCTATCCAACAGGCTCCTCATACGATGACTGAGGAAGTCGCTGCATTTGCACAGATGATTCAGCAACCAGACCTGAATCTCTACCAAACTTGGCTGGATGATGCAGGCTCTGTTCATGAGCTACTATATACCATGCGCCAGACTGCTGGCATTAGATTTGAGGCAGAAAAATGAAAACCAAACTACCGACTGAATGGCAAGAATTGAGTGACCAACTCGGTTTCCAAGAATTTACCCCCATTCAAACTCAACTATTTGAACCCCTTCTTGCTGGGGAAAACCTCCTAGGAGTAAGCCCAACAGGAACTGGTAAGACCCTAGCTTACCTCCTACCAAGTCTTCTCAGACTACAAAAGAAAAAAGCGCAGCAACTCTTGATTCTAGCACCAAATACGGAGCTTGCTGGACAGATTTTTGACGTATGTAAAACGTGGGCTGAGACTATCGACTTGACTCCCCAACTCTTCTTATCAGGTTCGAGTCAGAAACGCCAGATTGAACGCCTAAAGAAAGGACCAGAAATTCTGATTGGAACCCCTGGCCGTATCTTTGAACTCATTAAATTGAAAAAAATCAAGATGATGAATGTAGAAACCATCATACTGGATGAATTTGACCAATTGCTTGATGATTCTCAGATTCACTTTGTCGAGAAAATCACCCACTACGCACCTCGTGACCATCAACTCATCTACATGAGTGCCACGACCAAGTTTGACCAAGAAAAGATTGCGCCAAACACACGTACCATTGATCTCTCTAACCAAAAACTGGACAATATCCAACACTTCTACATGCAGGTAGACCAACGTCACCGAGTGGATATGCTGCGAAAACTAGCTCATGTGGAGGATTTCCGCGGTCTGGTCTTCTTTAACAGCCTATCAGACCTTGGAAGTTCAGAAGAAAAACTACAGTATCGGGATATCTTGGCTGTTTCCCTCGCTAGTGATGTCAATGTCAAATTTAGAAAAATCATCTTAGAAAAGTTTAAAGACAAGCAAATAACCCTGCTTCTTGCAACTGACCTTTTGGCTCGAGGAATTGATATCGATAGCCTAGAATGTGTCGTAAACTTTGATATTCCTAGAGATAACGAAACCTACACACACCGTGCTGGCCGTACTGGCCGTATGGGCAAGGAAGGTTATGTTATCACTCTCGTCACTCATCCAGAAGACCTTAAAAAACTCAAGAAATTTGCGAGCGTACGTGAAATTGTCTTAAAAAATCGAGAACTCTATATTAAATAAAGCCCCATTGCTCTATACACATTCGGTGTATGGAGCTTTTTTATAAGCAATTCAATTTTATACTCTTCGAAAATCTCTTCAAACCACGTCAGCTTCGCCTTGCCGTATGTATGGTTACTGACTTCGTCAGTCTTATCTACAACCTCAAAAATATGTTTTGAGCTGACTTCGNNAGTGTTTTGAGCAGCCTGCAGATAGCTTCCTAGTTTACTCTTTGATTTTCATTGAGTATTAGTTCAATATTTGAAAAAAAGAACCTTGCAATGCAAGATTCTTTCAGTGTCTGACTTAAATAATTGTTCTTCTGGGAACTAAATCGAATTAAGCTTCGATTTCTGTAACCATACCTGAACCAACAGTACGTCCACCCTCACGGATAGAGAATGTAGTACCTTGTTCTACGGCGATTGGGTGGATCAACTCAACGTCGATTGTCACGTTATCACCAGGCATTACCATTTCAGTACCTGCTGGAAGTTCGATTGAACCTGTAACGTCAGTAGTACGGAAGTAGAATTGTGGACGGTAGTTGTTGAAGAATGGAGTGTGACGTCCACCCTCTTCTTTAGTAAGGATGTAGACTTCACCTTTGAATTTAGTGTGTGGGTTGATTGAACCTGGTTTAGCGATAACTTGTCCACGTTCGATTTCATCACGTTGAACACCACGAAGAAGGACACCTACGTTATCTCCGGCAAGACCTTCGTCAAGTTGTTTACGGAACATTTCAACACCAGTAACAACTGCTTTTTGAGTTTCTTCTTTGATACCAACGATTTCGATTTCGTCGTTGACTTTAACGATACCACGGTCGATACGTCCTGAAGCAACTGTACCACGTCCAGTGATTGAGAATACGTCCTCGACTGGAAGAAGCAATGGTTTGTCAGTGTCACGTTCTGGTTCTGGGATGTACTCATCAACTGTGTTCATCAATTCCATAACGATGTCTTCGTATTTAGAGTCACCTTCAAGAGCTTTAAGAGCTGAACCTTGGATAACTGGAAGATCGTCACCTGGGAAGTCGTATTCTGACAATAGGTCACGGATTTCCATTTCAACCAATTCAAGCAATTCTTCGTCGTCAACCAAGTCAACTTTGTTCATGAAGACGATAAGGTGTTTAACACCAACCTGACGTGAAAGAAGGATGTGCTCACGAGTTTGTGGCATTGGTCCGTCAGTTGAAGCTACTACAAGGATAGCTCCGTCCATTTGAGCGGCACCAGTGATCATGTTTTTAACGTAGTCCGCGTGTCCTGGAGCGTCGATGTGAGCGTAGTGACGTTTTTCAGTTTCGTACTCAACGTGCGCAGTGTTGATTGTGATACCGCGTTCGCGTTCTTCTGGAGCAGCATCGATAGACGCATAGTCTTTAGGTTGGTTAACTGATGAAGGCAAGCGACGTGCCAAAACAGTTGTGATAGCTGCAGTTAGGGTAGTTTTTCCGTGGTCAACGTGTCCGATAGTACCAATATTAACGTGTGGTTTACTACGATCGTATTTTTCTTTTGCCATTTGAGTAAAAGCCTCCAATAAAATATATTTTATAGATAGACAGTAGGCAATACAGTCTAACTTTCCTTACTATTTTATCAAATTTCAGCTAAATTGCAAGTGTTTTACAACGTTTTTGTGAATTATTCTTAATCTACTATTCTAAACGGCACTTCTACTCCTATAACTTACCTAAAGAAAAAGAAAAATCAGGGTTCTCCTGACTTTTACTTAGCTAATTCTCTTTCTCGTTCTTTCATTATTTTATGATTTTCATACAAACGGGATAAGAACTTAGAAATTTCTTTTAAGATAGAATAGGTTGGCACTGCGACAATCATTCCAACTACACCATAGATATTGCTTGACAACAAAAGTAAAACCAAAATCGTGATTGGATGAACCTTCATAACACTTCCTACGATTCGAGGATATAAGATATTGCCATCTACCTGCTGAACAACAAGCATATAAATCACTGCAATCAGCATTCTATGGGGATCAGTGAATATATTTGCAATGATCATAGGAATCAAGCCAATACTTGGCCCCACATAAGGAATTAAATTGGCTACACCAGAAAAAATAGCAAAAACTAAAGCATATTTTAAACCAATAATACTATAGCCAATATAAGCCAAACAACCTATAATGATTGCGTCAATCGAAACTCCACTAATATAGCGAGCAATCGTCGCATTCAAATTCTTTAATAAGCCTGCAATATGCAAGCGATCCCTCTTTAGAATCGTTCTTTCAAGCATGGGCAAGAATTTATGTCCATCTAATAAGAAATAAACCAAAAAAACTGGAGTCATAATCAAAATCAAAACAGTACTGATAAGAGCTGACAAGACGCTCCCCACACTATTTGATACGCTATTTAGGATATTTTGAAGAATATCAACATAGGATAAGTTTAATTGCTGAATTGTAGCTTCTACATCCAAATTCTGGAGCGCAGGGTAATTAGATAAGTCTATGATTAAGTCTTGTACTCGACTATAAATAGTTTGACTAGATATAATCAAACTAGATAACTGATTAATCAAAATAGGTAAGAGATAGACAACACCTATGACCATTCCCCAGACCAAAGCACACAAGGTAATTAAAATACCAAGTAAACGATTGAGTTTACAGACTTTATTTAAGAAAGTAACAATAGGGTTTGTCAAATAATAAAGAAAGCCCCCTAATAAAAATGGAATCATAATTGTATTAAGCACGCTAACAAAAGGGTTAATCAAAGACCCCATCTGTCTCCATAGGTAAAAGATGATGGTTAAGAGTAAAATTTCTGTGGTCCAAAAAAATAATTTATTTCTACGAAACATGAGTTACCTCCCTCACTCTATTTTACCATATTTTCAAAAAGCTTAACGGATGAATTATTAAAGCAAGAATATTTTTTTTCTTTATGATAGAATAAAACTACTATGAAAAAAATATTTTTAACTTTATTAACTGTCTCCCTTTTAGGAGGTGCTTCTACTGTTGCTGCTCAAGATTTTAATATTGCTGCTAAACATGCCATTGCTGTTGAGGCAAATACTGGTAAAATTCTCTATGAGAAAGATGCAACTCAACCTGTCGAAATTGCTTCTATAACAAAACTGCTTACCGTTTACCTGGTCTATGAAGCACTCGAAAATGGAAGTATCACACTATCCACCCCAGTAGATATCTCTGATTATCCTTATCAATTGACGACAAATTCTGAAGCCAGTAATGTTCCTATGGAGGCCCGTAATTATACTGTCGAAGAGTTACTTGAAGCAACTCTGGTATCTAGTGCCAACAGCGCCGCTATTGCCCTAGCTGAGAAAATTGCTGGCTCAGAAAAAAACTTTGTTGATATGATGCGAGCCAAACTCCTGGAATGGGGAATCAAAGATGCCACGGTTGTCAATACAACTGGTCTGAACAACGAGACTCTAGGGGATAACATTTACCCAGGTTCTAAAAAAGATGATGAAAATAAGCTTAGTGCTTATGATGTTGCCATCGTTGCTCGCAACCTCATCAAAAAATACCCACAAGTTTTGGAAATCACCAAAAAACCTTCTTCTACTTTTGCTGGGATGACAATCACTTCTACCAACTACATGTTAGAAGGTATGCCTGCTTACCGTGGTGGTTTTGATGGACTGAAAACCGGAACAACAGACAAAGCTGGAGAGTCTTTTGTTGGTACTACTGTCGAAAAAGGCATGAGGGTTATCACAGTTGTTTTGAATGCAGACCATCAAGACAATAATCCTTACGCTCGGTTTACAGCTACATCTTCCCTAATGGATTATATTTCTTCTACATTCACACTTCGCAAAATCGTTCAAAAAGGCGATGCCTATCAAGATAGCAAAGTCCCTGTACAAGACGGAAAAGAAGATACAGTCACTGCTGTTGCCAAAGATGATATCTCTCTAATTGAACGTGTTGGGAATCAATCTTCCCAATCTGTTCAATTCACTCCCGATTCTAAAGCAATCCCAGCACCACTTGAAGCTGGAACAGTGGTTGGCCATCTGACTTACGAAGACAAGGACTTGATCGGTCAAGGTTACATCACCACAGAGCGCCCTAGTTTCGAAATGGTTGCAGAAAAGAAAATTGAAAAAGCCTTCTTCTTAAAAGTTTGGTGGAATCAGTTTATCCGATTTGTTAACGAGAACTTATAAAACATACTGGGCAATAACTTGCTTCAAAATAGAGACAGAGAAAGAAAATGTTAAAGTCAAAAACGCATGGTATCAGGTACTAAAAAACTTGATATTATGCGTTTTATTGTGGTAATATTTACTTCGTTTTCTCCTAAAATTGAATTTTATCCCAGTATTTGTTGAGATATTTTTTTCATTACTTTAGGAAGACAATTACTAATCTCCGTTGGCAAGACCACATACTGTTCTTGAGCTAGTTCTTGGGCAATAGCTGAATGAAGATGGGTCGCTACTGCCACACGCTCGTAGAGACTAGCTTGTTTAAACTGGCCTGCAAATCCTGAAATCATTCCAGCAAGCGTATCTCCCATACCACCAGTCGCCTGATAGGGACCGCCAACCTGTAACTGGTAATAATCAGACTGGCCAACTTGCCAAATACGAGTAGTTGGACCTTTCTCTACCAAAATTGTTCCTTGAGGGAAAGAAGTCAGGGCACTAGATGTTGTATCTTCGTTTTGCTTTTTAATCGTAATACCAGACAGCTTTTCCCATTCTTTTTGGTGGGGAGTTAGGATAAGCTGGTTAGACGGAAATGACAAACTTGTTCTGGCAAGAATAGTCAAAGCACCTCCGTCTACAATCAAAATCTGATTCTTTTTTGAGCTAGCAAAGACCGGTTTTACTAGATTGTCTCCAAAAGCATCGTCTCGTAAACCAGGCCCCAGCAAGACAACTTCTGCCTTCTCCAATTGCTCTTTTAACAATTGCTGGTCTTGAAGAGAAAAGGCCATAGCCTCAGGTAAATGACTGTGCAGAGCTGGAATATTTTCCCTGTCCGTTCCAACGGTCACCAAACCAGCTCCGCTTTTAACAGCTGCCAAAGCCGCCATGATGATGGCACCACCATAAGGATACGTCCCACCAAGCAAGAGCAGACGGCCATAGTCTCCTTTATGACTGGTACGAGAACGTTCAATAATGACTTTTTCTAATAATGCTTGCTCAATCACTTTCATAGTTTCTTCCTCTCGCATTTATTATACAACAAAAAGGAGGCGCAGACCTCCTTTTGTAATCTTATATCTAAAATTTAATAGACTGTTCGCGAACGATTGACACAATTCGATTTGGTTAATTCATTCTTAACGATGGTTTTAAATGATATACATTTTTATATATACAAATTAAAAACATCTTTCGTTTCACTTCCTACGACTTTTTAGATAAAGATAGCCAAAGAAGCTTTCATAGAGGGCAAAAAAGAGGAGGAAGGCATGAAGGAAAAAGGTCTCTGGTAAAATCAGAATCACTGGATCCTTGGCTGGGTCAAAAAGCCAGGTATCATCTCCCACAAAGAGAATTTGATGGAAAAGGGTAAAGAATTGGTCAAAACCAATCAAAACTCCCCCAAGCCCAATCAGCAAAGGCAAGACTACTAGAGCTAGGAGACTTTTACAAAAGAGAGACAAAAAGCCCTTTTTTACAATCCTATTGACAAAGAAATAGAAACTTGGCAGTGTCACTAGAGCTACTAGCTGAACCAAGTGGAAGAGGTTCTTGACCACTGCAAAGTGATGCAGACCAGCTACTGACGAACGAAAATCTGGCATCTGTAAGACCTGACTAAAAGGATTGGTCAGGTAATTCATCAAGATATGAAAGTTGTACTGAATGGTTTCTGGTTTTAGATAAACTCGATCCGTCAAGTTCAGCCACTCAATCTCCAAAGGATAAAAAATCCAAGCCAAATAAATGGTCAGAAGGATTGAAAGAGAGAAGAGAAAGAGCATAGAGCCCCAAAAGGTCAGTTTAGTTTTCATCAAAATTCCACTCCGCAAGGCTAGAAACCACATGAGTCGGTGCGATTGGCAGGTTTGCTACTTCTTCTGCCTTGGTAAAACCTGTCGTCACCAAAAGCGTTGGAATGCCATTGTCAATCCCAGCCCGGATATCAGTCAAATAATTGTCCCCAACCATGATCAACTCTTCACGTTCCAAGCCTAAGTGCTCAACCGCCTTGTCCATAATGATAGCATTTGGTTTCCCGATATAAACAGGCTTCACTCGTGTTGCTACTTCAAGTAGCGTAATTAGTGAACCAGCACCAGGCAAAAGACCGCGTTCTGTCGGGATGTTGAGGTCAGGATTGGTTCCGATAAAATGAGCTCCCTTTTGGATCGCAAGAGTTGCTGTGGCAAATTTTTCATAGTCAACTTGCCAGTCCAGACCTACTACCACATAGGCTGGATTATCCTTGTCTTCCACATAACCAGCCGCCTTGATGGCTTCCTTGAGACCTGCTTCTCCGATGACATAGACAGTCTTTTCCAGTCCCAAGTCGTTCATATAGTCGATAGTTGCCAAAGTCGCTGTGTAGACAGTCGATAGAGGAGTATCGATATTAAAATTCTGAGCCAGCATCTCCTGAACACTCTCAGGAGTGCGGGTTGTATTGTTAGTCACAAAGAGATAGGAGATGTCCCGCTTTTGCAATTCATGAACAAAAGCCTCTCCTGCTGGAATTCTATCTTTCCCCTTATAAATGGTTCCGTCTAAATCAATTAAATAGCCTTTATATTTCATCTATTTCTCCCTAAGCCTTTTCTATTTCTTGCCAAGTAATAATAGCCTGTGCATTGGTAACACCGTCGCTTGTAATCTCATGCTTGCTTTCCAGTTCAGTCCGTTCAACAGCCGATGTAATCACCCCACCTGGTCGAACTTCCTTGACATACTTGAGGTTGATTTTCTTGGGAATATAGTGGGTCAAAAAGTCCGCTCCCATGATCTCAAAAATCCAGTCCAAGTATTTACTGTTATTGACATGGCCATTCATATCCAAGTCGTAAAAACGAACATGGTAATCCTTGCTGACTGGCTCTTCCAAGGACTCATACTTTGGTCCACGGATGAGCTTTTTATTAAATTCAGACTGGTAAGGAGCCACAATCTCAGGTTCGACAGCATGGACTTTTCGACTGTCTCGATCCATGAGAACAAAGGTCGCCAACATGTGGATGAGTTCCTGACCTGCTTCATCATAAATGGTAAAGCGACGGTAGCAAAAGAGTCGATTGTAACTCAGGGCCTCCGTTTCGATGGTAATTTCTTCCGCAAAACGAGGCAAACGAACCACCTCAATATCATAGTCTGTGATAATCCAGACCAGATTATAGTCTTCCAAAATGACCTTATCACTAACTCCTAACTCAATCGACTGCATCCCTGAAACTTGCAGGGATAGCAAAATCACATCTGGAAGCTTGATATGACCGTTCATATCAGCCATATCAAAAGGAATTTTCATTTTCATTTGATAAGTTAAGCCCATGATCCTACTCCAAAATAAATCGTTCTGCTACGGTGTCTCCTAAAAAGAGACCTCTCTTTGTCATACGCACGCAGTCACCCTCTATTTGCATGAGACCTTGTTGAACCAAGTCTCTGACAACTTCTCCATATAGTTCATCAAAAGATCGGCCAAATTTTTCCTCAAATCGCGCCATGGAAACCCCGGATTTTTTGCGGAGCCCCAGAAACATTTCTTCTTCCATTTGCTCTTTTTGACTCAGGTGTTCTTCTGTGATACGCGCATTGCCTTCCTCAACTGCACTCAGATAATGACGAATGGGACCATGGTTTTTATAGCGAATACCATTGACATAACCAGATGCTCCAGCACCGATGCCATAGTATTCAGCATTGTCCCAGTACATGAGATTGTGGCGACTTTCAAAACCAGGTTTGGAGAAATTAGAAATCTCATAATGCTCAAAGCCTGCTCGCTCAAGCTCAGTGATGATGTACTCAAACATCTCCGCTTCCAGTTCCTCCTTAGGAAGAGGCAATTTCCCACGTCGCATACGATTCATAAAGACTGTGTGGTTTTCTAAAATCAAGCTATACAAACTCATATGGGGAATATCCAGCCCAATGGCCTTAGCCACATTGTCCTTGACCTGCTCCATGGTCTGACCAGGCAGTGCATAAATCAAATCAATGGAGATATTGTCAAAACCAGCCAGTTTCAAACGGTCGATATTTTCATAAATATCCTTCTCCAAATGACTGCGTCCAATCTTTTTCAGCATTTTGTTATCAAAAGTTTGCACACCTAGTGAAACACGATTGACAGCCGAGTTTTTCAAAACAGCTATCTTATCCGCGTCCAAGTCGCCTGGATTGGCCTCAATGGTCAACTCTTCCAAGGCAGATAAGTCCAAGTTTTTAGTCAAGCCCTTCAATAACACCTCCAACTGCGAAGCTGACAGGGCTGTTGGTGTTCCACCACCGATGTAGAGGGTTCGCAACTTTTGAATATCATAAGATTGAAACTCTTCTAACAGATGTTCCAAATAACTATCTACCGGCTGATTCTTGATAAAAACTTTTGAAAAATCACAATAATAACAAATCTGGGTACAAAACGGGATGTGCACATAGGCTGACGTTGGTTTTTTCTGCATAGTACTTATTATACCACAAAAGCGAACAATACTTAGAATTCCGTTTAACAAAATCCTAGCATTGTTCGCTTTCTTTATCTAAACATTCTTTGTATTTTATGACGAACACGATTCCCAGAACCAATCTAGTTTGTCTTTACAATACAAAAGAATGAATGTTTATTTGACTAAATTTTTAGTCTTCTTTTTTCTTTCTAAGAGCAAGTCCGAGACCGCCTAGCATACCAAGAAGTCCGAGAGATGCAAGAGTCGCACTTGATTCTGTTCCTGTATTTGGTAATACATTTTGAGAATCATTTGACTTAGCTCCATTATCACTATCACTAGCATCTGTAGTATCTTCATGATTTGCATTTGGAGTAACTGCATCTGGAATTGGAGTTGTTGGTGCAGGCGTAGGCGCAGGTGTATCTTGACCAGAACCTCCATTAGTGTCAGGTTTGACTGGCGTATCAGGTGTCACTGGTGCAACTGGATTTGTATCTGTTGGTGTTGCTGGTGTTACCTTAGCTGGAGTTTCTACTGGAACTTCTACAGCTGGTTGACCTGGTTCAGTAATCTTACCTGTACCTGGAACTTTACCGTCTGGTAATTCACTGTTTGGTATTGTAGCTTTTCCGTCTTGTCCAATTATTACGACAATTGGTGTGCCATTCTTACCTGGAATTTCTACCTTCGTTCCTGGTGGATATGTTGAACCATCTGGTTTCTTAGGCGTTACTGTAACGTCACCTGTATTTGGATCTTGATAAACATCTAGTGTTGGTATCTTACGGGCTGGGGTTGTTACAATTACTTCTACAGGATCTTTTCCTGGTTCAGTAATCGTTCCTTTTCCTGGTTCTATTCCATCTGGTAAATCTTTATTAGGTATAGTTCCTTTTCCGTCTTTTCCAATTATTACGACGATAGGTTTACCATTCTTACCTGGTATTTCTACCTTAGTATTTTCTGGATATAGTGTTCCATCTGGTTTCTTAGGTGTTACCGTCACATCCCCTGTATTTGGATCTTGATTCAACTCTACTGTTGGTGTCTTACGAGCTGGGGTTGTTACATCCACCGGATTAGATGGTTTCTTACCTGGTTCTGTTACGGTTCCTTTTCCTGGTTTAGCTTCTTTTGGAAGTTGGTCATTTGGAACTGTTCCTGAGCCATCTTTTCCAATTGTCACTACTATAGATGTTCCATTTTCTCCTGGAATTTTCACTATAGTACCTTCCGGATACGTTGTTTTATCTGTTTTCTTCGGTGTGACGACTGCATCTCCATTTGGTTTTATTGTGATTTCAATTGTACCTAATTCTGCCGTTTCTGGCGCAGTAGGATCAATTTTCCCAGGCGTCTCTACCTTCACTTCAACTGTTGGCTTACCTGGTTCCTTAATCCTACCTGTTCCTGGAGTATCTTCATCAGGTAAATCATTATTTGGAACTGTTCCTGTTCCATTATTTCCGATTGGTACAACGATTGGCTTGCCATCTTTCCCTGGAATTTCTACCGTAGTTCCTGGTGGATATGTTGAGCCATCTGGTTTTTTCGGTGTGACGGTGACATTTCCTGTAGCTGGATCTTGTGTCAGCTCTACTGTTGGAGTCTTACGAGCAGGTGTCGTTACAGCTACTGGTTGTGACGGTTTCTTATTCGGCTCTGTTACAATTCCTTTTCCTGTGACAGCTTCTTTTGGAAGTTTATCATTTGGAACTGTTCCTGAGCCGTTATCTCCAATCGTTACAATAATAGATGTTCCATTTTCTCCTGGAATCACAACCTTAGTTCCTGATGGATATGTTGTTCCATCTGGTTTCTTAGGTGTTACTACTGCATCTCCAT
>NZ_VMNB01000008.1:17238-120858 GCF_013277515.1 Streptococcus sp. k-402 | reverse complement strand
TTTACTACTATATCAAATAAAAATCAAACCATAAAGTTATACTCAAATACAGTCTAATACTCTTTGAAAATCACATCAACCAGTTCAGCTTCCATCTGCTACCTCAAAACAGTGTTTTGAGCTGTCGTCGTCAGTCTTATCTACATCCTCAATTCAGTGATTTTCGCTGCCTGCGGCTAGTTTCCTAGTTTGCTTTTTGATTTTCATTGAGTATAAGATAAAAACAAAGGGCCATCAAGTGATGGATCCCTTTTGAGTTATACAAGCAAATTACCATGCAAAAGCTGTCGTTGAAGCATTGAGCGCTTCTAACCACTGTTTATTTTTTACGGGGCAAAGAGTTACGGATATACCTGCCATATCCAGACTGGTCATAAATGTTCCTGATTTTATAAAGGGAATAGTGACTCCTTCAATTTCTAAGAGTTGAAGGAGATCATTGAGAAATATGCCCATTTCTAGGTTGGTAGTAGGGCCTAGATTATTTACAAGCAATATAAATTGATCACCCTTTTTCCAATGATAGTGCAATCTTAATTTACTTATAATTTCATTTGCAAGGATTTCCGATGATTGGAATGGGACGATACGATAGCCTTCTTCGCCATGTATCCCAATACCATAAGAAATATTTCCTTCTTCCAAGTTAAATAGTGGAAAGGTGGCTTGGGGGAGACTAGCAGCTTTCGTTGCAAAGCCAATTGTTGCGATTTCGGGAGCAAGTTCATGACCTAAATCAGTTAGTTGCTCTATGTCGGCACCATTTTGAGCTGCATATCCTAGAACTTTATGAAGTAAAATTGTCCCTGCAAGCCCTCTTCCTCTAATTTGAAATCTATTGTGAGGTTCAATAGAAATATCGTCGTGTGCTAGACTATAGCCGACCTTAATTCCTTCTTGTCTAGCAGTATTAATGGCCCAGCTAAATTCTTTGATGTCTGCTTCGAAATTTTTTACAATGATGAAGACACCGTGACCATTGTTTAAAAAACGAATGGACTCTAAGATTTCAGTTCTTGTAGGAGGAGTAAATAATTGGCCATAGATAGCAGCAGTAAGCATTCCTTCTCCCACATATCCAATATGCGCAGGTTCGTGACCGGAACCTCCACCCGACAATATTGGAACCTGATGGGGATTACGATTTTTTTGATAGACTAATGGTAAGGTAGGGTGTTTTTCTAATTCGAGATGACTGCTGACAGTTGCCGAAATGTAACTTGAAATAATTTTCTGTTTATGATTTGAAATAAATGTCATTGTGGTCTCTTTCCAATAATTGTCATGATTAGAAAGTCTGGTTGTGGAACTGGACTTTTTTTATTGACGTAAGCCTTCACGATTTCTGCTAGAGCATGTGAATGATAGTCTAACAAAAAACAAGTATAAGCAGATGAATCGATATCAATCTGACCGTATTCTCTTAAAATTTTTGATACAAGCAAGCGACAGTAGCTGATAAATTGGTCATAGAAGTTATTTTGCCCTTGAATATCAAAAAGTTGAATATAAAAGTCACGCTCTTGTTCGAAATAAAAAAATAATTCTTGTAATAGTTTTTGGCCTGAAATGAAGTCCAAGTTATTGGTGATATACTCGGTTAAGTCATTTTCAAATATCCAGTCTAGCAGTTCATATTTGTCAAGAAAGTGATTATAAAAGGTCTGTCTACGAATGCCAGCTGATTCCATGATATCTACAATGGAGATTTTGTCAAATTCTCTAGTAGCTAATAGGTCTCTAAATGCCTTGGCAATCCGTTTTTTTGTAATAAGTGATGATGCCATAGGAAGCCTTTCTTTTACTTACTTCATTTTACCAAAAAAATGTTTTAAACGGGTTTAAAAGGGGACAAATAATAGAATCTGTCCCTTATCATCTAGCAATAAAAAATATATAATGAAAGCGAAAACAAAGATACATGCCGAAAGGAGTTTCTCATGAAAAAAATTATAAATGAACCGACACAAGTTGTTGATGAAATGTTGCAGGGATTGTCATTCATGCATGATGACTTGGTAGAACGCTTAGATGGTTTTGATGTCATCGTTAGAAAGGCAGAAAAGACAGGAAAAGTTGGACTCATTTCAGGTGGAGGTTCAGGACATGAACCAAGTCATGCTGGATTTGTAGGAGATGGAATGTTGTCTTCTGCCATTTGTGGAGCAGTCTTTACCTCACCTACTCCGGACCAAATTTTAGAAGCCATTAAGGCGGCTGATGAAGGTGCTGGAGTTTTCATGGTCATTAAGAACTATTCTGGGGACATCATGAACTTTGAAATTGCACAAGAACTTGCTGAAATGGAAGGTATTGATGTAGCAAGTGTTGTGGTTGATGATGATATCGCTGTTGAAAATAGTCTCTATACCCAAGGCCGTCGAGGTGTTGCAGGTACTATTTTAGTTCATAAAATTTTGGGTAATGCGGCTCGTTCTGGTAAATCATTAGCTGAAATGAAGGACTTGGCCGACAAACTTGTCTTAGAAATTAAAACAATTGGGCTGGCCCTGTCTGGAGCAACCGTTCCTGAAGTTGGGAAACCAGGTTTTGTTTTAGAAGATGATGAATTTGAATATGGAGTTGGTATTCATGGTGAGCCAGGATATAAGAAAGAGAAAATGCAACCCTCAGCACAATTTGCCTCAGAATTGGTTGAAAAACTATCTGAAGGTTTCCAACTTAAAGCTGGTGAACGCTATGGGCTTCTCATTAATGGTTTAGGAAGCACGCCTCTTATGGAGCAATATGTATTTGCAAATGATGTGGCAAAATTGCTCCATGAAAAAGGTGTTCAGTTGGCATTTAAGAAAATTGGAAACTATATGACTTCAATCGATATGGCTGGTTTGTCATTAACATTGATTCGATTGGCAGATGATGAATGGTTGGATGCACTAAATGCGCCTGTTACTACCCCAGCTTGGTAAGACTCAAGGAGGAAATGTCGCATGAATGTTGAACAAGCTCTTGAATGGATGAAGCTTTTTAATGAAAAGATTCAAGAACAGAAAGATTACCTTAGTGAGCTAGACACCCCTATAGGAGATGGAGACCACGGTGGAAATATGGCGCGTGGCATGGCTGCAGTTATGGAAAACTTAGAAGGAAAGCAATTTGAGACCAGCAGTGATGTGTTTAAACTTGTCTCAATGCAACTACTGAGTAAGGTTGGTGGTGCTTCTGGTCCCTTGTATGGCTCTGCTTTTATGGGCATGGCCAAGTGTGATTCAAATTCGAAAATAGAGGAAATCTTACAAAGCGGTTTGGATATGATTGTCAAACGTGGGAAAGCAGAAGTTGGAGAAAAGACAATGGTTGATGTTTGGACTCCTGTTATTGCTGCCTTATCTGTTGACCAGTTGACTCAAGAGGTTATTAATCAGGTAGTGAATACTACCAAAGATTTACTTGCAACTAAAGGAAGGGCATCTTATGTAGGAGAACGTTCTCTTGGACATATTGATCCTGGATCATTCTCATCAGGATTACTCTTTACTTCTCTTTTAGAAACTGGGGTGGTTTAATGGGAAGTATTGGTCTTGTTATCGTTTCACATTCCAAACACATTGCACAAGGTGTCGTTGAACTGATTAGTGAAGTAGCTAAAGATGTTCCGATTACTTATGTAGGAGGAACCGAAGATGGAGGAATTGGAACGAGTTTTGATCAAGTAGATAGGGTTGTTTCCGAAAATCCAGCAGATGCTTTATTAGCTTTTTTTGATCTAGGCTCTGCTAAAATGAACTTAGAAATGGTGGCTGATTTCAGTGATAAAAGTATCGTCATCAATAGGGTTCCGATTGTAGAAGGTGCCTATACTGCAGCTGCTCTTCTTCAGGCTGGTGCAGAACTGTCAGTTATTCAAACACAGTTGTCGGATCTTGAAATCAATAAATAAGGAATTTTACTATAACTCTTTTTATAGGTGGGCTATTGATTATCTCAACTATCAAAGTTTAATACTCAATGAAAATTAAAGAGCAAACTAGGAAGCTAGCCGCAGGCTGTACTTGAGTACGGCAAGGTGAAGCTGACGTGGTTTGAATTTGATTTTCGAAGAGTATAAGTAAATAATTTCAAAATCAGAAAAGGATTGCTTTATGCAGTTCCTTTTTATTTTAACAGGAGTAAAGCTAGAGTGTTTCTAAATTGTGAATCATTCAAAACAGATTGTGATGGGACTATTCTAGCTTTAGAATCCTTCAAAAATTAACATTTAAGGTAATCAATGGCTTAGAATAGTGCGAAAACATTTAATTTATAGGGATTCTAGGTCTAGAATTGCATATATATTTATGAAGCTGGGGTGTTCGATAGTTAGGATTGTTCTATTCTGAAGGATTTGAGCTGTCAATTGTATAGAATAGTATTATTCTATGTTAGATTCCAGTAAAAATGATTGGATAAATAATATTAAAGAAAAATCAAAATCATAATTTTGTTTAATATGGTATAATATCTCTAATAATTTAAACATAATGAGGTAGTAGTTTATGGATGAAGTTTTATTTTTTGGCGAAGATGACTTTGATATTCTTGATATTGACGGTTATGAACTAAAACCCTCATCGTTTTTTAATAAGTTACCAGAAATAGCCAAACCTTTAGTCAAAAATGCAAATAAAATCTTATCTGAAGTAGAAAAAATGTTATATTCTGCTCCAGCCTTTATCAATGTTGTCCAATCTAGTATACCTGAAGAGGTTTTTCAGGCAATTCTTTCTCCAGAACAACGGGAAGCAATTGCTCAAGGAGTGTTAAAATTAATGACAAAGAAAGATGGCTCTCTCTTGGCTGTATTAGTAAACACTAATACTAATAAAGTCATTGGAAATGTGCCATTGAAATCTGTTAAGTTGACACCAGAATTAAATAAAGCGTTAGCCGATTATTCGTCACAAATTCAAATGGCTCAGATTGCAGAGGAGATTCAAAATGTACAATATGCTATTGAAGACGTCAGAAAAGGACAGGAGTCAGATAGACTTGCAATAGCCTATAGTTGTCAACAGAAACTCTTGCAAGCTAGAGAGATATCAGATTCAAACATTAGAACAATGATGTTACTGCAAGTTATTTCAGATGCAGAAGATAGTCGAAATCTCTTAATGCTTAGTCAAAAATCAAATGTAAATTTTATTAAAGAACAACCAGATTCTACTTGGGGTAAGTTATTAAAAGGAGATAAACCAGATAAAATTGAAGCTCGTATGAATGAAATTAGAGATGGATTAGCAGCTGTAAATATCGTTTCACTATCAGCAGCAATAGCCTATAATGAGTTGGGCGAGAAAAAAGCTGCTCAAAAAAGTTTGAATTACTTTGGGAAATTTATTAACGAAACTTATCTCAGTTCTCAGGAATTAGTAGAGAGACTTGATTTACTTGATCCTTCTCCTACAAATTACTGGACAAAAGAATTGCCAAAAATTGAAACTTCTATAATGAAATTACCAAATAAACCAGAATCTATTGAGACAGAGGTGCTAGAATGAAAGAAATAAAAAAATGCAAGACATGTACTAGGGATTTACCATCAAGTTATAAGCACAATAAGTGCGAATCGTGTAGAAACAAAAAAATAGATGAAGCAAAAAAGATACTTAAAGTTGTTGGACAAGTTGGAAGTGTGGTTACTCCAGTTGTAGTTGGTATGTTGATGAATAAAACTAAGAAAAAGAAGAAATAAACTAATCTATTAAGTACCTAGAAAGGAAAACCTCAAATTGTCTTACAAATTTCTATTCTTCGACCTTGACCACACCTTGCTTGATTTTGATGTTGCTGAAGATGTGGCTCTAACGCAACTCCTAAAAGAAGAAGGAGTTGCAGATATTCAGGCCTACAAAGACTTTTACGTTCCTATGAACAAATCTCTCTGGAAGGACTTGGAGCAAAAGAAAATTAGTAAACAAGAGCTGGTTAACACGCGCTTTTCTCGTTTATTTGCTCATTTTGGGCTGGAGAAAGATGGTACATTTCTAGCCCAGCGTTACCAATTTTACTTAGCCCAACAGGGACAAACGATTTCGGGCGCTCATGAACTCTTAGACAGCCTTATCGAGAGAGATTACGAGCTATATGCTGCGACAAATGGCATTACTGCTATCCAGACAGGGCGTTTGGTTCAATCGGGTCTAGCGCCTTATTTCAATAAAGTCTTTATCTCTGAACAGTTACAATCACAAAAGCCTGATGCCCTCTTTTATGAAAAAATCGGTCAGCAGATTGAAGGATTTAGCAAAGAAAAGACGCTGATGATTGGAGATTCCCTAACTGCCGACATTCAAGGTGGCAATAATGCGGGGATTGACACTATCTGGTACAATCCTCATCACCTCGAAAATCACACACAAGCCCAGCCAACCTACGAAGCCCATTCTTACCAAGACTTGCTGGATTGCTTAGATAAACTGTAAAAAGTGGTTTCCATAGCCACTTTTTGCTATAATAGAGGCAGTAAAAACGAAGGAGTCAGCTATGGAACACTCGTCTTGGCATGATTTGATAAAGGAACAATTACCTGAAGGTTATTTCGGGAAAATCAATCAGTTTATGGAGCAGGTCTATTCTCAAGGAACTGTTTATCCACCTAAGGAGAAGGTTTTTCAGGCTCTCTTGACAACACCGCTTGAAGAGGTTAAGGTGGTGATTCTGGGACAGGATCCCTATCACGGGCCAGGTCAAGCGCAGGGCTTGAGTTTTTCTGTACCCGACTCTATCCCAGCTCCACCATCCTTGCAAAATATCTTGAAAGAATTGTCAGATGATATCGGGGTTAAGAAATCTCATGATTTGACAGCTTGGGCTGAGCAAGGAGTCTTGCTTCTCAATGCTTGCTTGACGGTTCCTGCTGGACAGGCCAATGGTCATGCTGGTCAGATATGGGAGCCTTTTACTGATGCTGTGATTCAGGTGGTCAATCATCTAGATAGACCAGTTGTTTTTGTACTCTGGGGAGCTTATGCACGCAAGAAGAAGACCTTGGTTACCAATCCTCATCACCTGGTTATCGAATCAGCCCATCCCAGTCCTTTGTCGGTTTATAGAGGATTTTGGGGTTCCAAGCCTTTTTCCAAGGCCAATGCATTCTTAAAAGAGATAGGACAAGAGCCAATCGATTGGCTTAGATAAGGAGAAAATATGCCTCAGTTAGCGACAATTTGCTACATTGATAACGGGAAAGAACTGCTTATGCTCCACCGTAATAAGAAACCCAATGATGTCCATGAAGGGAAATGGATTGGTGTGGGTGGTAAGCTGGAGCGTGGTGAGACACCTCAGGAATGCGCGGCGCGTGAAATCCTCGAAGAGACGGGACTGAAAGCCAAGCCAGTTCTAAAAGGTGTTATCACTTTTCCTGAATTTACGCCAGATTTAGACTGGTACACATATGTTTTTAAGGTGACGGAGTTCGAGGGTGATTTGATTGACTGTAATGAGGGAACGCTAGAATGGGTTCCCTATGACGAGGTTTTGAGCAAGCCTACTTGGGAAGGTGACCATACCTTTGTTGAGTGGCTTTTAGAGGATAAACCCTTCTTTTCAGCCAAGTTTGTCTATGATGGGGATAAATTGTTGGATACCCAAGTTGATTTCTATGAATAAAGGAGAAAGCAGATGCTACTAATCAAAAATGGTCGTGTAATGGATCCTAAGTCTGGTTTGGATCAGGTATGTGATGTTTTGGTCCGAGATGGGAAAATTGTCAAAATTGCACCTGAGATTAAAGAAGAAGGGGCAGAGGTGCTTGATGCTACTGGTCTAGTCGTTGCTCCTGGCTTGGTCGATATTCATGTGCATTTCCGTGAACCTGGTCAAACCCATAAGGAGGATATTCATACTGGTGCCCTAGCGGCCGCTGCAGGTGGTTTTACAACGGTTGTCATGATGGCTAATACTAGTCCAACCATTTCGGACGTGGAGACTTTGCAAGAAGTTCTCCAGTCAGCTGCCAAAGAGAAGATTAATGTTAAGACGGTTGCGACCATTACTAAGAACTTTAATGGCCAAGACTTGACTGACTTCAAGGCACTCTTAGAAGCTGGAGCTGTTGGTTTTTCTGATGATGGTATTCCGCTTGAAAGTAGTAAAGTTGTAAAGGAAGCCATGGAGGAAGCTAAAAAGCTTAATACCTTTATTAGTCTTCATGAGGAAGATCCAGGTTTGAACGGTATTCTTGGATTTAATGAAAATATCGCTAAAGAACATTTCCATATCTGCGGTGCGACTGGGGTAGCTGAGTATGCTATGATGGCGCGTGATGTCATGATTGCCTATGCAACCAAGGCTCATGTCCATATTCAGCATTTGTCTAAGGAAGAAAGTGTTAAAGTAGTGGAGTTTGCTCAAGGGCTGGGAGCGCAAGTCACAGCAGAAGTAGCGCCACAGCATTTTTCTAAGACCGAAGCGCTCCTTTTGACACAAGGAAGTAATGCCAAGATGAATCCGCCGCTTCGTTTGGAATCAGACCGTCGTGCCGTGATTGAAGGTCTCAAGTCAGGTGTCATCACAGTTATTGCGACTGACCATGCGCCTCATCATGCAGATGAAAAAAATGTCGAGGATATTACCAAAGCACCATCTGGTATGACTGGTTTGGAAACATCCCTATCTCTTGGCTTAACCTATTTGGTGGAAGCTGGTGAGTTAAGCTTGATGGAATTACTTGAAAAAATGACATACAACCCATCCAAGCTTTACAACTTTGAAGCAGGTTACTTGGCTGAGAATGGTCCGGCGGACATCACTATTTTTGATGCTAAGGCTGACCGACTTGTGGACTCCCATTTTGCTTCGAAAGCAGCTAATTCACCCTTTATCGGTGAAACCTTAAAAGGGCAGGTTAAATACACCATATGTAAGGGACAAATCGTCTATCAAGCTTGATAGGAGTTAGAATATGAATTATTTTCGAAAACGTAGGGAGAGAAAAGCAAAATCTAATAGCGGAATTTACTGTCCCGCATCTAATCGTTCTAAAATTCAATATGAAACTAAAGAAAAAGCTGATCATGCGGTTCAATATGATAATGGAGGTTTAGTTAGAAGCTATTATTGTCGTACATGTGCGTGTTGGCATACTACTTCAAAATCTAATAACCCTCCGCTAAGTTTGAAAAACTATGGTCTGAAACTCTTTGGTTTAGATAAATCAGAATAGAAAGAGAAGTATGTATAAGACAAAGTGTTTACGAGAGAAGTTAGTATTATTTTTAAAAATTTTCTTCCCAATCCTGATCTACCAATTTGCCAATTATTCTGCCTCTTTTGTTGACACTGCAATGACAGGTCAATACAATACTATGGACTTGGCTGGTGTGTCTATGGCCACCAGTATCTGGAATCCTTTCTTTACCTTTCTGACAGGGATTGTATCAGCCTTGGTGCCCATCATTGGTCACCATCTTGGTCGAGGTAAAAAGGAAGAAGTTGCGTCAGATTTTTACCAGTTCATCTATCTGGCCTTGGGCCTATCCGTAGTCTTGCTGGGGATGGTGCTTTTCTTGGCACCACCAATCTTGAATCATATTGGGTTAGAGGCACCAGTGGCAGCAGTAGCGGTTCGCTATCTCTGGTTTTTATCTATCGGGATTATCCCTTTGTTGCTTTTTAGTGTCATTCGTTCCTTGCTGGATTCGCTGGGCTTGACCAAACTGTCTATGTACCTTATGCTTTTGTTACTTCCTCTCAATAGCGGATTTAACTATCTCTTGATTTACGGTGCCTTTGGTGTTCCAGAACTGGGAGGTGCTGGTGCTGGTTTAGGTACTTCCTTGGCTTATTGGTTTTTGCTTGGGATTTCTGTTCTGGTTTTATTTAAACAGGAGAAGCTCAAAGCCTTACATCTTGAGAAACGAATTCCGCTTAATATGGATAAAATCAAAGAAGGAGTTCGTTTAGGTCTGCCTATTGGGGGAACTGTTTTTGCGGAAGTGGCTATCTTTTCCGTGGTTGGCTTGATTATGGCTAAGTTCTCGTCCTTGATTATCGCTAGTCACCAGTCAGCAATGAACTTTTCAAGTCTCATGTACGCCTTTCCTATGAGTATCTCATCTGCTATGGCTATTGTCGTTTCCTATGAAGTTGGAGCCAAGCGATTTGATGATGCGAAAACCTATATTGGTCTAGGAAGATGGACTGCCCTCATTTTTGCGACCTTCACCTTATCTTTCCTTTACATTTTTAGGGGAAATGTGGCCAGTCTTTATGGTAACGACCCAGAATTTATCGATTTGACAGCGCGTTTTTTGACTTATAGCCTTTTCTTTCAGTTAGCAGATACCTTTGCGGCACCCCTCCAGGGAATTTTGCGTGGTTATAAGGATACCGTTATTCCTTTTTACCTTGGTTTGGTTGGTTACTGGGGGGTGACACTCCCAGTAGCTATAGTATTCGACTCTCTAACAGATTTTGGAGCTTATTCTTACTGGATCGGCTTGATTATTAGTCTAATTGTGAGTGGGGTTCTCTACCGTTGGCGTTTAACTGTGATTATGAAGAGATTTGAATCTTTAGCAAAATCTAAATGATAAAAAGTTTGTGAAAAAATATTCTTGATAAGGAAATCCCGGCTCTTTGTCAACTGTAGTGGGTTGAAGAAAAGCTAATATCTAGAAAGGACAAATTTCGTCCTTTCTTTTTTTATATTTAGAGCGATAAAAATCCGTTTTTTGAAGTTTTCAAAGCTCTGAAAACCAAAGGTATTTCGTTTGATAAGCTTAACGAGATTATTCGTTGCTTCCAATTTGGCGTTAGAATAGTGTAGTTGAAGGGCGTTGACGATTTTCTCTTTATCTTTGAGGAAGGTTTTAAAAACAGTCTGAAAAATAGGATGAACCTGCTTAAGATTGTCCTCAATAAGTCCGAAAAATTTCTCTGGTTCCTTATTCTGAAAGTGAAAAAGCAAGAGCTGATAGAGATTATAGTGGTGTTTCAAGTCTTCTGAATAGCTCAAAAGCTTGTCAAGAATCTCTTTATTGGTTAAGTGCATACGAAAAGTAGGGCGATAAAATCGCTTATCACTGAGTTTACGACTATCCTGCTGGATGAGCTTCCAGTAGCGCTTGACGGCCTTGTATTCATGGGATTTTCTCTCAAATTGATTCATGATTTGGACACGAACACGACTCATAGAACGACTTAAGTGTTGGAGTAAAACAGTTCAGTGGACTGTTTTAGCCTGAGTTTAGAAATGTAATAACGAAGGATGAAAACGATCAAGTACAATTTTTGCATTAGGGAGTGAGCCTGAGACAAAATAGTTCTCGATCACAAAAAGCTAGAGATTTCCAATTGCGGAACGCTAGCTTTTTAATTTTGAGTCGTTCTCTTATTGTATTTTAGGAGGTTATTGGCCATAAGTACCAATCCCATGTCAATTTTCACTTTACGCTTCCCTCTCAGATTACATCTCTTGTAACCCAAACAAGCCTTTATCTGCCCAAAGACAGGTTCCACATCAATCTTGCGTTGAGCGAAAATCTGTCTACCTTCAGGAGATAAAAGCGCCTGACATTCTTTAGCTTTCAAGTTTTGATAGCGTTCGTTCATATACAGTCCCTTTTGAGGGGCTGATTCAGGTTCGTCGGCGTAGTAAACCTTGATTTCTTGTTGAAAGTCCGTCTGTGTTTTCTGATGTTTAATATGGTGAAAACGATAATACCAGCCATCAGGATGTGTGTAGCTATCCTCCTTGTCATTATAGTGCCAATTCGCTAAGTTTATAGCTGACTGTTTATATCCTCTCTTTTGTTCCTTATCAAACATGGCATATTTAATCAGATGGTTTACCTGCTTTTCATCTAAACGAAGGAGATTCTCTTCACTTCCATATCCAGCATCTGCGACAACTGTTTTCAAGTCATGCGGATAGGTTTCAAGGAAGGGCAGAAGAGTCTTGGTGTCTGTCGGATTTGAGAAGACATCATAGTGAAGAACAAATTGGTTTTCAGTAGCGATTTGAAGATTATAAGCAGCCTTGAGTTGACCATTTTTCATATGATCCTCCTTCATCCGCATAAAATGGCCTCTGAATCGGTTTTGGAAAAACTGTTACGCCCTTCAAATGTCTCCTGATAGTTCTCATATTTTTCAGCACGTACTGAAAAATCGTCTTTGACTTTACGCAAGACTTTCTTGAGTTTACGACGTTGGGTCTTACGTTCGTCCTTTCCTTTAACAGGTGTCTCCTCAATGTCCTGGCTCAGTTTTTCCAATTCTTCTTCAAGTACTTGAGAGAATTCAATCAACTGATCTGAGGAGATAGGCTCTTGTGTATCCAGTTCGATAGCTTGATGGATAAGGGGAGTGATTTCTTCTTGAAAATAGACCTGTATCTGTTCTTGAAGTTTGACGGAAAACTTGTCCGTTGCTTTTTTCCACACGAAACTATACTTGTTTGCATTGGCTTCAATCTTAGTCCCATCAATAAACAAGCAATCTAAGGTCACTAACTCTTCCATTTTTAAACGAAGATTGAGGTCGATGAAAAGATCACGAATGAATTCTTCCATCCCTTCAGCGACACGAAAACGATTGATGGTGCGGTAGCTGACAACCAACTGTCCTGTTAGGTACTGCATAGCCAGATTTTCAATCATCATTTTTTCAATTTTTCGACCAGAGAAAATCCCTTGTGAATAGGCAAATAGAAGAGCAGATACAAGCATTTTAGGGTGATAAGACGGGCGACCAAAGGCATGATAGAAGGCGTGGAAGTGACTATCCTCCAAGGTATTTACCACTTTTTCAATAGTAAAGACGAGATGGTCTTGTGGCAAGAAAGAACTGATTTCTAGTGGTAAAGTTGTTTGATTTGTGTTATAGTGAATATGCATGGGATAGTCTTTCTAAATGGTTTATTGTGCAATTCTATTTTACTAAGACTATCGCAACCAATCGAGTAGGGGATAATCTCTAGCCCCTCTCACACCACCGTACGTGCCGTTCGGCATACGGCGGTTCAACTAACTTTTAACGCATGTCGTTCAAGGTAATAATCCAAACACGAAACCAGTCCACGTTTTTCAAGGACTGGTTTTGATATATCACGTTTAAGTACCGACTTCTGAGCTACTAATTGGTAGTGGTCGCCCCAGCCAGATACCTTATCTGCTATCCATTTAGGAACTCCTAACTTAAGCAATCCCCATAATCGTCTCGATTTCTTCTTCCATTGCTTCCAGATAATCACTCGTAGGCGAGTACGCAAGCGCTCATCTATGCTGGCGACTATACTTTTCATATTTCCCAATGAGAAATAGTTTATCCATCCTCGAATAGACAAATTCAGTTGCTCAATACGTCTTGTTAAGTCTATACTCCATTTCCTCTGTGTTAGTTTCTTCAATTTAAGCTTAAATCTCCGAACACTATCTTGATGGGGACGACTTTTCCAACCATCTGATGATTTCCAGAACCCAAAACCTAGATATTTCAACTCTCTTGGTCTGGTAATCTTAGTCTTGGTCATGTTTACTTTCAAACCTAGCCGTTTCTCAATAAAACGACTGACTGAATACATCACACGCTTAGCGGCTGCCTCGCTTCCGACCGTAATCACACAATCATCTGCGTAGCGCACAAATCGAAGTCCCCTCTTTTCTAATTCCTTGTCCAATTCATTAAGCATGATATTGGATAAGAGAGGAGATAAATTTCCTCGCTGTGGCGTGCCAACTAGTGTTTTATAACGTTGACCATTAATGATAACACCTGAATGAAGATACTTACGAATCAAGGATTCCGTATCTCCGTCTTCGATAATGTTATGTACTAAGGACATCAATCTATCTTGAGGAACTGTATCGAAAAATTTCTCTAGGTCTATATCCACTATCCACTCATAGCCGTCATTTAAGTAGTCTAAGAGCTTTATGATGGCTTTTTCACATGACCTATTTGGTCTGAAACCATAACTCGTATCTGAGAAATGGGGTTCACAAATGGGGCTCATGACTTGGACAATGGCCTGTTGAATCATTCTATCCATAACTGTTGGAATTCCTAGTTTACGGATGCCTCCGTTTGGTTTAGGAATCTCAACTCTAAGAACTGGTTGAGGCTTATATTTTCTCTGTTTTATCAGTTCCTTAGTCAAGCGCCAGTTTTGTCTGAAATAATTATCCATCTCTTCGATAGTCATTCCATCAATCCCAGCTGAGCCTTTATTGGATTTTACTTGATTGTAGGCTTCAAGCATATTTTCGCGTGATAATATCTTATCTAGCAATTTTGACATGTGCATATTCCTTTCTTGTTTTGGTGCCTGAGGGACATCTTATATTGGTGAACCTTCATCTAGTCAATACGTGACAGAGGCCAGTTCTATCAGACCGCTTGTTTTACAGACACAAGTGAAGTAGGATTACTTCAATTAGTTGTTCACCCCTTCGCTCCACTTCCATTACAGAAGTTCCCTCACTACTATGGGTTCGGCTGACTTCTCATGATTCGTTGTTACTACGCTTTCAGCGCTCATGAGACCTCACGGGATAAGTCATACATCTTTCCTCGTTTACTCTCGTGATTTACGCATATAGGTTACGACTACCTTTTTGGACTTTAGAGTTTGAAGCCCCCTTATCCGCTATATACGCCTTACTATCACGTTCCTGTTCGTAGAGCCACGATTTCGCTATCCCTTCCTCTCCCCGCTACCTCACGATAGTCAGGCTTGGGAATCGCTATTGGGTTCACCGGTAGCGGGTGCCCACGGAGGACTTACACCTCAGATGCACGACATGCCCGTCGTACTTCAAAAAAGCAACGGAAAATCCGTTGCTTTTTTGGAGATGAGAGACTATTGTCCCAGACTCATATATTGACGAAACGGGAATCGACCGCTACCTCTATCGTCCTTATGCACGGGTTCCTAGAGGGTAAAAAGTCTACGAAAAGATTAGCGGACGGCATTTTGAACGGACTTCGATTGTTGCAGGACAGGTAGACGGATAGTTTATAGCTCCCATGATTTACAAGGAAAGTATGACAAGCGATTTCTTTGTGGAGTGGTTTAAAACGCAACTCCTGCCTGCTTTGAAGACACCTCATGTCATTGTTATGGACAATGCTAGTTTTCATCCCAAGCATATCTTGGATGAACTTTACTTTCAAGATAAACACTTTTTCTTACCTTTACCACCTTATTTACCAGATTTGAATCCTATTGAGCAAGCTTGGCTATCTTGAAAAAGAAAGTGACTGATTTATTAAGGGAAGTTCCAAATATTTTTGAATGTTTAGAGCGCTTTTTAAAAACTAAATGACTATAGTATCAAAAGATGTTTCATAAAATATAGACTCAATCTTTCAACTTAATCCTATTTATTACTTACTATCTCCAATAAAATTGAAAAGGATGGAAAAAAGGATAAATTTATGATATACTTTATTTTAAAGACCTTATTAGAAATCTTGAAAGAGTATTGAAAACTTAGAATGAGAAAAATTGTTATCAATGGTGGATTACCACTGCAAGGTGAAATCACTATTAGTGGTGCTAAAAATAGTGTTGTAGCCTTAATTCCGGCTATTATCTTGGCTGATGATGTGGTGACTTTAGATTGCGTTCCAGATATTTCGGATGTAGCAAGTCTTGTCGAAATCATGGAATTGATGGGAGCTACTGTTAAACGTTATGACGATGTCTTGGAGATTGATCCAAGAGGTGTTCAAAATATTCCAATGCCTTAT
Organism: Streptococcus sp. k-402; assembly: GCF_013277515.1. Classification (GTDB taxonomy): domain Bacteria; phylum Bacillota; class Bacilli; order Lactobacillales; family Streptococcaceae; genus Streptococcus. The sequence goes on along the minus strand of NZ_VMNB01000008.1, from coordinate 105,159 downwards.
GGAAAAATCAATAGTCTTCGTGCATCTTACTATTTTTATGGGAGCCTCTTGGGGCGTTTTGGTGAAGCGACAGTTGGTCTACCGGGAGGATGTGATCTTGGTCCTCGTCCGATTGATTTACACCTTAAGGCGTTTGAGGCTATGGGTGCCACTGTTAGCTACGAGGGAGATAACATGAAGTTATCTGCTAAAGATACAGGACTCCATGGCGCAAGTATTTACATGGATACGGTTAGTGTAGGGGCAACGATCAATACCATGATTGCTGCGGTTAAAGCAAATGGTCGTACTATTATTGAAAATGCAGCCCGTGAGCCTGAGATTATTGATGTAGCTACCCTCTTGAATAATATGGGTGCCCATATCCGTGGGGCAGGAACCAATATCATCATTATTGATGGTGTTGAAAGATTACATGGAACTCGTCATCAGGTAATTCCAGACCGTATCGAAGCTGGAACATATATTTCTTTAGCTGCTGCAGTCGGCAAGGGGATTCGTATAAATAATGTACTATACGAACACTTAGAAGGATTCATTGCTAAGCTGGAAGAAATGGGAGTGAGAATGACTGTATCTGAAGACAGCATTTTTGTCGAAGAGCAGTCTAATTTGAAAGCAATCAATATTAAGACAGCTCCTTACCCAGGCTTTGCAACTGATTTGCAACAACCGATTACCCCACTTTTACTAAGAGCGAATGGTCGTGGTACAATTGTCGATACGATTTACGAAAAACGTGTAAATCATGTTTTTGAACTAGCAAAGATGGATGCAGACATTTCGACAACAAATGGTCATATTTTATACACAGGTGGACGTGATTTGCGTGGGGCAAGTGTTAAAGCGACTGACCTACGAGCTGGGGCTGCACTAGTCATTGCTGGGCTCATGGCTGAAGGTAAAACTGAAATTACAAATATCGAGTTTATATTACGTGGTTATTCTGATATTATTGAAAAATTACGTAATCTAGGAGCGGATATTACACTTGTTGAGGATTAAACCGTAGAGGTGTTTATGAATATTTGGACCAAATTAGCAATGTTTTCTTTTTTTGAAACGGATCGCTTGTATTTGCGTCCTTTCTTTTTTAGTGATAGTCAAGACTTCCACCAGATAGCCTCAAATCCTGAAAATTTACAATTTATTTTCCCAACTCAGGCAAGTCTGGAAGAAAGCCAGTATGCACTGGTCAATTACTTTATGAAGGCTCCTTTGGGAGTGTGGGCAATTTGTGACCAGAAAAATCAGCAGATGATTGGTTCTATTAAATTTGAGAAGTTAGATGAAATCAAAAAAGAAGCTGAGCTTGGCTATTTTTTGAGAAAAGATGCTTGGGCGCAAGGATTTATGACAGAGGTTGTTAGAAAAATTTGTCAGCTTTCTTTTGAGGAATTTGGCTTAAAACAATTATCTATCATTACCCACCTCGAAAATGAAGCAAGTCAAAATGTTGCTCTTAAGTCTGGATTTAGTTTGTTTCGTCAGTTTAAGGGAAGTGATCGCTACACAAGAAAAATGCGGGATTATCTTGAATTTCGGTATGTAAAAGGAGAATTCAATGAGTAAGCATCAGGAAATTCTAAGCTATTTGGAAGAATTACCTGTCGGAAAGAAGGTTAGTGTTCGTAGTATTTCCAACCATCTGGGAGTCAGTGATGGAACGGCCTATCGCGCTATCAAGGAAGCTGAAAATCGTGGAATTGTAGAGACTCGTCCAAGAAGTGGTACTATCCGTGTTAAATCTCAGAAAGTTGCTATCGAAAGATTAACATTTGCAGAAATTGCAGAAGTGACTTCTTCTGAGGTTCTAGCTGGACAAGAAGGTTTAGAAAGAGAATTTAGTAAGTTCTCAATCGGTGCCATGACTGAACAAAATATTTTGTCTTACCTTCATGATGGGGGACTCTTGATTGTCGGAGACCGGACCCGTATCCAATTACTAGCGCTGGAAAATGAAAATGCCGTTCTGGTTACAGGTGGATTTCAGGTTCATGATGATGTTCTTAAACTGGCCAATCAAAAAGGAATTCCTGTTCTGAGAAGCAAGCATGACACTTTCACTGTTGCGACTATGATCAATAGAGCCTTGTCAAATGTCCAAATCAAGACTGATATTTTGACAGTTGAGAAGCTTTATCGTCCAAGTCATGAGTATGGTTTTCTAAGAGAAACCGATACAGTCAAAGATTATTTGGATTTGGTTCGTAAGAATCGTAGCAGTCGTTTCCCTGTTATCAATCAACATCAAGTCGTTGTTGGGCTTGTTACTATGCGTGACGCAGGAGACAAGTCTCCCAGCACGACGATTGACAAGGTGATGACGCGCAGTATCTTCGTAACAGGGTTAGCGACCAATATTGCCAATGTGAGTCAACGGATGATTGCTGAAGACTTTGAAATGGTACCGGTTGTCCGAAGCAATCAAACTTTACTTGGCGTTGTAACTAGACGAGATGTCATGGAGAAGATGAGTCGTTCCCAAGTTTCGGCTCTACCAACTTTTTCTGAGCAGATTGGTCAAAAACTTTCTTATCACCATGATGAAGTCGTCATTACAGTTGAGCCCTTTATGCTTGAGAAAAACGGTGTTTTGGCTAACGGTGTTTTGGCAGAGATACTGACTCATATGACCCAAGATTTAGTTGTGAATAGTGGTCGCAATCTCATCATCGAACAAATGCTGATCTACTTTTTGCAGGCTGTTCAGATAGATGATATACTGCGCATTCAAGCACGCATCATCCATCATACTAGACGATCAGCTATTATTGATTACGATATTTATCATGGTCATCAGATTGTTTCAAAAGCAAATGTGACTGTTAAAATTAATTAGAAACTAGGAGAAAAAATGATAACATTAAAATCAGCTCGTGAAATCGAAGCTATGGACAAGGCTGGTGATTTTCTAGCAAGTATTCATATCGGCTTACGTGATTTGATTAAGCCTGGCCTAGATATGTGGGAAGTTGAAGAATACGTTCGCCGTCGTTGCAAGGAAGAAAATTTCCTTCCACTTCAGATTGGGGTTGACGGTGCCATGATGGACTATCCTTATGCTACCTGTTGCTCTCTTAATGATGAAGTGGCTCACGCTTTCCCTCGTCACTACATCTTGAAAGATGGTGATTTGCTCAAGGTTGACATGGTTTTGGGAGGTCCAATTGCCAAATCTGACCTGAATGTCTCAAAATTAAACTTCAACAATGTAGAGCAAATGAAAAAATACACCCAGAGCTATTCTGGTGGCCTAGCAGACTCTTGTTGGGCTTATGCTGTTGGTAAACCGTCCGATGAAGTGAAAAACTTGATGGATGTAACTAAAGAAGCTATGTACAAGGGGATTGAGCAAGCTGTTGTTGGAAACCGTATCGGTGATATTGGAGCAGCTATTCAAGAATATGCTGAAAGTCGTGGTTACGGTGTAGTGCGTGATTTGGTTGGTCATGGTGTTGGCCCAACCATGCACGAAGAACCAATGGTTCCTAACTATGGTATTGCTGGTCGTGGACTTCGTCTTCGTGAAGGAATGGTCTTAACTATTGAACCAATGATTAATACCGGTGACTGGGAAATTGATACAGATATGAAGACCGGCTGGGCCCATAAGACCATCGACGGTGGATTGTCATGTCAGTATGAACACCAATTCGTGATTACGAAAGATGGTCCTGTTATCTTGACTAGTCAAGGTGAAGAAGGAACTTATTAAAATAATCAAAACCAGATTGGAGAAAAAGTGGCTCTTTGGACAATTTTCGGAGAGCCGTTTTTTTTATTTGCTGAGTCTAGGATAGGTCTTTCTGGTGAAAGATGGTGAGATGAAGAGTCTCGCATGAATGTTATATAAATTTAAAATTTCTGAAAATAATGAAAAATATACTAAATTTACAAATAAGGAATCTCTAAATCCTTTAAAACAAACAACTTGCATATATATATATATATATATATATATAATTATCGATTTTCTAAAACAAAGTGAGGTTGAAGGGAGGAGACTAAGTTGATATAATGAAGTGTTAGTAAACACTGGGCTTTTTTGTCATTTTTTCAAGATGAGAAAAGGCCATGTTTTCCTGTTTTTGTAGCGAGTTGATGCTTGCTCAAACATGGATAGATGTGCAAATACAGGGCAGAAAGAAAGGTAAAAAAACATGAAACAGTTTAAAATGAATGAGCGTCAACGCTTTTCTATACGCAAGTTTTCAATCGGAGCAGCCTCAGTCTTGCTAGGGTCTGTCTTTTTTGTGGCTAATCCAGCGACAGAAGTTCAGGCGGCGGAAGCAAGTACAGAAGTGATCAGTCAGGATGGAAATGCTAACACTGGGAATCCATCTGTCTTCCCCCATCAGATACAAGCAGTCAAAATCCAAGCGTAGGACAAGCAGGAACTGAAGCAGAAACTCAAGGAACAGAGAAAAAAGAGCAAGATAGTCTAGTTGAAGGAACTGAACTAAAGAGTGTAAGTGAAGTAAAAAAATCGGAGAAATCAGGTGAAGAAAAAGTTGATGGAGGAACTAAACCTGTATCCGGTGAATTATCTACTGTGTCTGAGGTAGAAAAAGATAAAAAAGAAGCTCAACCAGAGTCGGAAGAAAAATCCTCAATTATCAAAGAAGAAGCTAACAGAGAAGATAAGATAGATCAATCTCAAGAAGAAGACGGGTATCAGTTATATGATAAATTGATAGATGCATCTAAAAGCTTGAAAGAATCCAATCCTGAGTCGGCAGCAGATTTTAAAAACTTAGCAGATACCATCAACGAAAAGTTAGGACTTTCAGACGACGGAAAGATTTCTGGAGAACTTGTCGAAAAAGCTCACAAGTTACTGGATGGTAATCAGATAGACAAAGCCGAAATAGAAGGAGCTAATAACTCTAGGAGAAGAGGAAAACGTGATACAGAATTGACGGATGTTCAGATTGGCTTAACTAAAGGTCAAGGATTTGATAGTTCTAATATTCGAGTAGTACCTCCGGGGCAGGGCTATATAGCAAAAAATTTACAAGTCAAAATAGTATCAAAAAATGAAAAAATTAAGGGAATTACAGTTGATACTACCAATTATCAGGGAGAAAATTTTTTTGACAAGCATACTAAGGACGGTATTAATACAAAACAAGCGACATTATCGTTTGAAGGGAGAACTCCTAAGGGAGAAGGTGTGATTAAGATAACCGTAACAGGAGAGAGTGGTAAGACTAAATCATTTAGTTTCGGCTACTACCAACCTCTTCAACAACCAACCATTACTGCTATTAATAGAACCCAAAATGATAATAATAAACCTGAGGTAAATATTACAGTTGCAAAGTATCTTTCTCTGCCAGGTGATAGCAAAATGAAAGTGTATCTTGTGCGTAATGGAGAGCAGTACGGAATCTATGATCAAGATTACCATAGGAGTGGTGGTAAGAAGGAAGGAGTAAATGCTTATCCATCTAATTATGAAATTATTGCAACCGCAGAGGTAGGTGAAAATGGGAAAGCAATAATTACTGCCGATAATTATGTGTCTGGGAAAGATATTGGTTCGGGTAAGGTAAAAGCTGTAACTGTCTTAGAGATGTCTGGGAAAGTTAATGATACCGATCCGGATGATCGCGGTTCGTGGTTCAGTGACGAAGTGACAGTCCCAGTGTTAACACCACAGATTGATAGAAGTAGTGCGATTAAGGCTGTAGAAGATAAGTTGGGATTAGTAGAATCTGAAATTGGTAAACAGACAGCATTAGAAGAATCCGAGCGAACAGCAGCAATAGTTAAGGCTAAAGCGGAAGCTCAAAAAGCAAAAGATGAGATTAATAAAGCTAGTACAAATGATAGTGTAGGGCAGGCTAAAACTGCGGGCTTAGTCTCTCTTAGCAAAGAAGAAGCTTTAGCAGTTGTTGATAATACGTTACGAGCTAAAGATCAGACTATTTCAGATAATTCTGGCTTAACGACAGAAGAGAAAACAAAAGTTAAATCTTCTACAAAAGCAGCGGCTGATCATGCCAAAGAGGAAATTAATAAAGCTGATAAGAATACAGAAGAGTTAGTTTCTCAGGCTAAAACGGCAGGAGTAAGTGCTATTAACTCTGTAGCAATTCCAACAGAAACAGAAAAAGGCAAAGCGATTAAGGCTGTAGAAGTTGCTGCATTTGCTAAGAAAACAGAAATTTCGAATCGTTTTGATTTGACAAGTGAGGACAAGTCAAGAGCATTGCAACAGGTGGATCAAGAAGCCAAGGATGCTAAGACTGCTGTAGACAAGGGCGTAACAAATAAGGATGTAGAACAGGCAAAAGTGGCAGGAATCGATGCTATCAATAACATCAATCCACAACCATCTCCACGTCCACTTCCTACGCCTCAACCGCAACCTTCTACTCCTACTCAGCCAGACCAAGGAGCTACTGAGACTCCAACAGCTCCATCTGAGCCAGCTCCACAACCGTCTCAACCAACTGCTCCGGGTCAACCTGCAAGTCCTGCCCCAGTTCCAAGTTCAGCTCCGACTCAAGCTCCTAGAGTGGCAGCAAGTTCTTCAGCTAGCTCAACGAGCACGCAAGCTCCAGCTCAAGAGCAAGTCGACAAGTCTGAACTTCGTGCCTTGACTCAAGAGTTAGACCAACGCTTGAAAGCTTTGGCAACAGTATCTGATCCGAAAATCGATGCAGCAAAAGCTGTCCTCCTAGATGCTCAAAAAGCTCTGGAAGATAGTGCCTTGACAGAGCAAGGTCTGCGTACTGCAGTAGAGTCTGTGAAGGTTGCCTTGGACTCTCTCAAAGATGTGAAAGCAAATGCTAGCGACAGCAAGCCTACACAGGACAAGAAGGATGCCAAACAAGGAACGGAAGATAGTAAGGATTCAGATAAGATGGCTGAAACAAACTCAGTTCCAGCAGGAGTGATTGTGGCCAGTCTACTTGCCCTCCTAGGCGTGATTGCCTTCTGGTTGGTGCGTCGTAAGAAAGAGTCAGAAATCCAGCAATTAAGCACGGAATTGACAAAAGTTCTTGGACAGCTAGATGCAGAAAAAGCGGATAAAAAAGTCCTTGCCAAAGCCAAAAACCTTCTCCAAGAAACCCTTGATTTCGTGAAAGAGGAAAATGGCTCAGTAGAGACAGAAGCTAAACTAGTAGAGGAGCTTAAAGCAATCCTTGCCAAACTCAAGTAAAACATGATTTATGAAATGTCAAATCTAAAAGACGTTTCCGTTTACAAAAGCAGCGACGAGTAACCCTTGTCGTTGCTTTTTGGCTATTTTGGGGATAAGATCCGCCTTGACTAGCAAAAGAAAAGATTGGTCCAGTAGTGCCCGATCCGATTTTGCGTAGCAGAAAGCATACAAATTAAATTGAATATAGTAAAATAGGATTAGAAATCTTAAGAAAGTTGGTTCTTTATTGGAAACGCTAGTATTTTCAATCTCCGTTTTTTTAGCAGGGGTCTTGTCCTTCTTTTCTCCTTGCATTTTTCCACTTCTGCCAGTTTATGCTGGGATTTTATTGGATGATCAGGAAAGTGCAAAAAGTTTTTCCTTGTTTGGGAGAAAGGTTCTTTGGTCCGGTTTGATTCGAACGCTTTGCTTTATCGCAGGTATTTCTCTCATTTTCTTTATTCTAGGCTTTGGTGCTGGTTACTTTGGTCATATTCTCTATGCAAATTGGTTTCGATATGTCATGGGAACCATTATTATCATTTTGGGTCTTCACCAGATGGAAATTTTTCATTTTAAGAAATTAGAGGTTCAAAAAAGCTTTACTTTTAAGAAATCAGAAGCCAATCGTTATTGGTCGGCCTTTTTACTCGGTATTACCTTTAGCTTCGGTTGGACGCCATGTATCGGTCCAGTTTTAAGTTCTGTTTTAGCGCTTGCGGCTTCTGGAGGCAATGGGGCTTTGCAAGGAGCTATTTATACCTTGATTTACACTCTGGGGATGGCCATTCCTTTCTTGGTATTGGCGCTAGCTTCAGGAGTCGTGATGCCTTATTTTAGTAAAATCAAGCGTCATATGATGCTACTGAAGAAAATTGGTGGTTTCCTCATTATTTTAATGGGAATTTTGTTACTATTAGGACAAGTAAATGTCCTAGCTGGAATTTTTGAATAAAGGAGAAAAAAATGAAAAAAATTATGTTTGCTGGCTTAAGCCTCTTGTCATTAGTCGTATTGCTGGCTTGTGGTAAGGAAGAAACTAAAAAGACTCAAGCGGCACAACAGCCAAAGCAACAAACGACTGTACAACAAATAGCAGTCGGAAAAGAGGCTCCAGACTTTACCTTGCAATCCATGGATGGCAAAGAAGTTAAGTTATCTGATTATAAAGGTAAAAAAGTCTATTTGAAGTTTTGGGCTTCCTGGTGTGGTCCATGTAAGAAAAGTATGCCTGAGTTGATGGAATTAGCTGCAAAACCAGATCGTGATTTTGAAATTCTTAGTGTCATTGCACCAGGTATTCAAGGTGAAAAAACTGTCGAGCAATTCCCACAATGGTTCCAAGATCAAGGTTATAAGGATATCCCAGTGCTTTATGATACCAAAGCAACCACCTTCCAAGCTTATCAAATTCGAAGCATTCCTACAGAATATTTAATTGATAGCCAAGGAAAGATTGGAAAGATTCAATTTGGTGTCATCAGCAATGCGGATGCAGAAGCAGCCTTTAAAGCAATGAACTAGCATAGATAAAGAGAATCTGATTACAAATTTCATGGTATAATAGATGGTAACCGTAACGTTGCCGTCTTTTTTGTCGGCCAATAGAAAGAGAAGAGAATGTTAAAGAAAAATGATATTGTAGAAGTTGAAATTGTTGATTTGACACATGAAGGCGCAGGAGTTGCCAAGGTGGATGGTTTGGTATTCTTTGTCGAGAATGCTTTACCAAATGAAAAAATCCTCATGCGAGTTCTCAAGGTCAATAAAAAGATTGGCTTTGGGAAAGTTGAAGAATACCTTCTCCAGTCACCATATCGTAATCAAGATCTAGATTTGGCTTACCTGCGTTCAGGAATCGCGGATTTAGGTCATCTTGCCTATCCAGAACAGCTCAAATTTAAAACCAAGCAAGTTAAGGACAGTCTCTACAAGATTGCTGGAATTGCTGATGTAGAAGTTGCTGAAACTTTGGGTATGGAAAATCCAGTCAAGTATCGCAACAAGGCACAGGTCCCTGTTCGTCGAGTGAATGGTGTCTTGGAAACTGGATTTTTCCGTAAGAATTCCCACGACCTCATGCCACTGGAAGATTTCTTTATCCAAGATCCTGTGATTGATGAGGTAGTTGTAGCCCTACGCGACTTGCTCCGTCGTTATGATTTGAAACCTTATGATGAAAAGGAACAAGCTGGCTTGATTCGAAACCTTGTGGTGCGTCGTGGTCATTACTCAGGACAAATTATGGTTATTTTGGTAACAACTCGTCCCAAAGTTTTTCGTGTGGAGCAATTGATTGAACAACTAATCAAGCAGTTCCCAGACATTACGTCTGTTATGCAAAATATCAACGACCAGAACACCAATGCGATTTTTGGTAAGGAATGGCGCACCCTTTATGGACAAAACTATATTACCGACCAGATGTTGGGAAATGACTACCAAATCGCTGGACCAGCCTTTTACCAAGTTAATACAGAAATGGCTGAAAAACTTTATCAAACAGCTATTGACTTTGCTGAATTAAAAGAAGATGATGTGGTTATTGATGCCTATTCTGGTATCGGGACGATTGGTCTTTCGGTTGCGAAACATGTCAAGGAAGTCTATGGTGTTGAAGTCATTCCAGAAGCAGTTGAGAATAGCAAGAAGAATGCTCAACTGAACAATATTTCAAATGCCAACTATGTCTGTGACACAGCTGAAAATGCCATGAAGAATTGGCTCAAGGAAGGAATTCAACCAACCGTTATCTTGGTTGATCCTCCACGCAAGGGCTTAACCGAAAGCTTTATCAAGGCAAGTAGCCAAACAGGAGCTGATCGCATTGCCTATATTTCTTGTAATGTCGCAACTATGGCACGTGATATCAAACTCTACCAAGAGTTGGGATATGAGTTGAAGAAAGTCCAGCCAGTGGATCTTTTTCCACAAACGCATCACGTCGAGTGTGTTGCTCTGCTCGTAAGAGCCTAGAAACCTTGGAACGAAAGGATTTTTAAAACCACTGATAACAGTGGTTTTTTCATTTAAGGGGGTAAGTATAAAAGTAAACACTTGACTTGAATATGTTTGAATGATAGTCTTTGGAAATGAAATCTATTCCCATATACACATAGAGGGTATGTTTTTCTCAATACCGAATGGGTATATGGGAATAGAAACGTCCCCCCTTTTTTTTCCATGCCTAATTTGTTACAGTTTTTCTGATCTTTCATCAACTGAAGTCGGTTTAATAAAAAGGTAGGTTTCTAGAAAGGAGGAAAAACCAATGGTGAGAAGGAATTCAAGGAAACCATACGGAAACCTGTTTCTTCACGATATAGTTGCCTGATATAGACAGAGTCATTTTTTACATTTTTTTGTGCCATAGTTTCTCCTTATTATATAAAGTTAATCATCACTTACACCGTCAAGAAAACCATAGCGCCCATACCTATGATTTTTTGTAAATTCAATATAATTAATGTCATTATAATTAAGCTTTGGTAGATTTCTAGAGTTTTCAATGACGATTAGTTGTCCTTCGTAAGCTGAAGACTTAAAGTATTCAAATAAGGCAATTTGCATACTTTCTGGAGTATCATTTTTTTCCCCTTCATCTAAGCCTAGTAGAGGAGTATCAAAAATGTAGAAGAATGGTTTATATTGAGCCTGTTGAGAGAATATTTTTCTTAAAGCTAAAACTACAACAGTATTTAAATATGCAATAAAACCTTTACCATATCGGGCAATCTTCTTCTCATTCATTAGCATAATATCAAATTCTTTCCTATCAAAACGACTAAAGCTGGCTTTGTCAAAAGCACACTCAGCTAGGATTGATTGTATATTTTTAGTCATATACTGCCAAAACTGAGCTGGGTATTCGTCTTTGGGAAGATACTCGACTTTTTCATTCTTCTCATTTTCTAAATCATCAATATCTTGAGACCAATTTTCTACCAATTTATTTATAGTTTCAATATCACTTTTTGTTTTGATGTATGATTTATACTGCTGAATTCTATAGGAAAGTTTTTTCTCATCAGGTAGCAAGATATTATCAATTTCAGCTGAAATCATTTTCTTTTGCTGTTCAAGTTTATTTTTTGACTCTAATAGTACTGAAATATTTTGTTGTAAATCAGTATTCGTTTTGTTTAGAGTTTCAATTTTACTAATTAAAGTGGTCAATTCCTCACTGAAAGAGTCAAGATGATGTTCCAATGAATCTTGATTGATGTGATTATTACAGACGGGACATAAAGCTGAGTCTGCTACATTTGCTAATTCATTGTGTGACTCTACAATAAACGATAATCTATTGAAGTCAGATTGATATTGACTTGAAAGTTCATTGAAACGATTGAGTAATACGGATTTCTCAGATAGTTCAGAATCAATTTTTGCAATTTGCTGCAGTAGATTTTCATGTTTTGAATTTGTACTAGTGAGAGTATTTCGCAAGTTATGTAACTTTTCTGATAGTTGATCAATTTCAGTTTCAATATCTATGACTGATTTTTGGTCTAATTCTTTTGCTAGTCGATTGTGATGCTCATTAAACTGGACTATCTTTGAGCTAATATAGTTTTTTACAGAGTCATGTCGTATTTTTCTTTCTTCAGCTGATTCTTGTCTCTTGATTTCAGAAAAATCTTTTCCATAAAGCAAGTAAAGAAGTGCTGATAGGTAAGCTGTTCGTTGGTTTGGCATCTGAGGTAGTAAAATTGATGTAGGACGATTCATATCATTTTCATGAATTATCCAAGAATTTATAAAGGTTCTAACCCCAAGTTTTTGTGTCTTAAAGTTTTTATTTTTAACCACTGTAACTGGAGGAGTAATTCCAAAAACTTGAAGCCAGACATTACTTATTGGCTCTTTGTTTTTACTCTTGTTTTTTGAGTAGTATTCCCCTGAAAGAATACTTGGAAGTGTAGATTCAACAATAATGGTATCTTCTTCGAGGTTTCGACTTAAAATAACTAGACTATCGTCAACTGAAATTTCTAAAGTAATGGTATTGTAGTGTGTTGAAGGAGAAAAAGGGAGAGAAGAGCTACCAGTAAGATAGTCGATGCACTTAACAATGCAGGTTTTCCCGACATTGGAAGGTCCTGTGATAATGTTAAGTCCTTTATTAAAATTTATTTCAGATTTTTTATGTATTCCAGTTACAGTTAACTTTTTCAAGTAAGATGCTTCCATAATAATCATTCCTTATTTAGAATATGTTCATGAGTAAATGCGAGCAATTCTAAATCACTCATATTTTTTAAAGTATTGTAGATGCTATTGGTAACTACCTTATAGGAACTAGCAAAATCAGAATTCAGTTTGTCGACTAAATCTTGACCTTTTTGAGTTATAGAAATTTTACCTATTTTCCCTTCATCTAATCTTATAAGATGTTTTGATGCCAATAGTAGAATCGCTTTTTTTACTTTTTCATGCCTGACAGTCAATTGTACTGAAGAATAAATGCTATCTCCATACAGGTTGATTTCACTAAATTTGAAATCCTTAGCATATAAGCTTAAAAAATTAATTAACCAAAGTCTATCGAGTGATAGGCTTTTTTTATTTAGGCAATTAATTGTGATTAAACATTGCATAGCTACTTCTGAAGTAGTATCAAATATATTATTCATTATCATCTACCCAGTTAAATTTGCCATCGTTTACTAGTGAATGACAAAGACCTTTCTTTTCAGAGTTACCAATGAAGTTCTGGATTTGTGTTATCTCAGGTTTTGAAAATGAAACCGTTGTGATATGTTTGAGTGTTTCAGTAACTTTTTTGAATGAAGTTTTGTAATCTTCAAACAGAATATCACTAATTGAATCATAGGTTTCTTGCTTTAGTAGTGCAATTTGTTGTTCACTATCTTTAAAGCCGTCTCTAATAGCCCGTAATACATAATCAGCGTTGAAGAAATTCACTCTTTGATCATGTAAGTGATTTCTGTACTTTTGGGGGAGATTTTGGACATTGTAATAATCTGTTTTTGGATTACCATCATTTTCAGAGTATGCAATTAAAAGTTGCTTACTGTAAACATCTTCAAATTCAACTAGAGAATCAGGAATAGGTCCTTTTTCTGGTAACTGAAGATACTGTGAGCCGATAACTATTTTTCCATTTTCATAACGGACTTTTGTAATTTCAATTTCACCAACAGATGGCAGTTCTTTTTTAAAAGTTTGGATACCTACTTTTCCTTGCAAAAAATTAAGAAAAAGTTGAGCACAAATTTCAGAAATTTCCAGTTCAGAATCATCTGTATAGAGCCCATATTGATGTAAGGTATCAGCTAGTCTATCAATGGTGTCGACTGTTAATTGATTTTCTATATGAGTTGTAAGAGCAGAGAGCTGAATAATTTTGATAAGCTTGTTAGCTTTATTCTTAGATATTGTATTGCCGGATGGCGAGAAATACCTATTAATTGTATCGGGCGCCAAATTGGAGAGGGGATTATCATCAGGATTCTCGATTGAATTTTCAATTAGTGTATTGAGAAATTCACTTTTCGACATCTCTCCCCCTATGTTGACGTATAGCAAATTAAGGAATTCTGCAAATTGCACTCATTATCACCTCCTTTTTTCCGATAGTATCCGAAAGCCTCCGAAACCATACGAGGTTAAACTTACAAATAAAGTATACTTTGTAATGTAAACCTCTCCCTAGATATAGATTTATTTACTAATAATTATATCAGAAAAATAAGGTTTTGTAATTTTATAATGAGTGCGTTTACAAAGTTACTATCCAACCGAAACCTTGCCCTTGATCACGGCCTCTGACTTCAAAGGTGGAAGTTGTGAATAGCAGTTCAGTCTGTGAAGTCGACTGACCATGATTTAGCAAAGGAAATGCTGATGTGGTCAGAAATAAAATTTAATAGTTTTTTTGGCATGAGTTATTCCTTTGTGAACGAAGGAATAGGTGACAAGACATGCCAATTAATGAACAACAACGCAATTCAAAATACACTCCAGATCGCTATAAAAGTGAAAAGGCATATAACGATGTACCTTGTGCACTTAATCAAGTTCTTGCTCCTTTTGTAATTAGAGATAAGGAAATGAGACAGAGCAAAGATATTAACCCTAAAAACTTAAAAACATTTAAGTTTTATGGGAAAGCTGTACTTGTAGGTTTTGTACCAGTCTTTATTGAGGATTTTGACAATGTCATTAAAATCTTCAATATGGATGTTAACGAGTATCTTAATCGTTTTACTAAAGGTAATGACTTATCTTTAGATGAGATGTTGGATAAAATGTCTAATAACGAAGAAGTAGGTTTCGATCCAACTGGTGTAGACTCTCACGAAGAGATTATTATGATGTTAGAAACAATTAGTGAACTAATTGAAGAAGTAGAACGTCGAAATAAGAAATATGGTCAAATTCTAAGACTTATTTATGAGAATATGGATATCGCAAAACAAGATATTATTAATAAACTTGGAATGAAAAAGACTCAAGGTTATGAAGCTATTAAGAAAGCACAAGCAATGGCTAAAGAAGTCTATAGAGAATTAAACCAATAATAAAAGAAGTCCGCTATCCTATTAAGGATGCGGGTTTTCTTTAGTCTTTTTGATAGAAGTAACATTCATACCCTTCAGCTCGTAGATTTATGTCTCTCATCCAGATTGGAGAAATGGACATTTGATTAGATATTTCATCCAGTTTTTGTGTTGGTAAGCACTCGATGATAACCTCATCGTGAATATGGCCAACGATTTTCTTGTCTTTTAGTTGTTCCATTGAATAAGCTAAGATATCTCGACTAATTCCTTGAACGATGTTTTCTACAAACTTTGGACCATAACTTTCTAATCTTTCCCATCGTTTTGCAGTACCGGTTCCCTCATAAGTTATTGATTCGCCTCCAAATTGATTCTCTCCAATTCTTGGTTTCACATAAGCTAATCTTCGTCCAGATGGGAGAGTAATAAATAACATTCCTTTTTCAACACTGAATAGAATTCCATGACTTTCCGTTTCGGTTTCTTCCTTGATAGCAGTTTTGACGGTCTTATCGATATCCCACCACAGAAGGACAATGTTAGGATTGGCTGTTCGCCATGAATCAACAAGTGGTTGTAGTTCTTCTTCAGCTAATCCCATCTCAATAGCTCCCATTGCTTTAAGAGCACCTACAGAACCACCATATCCCAGAGCCAACTCTGCAATCTTTCCCTTTTGACGTAAGTGTGCATTAACTCCATGTTTCTCTACTGGGACATGGAACATTTTACTGGCACTGGCGCAGTAAATGTCCTCCCCTTTATTAAAAACTTTAGTTCTCCACGTCTCACCTGCTAGATGGGATAGAACACGAGCTTCAATAGCAGAAAAGTCGCAAACCATAAATTTCTTATCTTTACTAGGAATAAAAGATGTTCGAATAAGCTGTGACAATGTATCTTGAACATTGTAGAGAAGTTTAACAGTATCACTATCTTCAGTTGTAAAAAGTAATCTTGCTTCATTTATGTCTTTTAAGTGGTTTTGGGGTAGGTTTTGAAGTTGTACCAGTCGTCCAGCCCATCGCCCAGTACGATTTGCTCCATAGAATTGGAACATTCCTCTTACTCGTCCATCCTTACAAACACAATTCATCATTGCTTGATATTTGGATACACTTGATTTTGCTGCTTGCTGACGTAATTTTAGAACCCTTGCAGTTTTTTCATCAACTTTATGTAAAAGGTTATTTACAGTCTTTTTATCTAGTGAATCTGTTTCTATATTGTGCTCACGTAACCAACCAATCATCTGTAGAACAGAGTTGGGATTTTCAAGACCTGTTAAAGCTTTCAATTCTTCTTGGATTTTTGCTTTACTCTCTGCATCAATTTTGATAGCTGATTGGACAAAGTCAACATCAACTCCAATACCGCAGTCATTGATCTTCTGATCAAGATGGTACTCATCCCATACAAAGTCAGGAACTGGGAAGTTTTGCAACCTTTTTTTGATTGCTAGTTCAACTTCTACATCTCGTTTATTATACTCGATGAAATTTTTCCATTTCTCTGGCGCGTGATTTTCATAATTACGTGTTCGACCACCATTTACTTTTGTGGGTTTACAAGGAAGGCAGAAGTAGCGAATTAATTCACTCCCAACTTTTAGTTTTTGTTCACGAAGTTTAAGAACCGTACCTACACCTTCAAGTGACAAGGGCAATCCCAAGTAAGCAGACCAAATCATGCTACATCGCCAAGAGTTTGGGGATAAAAAGTTCTCAGTAAGTAATGTTGGGTAATGTTTCTTAATCCAATTAGACAGGCAAATGCGTTCAAATGTTGCGTTAAAAGCCCACTTAATGACAGTATCATCAAGCAAGGCTTGTAGGATGAGATTTGGAAGTTCATCCTTAGTTATGTCATAAACAATTACAGGAGCATTATTGATAGATACTGCTAGTAGAAGTATTTCAAAAGATTCATCTTCCGCATATCGATAAACTCCAGTTTTCCGTAGGTCTACATCACAATAAGTTTCTATGTCTACTGATAGTTCTTTAATTTGCATAATTCATCCTTTCTTAAAAAGGTGGCAGAAAGAACTGCCACCATGTTTTAGTGTTTATTTCTGCGACTAAAGAATCGTTCTCTCTCATATCTGATGTCATTGCGAATACTAACATATAAAAGATGGCTGAGTAAAGCGATTGTGAGACAAGATGCAACAGTCCATAGGAATTCAATTATTGTCATTTGCATTCACCATTTTTTGTTTTCTCTCTTTTTCTGATCGGATATCATCTCGAATTGTCATAAATGCAGCATATAGTCCAGTGAATAGCCAAACTGCCATTAAGATAGTCATAAAAATTGAAAAAATCATCTTTCATCTCTCCTTTCTTAGTTTAAGAAATCATCATCGTCTGTAGCGAAGTTATCTTCAGCACTTGTACGACCTCCCAGAGGCTCACCATCTCGCAATTTTTGCAGGTTATTAAGACCGCAAGCAATTCCCTTATTTCCGTTTGAATTGAAAGCGTAGAAGGAGATGCTGGCACGTCCATAGATACCGGAGTATAACTCTGAAGTATCAATGATTTCTTGACGGTTAGCATCAACAATACCAGGTTTATGTGGAGAGTTCGCATTTACGAAGTAGGCATTGCGATAAGCTTCATCATCAGGACGTTCCAAGTCCCCATCTCGTAGTGGTGTTTTCAATACTTCTAAAGATGGAACAGACTTTCCATTTCCTTTCAGTTTTGACTCACCTTCTTTGTAGGCCTGTTCAATTGCTGCTTTAATTTTATCAATAGTTTGAACATCATCTTTTGAAATGATGAGTGACACGCTATACTTTGGTTTACCACCATTAATAGCTTTTGGTTCATTAGCGTTTAAATAACTAAAACGTGTATCTTTTCCTGTAATAACTTTTGTTGTCATAAGTTTAGTCCTCTATAAAATCTGTTTTTGCTAGGTTCATTTCTTGACGATTATCATCAATTGGAACGAGTGTAGGTTTTCCATTTGGCTTTATAATTAGATTACCAAGAAGCTCATTAAAGGCTTGTTTTCCAAGCAGTTTAGTCATCCCGGTAATGTTTAGTAGTTTCTTTTCATAGGGGTCAAATCCTGCAGCAGTTACTGTTTGAATTACTTTATTTTCATCTGAGAATTTTCGAATAGAACGTCCTTCAACTAGCTTGTAACCTGGGATTGTATGGCCATTTGTAGCTAGATTTAAAGCATGATTCTTAACATCGTTAGCCCATGTTATCAATAGTTCAATTTTTGGTAAAATCTCCGATATATCTTTATTACTAAGAGTAGCAGGATCAGCAAATTCCATCTTGGCAAGTTCTAGGTTATCTTCTGCACGTTTGCGGCAAATGCTTTTTATTTTGCAGAACTGGCAGTGTTTTCCTGATTTCATTTCTCCTTTACCTCTGAAAGCTAGTTCAGCTTTAGGAGATAGTTCAGTTTCAGCCCAGTGAAGTAGTTTTTCTTTGTCCATTTCAAATGTTGAAACATTTTTCTTTCGTGGTTGGAAAATAGTCATTGTCACTTTATCAAAACTGTATAATCCTTCAAACATTTCTAAAGCACCTAGAGCATAGCACATCATTTGGGGGTTATGGTCAGCATCAACCAGTACACCGAGACCGTGTTTATAATCGATGATTTGTAGCAAACCATCAGCTACAATAATACAGTCTTCTGTTCCAAAACCTTCTGGAACCCATTTTGAGAAATCTAGTCGCTGTTCAACAAGAACGGTTGGATCTCTAGAATATGTTTTTGCAATTTCTATCTGTTCAACTACATAGTTCCGATATTCTTCTGCGCAATGTTGCATTTCCTCGTTATAGAAAGTTAAGTTTTCAGTAGGATCACGCGCCTTACGTCCAAGTGCAGTTTCAACTAAATAGGCACACAACTCATGGGCTTCTGTTCCTTCCAATGCATACGTTGAAACCTTATCTTCTAATTTTTCGGTTAATCTTACTGATGGTGGACAATTTAGCCATCGATGAGAAGCAGAAGCGGATAATACAGCATGATTAGTCAATACCAATACCTCCAGCCTCTTCCATTAAAGCTGAGTAGTTTTTAGGATCTAATTTTGAAAGTGAATCAGCACCATAGGCTTTTAACAAAGCTCGAATCTCATCTTTAAATCCTTCACTAGCTTTTGTAGCAAGCGCACCTCTTAGTTCTTCAAGAGTAACATGTCTTGGTTCTTCCATAACTTTTTCGTGACTTGAAGAAGTGTTTTCCTCAGACAGTAGTTCTTGAAACTCTTCTATAATTCTTAACTGGCACTTTGCTGATTCCTTCATCTCATTTAATAAGTCATTCAGTTGTTTCATTTTGCTCATTTTGTTCGTCCTCCTTGATTTTTTTGGCTAGTTGTTTTGAGATAACACTGATGGCAGTTAGTGTATCTACTAATTGTTCATCATGTTCAATCAATTGTTCTTTTGTCATTTCACATCCTCCTATCTTTATAGGTAAGAATCATTTTAGAATTTCCGGATTTTAAAAAATATTTTTCTATTCGATTTCTAATTCTTACACCTGTATAGGTAAAAAGAGATGATTGAATTCCGGTTTTTTCAAAAATTAATAAAAAATTTAAAACAAAGAAAACTCTCCCTTTGACATATAAAGGAAGAGTATTTTTTTTTGAAATAAATTTCTTCTGAACCGGAAAATAGCAGGCAAATTTTACCTATAAAGATAGATAGAGAAATAGACTCTCAATTTATTAGCAGATTAAGGAGGAGTTGCGGATGCAATTTTCGTTATGTCATTCTGGAAAGACAGGTATCCAAACAAGTACTGTATATCCCAATAAAGTCAGAATAACAGATGATAAATCATTATTGAATGTAGTTCAATACGATCATGTAGGTGCAGAGTTTATCAATCATACTCGCTCAAACTCAAATTTTATAAAATCAGATGTTATTGTCATGGATATTGATAATGACAAGACTGATAACCCTAACGAGTGGATTACAGAAGAGAACATTAAAGAAATCTTTATTGATTATGACTTTGCTTTGGTTACTAGCCGAAATCATATGTTGTCTAAGGGTGCAATGATAGCACGTCCAAAGTTTCATATTTATTTTCCAATTAAAGAAACAAACGATAGGGAAGCTTATGTTGCTATGAAAGAAGAGCTAACGAATAGGTATCAATTTTTTGATGATAATGCAAAAGATGCGGCAAGGTTCTTCTTTGGTAATCCGAAAGCTAAAGTTATATGGAATGATTCATGGATGACTATCGATGAAGATTTACTACAAGAAGTAGAAGAAGATTTTGATTCTGACTTTTATAGAACACCTAAAAGACCTATCGCTGAGGGAAGTCGAAATTCAACCATGTCAGTTTTTGCGGCTAAAATTCTTAAAAGATTAGGAGTTACACAAGAAGCAAGGAGTGGTTTTGATGAGCAGGCATCTAGATGTGAACCACCATTAGAAAAATCTGAACTAGACACAATCTGGGGAAGTGCGGTTCGATTTTACAATAGGACTATTAAAGCTTCAGATGATTATATTGCACCAGATAGTTTCAATAGGCCTTCTTTAAAACCGGATGATTTTTCTGATATCGGAGAAGCTGGAGTATTAGCTAGAGAGTATGGCGATGTTTTAGCTTATACAAATGCGACAGACTATTTAACTTTTAATGGTCAGTATTGGAAAGAAGATAAACAATTGGCCATAGGAAAGGTTCTTGAGTTTATGGACTTTCAACTAGCAGATGCTCTTGAACAATACGAAAAGTCCGTTATAGAGTTAGTTAACTCCGGAATTGATGAATCAGTAGTTCGTGAAGGTGGTAAAGCTCTTACTAAAGTGATTGAAACACCGATTCAACAAAAACTTCATTCTATTTATCTTTCCTCAAAAGCTTATTATCAGTTTGTTATGAAGCGAAGAGATTATCGATATATTACTGCAACTCATAATACTGCAAAACCAATGCTAGCCATTGATTTATCAGAACTTGATAAGGACGATATGTTGCTCAATACTCCCAACGCTACCTACAACTTAAGAAATGGACTTAGAGATTATCATGAACATGACCCAAAAGACTACATCACTAAGATAACCACTGTATCTCCAGGTGATGAAGGTATGGGATTATGGAAGGAAACTTTAGCTACTTTTTTCTGTAATGACCAGGAGTTGATTGATTATGTACAGGAAATCATCGGTATGACAGCAATCGGAAAAGTCTATCAAGAACATATGATTATTGCTTATGGCGGAGGAGCAAATGGGAAATCAACCTTTTGGAATACAATCGCTAGAGTACTTGGAAGCTATTCTGGCAAATTATCTGCAGATGCTTTAACAATGAATAATAAACGAAATGTGAGTCCAGAACTGGCTGAGTTAAAAGGAAAACGTCTTGTTATTGCTTCTGAAATGGCAGAAGGAATGAGATTGAATACTGCAGTTGTGAAGCAAATTACCTCAACTGATGAAATTCAAGCAGAAAAGAAGTATAAGGATCCATTCCATTTTGTTCCATCTCATACGCTGGTACTTTATACGAATCATTTACCAAAAGTTGGAGCGAACGATGATGGAACTTGGCGACGTTTGGTTGTTATTCCATTTAATGCCAAAATTACTGGTCGTTCAGATATCAAGAATTTTGCGGATTATCTGTATGATAAAGCTGGACCAGCAATTTTATCGTGGATTATTGAAGGAGCGGAAAAAGCCATCAAAGCAAATTTTAAAACATCAGTTCCAAAAGCAGTAACAAACTCTGTTAAATCTTATCGTGAAGCTAATGACTGGTTAGGACATTTCATCAATGAAAGTTGTGAAGTGGGAGAAACATTAAGTGAGAAATCAGGAGAACTGTACAGCAAGTATCGTGCATATTGCCTTCAAAATTTAGAATACACACGAAGTACAACTGATTTCTATGCTGCACTTAATCAAGCTGGTTATGAACGAAAACGAACTAATAAAGGGAATTTTATTATGGGGTTATCATTAAAAGCTGATAACGACGATTTTCTAAACTAATGACTTACACAAGTGAGGGTGTACCTCCACTTGATTTTAAATCAAGTATTTTTGGAGTGTAAGTCGTTGAAGTATTCAGTGAAAAATAATTTGTGAAGTTTGGTCAAAAATTTTATGGATTAAGTTCCACGACTTCCATTTCATTGTTTAGTGTAAGTCAATGATGGTCTTTTCTAAAACTATCTCTATAGGAAATTTAACTAATAAAAAGTATATAAGGAAAGTTTAGTAAATGACCTCATTAGACCTCCACCATTTAAATCTGATGAGAGGACAAGTATGAGAGAAAAAGTGATTGAACAAAAATTAGCAAGCGAGGTTAAAAAGCGTGGTGGTATCTGTCCAAAGTGGGTATCACCTTCCTTTTCAGGAGTACCTGACCGATTGGTATTCTTACCCAATGGCAAGTTTGGTTTGGTGGAAGTAAAAGCACCTAATCAACATCCTAGAGCTTTGCAGGTTTCACGGCATAAGCTATTTGAACGTTTAGGATTTCGAGTCTATGTTTTAGATAATAAGAATGATATTGAGGGGATATTGGATGAAATTGAAACTGCATGACTATCAAGAAGTCACCAAGGACTTCATCATAAAAACTCCTTATGCAGCAGTCATTTTAGACATGGGGATGGGAAAAACAGCTACAACCTTATCAGCTATTAATGAACTGATGTTTGATCGCTATGAAATTCATAAAGTACTGGTAATTGCTCCACTTAGAGTCGCAAATACAGTATGGAGTGACGAAATAGAGCAATGGACAGAACTGTCTCATTTGAGATATTCAAAAATTGTAGGCAGTCCCAAACAACGACAAGAAGCACTCCATAAAGATGCGGATATCTACATCGTCAATCGTGAAAATCTCCCTTGGTTAGTTGAACAGTGTCATCCTCATTTCAAGTGGGATATGATTGTCATTGATGAATTAAGTTCATTTAAATCATGGCAATCAAAACGTTTTAAAGCTTTTATGGCCATGCGCCCTTACATGAAACGAGTGGTAGGTTTAACAGGCACACCAAGTTCTAATGGATTGATGGATTTGTTTGCGGAGTTTAAAGTCATTGATGGCGGTGTCCGTTTGGGACGTTTTATTGGAGAATATCGAAGTCGTTATTTTAGAGAGGGACGCAGAAATGGAAATGTCGTTTATGAATATATTCCAATGGACTATGCAGAGTGTCAAATCTTTGACAAGATTGACGACATCACAATTTCTATGAAAGCAATGGATTATCTACAAATGCCAACATTAATCTCAACGAAAAAATCAGTTCATCTCACAAATGCAGAAGCAAAAAGATATAAAGAGTTTAAAAAGGATTCTGTTATTTCTGATTCTAACGAAATTGAAATAACAGCAGCAAATGCTGCTAGTTTATCCAATAAACTGGTTCAAATGGCTAATGGTGCAGTTTATTCTGATGATCATAAAATTATCAAGTTACATGATCAAAAACTTGATGCACTTGAAGATATTATTGAAGCCGCAAATGGAGAACCAGTTCTGGTCGCTTATTGGTTTAAGCATGATTTACTTCGTATTCAAGAACGATTGAACAAGCTTAGGGTTAAAAGTACAGTTCTTAAAAGTGAAACTGATATTCATGAATGGAATAAAGGGAACATCACTGTTGGTTTGCTACACCCAGCTAGTGCAGGACATGGTCTAAATTTACAAAAGGGAGGTCATCACTTAGTGTGGTTTGGATTAACTTGGTCACTTGAACTGTACCAACAAACCAATGCTCGACTTTGGCGACAAGGACAACAAGCAAATACAGTTATTATTCAGCATATTGTAACGGAAGGTACAATTGATGCTGATATTCTAAAAGCTTTAACTGCCAAAGACGCACAACAATCACGTTTGATTGAAGCAGTAAAAGCGCAAGTAGGAGGTTGATATGGATAAAGTAGACTACTATTTTCAACACTATCAAGATGCAAAAAGAGATTTAACAATTGCAAAGAACTTGATTGAAAACTATAAACCCATTTCAGAAGATGCTTTTCTCTATTCTCTTGCTACTAGACAGACAAATGAAGAACGTGTTAAAACGAGTAAAACTAATGTTAGAACAGAAAATATGGCTCTATCTTTTCATGATAAGTTCTTAGCAGAGGAAAAAGAATATCAGGAGTCACTGTTTGAAAAGTACTGTCATTTAAAAACTGATCTCGATTTTTTTGAACTTGCTGTTTCTTCTGTTGATGAAATTATGAGGGATGTAGTAGTTGATTTAGTCTTAGCTGGATTGACATGGGATGAGTTACTACCTAAACATAATGTTTCTAGAATGACAGTTAGTCGATATAGACAAAAAGCCTTAAGACAAGTAAAAGAATATTACCGTTTTGCTGGTAAAACCTTGAGTATAAATGGATAATGATACTAGGGTGTTACTAAGGTGGTACTACCCTGTTACTAAGTTGTTACTAAGATGGTACTGCTTTTTAAAAATGACTGTGTTATACTTAAGATGTCAAAAAAGATAGAAAATCTGCTAATTTTACTGGATAAAATCCTGGTTCTACGGTAATATACACCTAGAAAAATAAGAGGAGAATAACCATGTGGACCAGAGGGCAGATTCATTATCACGGACAAATAGTTGATTACATAGCAAAAGTCAGTGTCCAACCATCAGATGTAGGTATTGATTTAGGATGTGTATTCAAATTAGAGGTTGAGGTTGCTGAAAATACTATCATTTCTTATGACAGAGGATGGGATATCTACCCAGAATCTGATGAACAAGAAGCTATTCTTGAAGTGATTTTGAAAACTTTAAAAGTTTAAAATATCTTTAAAATAATGCACAAATGACTGGATATATCCCGCTCTTAGAGGTAATATGGTTACAACAAAAAAGAAAGAGGATAAAACCATGAAGAAAGAGGATATTTTAACAAAAATCGCAAAAAATAGAATTGGCGCTGAAACGCTAGAAACGAGAAATAGCGACAGCCTTGACTTTTATGACATCAGCGTTTGGGCATTGAAAGAAATGCTTGAACAAGCCTATGAAGCAGGTAGAAAAGCAAAATAAATAAACAGAGCCTTACCCAAATGGGAAGGCTTTTTTCGTGGAGGAAAGAATGATTATTACGAGTGAACAAGTATCTAATGGCCATCCAGATAAAATTTGTGACCAGATTTCAGATGCTGTTCTAACAGTATGTTTAGAACAAGATAAGAATAGTAGGGTTGCAGTAGAAACTCTTATCAAAGATAATCATATAGTGGTTGCAGGTGAAATGAAAACAACAGCCTTATTTGATTTAAAAACTGTTGTTCGAAATGTCGTTAAACCACTAGGAATGGAAAACATCATTGTGACAAATCTTATCGGATTACAAAGTGATGATATTTCTCAAGGTGTTGATACAGGTGGTGCTGGAGATCAAGGGGTGATGTATGGCTATGCAACTGATGAAACTGACGAATACTTGCCACTTCCCTACGTTTTAGCAACTCGTGTTCTTGAGAATCTTATGGAACTTCAGCATCCGCTCTTAGGGAAAGATGCTAAGGCACAAGTTTCTTATGATTATGACAATAAAAGAATTACAACATTCTTAGTGTCAATTCAGCATAGCGATGAAATGACAATTGAGAATTTAAGAGCTATTGTTAAAGAATCTATGATGAAAGTTGCAAAACAGTATAGACAAAACCTTGATTTTAACATTTTAGTGAATCCAACTGGTCGTTTCGTTCTTGGTGGTTCTTATGCCGATGCTGGAGTTACTGGAAGAAAAATTATCGCTGATACCTACGGTGGATTTGCTCATCATGGTGGTGGTGCATTTTCAGGAAAGGATCCAAGTAAAGTAGATCGCTCAGGAGCTTATATGGCACGTAAGATTGCAAAAGACATCGTTCGTGAAGGATATGCTAAACAATGCGAAGTTCAATTAGCTTACGCTATAGGGGTCGCAGAACCGGTTTCTATTCATGTAGAAACATTTGGAACAAGTAACTATAAGAGCAAACAATTGGTAGGAATGATTAGAGAACGGTACGATTTAACACCGAAAGGAATTATCAATGAGTTGAATCTTCTAAATGTAGACTACACTCAAACTACATGTTTTGGCCATTTTACGAAACCAACTCTTTCTTGGGAGCGGTAAGATGCCACGTAGACCAAGTACTCCCTGCAAGCAGAATGGTTGTCCAAACCTTGTGACCTATGGAAACAAGTACTGCGATGATCACAAGACTAACCACTCACTTGATACCAAGACAACCAAAGCTAAAGGTTATAATTCACGGTGGAACAAAGCACGGATTCGTTATTTAAAGCTCAATCCCCTCTGTGTTTACTGCCAAAGAAATGGTCGACTGACCAAGGCGACAGTGGTTGACCATATCAGTCCCCACCGAGGTGACCAAGAACTCTTTTGGAATCAATCCAACTGGCAAGCTCTTTGTAGATCTTGTCATGATAGGAAGACCAAGACGACTGACAGATATGTGGAATATACCTATCGATTTTAATATTGAATTTTCGTTCTAAAAGTATCTCTTTTTTATAATTTGGTGGGGTAGGGGGGGATAAAATCTCTAAATCCTTGTCCCTAAAAGACCGACGCCCCCCTAAACGTAAAATTTCGCAAAATTGATAGGGTGGGATATAAAAATCAATTCAAAATAGTAAAGAATCCAGTAAGAATATAGAATTAAGTGAGTGTTATTTTCGTAAATTTGTTTAAATTTAGGTACGAAAATAACCTTATTTTTTTGTATAAAAGTGAGGAACAGGTATGAATAACTTTCAACGAGAACAAATTTGGTTACTTAGAAAAAATGGCTTAGGATACGGTGAAGTTGCTAAAGCAATTGGTCTATCTAAGGACTCTGTTAAGAAGTATTGTAAAAGACATCCTGAGTTAAAGGGACAAGGGACATTACCGTATTTGATGGTTGAGAAACGAGTTCAAGATGGTACAAACTGTCCTCAATGCTTTCAACCTATGGTTCCTAATAAAACTGGACGACCGAAGAAATTTTGCTCAGACAGGTGCAGAATAAATTGGTGGAAAAATCATCAAGAGGAGCATGATAAGGAACAAACTGCATATGAAGAAATGACTTGCCATTGTTGTGGTAGGTCATTTTTATCCTATGCCAATCCTAATAGAAAGTATTGTAGCCATGCCTGCTACATACAGATAAGATTTTACAAAGGAGTCTAAAATGACGAACCAACCAACAATGGAAATAAAAGAACTCTCTCTGAAAGAATTAAAGCCTGCAGCTTATAATCCTCGAAAGAAACTCAAAAAAGGGGATAAAGAATATGAGAAGATAAAACAGTCGCTTCTTAAGTTTGGATATGTGGATCCAATCATCGTAAACAAGGACATGACAGTCATCGGAGGGCATCAGCGCTTGACAGTTCTTAAAGATTTAGACTATGAAACTGCCAAGTGCGTCATCGTTGATTTACCCAAAGAAGATGAGAAAGCATTGAACATTGCACTCAATAAGATTACCGGTCAATGGGATGAAGCTCTCTTAGCGGACTTACTTTTGGATTTACAGGAGTCTGATTTTAATCTAGACCTGACTGGTTTTGAACCGCCAGAGATTGATGATATCCTCTCTAATGTCCATGACAAGGAGTTGTCTGAAGATGAGTTTGATGTGGAAGAAGAATTGAAGAAACCAACGGTATCAAGACAAGGGGACATTTGGCAATTGGGAAAACATAGAGTCATTTGTGGTGATTCTACAAAAGCTGAAACCTATAAGCAGTTGCTAGATGATAGGAAAGCTAATTTAGTTGTAACAGATCCGCCTTATAATGTGGACGTTGAAGAGACGGCTGGGAAAATCCTAAATGATAATATGTCTGACGGAGACTTCTATCAGTTTCTCCTTTCTATGTTTACTCAAGTAGAAAATCACATGGAAGATGATGCGTCTATCTATGTTTTTCATGCAGATACGGAAGGACTCAACTTCCGTAAAGCTTTTAAAGATGCTGGTTTCTATTTGAGTGGGTGTTGCATCTGGAAAAAGAACTCACTTGTATTAGGTCGTAGCCCATATCAATGGCAACATGAACCTTGTTTATATGGTTGGAAGAATAAAGGAAAGCATCAATGGTTTAGTGATCGGAAGCAAACTACCATTTGGGAATATGACCGTCCTAAGTCTAGTAAAGACCACCCAACCATGAAACCGATTCAGCTTATGGCTTACCCTATTCAAAACTCTTCTATGCGTGGAACAATAGTTTTAGATCCATTTTTAGGTTCTGGTTCTACTTTAATAGCTGCAGACCAAACTGGACGTGTTTGTTATGGAATTGAGCTTGATGAAAAGTTTGTGGATGTCATTGTTAAACGCTATATAGAAGTTACAGGCGATACTGAAGTAACCGTTCAACGTAATCATGAGGTTCTAACTTATAACCAAGTGTTAAAGGAGTTGGAGGAACAAGTATGACACTAACATTTCTAGATTTCTTTTCCGGAGTTGGTGGCTTTCGACATGGGCTAGAATTAGCAGGAATGAAGTGTGTAGGATTTTGTGAAAAAGATAAGTTTGCACGCAAGTCTTATGAAGCAATGTATGATACGAAAGGAGAATGGTTTCATGACGATATTACAACAATCGAACCAACACGATTACCAAAAGCAGATCTCTGGTGTGCGGGAAGCCCTTGTCAAAATGTGTCTATCGCAGGGAAACGAGCCGGCCTATACGGTGAGCGAAGTGGACTTTTTTTTACATTTGTTGAACTCATCAAAAGCCAAAAAGAAGAAGATAAACCCGAATGGGTTCTCCTTGAAAATGTTAAAGGACTTTTATCAAGTGGTGGGGGACGAGATTATCTCGATTATCTCTCTATCTTGGATGAATCAGGGTACGACCTTGAATGGCAAGTGTTCAACTCAAAAGATTACGGAGTACCACAAAATAGAGAACGCATCTATACTATCGGACATCTTAGAAGAAAAGGTCGACGACAAGTACTACCTATCAGCAGAGAAAGCAGTAGCCATCTTAAGCAACTTGTAGGCGGTATGCAGAGCTACCGTGTCTATGACCCTAGTGGTATTGCAACAACACTTGTTGGAGAGGGTGGGGGACTAGGAGCTAAGACAGGTCTTTATCTGATTGACCAATCACTAACTGAACCAAAGTTAACTGAAGAAGCAAGATGTTTAACTGCTCGTTATACTGCTGGTGCAACAAAGCGTACAGCAATGAACTCTGGAGTGCTTGAGGTCCAACCAATTTTGACACAAGGTATCAAGGTTAGGAACGGAACAAAGCAAGGTTATCAATTGGCGGTGGTTGGTGACTCGGTTGATCTTTCTTATCCAAGTTCATTAACGAGAAGGGCAAGAGTAGGGAGAGGAATAGCTCACAACCTTTCATGTAGCTGCCAGATGGGCGCAGTAGTTTGGAATGGTCGTGTTATCAAAATTAGAAGACTTACTCCAAAAGAGTGTTTTAGACTTCAAGGTTTCAGTGATGACTTATTTGAAAAGGCAAAAGCTGTAAATTCAGATGCACAACTTTATAAACAAGCAGGAAACGGAGTCACAGTACCAGTTGTGTATGCTATTGGTTGTGCTATATTATCTTCAAAATATCATCAAAAATAACTGGATAAAGATGAACTTTAGAGTTAATATGTACTAAAAGAAAGAGAAGAGGTTGTATTATGGATGGCTTAAAAGTCAAGACTTTGAAAAAATTGTATCCAAATGGAACTCGAGTCAAATTACTCGAAATGGAGGATCCATTTGCACCACCTATAGGTACTCTCGGTACGGTAATTGGTGTTGATGATATTGGTTCAATTTTAGTAAGTTGGGATAATGGACAAAGTTTAAATGTACTTTACGGAATTGATAAAATAATGAAATTGTGATAGTTATGTGGGAAATGATAACTAGAGAATTCAATGGTCGGCACTATCATATTGAGTTTCTTAGGGAATATAGTACCTATGACCGACATATTGATGGCGCTTGGATAGCAATCCTAAAAATTAAACGAAATAAAGAAATAGTTTTTCATTATGAATATGGTAAAATCATTGATCAATTGGATGATTTTGACAAGATTATCTATCAGGAAATAGTGGATACATACAATAAATTATAATTTGGAACTCAATCTGAGTTCTTTTTATTTTAGGAGGTGAATTAGTGGCAATTAGAGGACGTAAACCGAAACCTACAAATTTAAAAGTTCTAGAAGGTAATCCTGGTAAACGGCCTCTCCCAACGAATGAAGTAAAACCTCAAAAGAAGGCTCCACGTTGCCCCCAGTGGCTTGAAGAAGATGCTAAGAGGGAATGGAAACGGATGGGAAAAATATTGGAACAAATGGGATTACTGACGGAAATGGATATGACTGCATTTGCAGGTTATTGTCAAGCTTACGCACGATGGAAAGAAGCAGAGGAATTTTTATCAAAACATGGTTCTATCTTAAAGACACCAAATGGGTATTTACAGCAAGTTCCACAAGTTTCAATTAGTCAAACTAATTTAAAAATCATGCTGAAGTTTTGTGAACAATTTGGTCTAACCCCATCCGCTAGGAATCGTTTAGCTACTATGGATTCAGAGGTTGGTAACGGTGACGAAATGGAAGATTTGTTGGGAGGTTTACTATGACTTTTCATTATGAACCAACTCCTTTTATGCTAGCTACATCACATTATGATAAAAGTAAAGCTGATAGAGCAGTGACTTTTATTCAAAACCTTTGTCATACTAAAGGAAAATGGGCAGGTCAGAAGTTTATGCTTTTACCTTGGCAGGAACAGATAGTACGAGATCTATTTGGGATTGTTAAAGAAGATGGGAATAGACAATTTCTAACTGCTTATATTGAAATTCCAAAAAAGAATGGAAAGAGTGAACTAGCAGCAGCAATCGCTCTTTATCTCCTTTATGCAGATAATGAAGCTAGTGCAGAAGTTTATGGTGCTGCATGTGACCGAAATCAAGCTTCTATTGTATTCGATGTAGCAAAACAAATGGTACTAATGAGTCGACCTTTAGAGAAACGTTCAAAAATAATGGGTGCTACGAAACGAATTGTTAACTACTCTAATGCAGGTTTCTATCAAGTTTTGTCCGCTGAGACTGGTACAAAACATGGCCTCAACGTTTCAGGACTCGTGTTTGACGAAATTCATGCGCAACCCAATCGCCACCTCTATGATGTCTTAACCAAAGGTTCAGGGGATGCACGAGAACAACCGCTATTCTTTATCATTACTACTGCAGGAACAGATAAGAATTCAATTTGTTACGAGTTACATACAAAAGCACTTGATATTTTAAACGGCAGAAAGAAAGATACATCTTTTTATCCTGTCGTTTATGGTTTATCTGATGAAGAGGACTGGAATGACGAAAGTAACTGGTTAAAAGCAAATCCGTCATTAGGTCATACCATTGGCTTAGACCGTGTCAGAGAAGCTTATAAACAAGCACTTGATAATCCTGCTGAAGAAAATGTATTCAAACAACTACGGCTAAATATGTGGACAAATTCTACGGTTGCTTGGATTCCTGAACATGTATACAACAAAGGGGATGCACCAATCAATTTTGAAAGTTTGAAAGGTCGTGAATGTTATGCAGGACTAGACTTGTCTAGTACCTCTGATATCACAGCCTTTGTTTTAGTTTTTCCACCTAGGAGTGAACTAGAAAATTACATCATCCTACCCTATTTCTGGCTACCAAAAGATACTCTTGAACTTCGTTGCCGTAGAGATCATGTTTTGTACGATGTATGGGAAAGGCAAGGTTATCTAAAGACGACAGAAGGTAATGTTGTTCATTATGGCTTTATTGAGAAGTTCATTGAGGAATTATCAAAGCTATACAATATAAAAGAAATCGCCTATGATAGATGGAATGCAACACAAATGGTGCAGAATCTAGAAGATATGGGAATGACGATGATTCCTTTTGGTCAGGGATACAAGGATATGAGTCCACCGTCAAAGGAATTATTCAAACTCATGATGGAAGGTCGTATCCAACACGGAGGACAACCAGTTCTAAAATGGATGTCGCAAAACGTAGTCATGCGTCAAGACCCTGCAGGCAATATTAAACCAGATAAGGAGAAATCAACTGAAAAAATCGATGGAATTGTTGCTCTTATAATGGGGATTGATAGATGTATTCGACACCAAAATAATGATAGTAGTATTTATGACGAGCGAGGGATATTGAGCTTTTAGTTGAATTTTAAATCTAAAGATGATACAATGTATTTACAAATCATCTTTACAAAGAGGTATTAATCATGGCAAGTACTCAACCTGTTAATTTTAGAGCAGATTCGACTTTTTACCAACAAACAAAAGAAATCTTAGCTGATGAAAAGTTAACCCTGTCAGATATTTTTAATGCTGCACTTCGTAAAATTGCGACAGGTGCGGTTGACCCCAAAGAGTTCGTATTTAGTGATTCACAAGAGACTCAATATCAGGTTGCTTTTGAAGATTTGAAAAAGGAAATCTTGTTGGGACATCAAGAAATTGAGCAAGGTAAACTAACGTCTTTAGCAGATGTAAGAAAGGAATTTGGACTTGAGTAATCATAAACGTTACCATGTTTCTCTTACGGATCAAGCTAAGAAAGACTTGAGAGAAATACATGATTATATTGTACTGAATTTTTACAGCCAACAATCTGCCGATGGTAAACTAGACCTTATTCTAACGGCACTAGAAACTTTGGAAACCTTTCCAGAAGCATGCCCTTTGGTGTCGAGTCGAGGTTACGGTGAATTAACAGATGACGGAAAACGTTATCGATATATGCCAATTGAAAATTACTTAGCTTTTTATTATATCGACAAATATGAGGTTTATGTCTCCAGAATTTTAAATTCCAAGCAGAATTGGGCTAAGTTATTCAATAAATAAATTCAATTATAATTCATAGAGCATCTCATAAATGAGGTGCTTTTATTGTACTCAAAAATGGAGGATTAGATGGGATTCTTAGATTTCATTGGAAGAAAAAGATCACGAGATAAACCGCATAATAGCTATGAGGGACAGGACTTTTCCTATCTCTTTGGACGAACTTCTAGTGGTGAAAATGTAGATGAATTTAAAGCGATGCAGACTACAGCTGTTTATGCTTGTGTGCGAATATTAGCCGAAGCTGTCGCCTCTCTACCCATTCACATTTACGAAAGAACATCTAATGGGAGAGAGAAAAAATTTGAACACCCACTATATTTCTTACTTCATGATGAACCAAATCCAGAGATGTCATCTTTTGTCTTTCGTGAAACTTTGATGACTCATCTTTTGATATGGGGAAATGCCTATATTCAAATCATAAGGGATAAGAGCGGTCAGGTTATCAGTTTGTATCCCTTGCTACCGGATAAAATGTCAGTACACCGTGATGAAAATGGGAAACTTTACTACAAATATCAACGTCAGACCGAAGAAAATCCAAATTTCAAGGATAAAGGCAGTGTTATTTTAAAACAAGAAGATGTCCTTCACATTCCAGGACTTGGTTTTGATGGACTAATTGGATATTCTCCCATCGCATTAGCAAAGAATGCAATTGGGATGACTTTGGCTACAGAGAATTACGGAGCATCATTTTTTAAAAATGGTGCAAATCCAGGTGGTGTATTGGAACATCCAGGGATTTTGAAGGATCCAAAAAGAGTACGTGATTCTTGGAACGCTGTTTATAACGGAGTCACAAATGCACATAAAGTCGCAGTCCTAGAAGAAGGGATGAAGTACACTCAAATAGGTATTCCTCCAGAAGAAGCGCAATTCTTACAGACTCGAAAGTTTCAAATCAATGAGATTGCACGTCTGTATAGGATACCACCACATATGATTGGTGATTTAGAAAAATCTTCATTTTCAAATATCGAGCAACAATCACTAGAGTTTGTTAAATACACATTAGACCCTTGGGTAGTTCGTTTAGAACAGGCCTTCAAGAGGTCTCTTTTTTTACCTGAAGAAAAGAAGAAATACTTTGTTAAGTTCAATGTAGATGGTTTATTACGTGGAGATTATCAAAGTCGTATGAGTGGGTATGCTATTGCAAGACAGAATGGCTGGCTATCTACAAATGATATTCGAGAACTTGAAGATTTAAATCTTTTAACAGATGAAGAAGGAGGAAACCTTTATTTGATTAACGGAAATATGACTAAATTAAAAGATGCTGGTGGTTTTATGACAAAACAGGTAATTGAACAACCTCAAGAAAAACCAAAGGAGGAAGAAGATGCGTAAATTTTGGAGTTTTTCAGACGAAGGGAATTTTCGCACTCTTCGTATTGAAGGACAGATTGCTGATGAAACTTGGTTTGGAGATGAAGTTACTCCACAACTCTTTAAAAATGATTTAAATGCAGGAAAAGGTGATATCACCCTCTGGATTAATAGTCCAGGGGGTGATGTTTTTGCTGCAGCCCAAATCTATAACATGCTGATGGATTACAAGGGAAATGTGCATGTCATTATTGATGGCCTTGCTGCTAGTGCTGCCAGTGTCATTGCCATGGCTGGAACAACAGTATCCATGAGTCCTGTTGCAATGATGATGATTCACAATCCATGGACAATTGCACAAGGTAAAGCAAAGGATATGGAAAAGATTATTGAAATGTTGGGGGAAATCAAAGAGTCCATTGTGAATGCCTATGAGTTAAGAACAGGATTATCTAGGGCAAAAATCTCACATTTAATGGATTCTGAATCATGGTTTAATGCGAGAAAAGCAGTTGAACTTGGCTTTGCGGACAAGATTTTATTCGGTAAAGATGAACCTAAAGAAGAGCTAGAACTTAGCAGTTATTCATTTAGCAGAGCCACTGCGGATCATAACCTTGTTGTTAAACTTCAAGCCAAAATAGATAGCTACAAACCTTTATCAACAACTCCTCTTAATCAGTTAAGAAAACGATTAGATTTATTGAAATAATGAAAGGAAAACTAACCTATGTCTAAATTACTTGAATTAAAAGAAAAACGAAATCAAGCTTGGGAACAAGCAAAAACTTTCCTTGACTCAGTGCGAACTGAAGATGGTTTAGTCTCAGAAGAAGATTCTCAACGCTATGATGAAATGGAAAGTAAAATCAATCGCTATAATCAAGAAATCGCTCGCTTAGAACGACAAGAAAAGATTGATCTAGAACTTGCTCAACCAACTTCTCAGGCTTTGACAAGACAGCCTACCACTGTCTTAAAAGATAGTGAGGTAGAAGATGAGAAGAAGGGAACTAAGTCTGATATCTATTCCAAAACCTTTTGGACGAATGTCCGTAAGCGTAACTTCTTTGATGTTAAGGATGTTCTTCGTGTTGGAGAAGATACAGAGGGCGGCCATTTAGTACCTGATGAGTATGAGAAAAAACTAGTACAAGGTCTTCAAGAAGAGAATTTCTTCCGAAGTCTAGCAACCGTCATTAAAACATCAAGTGGAGAGCGGAAGATTCCAGTTGTTACAGGGCATGGAACTGCGTCATGGATGGATGAAAATGGACTTTATCCTGAAACTGATGAGACATTTGGTCAAGTAACACTTGATTCACATAAGATTGGAACAGCTATTCGAATCTCAGAAGAATTATTAAATGACTCAGTATTTGATTTAGAATCCTATATGACTAGTGAGTTTGCTCGACGTATTGGTACAGAAGAAGAGAAATCATTCCTTATTGGAGATGGCTCAAAGAAACCAACAGGAATCTTTACGCAAGCAAATGTTACTGGTCCTACAACAACGACTAAAGACATTACGTTTGATGACATGATTGAATTGTATCACTCACTCCCTGCTCCGTATCGTAAAAATGCAGTATGGATTCTTCATGATACAACTGTCAAAGCAATCCGTAAACTGAAAGACAATAACGGAAATTACATTTGGCAACCATCTACACAAGCTGGACAACCAGATTTAATTCTTAACCGTCCATACTATACATCTACCTTTGCACCTCTACCTGAACAGGGGAATAAAGCCATCGCATTTGGTGATTTCTCTTATTACTGGATTGCAGACCGCCAAGGACGTACATTTAAACGTCTTAATGAACTTTATGCTAATAATGGTCAAATTGGTTTTCTTGCATCTCAACGTGTTGATGGGAAATTAGTATTACCAGAAGCAGTGAAAATTTTAACTGTGAAAGCAAAATAATCATGATAAGTCTAGAAGAAGCAAAACTTTACCTTAAGGTAGAAAACACTGA
Organism: Streptococcus sp. k-402; assembly: GCF_013277515.1. Lineage (GTDB taxonomy): Bacteria > Bacillota > Bacilli > Lactobacillales > Streptococcaceae > Streptococcus. Next base: position 69,198 of record NZ_VMNB01000008.1, on the reverse strand, counting down.
TGAAGATGATTTGATTACGCAATTGATTGATACGAGTAAAAAACTCTGTGAAGAAACATTAAGGCAGAATACTTACAGTGAGGTTCTAAGAATGGCAATCCTGTATGGGGTTGCCTATCTTTATGAACACCGTGAAACAGCTAATTATAAAGAGTTAAAACAAATGTTATATCACCTACTATTAGCTGATAGGAAGGATATCTTTTGATGAAAATTGCTCCGTTACGTGACCGTCTTACATTTGAAGTGCGTAAAATTGTGGTTGATGAAATTGGAAATGAATCTTCAGTTTGGAGCACAGTTTTCCAAAGATGGTGTTCTAGTCGGCCATTGACTTTAACAGAAAATGAGGGGAGCGTGTCTAAACTCCTTTATAACAAAATCCAATTTACACTAAGGTACGACAAAACGGTACTAAATCTAAGTTCATTAAAAGCTAGGATAAAGTACAGAGACGCCTACTTTACGATAGATTCAATTGATGGTGATAGCGTTCCTAGGCAATTGATTTATATTGTAGCAACTAAGGAGAATGACTATGAACAGGATAGGAATGGATGAGTTGGAAAAAGTAATTGATCAAGAGTTGGGTGATTACATTAAAGAGACGACATCTACAATGCGAGAGGTAGTGGAAGAAGTAACAGACAGTGCTGTAGATACTTTAAAACTCTTATCTCCACGAAAAACTGGTAAGTATGCACGAGGTTGGAAAAGCAAGATCACAAGTGATAGTTCTACAGGCTTAACAAAGTCTATTCACAACCGAACACCAGGCTTAACTCATCTCCTAGAAAATGGTCACGCTAAACAAAATGGTGGACGAGTAGAAGGGCAAAAACATATTGAAATCGTTGAAAAAAGTGCTGTTAAGTCACTTGAAGATAAGCTGAGACAAAGATTGTGAGGAGTTTATGACATTAAAAGAGTTCTATAACATTTTAATAAAATCAAAGTTGCCAGTAGCTTATCATCATTTTGAAGAAGGAAGAAGTCCAGCACCACCATTTATTGTATATCTTGTTAAGGACTCAGAAAATGCTGGAGCTGATAATTGGAGCTATCATAAGACTCTTAATCTTCAAGTGGAACTATATACCTTAAAGAAGGACTTAGAAATTGAAACTAAGATGGATGACTTATTTGATAGTCATTCAATTTTTTTTGACAAAGTAGAGACTTATATCTTAACAGAAAAACTCTATCAAATTACATATTACATTTCATTAAACGGAGGATAGTTATGACTGAAAAAAATAAAGTTACCTTTGGACTACAAGATGTTCATTGGGCAGAAGTTACGACTGAAGCTTCAAATGGTGCATTGACTTATGGAACGGTTGAAAGATTACGAGGTGCAGCAGAACTAACCTTAGAACCGACTGGTGACAAAGGTTCATACAAGGCAGATAATATCAACTTTTATACTTCGGAATCAAATGATGGTTATGAGGGAACATTGAAGCTCGCCTTATTAACTCAAGAATTTTTAACTCGTGTGTTGGGAGAAAAATTGGATCCAACAACGAAAACAATTTCTGAAATCGCAAATGCTGAAAAGAAGAATTTTGCTCTGATGTTTCGTTTTGAAGGAGATAAGAAAGAAACGCTTCATGTTTTGTATTACTGTTACGCATCACGTCCATCAATGGGATCAAAAACAAAATCTGGTTCAGATATTAATGAGGTTGAGCTAAACTTTACGGCAAGTCCTCGTCCACTTGATAAGGTGGTTCGTCGCAAAACGACAGAAGAAACAAGTGATGAGATTCGTCAGAATTGGTTCAAGGAAGTCTTTGAACCTCGTGAATAAAGGAGTTACAGATGAGAGATAGTATTACAATTTCAGGAAAGACCTATGAATTGGCTACTAATGCGTATACACCCATTGCCTATAAAGAACAGTTTGGTAAAGATTATTTTCAAGACTTGTTTTCAATGGTGAGTTCGCAGTCAATTCTTGATAAGATTGAGCACCTAAATGAGGAAGAAAATCTTGAGACTGGTGATATTGATTTGTCCATCCTGACTAATTTTGATATGACTTTTTTTCACAGAATTTTTTGGGTGTTTGCGAAATCTGCTAATCCAAAAATTAAACCATTCAAAGAATTCTTTATGGAGATGGAGGAGTTTCCGGTTCAAGAAGTAGCAACTATCTTAATGAACATGCTTAATCAAGGGATGAATACAAGAAAAAAGCAGATCAAACAGAAACAGCAAGTGAAGAAATCTTTACGGTAGAAAGCTATCTATTTTGTTGTAAGGAAACTGGTTTATCCATAGATGACTTAAAGCATATTTCAATTGGGATGGCTCTTGATTATCAAACTGACTATGTAAACTTGCGGACAAATGAAACAAGCAACACAAGAAAAGCGAATCAAAGTGATTTTGATAATTTTTAATAGAAAGGAGATGTGAACATGGCTGGGAATATAAAAGGCATCACAATAGAAATTGGTGGTGACACACAACCCTTGCAAAATGCCTTAAAAGGGGTAAATAAACAAGCCGCTGAATCAACTAAAGAATTGAAACAAATTGATAAGGCTCTTAAGTTTGATACAGGAAATGTCACACTCCTTACTCAAAAACAAGAAGTGCTTGCTAAACAAGTTGAAACTACTAAAGAAAAGTTAGCTACCTTAAGGCAGGCACAAGCTCAAGTTGAAGCTCAATTTAAGTCAGGTAATATTGGGGCGGAACAATATCGAGCCTTTCAAAGGGAAGTAGAAACTACTCAGACAGTACTGAAAAGTTATGAAAGCAAACTAGAGGGTGTCAATCAAGCCTTATCGGAAAATGGAAATCGACTAAGTAGTACTAAAAGTCAATGGGATAGCTTGAAACAAGAACAAGCTCGTCTAGCTTCTGAGAGTGAAAAATTAACGAGTCAATTTAAATTACAAGAAAGTGAACTTTCTTCAAATGCTAGTGAATCTGAAAAGCTAGCTTTAGCTCAGAGAAAAGTAAATGAAAGTTCCTCTTTACTAGAAAAACAGATTCAGAATTTAGAGAAACAGCTAGAACTAACAAAATCTCAGTATGGCGAAAATTCGATTGAAGCCAATAAACTGGAACAGACTCTAAATAATACCAAAACGGCCTATAATCATCTTCAAAATGAGATGGAAGAGATGGGCACTAGTTCAACAAGTGCGAAGGATAATCTATCAGAAATCAATCATCTCTTAAAGGCAGATATCCTAATGGAATTCAGTGACCGTTTAGCAGAATTATCACAAAAATTGATTGATTTTGGAAAACAGTCGCTTGAAGCTTTTAGTGAAGTTGATGAAGGGATGGATATCATTGTCACTAAAACTGGAGCAACTGGCCAAGCTTTAGAAGAAATGACAACTATCGCAAAGAACCTTGCTACAGAAATTCCTACAGACTTTAACACTGCTGGAAGTGCAGTCGGAGAATTGAACACTCAGTTTGGTTTAACCGGTGATCGTTTAAAATCAGCTTCAAGTTATCTCATCCAATTCGCATCCATAAATGGGAGTGATGTTACCTCATCAGCTATTTCAGCTAAAAAAGCTATAGAAGCCTATGGCTTACAGGCAACGGATTTGTCTAGTGTACTTGATACGGTGACCTTTACCAGTCAAGCTACTGGGGTTGGAGTTCAAGATTTGATGGATAAGGTTGTTTCTGGAGCACCACAAATTAAGGCATTAGGACTTTCATTTGATGAGGGTGTTGCCTTAATGGGGAAATTTGAAAAGGCTGGTGTGGATTCATCAGCCTCTTTATCATCCTTATCAAAAGCATCTGTGAAGTATGCGGCATCTGGAAAGACCCTACAACAAGGTTTAGCTGAAACCATCGAAAAAATTAGAAATTCAACTAGTGAAACTGAAAAGTTAACCCTCGCTTCAGATATATTTGGAACTAAGGGTGGTCCACGAATGGTGGATGCTATTAGTCGTGGAGCTTTATCTTTCGATGACTTAGCTGAAACAGCAAAGAAAGCGTCAGGAACAGTCGGCTCAACTTATGAAGCGACACTAGATCCAATTGATAAATTTACAACTACTCAAAATGAAGCTAAGTTAGCATTAGCTGAAGTAGGAGATGCTATAGCTGTCACTTTTGCACCAATACTAGAGATTCTAGCTGATTTGCTACGTTCAGTTGCTGAGTGGTTCTCTGGTTTATCAACGCCAGTCAAACAATTTATTGTTATTGTGGGTAGCCTTATTGCTGGATTAGGCTTATTACTCCCTATATTTTTAGCGCTTCAAGCAGCTGCCTTAGCAATGGGTGTCACAATTGGTGGCTTAATAGCAAGTGTAGCACCAGTTATTGCTATAGTCTTAGGAATTATAGCTGTTCTTGCTTTGTTAATTGTAGGAATAAAAGAACTTTGGGAACATAACGAGGGATTTAGAACAGCAGTAACGGATATTTGGAATGCTATTTATTCTTTTATATCTACTATCATTCAAGAAATATCAGACTTTATTTTAAGTATCTGGGGAACACTGACTTCGTGGTGGAGTGAAAACCAAGAATTAATTCTTGCAGCTGCAACCACAGTTTGGAATGCAATATCAACAGTTATAACTACCGTTATGTCTATTCTAGAACCTTATATTCAGGCAGCATGGGAAAACATAAAACTAATCATCAGCACAGCTTGGGAAATCATCAAACAAGTAGTTGAAACGGCAATCAATCTAGTCTTAGGCATTATTAAAGCAGTAATGCAAATTATTACAGGAGATTGGTCTGGTGCATGGGAAACAATAAAGGCAGTTATTTCAACAGTATGGGAATCCATCAAGTCAATTGTAAGCTTAGTTCTAAGTACTATTAGTCAACTTATATCAAACACCTGGAATGGGATTAAGAATACAATTAGTAATCTCTTATCAGCAATTAGTAACGTTGTCAGTACAATTTGGAATAGTATCAGTTCAACTATTTCAGGTATTTTAAATGGAATTTCAAGCACAGTGGCCAATGTTTGGAACGGTGTAAAAAACACAATTTCGAATGCAATTAACACTGCCAAAAATGCAGTTTCAACTGCTATAACTGCTATCAAAAATCTCTTTAATTTCAGATTTCAGTGGCCACACATTCCTTTACCTCATTTTAGTGTGTCAGGATCTGCAAACCCTCTGGATTGGTTAAAGGGACAAATTCCTAGAATCGGAGTTGAGTGGTATGCAAAAGGGGGAATTTTAACCAAACCAACTGCCTTCGGAACAATAGGGAATTCCCTAATGGTAGGAGGAGAAGCAGGAAACGAAGCGGTACTCCCTTTAAATGAATCTACTCTTGGGGCAATCGGAAGAGGTATTTCAAGAACGATGGATTTAAGAATGCCAGACATCAACATTTCGATTACTGGAAATATTATCCGAGAACAGGCAGATATTGAAAAAATAGCAAATGAAGTAGCAAGTCGAATCGCAGAAGAATTAGCACGTCAAAAACAATTGAGAGGAGCCACTATATGATTAAAAGAAACGAGTTAGTCATAGATGGAATTGGAACTTCTAGTTTTCCTTTTAAGGTGATTGTCCACGAATCGCCTTCTGTTATTCTAGCGGAGAGTAAAACGAGTTTATTAGAACATAAAGGAATGAGTGGCGCTCTTTCGCAAACAAATCAGCACCGTGATTTAATTGAAAAATCATATACGATTTACATTGTTAAGCCCTCAGAAGAACAACTCCATCAATTTATGGGTCTATTTATCAAGGAGCAGTTTTGGCTTGAGAGTGAACGGATGAAAACCACACGTCTTTGGTGTTACCGAGTAAAATGTACTGAGGTAAAACAAGAGAGAGATGGTGTGTATGCGACAAAAGCTACCTTTATTTGTCATCCTACAAAGTTTTTTAAATCAATAGATAGACAAACTTTGACATCAAACGGAGTGCTAAGAGTTCAAGGTACGTCTCTAGCATTTCCTAAAATAACAATAATGGGAAATTCTACAACTGAGACGCAGTTTACGATTGGTGATCAGGTTATTAAAATTGAAAAACTTACAGAACCTCTAGTGATGGTAAACGAACCAAAAAGTCCAAGTTTTTTAACGACTAGCAAAAAGTACATCAAATGGTCTGGTGATTTTATCACTATTGATCCAAGCGCTAAAAAAGAAGTAGGTGTTGTTCTTGGTAGAGGTATTACTTCTTTAAGCTTTGAAACAAATTGGGGGTGGGCTTAAATGTTATTTTTGTTGAACAAAGATATTAGAACTGCAAAGTGGAATGGATTACCTCTTCATGAAACTAGCACTGCTATTGTAAAAGAAACCCTGAACGGTGATTTCACCTTATCTATTCGCTATCCAATTACCGATTCTGGTATCTATAAACAAATAAAAGAGGATATGCTTATCAAGGCTCCTGTGCCTGTCTTAGGATTTCAGTTATTTCGTATTAAAAAGCCAATTGAAAACGATGATAGTTTGGATATAACCGCCTACCATATTTCAGATGATATTATGCAACGGTCTATCGAACCAATTAGTGTTGCTAATCTTACATGTGGTATGGCCTTATCCCAAATGGTTCAAAATACTAAGACCAATCTTGGTGATTTTTCATTTACGAGTGATGTTACAGATCGCCGTACTTTCAATACAAATGAAGCAAAGACACTCTATGCTGTCTTAATGGATGGTGCTCATTCTATTATAGGAACTTGGGAAGGGGAGTTGATTCGTGACAATTTGGCTCTGACAATCAAGAAGAATAGAGGTGAAAATAGGGGTGTTGTCATAACAACACATAAGAATCTAAAGTCTTACAAGAGAACCAAATCAACTCAATCAATCATTACTCGTATTCATGCAAAATCAACATTTAAACCGGATGGTAAAGATAAAGACCAGACAATTAAAATTACTGTCGATAGTCCTCTAATCACTTACTATCCATATATCAATGAAAAAGAGTACGAAAATAATACTCTTAAAAGCATTGAGGAGTTAAGGAAGTGGGCTGAGGCTAAGTTTAAGAATGAAGGAATTGATAAGTTATCGGATGCTATTACGATTGAAGCCTATGAACTCGATGGGCAGGTAGTACATTTAGGTGATACCGTATATATCAAGAGTTTGAAACATGAGATTGATATTCCAAAAAAGGCAGTCGCTTATGAATTTGACGCACTGACACAAGAATATATCTCGATTACTTTTGATGATAAACCAATGGTAGGTAGTTCAACTTCGAATAGTGGAATTTCAACTGTTGCAAATGCAATTTTAGACTCTGGTTTCACATTACAAGAAGTAGCAATTAAAAAAGCTTTGAAAAATGCGAACACAGCCTTTGATGCCGAATTCACTAAACAAAAAGAATCACTCCTTGATGATATTGAAAAAGTCAAAGCGAGTGCCGAAGTCTACGCAGATGGTATTCGTCAAGAGATTGAAGGAAAGATCGCTGATGTTGGTTCTAAAGTTCTATCTAATGAATCACTTAATGAAAATAGATACAACGATGTATTGGCTAAAGCAAATAGTAGTAGAGATTTAGCTAATCATGCCTTAGAGGTCAGTAAAGAAGTTAAAGAAACTACTAATACAGTACTAACAGATACCTTAAACTATAAAAAAGAAGCTATTGCTGAAGCAAATCGGTTAGTTGAACTCAGCAAGAATAGCTTATTGAATCAAATTACGACAGTAGAATCTTCAATTGATAAGCTTAAGGGGGTTATTACTAACAAGGTTTCAAAGACAGACTTCGATGCTATCAAAAATACCGTAGAGCAACAACGAACAGAAATATCACAAGCCAAGGATAAAATAAATCTAAAAGCTGAAAAGACCTATGTAGAAAATATTAAACAAACAGCTAGTGAAGCACTCCAAAGAATATCAGAGAACACATTAGCAATATCTAAAACTAAAGCTGATTTACAAGTTGCTGCAGATGCTATAAAGACTAAAGTATCACAAACAGATTTTAATCAAACGACAAATCGACTTGCTAGTACTGAAACAACAATTAAAATTCAAGCAGGTGAAATAGCCAAACGATTGACCAGTAGTCAGGTAGAGTCCGTAATAAATTTAAAAGGATTTCAAACTAAATCAGATGTTGATAAAAATATTTTAGATAGAGGTTATGTAACGAACTCTAGCGTGCAAAACTTAGTTAGAGAAACATCTAATAGTTTCACTCGGACTATTAGTGAAACTAAAGCTTTAATACCAACTAGTGTTTCTCATCGAAACTTAGCATCTGGTTCCAGTGATAGTTGGACTTCATACAAAGAAATAAACTCGAAACTCAATTGGATTCAAACATTAGGAAAAATTCCTTATGGTGATTCGACTGGCATTTATTCAGGGACAAAAATCAATCTATTTGTTTATATTTCTGTCGATAATGTTGTATTAGATTCAACTGTTACTCCTAGAATTATCTTACAAGGTCCAGGCTATAAAAAATCAGATAATAGTGCTGTATGGAGTGTTCATTCTAATCCCTTTCATACCTCTTGGTCTACTACATTAAAAACTGGTACAAACTACCATATTATTAAGATTTCTCGAATCGTAACAGATGAGATGTTCAATAATTTTAAAAACTTTGAATTACAATTTCGTATTGATGGAGCGAGTTCAGGTAAGTTTCATTGGAGAGCTTTAATGATTACTACTGGAGATATCTTCCCAAATTATTGGACTAAACCTATCGAAGATTTAACAACTGTAACGGCTTTTAACGAAGTAAAAGATACTCTAAGTAGTCATACAAGAACTATTAGTGAACAAGGCAAAACAATTAGTCAGGTTGTACAAACATCCGAAGGACTGATTACAAGAGTCAGTGATTTAATTGATAACCAAAACTTAGTATACGATCCAACCAATTTTAGTAAATATAGAGAACGTGAACCGAATTCGAATTTAGTTATGACTGGAACTAATGAATACAAGCTGCTAAGAATTGCACAAAGTGGTAGGACAACAAATGGTTGGCGTGGTTTCCAAATGCCTCTTCATAGTCAAAAATTTGTTGCTGGTGAGAAACTTTCTTATAGGGTCAATTTATGGATAGATGTACTACCTGATGGAAAAGTTGGTTTTGAAATCAAATCAGGTAACTCAATAGGAGGTTTCACCATCAGTCCGACTAGAACGGGCGCAGCTCAAATTTTTACAGGAACTTTTACGATAAATAAAACCGTGACAAAAACAGATGATTTTGGGCTTCATATTTGGCTAGAAAAGAACGGCACTGTGGCAGTTGGCCAAATTTCAATTGTTCGAGGTAGTCAGCCACCTAAAAACTTTGTAGATAGTACATCCTTTCAACAAATTGCAACAGAAAGTCTTGTTCAGCAACATCAAGGTTCCTATTCGATTCAAAATTTAACTAATGCAGGCTCTTTAATTTCAGGTATTAATCTAGGCGCAAATGGAATTAATAGAATCATTGGTAAGGCAACTCATATCACTGGGGATACTTTAATTGATAGAGCAGTCATTAAATCAGGAATGATTGATAAATTAAAGACATCAAACTTTGAATCTGGGTCTGTAACTACTATGGTATTAGCGTCAAATTCAGTAACTGCAGATAAAATTGTCGTGGATCAAGCGTTTTTTAATAAGTTAGTTGCAAATGAAGCTTATTTACGACAGCTGTTTGCTAAGAATGCTTTTATCAATAGTGTACAAAGTGTTAGGATTGATGCTAGTCAAATAAAGTCAGGCTTACTAAGTGGTGACAGAATTCAGGGTGGCACAATAACTGGAACCACAATTTCTGGTGGATTATTAACTGGAGAAACAAAAATTAAGTTAGGTGCTTATGGTTCATTTGACGCTATCAACGGTGGATTACAGATTAATGTTCCTCGTCAGTTTAATTCTAAAGATGGTTTAGGCGTACAATTTATAGGTTCTTATGGCCGAGGGGACAATGTTCCTTACGGCTTATTTATTTACAAAGATTCAGATTTTACTACTGGAAACACTGCAAGTGATAGTGATGATTTTCTATTGACGGTCGAAGGATACATTAAGGCAAAAGGAATTGGCTGGTTAAAGTACGGCAAAAGTAGCATTAATGGCTCAACTACAGGAACTATTAGTTATTGGAATTCTAATAATGTGTCTCTAGACTTTGGTGGATCAGGAAATGATATTTACTACTCATATAACGGAAATGCTTATAGCTTATGGCAAATTGTTAACCAACATTTTTCTGATAAAAACTTAAAAGAGAATATAGGCTTATCTAACTATAAAGCACTCGATTTTATCAAAAGATTTCAATTTAAAGAGTATGACTGGAAGAAAATAGGGAATCGTATTCAAAAGGCTCATACCAAAATTGGACTCATCGCTCAAGATGTTCAACAAATTGATTCGTCACTGGTGTATGAAAATGGTGGTTTTCTGAATCTTGATAATACAAGATTAACGAATATCGCTTTAAAAGGGATTCAAGAGTTAATACTTGATATTCGAAAATTAAATAAACGATTGGAGATGTTAGAAGATGAACACAGATTTAATCCATCAATTAGCAGTTGACTCATTGACTAAAAAGTTGGCGCAAGCTGAAAGTCAAGCATCTCAGAGCGAGGCACTTTACTTAGTTGCTGCGAGTGAACTACAGTTGATGAAAGATGTATTAGATTATGACTCAGACCTCAAGGATTTATTTGAGGAAGTAAAAACTAAAAGAGAGAAAGGAGAAAGTTAATGGCGTTAGAAATTACTAAAACAACACGTTTGGTTGGAAATTTGAAGATTGGTGATGAAGTAGTTAAGCAGTATACTGTTGATGTTGATGAACATGGTGTTTCTACAGTATCTGAGTTTCTCTATCATTCAGAGCTCTATGCGGAGCATCGTCTCGAAATGAGAAACCAAGAAAAATTGTTCCGAGATAAACGATATGAATTAGAAGATGCTGTTTTAGCTGAAATTGAGTCAAATAAAAAAGAACAATAGGGAGTATTAAAAATGGATATTGAATTGTTTAATTTTTTAAGAAAGCTCATCGAAACAGAAGATGGGCTTATTTTGTATGCGTTAGCGTTAATTGTCATCATGGAAATTGTAGACTTTGCATCAGGCACATTTGCTGCAATTGTAAATCCTGATGTTGAGTATAAGAGTAGAATTGGAATCAATGGATTAATTCGAAAAGTCTTAGGGATTTTTATGTTACTGTTATTGATTCCGATGTCTGTTTTGTTGCCTGAAAAAACTGGATTTATGTTTCTGTATTCGATTTATATCGGATACCTAGTTTTTACTTTCCAATCACTAATTGAGAACTATCAAAAAGTAAAAGGGAATATTCTACTTTTTAAACCAATTTTAAAAGCTTTTGAACATCTAACTGAAGGAAAGTCTAACGATGATAAGGAGGATAATCATGGAAGTTGATAAAAGTAGATTACGAACAAATCTTCCTCAAATCGGTGAGCAACCCTATCGACAAGTTCATGCTCACTCTACAGGTAATCCTAACTCAACAGCACAAAATGAAGCGGATTACCATTTGCGTCGTCCAGTTGAGTCAGGATTTTTCTCCCATGTGGTAGGGAATGGTCGTATCATGCAAACTTGGTTAGTAGACCGAGGTGCTTATGATGTTGGTGGCGGATGGAATGTTGAAGGTTACGCTCAAGTTGAACTAATAGAAAGTCATGAATCTAAAGAAGAATTCATGAGGGATTATCGACTTTATGTCAAGCTATTACGTGAGTTAGCTGACGAGGCTGGAATCCCTAAAACTCTAGATTCTAGTAGTCTTGCTGGGATTAAAACTCATCAATTTTGTACTTACAACCAACCAAATAATGGAAGTGATCATGTAGATCCCTATCCATACCTTGCAAAATGGGGCATTAGTAGAGAACAGTTTAAGAAAGATATTGAATCTGGTCTAACTGAAGGAAACTGGAAACGAAACGAAGTTGGTTGGTGGTGGGAAGAAGCAGATGGCTCTTATCCAAAATCTCAATGGAAAAATATCAAAGGAGAATGGTTCTACTTTGATAATAGAGGCTACTGTTTCATCAATAAATGGTTCAATGATGGCAAGGATTGGTTTTATTTAGATAAGCGTGGTGCCATGGTTACTGGTTGGATGCATATCGATCATCGTTGGTACTATTTTAAGTCGGATGGTAGAATGGCTAAAGGTTGGGTAAAATATCGTGAAACTTGGTATTACTTGGATGAAAAAGATGGGGATATGAAATCTAAGCAATTTATTAAATCAGGAAACGGATGGTACTATCTCAAGTCTGATGGTTCGTTATCAGTAAAACCAGAATTTACGATTGAACCTGATGGTTTGATTACTACTAACTAAGATTTTGTAGATACTACTCTTAAAATAAATCTTTAAACAAAATAAACCACCGAAGTTGGTGGTTCATGTGGTATAATATCTATTGTAGAAAAGTGAAGACGGTGGCTCCTTATACCGAAAGAGAGGTGATGCCTATGGGCAGTTCATCAAAATCTGACGGAAAGGAGGGGCACTCTTTTGACCGCATTTGAAGTTGTACAGACAATACTTGGTTTTGGTAGTTTTGCCATTACTTTGATTGGCTTGTGCTATAAAATCTTCAAAGACAAGGACAAAAAATAATCCGTCCCCACTTTTGAGCGAGTAGGACGGATTAAATCTGTTATACGAGCTACCGTCTTTTTAACGGTTCTACATTGGAGTTGAGTTGGTAGCTCAGCTCCTTTTTCTATGTTTATTATAACATATTGCGATTAAATTTCAAATAAAAAATCTAAGCCTGGTGAAGTACATCAGGCTTTTTCTTTTTGATTTTTTCTTAAAACCGGAAAAATCTATCTTGAAAGTACCTATTTAGGTAAGAGGACAATAAAGACATTTTGTTAAAGTACAGGGTTGCTGATTACTTGACTAATATTGCGTTTAGAGGGATATATAGTGTGTAAAAACTTCTTGTAGGAGGAAAAATGAATATAAGAAAAATTGAAGCAAAGAATAACAATAGAAAAAAGAGAATTTGTGCATATGTTCGAGTTTCTACAACCAACGGAAGTCAACTTGATTCGCTAGAGAATCAAAAAGTCTATTTTGAAAAGTTGTATGCTGAACGTGATGATGTTGAGTTTTTGGGTGTTTTTTGTGACAAAGGGATTTCAGGTTCAAAGTATGATAGACCTGATTTTCAAACTATGCTAGATGCTTGTAGAAAAGGACAAATTGACGTTATCCATACTAAGTCAATATCAAGGTTTGCAAGAGATTTCATCAATGTTCTTGAAATAAGTCGAGAATTAAAAACTCTTGGTATTGATATCTTTTTTGAAGAGCAGAATATCCACACTTTATCCAATGAAGGTGAAGTCGTCTTGACTGTGTTAGCAATTTTGGCTGAGGAAGAGTTACAAAGCATGAGCGGAAACCAACGATGGAGTTTTCGTAGAAAGTTCCAGAAGGGAGAATTACTCATTAATGCTAAACAGTTTTTAGGGTATGATTTAAACGAAAAAGGTGAACTTGTTATAAACAAAGCAGAAGCCCAAATAGTAAGAACCATCTTTTATAGTTATTTAGAAGGGATGGGTACACATAGGATTGCTAAAAAACTTAATGAGGGCAAGGTTCCAACTGTAGCAGGAAAGAAATGGTATGACAGCACAATTCGTAATATCTTAAAAAACGAAAAATACAAAGGATCTTTACTACTTCAAAAATACTTTCATGACGGTGTAAACGGTCCAAAGAAATTAAATCAAGGACAGGTTGAACAATACTATATCGAAGATAATCATGAAGGAATTGTTTCTAAGGAAATATGGGAGAAGGTTCAGGTAAAAATGAAAAGCCGTTCTCGGATCCAAGGTACAAATAAAACCTATAAATTTTCCAGAATGCTAAAATGCCAATATTGTGGTTCAACATTAAAAAGACAGGTATCTTATAAGAAAAAGATTGTTTGGTGTTGTTCCAAATATATCAAAGAAGGAAAAAATTCATGTAAAGGGATGAGAGTCCCTGAAAGGGATATTGAAGATTGGAAACTAAGTTTACCAGTAATTGTGTTAGAAAGGATAGAAGATGGAGAAAAACATTACGGTTATACCGGCCAAAAACCCTCAGCAAACGGTCATATCTCAAACTCGGAAAAAAATCAGAGTAGCCGCTTATTGTCGAGTGTCTACAGACCAAGACGAACAGCTATCAAGTTATGAGAATCAGGTTAATTATTACCGTGAATACATCTTAAAACATGAAGATTATGAGTTAGTAGACATCTATGCGGATGAAGGGATCTCCGCAACTAATACAAAAAAACGTGACGCTTTTAACCGCCTAATACAAGATTGTAGAGGTGGTAAGGTGGATAGAATTTTAGTTAAATCTATTAGTAGATTTGCCAGAAATACATTGGACTGCATCAAATATGTAAGAGAACTGAAAGAACTAGGCATTGGAGTAACGTTTGAAAAAGAGAATATTGATAGTCTAGATTCAAAAGGAGAAGTACTACTTACCATTCTATCATCACTCGCACAGGATGAATCGAGATCCATTTCAGAAAACTCAACTTGGGGAATTCGTAAGAAATTCGAGCGTGGTGTGGTTCAGGTAAATACTACAAACTTTATGGGATATGACAAAGATGAAAAAGGAAATCTTATTATAAACCATGAACAAGCAAAGGTCGTAAGGTATATATTTGATAGATTTCTAGAAGGATACAGTCCAGAATTTATTTCCAAAGAGTTAAGAGAACTGGAAATACCAGGTTGCACAGGTAAAGCAAAGTGGTGCCCTAGTGCTATATGGAAAATGCTTCAAAATGAAAAATACAAGGGTGATGCTTTGCTTCAGAAAACCTATACCGTTGATTTCCTGACGAAGAAACGAATTTATAATGATGGACAAGTTAATCAATACTATATCGAGAACAATCATGAACCAATCTTAGATAGAGAAAAGTGGGAGATTGTTCAGTTAGAAATAGCAAGAAGAAAGAAATTTAGAGAACAACATAAGCTCCAATTTTATATCATGCAGAAAGAAAACAATTCCTTTACAACAAAAGTATTTTGTGCCGAATGTGGATCAGCATTTGGTAGGAAAAATTGGACTACAAGTCGAGGTAAACGTAAGGTGTGGCAGTGTAATAATCGATATAGGATTAAAGGCCAGGTTGGATGTTTAAACAATCATATTGATGAAGAAATGCTTGAGAAAGCTGTTATGATGGCTGTAAGTATTCTTAAGGAAAATAGAGAACTTCTTCAAAGTAAATGGAACAAACTTATAGAAACTGATAGTCGTTTAAAACAGTATTACAGTAATCGACTTAGAGACATAGTTTCTAGAAAAAAATGGAATTTTAATGGGGTTGAAATGTGCCGGATTTTAGATAGTATCACCATTTCAGAAAAAGGGGAGATTAGTATTAAATTTCTTGAAGGTACAGAAGTAAATTTGTGAGTAACTGTAACTAGTAAGTTGCAGTTTTTTATTTTGAATAATGATATAATAGTATAAAGTAATATTCAAGGGGATGTTAATATGCCAAAGGGTTTTCAAACTCCTATAACCATTAAAGAAGCTATTGATAAAATTGATGAAAATAAATATGTTTTGCCAGGGATTCAACGACGTTTTGTTTGGGGAAAAAATCAAATTGAACTACTTTTCGACAGTATTATGAGAGATTACCCTTTTAATTCATTGATGTTGTGGGAAATAAATTCTCCTCAAATAAAAAATAATTATAACTATTATTCTTTTTTGAGAAAGTATAAACAAAGATTTGAAGTTGAAAATGAAATGATTAATAAAACAGCTTCCGATGATGATTTTTTTGCTGTTATTGATGGGCAACAAAGACTAAATAGCTTATACCTTGGTTTAAAAGGAAGCTATACAATGAAAAAACCTCATAGACCTTGGGTAGATAAATCTGATTACTTTGAAGAACAGTTTTTATATTTAGATATTACTTCGGAATACCAAAGTGAATCAGATATCGACAGAGCATATAATTTCAGATTTTTGCCGAAATCTGAGGCTGAGAATAGTAAAGATAAAACTTGGTATAAAGTCGGTGATATTCTTCAAATAAATCCTGATGACATATTTGAAGAAATTAGTGATTTTGTTGAACAACAAATAAATATAAAAGATAAAAAATACGCACGTAATACACTAAGAAAATTAAATAAAGTAATTAGGGAAGATAAAATTCTTAATTACTACTTGGAAACCGAACAAGATCTTGATAAAGTATTAGATATATTTATACGCACAAACGACGGTGGGACTAAATTAACATTTTCAGATTTGTTAATGTCAGTTTTAACAACTCATTGGAAAGAGAGTAGGGATGAGTTCGATGAATTGATTAAAGATGTCCGTAGCTTTGGTGATTTTAATATTAGTTCGGATTTAATAATTAAATCTATTTTAATGTTGTTTTCTAATGATATTAAAAATAGAGTAAAAAATTTTGATGAAGAATTATTAAATTCTGTAATTAAAAATTGGTCTAGAATAAAATTAAGCATTTCCAATACTTTCCAAATGTTTTACAGGATGGGATTTAATTCTCAAACTTTTCCAGCACTAAATGCTGCAATTCCCATTATTTATTATGTTTATAAAAATAACTTAGAAGAAGAGATTATTAAGGTTAGATTCTTTGGTAGCACAAATCATAAATTGATTAAACATTGGCTTATTTTATCTTTCCTGAAGAGAATATTTGGTGGTCAATCCGATACTGTTCTTGTTGATCTTAGAAAGATTATTAATGAGAATAGCAGTCCTAGTTTTCCTTTGCAAGTTATTATTGATAAAGCTAAATCAAATCCAACAAAAAACTATAACTTCGACACTGAATTTATTGAAGATTTGTTTGAACGGACATATGGTGGAGATGTATTTTTTGTACTATCATTATTCTATCCTGATTTAGATTACTTTAACCAAAATTTCCATGTTGATCATATTCATCCTCAAACACTATTCAAAAGAAAAAATAGCCCTTATAGTGCCATGATTAAAAGAGTTGGTAAAAATTGGAATAAATTGGGTAATTTGCAACTATTAAATAGTGAACTTAATACAGCAAAAAGTGATAACGATTTACCTATCTGGGTTAAAAATAATGGTATTTCTAAAAAACGATTATTTATTGATGAGTCAGTAAGCTTGGATTTTTCTGATTTTGAAGAGTTTTATACAAACAGAGTTCTTAATATGAAAGCACATTTGAGAACTATTTTAAATGATAAGTGGTAATATAAAAATAAGCTTGGAGAAATCACATGAGCATAGATAAAATATGTTTAAAAGAACAATTTAATTACGACGATATATCAGAATCTGAATTAAAAATTATTTTTGAAAAAAGACTAGAAGAAGCAATAGAAAAATCAGTCTTTGAACCTTTCTGTATACCATACAGTCATAGTAATTTTAAAGAGGATATTATTCTTAATGATGAGGTTGTTCATAACAAATATTTTACTTTTAAAATTCGTTCAGAAAGTGAACTAGTAGAAGATGCGTTAAAGCATCGAAATAACAGCCAATTACATATCAATTCTATGTCAGATTTGTGGCTGGATGAATATCCAGCACCAAATGAATCAGGTCGTATATTTATGGTATCCACTAATGGACGGCATCGTAGTTTAGTTTTTAAATGCTTAGGTTTGAAATTTATAGAGGCCAACATTCAATATCTAAATAAAAAGAGAGGTAGTTGGAGATATTACTTTTATAGACCAAATAGCTTTATGATAAAGTTATTAAATTGGATGATTTTTAACAAAAGGATTGAGGTTGAGTATTTAGATAGTCAAACTTATTTGATAACAGATTCTTCGAATCTAATTCCATGGATTTTACCAAATTCAGAAATTTTTAAACCATCAGATATTCGAAAAGATATCTTGAAACGATTAAACTTAGTAGAAAAATCATTCGGAAAACAAGATTTTGATGATGGTTCTATACGAAAATCATTCTTTTTGTGGTATGTAAATATTCTAATAATAAATTTTATTATGTATCTAAAAAAAGATAATTTGTATTAATTTTACTTTGGATCAGAATCTGTATGCTATGCTACTAGTATCAGATTAATACTTTTTACTGTCTATTCAAAAACTTAGACTCGTTAGTTTTCAGTTAAATGATTAACAGGTTTAAGAATAAGACCTTAGTGGTTTCTTATTCTCTTAAATTGATTTAATATATTTTCCACGATTTAAATATACTCTGTTTCATTACCAATTTTAGTGTATTACGCTTTAAAAACATTGACAGATTTAAATCTCTAAAGTATACTAAAGTAGTCCAGTGGCAACATTGGATAGGGCGACAATATACCCACCTATATATATTTTTGGCTTTAAAGCCTGAAAGGAGGTGTGTGTTATGAACTTAACTGTCTTAATTGACTGGAAGTTCGTTGTTGCCCTTGGCACAGCTGCGGTTGGAACCATTTTCGCTTTGAATATGGATTCTTCAGCAGCTGAGCGTGTTTCAATCCATGCGATTGAAGCTACTAAGGAGTTTGCAGTTGCTACTAAAAGCAACTGTTAACTCCTATATACTTGGAGAAGCACATAATCTTAGGATTTTATGCTTTTTTTGTTTCATAAAATATTCAAGGATAGAAAAATAATGAAAAAAATTGACTGTTCATTTATCTATAAAGAAGAAATTAATAAAAATTTAAACATGCTAAAGCATTTCATAGAAGCGTGGGTGAAATCCCAGTCTATTCGGAATGAAGAACTTTTTCAATTAGCTGATGATGATTTCTATTTTTATCGTTTCGCAGTAGAAAGACAGGAAAAAGCTGCTAAAATATTACTAACTAACATCCTTTGGCGAGTACTGAAGGAGTATAATATACATGTAGAATATTCACATGATGCTCCATTTATTTTTATATTTAAAGAAAACCATGAACGAATAGGATATAGGTTAGCAGATTTCCTTGAAGATGAAGATATCAATAGTATTCTTAAATCTAATCATGTCGATAAAGCGATTATCCTTAGAACTTCAAAAGGTAAGCAAACAAATAAATTAATTGAGCTAGAGAATCAACAATATAAAGATGCAAATGTAAATATAAGAGCATTATCTATTCATGAATTTTATTTAAAACAATTTGGTGAAGAAGAATATAAAGAGTTTATTGATTCTATTGATAATTACCTAAAAGTTACAAAGGAAATCACAGGTTATAAATCTGTTAAATTTCTTTCTAAAATGAACCTGGCTTCAATAAAAATTTTTGAACAGAAAAAGCTTAGAGATTGGGATTATTTGAATTACAGGTATCAGATTATTAATGCAAGTGATAAGAAAGTCCAGAACTATTTATATCTCACTCAAAAAGATATTATTTTTGAAAATCTGGATGATATGCATAAATCATATATTTTCGATAAATTATATGAAACAATGGTAAGTTCGAACGAATATGCTACAAGTTTTATAACATCGGAATGGCTTTATGATTCGTTTAAGGGTAAAAAGAACTTTGATTACACCTCTGTCGTAAGTGGATACTTAAAGTCTATTGAACAGTTATTGTATAAGATTGTTATGCTCAATATTGATAACGATTGTAAAATAGCAATGAAACGAGATATGTTGAAAAAAGCTTTCAGACAGAATATCCCAGTTTTTAAGCTGATTGATAACAAATTTAATAAAGTTCCCGGAAACAATTATAGGTTCACAAACTATCCATATATCGAATTTACGGAACATCAAAAAGAATTCATGGATAGTTCTATTGGAACTTTTGAGTATTTTTTAAGATGTAATAAGCATATTTTTTCAAATCCGGATAATGCAAAAACAGTTACTGACATGATTAGTTGTTTTAGAATTGAATGTCGAAACGGTTTCTTTCATACTCATAATTTAAATGATTGGGATTTAGTAGAAAAAATACGTAGAAATGCAATCTACCTTTATTTCGTTTTATTGGGATCATGTATTATTCCAGAAGAGAGGAAACATGAGTTAAATCTTATTCACCATGATCAATTTGATGAACTTTGTAAAAAAATCCGAGAATTCAAGAAGTATAATATATATTTTGAATTTGAATATGACGATGGTATAAAACAAAATCTAGTATATGATATTCATAATAACACTATTGAATTTAATGATGATGGTGTAGAACATTATGATGGCCTTTTATTCTATAAAGTAGACGAATTTCAAGATTCTCTTAAAAAGATTGATAAAGGTGAATTAGAAGATAAAAAGTTTTATTTAACTAGAGATAATTTACCGAAAAAGATTTTTGGAATCCATAGAAAACATCGTAACTATGAATCCGAGGAGATTAGTTTTGATTGATAGTAATTTTTAATTGAATAGATTATTAGCCTTCGGAGTACTATGTGCCACATATTAATTTTATAGTTAAGGAAAGCACTATACAGCATTCTATCAAGATATTTTTACATAGATGATATTGCATTTTGAATTATAACAAAGGAGAACTAACATGCCGAAATATACCGACGAAGATATTAGAAAATTAAATAAAATCACATTAAAAATTGCTGGTGATTATTTAGGTATAAGTTCACAGGCAGTTGCTATAGGTCTTAGAAATAATCTTCTTCCAATTGGTTTTGCTATTCATAACGAAGAAAGAGATAGACGTTTCACTGAGAGTTGGTCATATCATATTATCGCTGAAAGACTGATTTCTTACAACCACGGAAAACTATCAGAGATCCGTGTTGAGAATATTGAAACTAGTTTAGATAAAATTATAGAGGAATTTAACGCTTTAAAACAAGATTTACTTTTTATATTAAGCGAAAATGCAGAAGTGAAGAATTAGAAATTTTTGAATTTGCGTTTTCGCTTGGTAAATATAAAAACGGTGATGTAAAGTATAAGGGTAAAGGTGTTTCAAATGAAGATGATAAAGACCTTCTCTAGAGAAGAACTCTATGAAGAAATCTGGGAGATAAGTGCAAAACAAGTTTCATTGAAATATGATTTAAGCTATTCAGACTTACTTAGGAAATGCAAAGAATTTGAAATTCCAATTCCAAATGGTAGTTATTGGTATCGTAAGAATACTGGACAAGATTTAAGTGAGCTTATTGTTCCATTACCACAAAATGACGTAAATGAAGTACATATTGATAGAAAAAGTCTAAAGAACAATAGAATAAAACCTGCTAAACATAAAGAAGAGAGTTCGGAAGATAAAAATAAAGATATTTTTAAACTTGATACAACTAGTATAAGAAGTTCATTATCATTTTTAGAGGACGATAAAATAGAGCTTATTATCGAAGCCGTTTCAAACCTAAACCAGTCTCCAAATAAGAGATTACATAAATCTGTAGCTAATCTAAGAGATAAAATCGCAGAGTGGAATAAGAGGGAAAAAGCTGCTTCCTATCCTTACTTTGATTCTAGACACAGATATAATAATTTAAAAGAACCTAAGTTTGTAAAAAATATTTCACCAAATTCTCTACCACGTTTATATCGCTTTTTAGATACACTAGTTACTGTAATTGAAAGAATCGGTGATAATGTAACTTCAAATTGGGATATTCAAATTGATAAGGATATTGTTCGTTTTGAAGTTATAGAATCAACAGACAAAGTTAGTCATGAATTAACAAAAGAAGAAGCTAAAGAACTAGCAGAGTACAATGATAGCGTTAAGTTTAATAGATATGTTTTTAAACCAAGAATAAAGAAGTATGACTATATACCAAACGGAAAATTTCGATTTAAGATAATAGATGGTAAATACATTAAAGATACAAAAGAATTCACACTTGAACAATCAATCCCAGAAATAATTGTTTTAATTTACCAAGAGTATTATAAAGTTAAGAACTTGCGACTTGAACGTGAAGAGAGAGAAAGACTATACGAAGAAGAACAAGAGCGAAAAAGAAAATTACAAAATAGAATCGAAGAAGAGAAGAAGCGGACAATGTCTCTTCTGAATATGCTGGAAGATTTTCAAACAGCAAATGATTTAAGACTGATGGCTGATAAACTGGAGATAACGGGGAAGCATAGTAAAGAGGAAATTGATTGGATTAGATCCAAAGCTGACTGGATCGACCCAATAGTTTCTTCAACAGATGAATTACTAGGAATTAGAAATCATGAAAATTCTAGAGAACAAAAAGAACAATATCTAAGTGAGAAAAGGTACTACTGGTAACTTTATTTTTCTTATGTTTTTAAGACAATTGTAAATAAAGGAGTTTTAATTATGACAACTAGTCTAGAAAATAATGAGTTTATAGATAAAACAAAAGTTGGTTTAGATTTAGATGAAGATGATCCAAGACTTGGAGTTAGAGGCTTTGAATTTGATAACTCAACATCTGAAAAAGATTGTGTTTTGGTTATTGGTCTAAATCCTGCAGGAAATGATGACGATGCAAACAATGAGAAAAATAACAGGACATATCTGTATAGTTTGAAAAACAGCATTAAAAGTAATTATGTTTATAATAAATACTATAAACCTATTTATGATTTAATGAATGATATTTTTGATAATAAAGCTAAATGGCATTGGTGTAATAAATCATGGGATGTTTTGAGTAAAGAAATAGAACATTCTGAGGACAAAGTTTTTTTAGATATGATACATGAAGAGTATTTAAATCACCAAAATAGTAAAGTAACAATCTATATTGGAGATATGTTCTACTATCATCAAACAAGTTCTAAAAAACTTCCACTAATAAAATCAAAATCTTACCTTGAATACTGCAAAGAAATGTTAGAACTTCACATTAAGTATCTTATAGAAGCTGATAAAAATATAAAATTTGTATACATAAATAATTCACAAGTCTCTCAATGGTTGTGTGATAGTGGTATAAAGACATTTACAGTCTTCGGGGACAGGGATATTCCTGTTTTCTTTGGTGGAATGGTTTCAGGTGGTAGAATGGATTTATTTTCAAAGAAAAGATTAGTTCATGAGATAAAAAATTATTTAAATAAACTTGAATCAAAAATAGAAAAATAATTAAAATTCAGTCATTGGGTCAAGTTACATGAAAGAATATATTTTAAATTTAGAAAAAGAATTCTCTTTAATAGAAAATGGATTTAAAGAAGAAGAGAAAAGAGCTCTTGCTGACTATCTATCAAACGATAATGCGTATACCAAAGAATTAGCATTTTTAGCCTTTAAATCCAATGTATATCAAGTTAGAATGTATAGTGTATTTCTCTTTGGTCATTTGTCATCGTATGAAGAAATTTTGATCTTCATGAGGGATGAGGTTTCAAAAGATGAAAATTGGAGAGTTCAAGAAGTATTAGCAAAAGCATTTGATGAATTTTGTAAGCAAATAGGTTATGAAAAATCTCTTCCGGTTATTGACGAATGGTTACAAAACAGTAATCCAAATGTTAGAAGAGCTGTTACAGAAGGTTTGAGAATTTGGACGAGTAGACCATATTTCAAAGAGAATCCATATGAAGCGGTTAGACGTATTGCAGCATTAAAAGAAGATTCCAGTGAATATGTTAGAAAATCAGTTGGGAATGCTTTGAGGGACATTAGCAAAAAATTCCCAGAGTTGATTAAAGAAGAACTTGATAGCTGGAAATTAGAAAGTAAAGAGATAAAACAAGTTTACAAGTTAGCAAGTAAATTTATTAAGTGATAATTATCAGCTATAAAGTTGAAAAATGGTAACTATAAAATATTTTCATTCTAAAGTTTAATTTTAAACAACAATTCAGTCACTTTCATTCTATAATATAGAAGTTTGCTAACACCACACGTCGAGTGTGTAAGTTTGTTAGAGAAACGTAGTTAATCCTCAAAAGGTTCATTGAACCTTTTGAGTCCGCCAATGGGATAGCTGTCGTAGAGTAAGAAGTTTACGACGAAACGATAGGGTAACAGAGAACCGCCGAGTATGTAGCCTTTAAATGATGTTTTAAGAAGGTGGAAAAAAGAATTTGCTATATTCTAAGGGTAACTAATCAGTATTATATTCTGAAAAATCAATCTACGGATAATTGAGATGAGGTTATAAATGATTATATTAGAGTTATATCAAAATAATTATTCTAAAGATTTAGTTTCGTTTGATTCCATAGAAGATGGGAAAACTTTTGTAGTTCAAATCCCTGGATATACATTAGAAACAGAAGATGGATTTGAAGTAGAGTTTTTTAATCCTACAAACCTACCGGACTATATGGAAATTATCTATAACGGCAACATAGTTCCTTTGTCTAAATTTATGTTTGATCCTGAGGAAAATGTAGACATTATTTGGAAAGAGATTTCGAATTTATCCCTCAAAAACGATAGAGTGATCGAAGGATATTCAAAAATCGATGCATATGTTGTTAACAACGATGAAGTTAAAACCTATGTCGAAGAGAGAGAAGTGAACTATCGCCAGGCAAAAGACTTTCTAGAAGGCAGTGGATATGAAGTAGACAGAAGCTTTTTCGGAAGTGAAGACGGCGAAGCGATTCTCTACAGAAAAAAAGGGAGCAAAGATTGGCACTTCTTATGTCATTTAGACCCAATGTTTATAGAAATTGAAGATGTAGAAGAATATGTTAAAGAAGAGGTGGGAGGATTGATGTAAGGAATTGAAGAATACTATAAAAGGAGGAGTCGGATGCTCGGAGCAATTATTGGAGATATTGTCGGTTCTGTTTACGAATGGAACAATATCAAAACGAAGGACTTTCCTTTATTTAGTGAGGATTGTTTTTTCACTGATGATACGGTTATGACCTGTGCTGTTGCAGAAGCGATTATGAATGGGGGACAAAAAGACGACTTCATTGACGCGATGAAGAAATATGCCAGACTGTATCCGAATGCTGATTACGGTGCTCGGTTTAATGCATGGCTAAACAGCGATAACCGTGAGCCTTATAATAGCTTTGGGAATGGATCAGCTATGCGTGTTTCTCCATGTGCTTGGGTCATGGACTGTGGTTTTTATGAGAGAACCGGAATGTGGCCATCATCTAGAGAACTTGCGTGTCTTTCTGCATAGGTAACCCATAATCATCCAGAAGGTGTCAAAGGTGCAATGGCTACAGCTGATGCTATCTTTCTGTGTCGTTTTTACTTTGGTGGTCATTGTAGAGAATACGAGCAACCAATTAATGACAATCATACAGAGTGTAAAAGACGGATTAAGGATTATATAGAGAAGACATATGGCTACAATCTATCTCAAACTTTAGATGAAATCCGCCCTAACTATCATTTTAACGAAACATGTCAAGAAACTGTCCCTCAAGCCATTATCGCCTTTCTTGAGAGTACAGATTTCGAAGATGCGATAAGGAATGCCATTTCTCTTGGTGGTGATAGTGATACACTTGCTGCAATAACTGGTAGCATTGCCGAGGCAGCTTATGGTATTCCTGATTGGATAAAGGATAAGGCCTATTCTTACTTAGATGACCCCTTAAAGGATATAGTCATTAGATGGGAAAATAGAATAAAAGCGTATTAATCTCCAGTACGTCAGATTTCTCTTTTCTGTATTTTCATTGTATAATAGGGATACATTTAGTTTCATATAATGAAATATAAAGATTTCTAACGAGTATTAAGGAGAAATTAATGAAAAAAGCAATGTTAATTATCAACCCTACTTCTGGTGGCGAGAAGGCTTTGGATTACAAAGATAAGCTGGAAAATAAAGCAAAAGAATACTTTGAGCACGTGGAAACCAAAATTACCGAAAAGGCGCTGGATGCAACAAATTTTGCTGAAGAAGCGTCTCGTGAGCAGTACGATGCAGTGGTTGTTTTTGGTGGAGATGGGACTGTCAACGAAGTCATTTCTGGTATTGCTGAGAGAGACTACATTCCTAAGTTAGGTATTATCCCTGGTGGTACGGGTAACCTCATTACAAAACTGTTGGAAATCAATCAAGACATCGATGGCGCAATTGATGAACTCGATTTTAACTTAACCAATAAGATTGATATCGGAAAAGCGAATGACAATTATTTTGGTTATATCTTTAGTATCGGTTCTCTGCCAGAAGCGATTCACAATGTTGAAATTGAAGATAAGACAAAATTTGGTATTCTTGCCTATGCTGTAAATACCATGAAGTCCGTTATGACGGATCAGGTCTTTAACATTAAGGTTGAGACAGAAAATGGAAATTATGTTGGTGAAGCGAGCCATGTTTTGGTTCTCTTGACAAATTACTTCGCTGATAAGAAAATCTTTGAAGAAAACAAGGACGGCTATGCTAACATTTTGATTCTGAAAGATGCTTCTATATTCTCTAAATTATCCGTCATTCCTGATTTACTAAAAGGAGATGTTGTGGGCAATGATAATATTGAGTATATCAGAGCGCGTAATATTAAGATCTCTTCAGATAGTGAATTGGAGTCAGATGTTGACGGCGATAAATCGGATAACCTGCCTGTAGAAATCAAGGTACTGGGCCAACATATTGAAGTCTTTTCAAAACCGAAAGAGGAATAGTATAGAGACAAAGCCTTTTTTAAGGCTTTTTGTATACTTTAAAATATAGTTCTTTTAAGAACGGACATTCCTTGCAAATAGTTTACAAAAATAGTATACTGGATTTATTGATTTTGAAAACGTTTACGTAAAATTTGAATTAAAACTTTAGGAGACAACTTGATGGAATTAAGTGCTATTTACCATAGGACTGAGTCGGAGTTTGCCTATCTTTATATGGATAAGAAACTTCATATTCGGATTCGAACTAAGAAAGGGGATATTGAAAGCATCAACTTGCATTATGGTGACCCTTTTATCTTTATGGAGGAATTTTATCAGGATATAAAAGAAATGGTCAAGATAGCTTCTGACGTCTTATTTGATTATTGGCAGGTTGAAGTGTCCGTTGACTTTGCACGTATCCAGTATCTCTTTGAACTCAAGGATACAGAAGGTCAAAGCATTTTGTATGGCGATAAAGGGTGCGTTGAAAATTCTTTAGAAAATCTTCATACTATTGGGAATGGATTTAAGTTGCCCTATCTTCATGAGATTGATGCCTGCAAGGTTCCTGACTGGGTTTCAAATACGGTATGGTATCAGATATTTCCTGAAAGGTTTGCCAATGGAAATGCTCTATTAAACCCAGAAGGAACTTTAGACTGGGATTCATCTGTCACACCTAAGAGTGATGATTTCTTTGGTGGTGATTTACAGGGGATTATTGACCATCTGGATTACTTGCAAGACTTGGGAATTACTGGACTTTATCTTTGTCCTATCTTTGAATCTACGAGCAATCATAAGTACAATACGACAGATTACTTTGAAATTGACCGTCATTTTGGAGACAAGGAAACCTTTCGGGAACTTATCGAGCAAGCTCATCGACGTGTCATGAAAATCATGTTGGATGCGGTATTTAACCATATTGGTTCGCAATCTCCTCAATGGCAAGATGTTGTCAAAAATGGTGAACAGTCTGCTTATAAGGATTGGTTCCATATTCAACAATTCCCAGTGACAACTGAAAAGCTAGTTAATAAAAGAGACTTACCCTATCATGCTTTTGGTTTCGAGGACTATATGCCTAAGCTAAATACAGCCAATCCAGAGGTCAAGAAGTATCTTTTAAAGGTTGCGACTTATTGGATTGAAGAGTTTGATATTGATGCTTGGCGTTTGGATGTAGCTAATGAGATTGACCATCTGTTTTGGAAGGATTTTCGCAAGGCAGTTCTAGCTAAAAGGTCTGATCTTTATATCCTTGGAGAAGTTTGGCATAGGTCTCAGCCTTGGCTAAATGGAGATGAGTTCCATGCGGTCATGAATTATCCTTTATCTGATAGCATCAAGGACTATTTCTTACGAGGTGTTAAGAAGACAGACCAATTCATTGATGAAATCAATGGACAGTCTATGTATTACAAACAGCAGATTTCAGATGTTATGTTTAATCTCTTGGATTCGCATGATACAGAACGAATCTTGTGGACGGCCAATGAGGATGTGCAACTGGTTAAATCAGCCCTAGCCTTTCTCTTTTTACAAAAAGGAACACCCTGCATCTACTACGGAACCGAGCTTGCCTTGACCGGAGGGTCAGATCCAGATTGCCGTCGTTGTATGCCTTGGGAACGCGTATCAAGTGACAATGATATGCTGAATTTTATGAAGAAGCTGATTAATATTAGAAAATATGCGTCAGAAATCATTTCGCATGGTAAGTATAACCTAAAAAAAATCAAACAAGATGTAGTTGCCTTGGAGTGGAAATATGAAGGACAGTTCCTTAAAGCTATCTTTAACCAATCAACAGAAGATTGTATTGTAGAGAAAAAAGCAGTAGCACTAGCAAGCAATTGCCAGGAATTAGAGAATCAGCTTGTCATCTCTCCAAAAGGATTTGTGATTTTCAAAAACTAGTTGATGAAGATGTTGGTCCATTTCACAACTTATATAGTATAATAAGGCTAGTTACTAAACCTGTAAAAGGAGAAAAAGATGAAGAAATCAAGAAAATTAGCCACATTAGGACTCTGTTCAGCCTTGTTTTTAGGCTTGGCTGCTTGTCAACAAGATGCTACAATTTCGAATGGGACGAGTCAAAGGCAAAGTAGTTCAACGAAAGTGCCATGGAAAGCTTCATACACCAACCTAAACAACCAGGTAAGTACAGAAGAGGTCAAATCTCTCTTATCAGCCCATTTGGATCCAAATAGTGTTGATGCATTTTTTAATCTCGTTAATGATTACAATACCATTGTCGGATCAACTGGCTTATCGGGAGATTTTACTTCCTTTACTCACACCGAATACGATGTTGAGAAAATTAGTAACCTTTGGAATCAAAAGAAGGGCGATTTCGTTGGGACCAACTGCCGTATCAATAGTTATTGTCTTTTGAAAAATTCAGTCACCATTCCCAAGCTTGAAAAGAATGACCAATTGCTTTTCCTAGATAATGATGCGATTGATAAGGGAAAGGTCTTTGATTCACAAGATAAGGAAGAGTTTGATATTCTATTTTCGAGAGTTCCAACTGAGGCAACTACAGATGTCAATGTTCACGCTGAAAAGATGGAAACATTCTTCTCCCAGTTTCAATTTAACGACAAAGCTCGAATGCTATCTGTAGTCTTGCACGACAATCTGGATGGTGAGTATCTGTTTGTAGGCCACGTTGGAGTCTTAGTGCCTGCTGATGATGGATTTTTATTTGTAGAGAAATTGACTTTCGAAGAGCCCTACCAAGCTATTAAATTTGCCAGCAAGGAAGATTGTTACAAGTATTTAGGCACCAAGTATGCGGATTATACAGGCGAGGGACTGGCTAAGCCTTTTATCATGGATAATGATAAGTGGGTTAATATCTAGAGGTAATCTAACATGGATATACTATTAGGCATTTTATGTTTATTCTTGATAGGTATATGGGTGAGTACGATAATTAACAATCGAAAACCAGGAAAAAATGAAAGATTTATAGGTTATATTCAAAGATACGATATTGATGGGGAAGGCTATCAATCAGAAGTATGGGAAGTGACTGAGGAGGAAGATTTATAATTAAAGAACAGAATCTTCTTTACAGTATTGCACCTATTTCCAGACAGTCCATTTGTAGTTTTATCCAGATTGGTATATAATTTAACTTAGAGAAAATAGGAGGACTAATCGAATGGAATTAAAAGATTTTACAGAAAAAGAACAGGAAATGATTAAGAAGGGGCTGACGACGTCTAAGATTAGTGACAAGGAAACTGCTGAGAAGATTCTTGCGCTTGTCCCACAAGACTTGATTAAGCAAATCCCATTTTTCGTCAGAAAACATGCTACAACACGTACGATTAAACGCATTTCAATTGAATACCCTGAACTCTACGCTGCAGCTCAAACAAGTGGTGAAATCCCAGAAAAAGAACGCGAAGAATTGCGTCAAATTATCACGACGATCTTTGAACAAAAGATGAATAAGCATAGTATTAAGTAGGGAATGAAAAAATATTTTATTGGCGGTTTGGGAAGCAATGTCTATCATAGCAAGGATTTTCTTCAAGAACTAGATTCGCAGGTCTATTTTCTAAATCCATATGAAAAGCATTTTCGAGATGAAACAGAATTGAAATCATGGTTTAAAAATGAGATTGTAGAGGAAGAATCTATCTGTCTGATAGGCCATTCTCTTGGAGGAGATTTAGCTCGTTATCTCGCATCGGAATTTTATGAAGTGACAAAACTGATTCTTTTGGATGGTGGCTATCTAGATTTAGATAAGATTTTACTTTTAGATACAGAGTTAGAGGAAACTAAAAATTATATTGAATCTCAAGTCGTCTCGGACTTAAATCTTCTTATTTCTAAAGAAAAATCTGAAGCAAAGCATTGGTCAGAAAATATGGAGAAAGCCGTAAGGCAGTCCTATCACTGGAATGTTGAGTATAATAGATATGAGTTGGCTATAAATTATGAAAATATAGAAGCGATCCTCCGCCTACGGAGGAAAATACAAGCTTTTAAGAGAGAAGTGGGAGATACCTTGTTTATTAGTCCTCGCTATCTTAATGAAACTACATGGAGAGAGGACGCCCTAAAAGAATTGCCATACTATTTTGATACTATTCTTCTAGAGAACTTTGGTCATGAGCTTTATACTCAAGCACCTAAAGAAATCGCTAGTCTAATTAATGAGTGGCTCTCTTATTCTCACTGGGTCATTGAATAAATTGTCATAGTTAATATATAGTTTTTGGAATAAGATATGAACAAATTGATTAGGAATATCAAATTAATTTTAGTTCTTTGTCAACTGTAGTGGGTTGAAGGAAAGCTAAGATCTAGAAAGGACACATTTCGTCCTTTCTTTTTTGATATTTGATTCTTTGATATCGAGTGGTTTTGTGATAAAAAGTAATGATTCCATATGATTTTTTCTATGGAACTTTTTCTACACAAAATAGACTCCATAATATCCATAGGGGATTTACCCACTACAAATATTATAGAGTCGCTTTTTCTATTCAGGGCGCTTAAAGGGCTATCATCGGACAAAATAGAGAAGGCATGATATAATATAAAGTAGATTTCTATGTCATAAAACAAAAAACTGTTTGAACATCATTCATTTGAGAACCCTTTATGTTCAAACGATAGTAAAATAAAATAGGGTATCTAAACCCTTGCTACGAAAGGAAAAAAACTCAATGGCTACTATTCAATGGTTTCCTGGTCACATGTCTAAGGCGCGTCGACAGGTGCAGGAAAATTTAAAATTTGTTGATTTTGTGACGATTTTGGTGGATGCACGTTTACCGCTATCTAGTCAAAATCCTATGTTGACCAAGATTGTTGGTGACAAACCAAAACTCTTGATTTTAAACAAGGCGGACTTGGCTGATCCAGCAATGACCAAGGAATGGCGTCAGCATTTTGAATCACAGGGAATTCAGACGCTGGCTATCAACTCCAAAGAGCAAGTGACTGTAAAAATTGTAACAGATGCGGCCAAGAAGCTCATGGCTGATAAGATTGCTCGCCAGAAAGAACGTGGGATTCAGATTGAAACCTTGCGTACCATGATTATCGGGATTCCAAACGCTGGTAAATCAACTCTTATGAACCGTTTGGCTGGTAAGAAAATTGCCGTTGTCGGCAATAAACCAGGTGTTACCAAGGGGCAACAATGGCTCAAAACAAATAAAGACTTGGAAATCTTGGATACGCCGGGGATTCTCTGGCCTAAGTTTGAAGATGAAACTGTTGCTCTTAAACTAGCCTTGACTGGAGCTATTAAAGACCAGTTGCTTCCTATGGATGAGGTAACTATTTTTGGCCTCAATTATTTCAAAGAACATTATCCAGAAAAGCTAGCCGAACGCTTCAAGCAAATGAAAATTGAAGAAGAAGCGCCTGTGATTATTATGGACATGACACGTGCCTTCGGTTTTCGTGATGACTATGACCGCTTTTACAGTCTCTTCGTGAAGGAAGTCCGCGACGGCAAACTCGGTAACTATACCTTAGATACATTGGATGACCTCGATAGTGACGATTAAAGAAATCAAAGAACTCCTTGCTACAGTCAAGAATCTAGATAGCCCTGTTTTTTTAGAACTTGAAAAAGATGGTCGCTCTGGAGTTCAAAAGGAAATCAGCAAGCGTAAAAAGGCCATTCAAGCTGAATTGGATGAAAATTTGCGTTTGGAATCCATGCTTTCTTATGAAAAAGAACTTTATAAGCAAGGATTGACCTTAATTGCAGGTGTTGATGAGGTCGGCCGGGGTCCTCTTGCTGGTCCTGTAGTCGCTGCAACCGTTATTTTACCTAAAAATTGTAAGATTAAAGGTCTCAACGACAGCAAGAAAATTCCTAAAAAGAAACATCTGGAGATTTTCCAAGCAGTTCAAGACCAAGCCCTATCAATCGGTATTGGTATCATGGATAATCAGGTCATCGACCAAGTCAATATCTATGAAGCAACCAAACTAGCCATGCAGGAAGCAATCTCCCAGCTCAGTCCTCAACCTGAGCACCTTTTGATAGATGCCATGAAACTGGAGTTGCCCATTTCACAAACCTCCATCATCAAAGGAGATTCTAATTCCCTCTCGATCGCAGCAGCTTCCATAGTAGCCAAGGTAACCCGTGATAAATTGATGAAGGACTACGATCAGCAGTTTCCTGGCTATGATTTCGCTACTAATGCAGGTTATGGAACTGCTAAACACCTAGAAGGACTAGAAAAACTAGGAGTTACCCCAATTCACCGAACCAGCTTTGAACCCGTTAAATCACTGGTTTTAGGTAAAAAAGAAAGTTAATTGAAAGGAAATACCATGGAGGAACAATCGGAAATAGTCCGTTCTAAGAAAGAATTCGCCTTTGCATCCAGCACTATACTATCCCAAGTTGGTCGAGGAATCATTGTCGGCCTCATCGTTGGAATTATCGTCGGATCCTTTCGTTTCTTAATTGAAAAAGGCTTCCACCTGATACAAGGACTTTATCAAGATCAAGGGCGCCTATTTGTTAATTTATTTATTATCGCCCTGTTTTATCTAATCATCTGCTGGCTCAGTGCCAAACTGACACGCTCTGAAAAAGATATCAAAGGCTCAGGAATTCCCCAAGTCGAAGCCGAATTGAAAGGTCTCATGACCCTCAACTGGTGGGGTGTTCTCTGGAAAAAATATATTCTAGGAATTCTAGCTATTGCCAGTGGACTCATGCTGGGGCGTGAAGGGCCCAGTATCCAACTTGGAGCAGTCGGTGGTAAAGGTATTGCCAAATGGCTCAAATCCAGTCCAGTGGAGGAACGTTCCTTGATTGCCAGTGGAGCTGCAGCAGGATTAGCCGCAGCCTTTAATGCACCAATAGCAGGACTTCTCTTTGTGGTAGAAGAAGTCTATCATCACTTTTCACGCTTTTTCTGGGTCTCAACTCTAGCAGCCAGCATCGTAGCAAACTTTATCTCTTTACTCATATTTGGCCTAACACCCGTACTGGATATGCCAGATAATATCCCGCTCATGACCCTAGACCAGTATTGGATTTATCTCGTCATGGGAATTTTTCTAGGATTTTCTGGTTTTCTCTATGAGAAAGCTGTACTCAATGTTGGTCGAGTTTATGACTTGATTGGTCAAAAAATCCGTTTGGATAGAGCATATTATCCAATTCTTGCTTTTATTCTCATCCTACCAGTCGGCATCTTCTTACCCCAGATTCTTGGAGGTGGAAATCAGCTGGTTCTTTCCTTAACTGAGCAAGATTTTAGTTTTCAAGTTCTATTAGCTTACTTTTTAATTCGCTTTATCTGGAGCATGATTAGTTATGGAAGTGGTCTTCCAGGAGGAATTTTCCTACCTATTTTGGCTCTCGGTTCCTTACTTGGTGCCCTAGTTGGTGTTATCTGTGTCAATCTTGGACTTGTCAGTCAAGAGCAATTCCCTATATTTGTTATTCTGGGAATGAGTGGCTATTTTGGAGCAATATCCAAGGCTCCCTTAACTGCTATGATTCTGGTAACCGAAATGGTAGGAGATATTCGCAATCTCATGCCACTCGGACTTGTGACCCTAGTTGCCTACATCATTATGGATCTTCTCAAAGGTGCGCCAGTCTATGAGGCTATGTTGGAAAAAATGCTACCAGAAGAAGCCACAGATGAAGGAGAAGTCACACTTATTGAAATCCCTATTTCAGATAAAATAGCAGGAAAACAAGTACATGAACTTAACCTACCACATAACGTACTCATCACCACCCAAGTCCATAATGGCAAGAGCCAAACAGTTAATGGTTCAACCAGAATGTATCTCGGAGATATGATTCACCTAGTTATTCCAAAAAGTGAAATTGGGAAAGTCAAAGATTTACTGTTATAAACTCTGTTTACATAATTTTTATTATGTAATAATATTTCTTAATTAAATACATTAGAAAGCCGATTCTCAGCAATGAAATCGGTTATTTTTTACTGAGGATCTTTTTTAATATACGCTTCGCTCCAAAATCATTGAAATTATTGCTCAAATTTGTTATGATATAAATATGAATAAAAGTAGACTGGGACGTGGCAGACACGGGAAAAAGAGACATGTATTATTGGCTTTGATTGGTATTTTAGCAATTTCTATTTGCTTATTAGGCGGATTTATTGCTTTTAAAATGTATCAGCAAAAAAGTTTTGAGCAAAAGATTGAATCGCTCAAAAAAGAGAAAGACGATCAATTGAGTGAGGGAAATCAGAGGGAGCATTTTCGTAAGGGACAAACCGAAGTGATTGCCTATTATCCTCTCCAAGGGGAGCAAGTGATTTCGTCTGCTAAGGAGCTGATAAATCAAGATGTTAAGGACAAGCTAGAAAGTAAGGACAATCTTGTTTTCTACTATACAGAGCAAGAAGAGTCAGGTTTAAAGGGAGTCGTCAATCGTAATGTGACCAAACAAATCTATGATTTAGTTGCTTTTAAGGTTGAAGAGACTGAAAAGACCAGTCTAGGAAAGGTTCACTTAACAGAAGATGGGCAACCTTTTACACTTGACAAACTGTTTTCAGATGCTAGTAAGGCTAAGGAACAGCTGATAAAAGAATTGACCTCCGTCCTAGAGGATAAGAAAATAGAGCAAGACCAGAGTAATCAGATTGTAAAAAGCTTCTCTGACCAAGACTTATCTGCATGGAATTTTGATTACAAGGATAGTCAGATTATCCTTTATCCAAGTTCTGTGGTTGAAAATTTAGAAGAGATAGCCTTGCCAGTATCTGCTTTCTTTGATGTTATCCAATCTTCGTACTTACTCGAAAAAGATGCGGCCTTGTACCAGTCTTACTTTGATAAGAAACATCAAAAAGTTGTCGCTCTAACCTTTGATGATGGTCCAAATCCAGCAACGACCCCACAGGCATTAGAGACTCTAGCTAAATATGGTATTAAAGCCACTTTCTTTGTGCTTGGGAAAAATGTTTCTGGGAATGAGGACTTGGTGAAGAGGATAAAATCTGAAGGTCATGTTGTTGGAAACCATAGTTGGAGCCATCCGATTCTCTCGCAACTCTCTCTTGATGAAGCTAAAAAGCAGATTACTGATACTGAGGATGTGCTAACTAAAGTGCTGGGTTCTAGTTCCAAACTCATGCGTCCGCCTTATGGAGCCATTACAGATGATATTCGCAATAGCCTCGATTTGAGCTTTATCATGTGGGATGTGGATAGTCTGGACTGGAAGAGTAAAAATGAAGCGGCTATTTTGACGGAAATTCAGCATCAAGTAGCTAACGGCTCTATCGTTTTGATGCATGATATTCACAGTCCGACAGTCAATGCTTTGCCAAGGGTCATTGAGTATTTGAAAAATCAAGGTTATACCTTTGTGACCATACCAGAGATGCTCAATACTCGCCTAAAACCTCATGAGCTGTATTATAGTCGTGATGAATAAGCAATAAAAAATAGGTCTGTCAGATATGTGATAGACTTATTTTTTACAAAAGATAGTACTACTTAAAAAATGTTTTATGCTATAATTAATGAATAATACTCAATGAAAATCAAAGAGCAAACTAGGAAACTAGCCCCAGGTTGCTCAAAACATTGTTTTGAGGTTGCAGATAGAACTGACGAAGTTAGTAACCATATCTACGGCAAGGCGACGTTGACGTGGTTTGAAGAGATTTTCGAAGAGTATAAAATAGAAGGAGAAGCATATGAATACCTATCAATTAAATAATGGAGTAGAAATTCCAGTTCTAGGATTTGGAACCTGGAAAGCTGAAAATGGAGAGATTGCTTATCAAGCTGTCCTAGAGGCTTTAAAGGCAGGCTATCGCCATATCGATACGGCAGCTATTTATAAAAATGAAGAAAGCGTTGGTCGTGCCATTCAAGATAGTGGCGTTCCGCGTGAGGAAATTTTTGTAACCAGTAAACTCTGGAATACAAATCACAACTATGAGCAAACTCGTCAGGCTTTTGAAGAGTCTTTAGAGAAACTGGGCTTGGATTATTTGGATCTGTATTTGATTCATTGGCCAAATCCAAAACCACTCAGAGAAAATAACCACTGGAAAATCCGAAATTCAGAAGTTTGGAGAGCGATGGAGGATCTTTACCTAGAAGGTAAAATCCGTGCTATCGGAGTTAGTAATTTCCTTCCCCATCATTTGGATGCCTTGCTTGAAACAGCAAAAATTCTTCCAGCGGTCAATCAAGTTCGTTTGGCTCCAGGTGTGTATCAAGAGGAAGTCGTAGATTACTGTCGACAAAAAGGAATCTTATTGGAAGCTTGGGGCCCTTTTGGTCAGGGAGAACTGTTTGATAGCAAGCAAGTGCAAGAAATCGCGGTAAATCACGGAAAATCAGTTGCCCAGATAGCCTTAGCCTGGAGCTTGGCAGAAGGATTTTTACCACTTCCAAAATCTGTCACAGCCTCTCGTATTCAGGCTAATCTTGATTGCTTTGGAATCGAATTGAGTCATGAGGAGCGAGAAACCTTAAAAACCATAGCGGTTCAGTCGGGTGCTCCACGAGTTGATGATGTGGATTTTTAGAAAATCATAAAAAGAATTGTACATTGTTCTAATTTTTGATATAATAGTCAGCAGGAAAGAAAGTCTTATGGCGTTCTTCAAGCGAGCTTGGGATAGTGGGAGCCAAGTAGGGCAAGATAATGAGCTGGCGCTTTCTGTCGTATTTTAAAAACAATGAAGTAATAAATTAGGGTGGAACCGCGTTTCTGACGCCCCTAGGTTAAATCAACCTAGGATTGTCAGACGCGGTTCTTTTGCTTATTCAGTCTATTGTGTGAAAGAAAGGAGAGACGTGGAAAACCTATATCTTGTAAAAGACGATAGTCAACTAGCTGCATTTCGTGATTTTGTAGTAAGAAATACTGAAAAGTTGAAAGATTATCAATCTTTTTTAAAGAATGAACTTGCAGTCTGTGATTTACCGCAAGCCGTTATTTGGTCAGATTTTAATGCTGCTACACAGATTATTAGGGAAAGCGCTGTTCCAGCCTATACAAATAATAGACGAATGGTTATGACGCCTGATTTAGCTGTTTGGAAAGAGTTGTATTTGTATCAGTTGATGGACTACGAGTGTTCTGAGCAAACTCAAGCAATAGAAAGTCACTATCATTCTTTATCTGAAAATGAAAATTTTCTCTTACAGATTGTAGGACATGAGCTAGCTCATTGGTCGGAGCATTTTTTAGATGATTTTGATGGTTACGACTCTTATATCTGGTTCGAAGAGGGGATGGTTGAATATATTAGTCGCAAGTATTTCTTGACAGAAGAGGAATTTCAAGCGGAAAAAATTTGTAATCAGTCTCTTGTAGAACTTTTTCAGAAGAAATATGGTTGGCATTCATTGAATGATTTTGGTTCTTCGACTTATGATAAGAATTATGCAAGTATTTTTTACGAATACTGGCGCAGTTTTTTGACAGTAGATAAGTTGGTAGAAAATCTAGGTAGTGTACAAGAGGTCTTCGATTCTTATCATTTATGGGCAAATACAGATAAAACTCTTCCCTTGTTAAATTGGTTTGTTCAGCAGAAGTTAATTGAAAAAGAAATATAAAAACTAAAGGAGTAAACAATGTCTAAAAAATTGACTTTCCACTGCGTCAGTGGCAGAGACCTCCTTACAGTCGGGCTACCCCACGCTCAGCACTAGAGTGCCTGAGCTAGACGCAGTACTAACTCGTCTTGCCTCGTATGATCGACGAGGCAGACTCGTGTCGCAAGTAATCTATATAAAAAGGAGTAAACAATGTCTAAAAAATTAACATTTCAAGAAATTATTTTGACTTTGCAACAATTTTGGAATGACCAAGGTTGTATGCTTATGCAGGCTTATGATAATGAAAAAGGTGCGGGGACAATGAGTCCTTACACTTTCCTTCGTGCTATTGGTCCTGAGCCATGGAATGCAGCTTATGTAGAGCCATCACGTCGTCCTGCTGACGGTCGTTACGGAGAAAATCCTAACCGTCTTTACCAACACCACCAATTCCAGGTGGTCATGAAGCCATCTCCATCAAACATCCAAGAACTTTACCTTGAGTCTTTGGAAAAATTGGGAATCAATCCTTTGGAACACGATATTCGTTTCGTTGAGGACAACTGGGAAAACCCATCAACTGGTTCAGCTGGTCTTGGTTGGGAAGTTTGGCTTGACGGTATGGAAATCACTCAGTTCACTTATTTCCAACAAGTTGGTGGATTGGCAACTGGCCCTGTGACTGCGGAAGTTACCTATGGTTTGGAACGCTTGGCTTCTTACATTCAAGAAGTAGATTCTGTCTATGATATCGAATGGGCTGATGGTGTAAAATACGGAGAAATCTTCATCCAGCCTGAGTACGAGCATTCAAAATATTCATTTGAAATTTCGGATCAAGAAATGTTGCTTGAAAACTTTGATAAGTTTGAAAAAGAAGCTGGTCGTGCTTTGGAAGAAGGATTGGTGCACCCTGCCTATGACTATGTTCTCAAATGTTCACATACCTTTAACCTGCTTGATGCGCGTGGTGCAGTATCTGTAACAGAGCGTGCAGGCTATATCGCTCGTATCCGTAACTTGGCCCGCGTCGTAGCCAAAACCTTTGTCGCAGAACGTAAACGCCTAGGCTACCCACTTTTGGATGAAGAAACACGAGCTAAACTCTTAGCAGAAGACGCAGAATAAAGAGAATGACAAATTACGAAAATGGGCGAACAGAGTGAGCCCTGAGCCAGTTGCCGCAGTGATGAAGGTATCCTTAGTGAAACTAAGGATACTAGGCAAAATTGGAGACTTTTGGCTCCAATTTTAGCAATGAAACAACGAAGTTGGTTGCTTGCGTGCCCATCACATAAGGCAAACTGGAAAATAAAAAGATACTTTTCGGAGAAAAAACATGACAAAAAACTTATTAGTAGAACTCGGTCTTGAAGAATTACCAGCCTATGTTGTTACGCCAAGTGAAAAACAACTAGGCGAAAAAATGGCAGCCTTCCTCAAGGAAAACCGCCTGTCTTTTGAAGCTGTTCAAACCTTCTCAACACCACGTCGTTTGGCTGTTCGTGTAACTGGTCTTGCAGACAAACAGTCTGATTTGACAGAAGATTTTAAGGGGCCAGCAAAGAAAATTGCCTTGGATAGAGATGGAAATTTCACCAAAGCAGCTCAAGGATTTGTCCGAGGAAAAGGCTTGACTGTTGAAGATATCGAATTTCGTGAAATTAAGGGTGAAGAATATGTCTATGTCACTAAGGAAGAAATTGGTCAAGCAGTTGAAGCCATTGTTCCTGGTGTTGTAGATGTCTTGAAGTCCTTGACTTTCCCTGTCAGCATGCACTGGGCTAACAACACCTTTGAATATATCCGCCCTGTTCACACTTTAACTGTTCTTTTAGATGAAGAAGAGTTTGATTTGGATTTCCTTGATATCAAGGGAGATCGTGTCAGCCGTGGTCATCGTTTCTTGGGACAAGAAACTAAGATTCAGTCAGCATTGAGCTACGAAGAAGACCTTCGTAAGCAGTTTGTAATCGCGGATCCTCGTGAACGTGAGCAAATGATTGTTGACCAAATCAAAGCAATCGAAGCTGAGAATGGTGTACATATCGAAATTGATGCGGACTTGCTGAATGAAGTCTTGAACTTGGTTGAATACCCAACTGCCTTTATGGGAAGTTTTGATGCCAAATACCTTGAAGTTCCAGAAGAAGTTTTGGTGACTTCGATGAAAGAACACCAACGTTACTTTGTTGTTCGTGATCAAAACGGCAAACTCTTGCCAAATTTCATTTCAGTCCGTAACGGAAACGCAGAGCATTTGGAAAATGTCATTAAAGGAAATGAAAAAGTCTTGGTAGCTCGTTTGGAAGACGGAGAATTCTTCTGGCGTGAAGACCAAAAATTGGTCATTTCAGATCTTGTTGAAAAATTAAACAATGTGACTTTCCATGAGAAAATTGGTTCCCTTCGTGAACACATGATTCGTACGGGTCAGATTGCTATTCTCTTGGCAGAAAAAGCAGGCTTGTCAGCGAATGAAACGATTGACCTAGCCCGTGCAGCAGCCATTTACAAGTTTGACTTGTTAACAGGTATGGTTGGTGAATTTGACGAACTCCAAGGAATTATGGGGGAAAAATATGCCCTTCTTGCTGGAGAAACTCCAGCAGTGGCAGCTGCTATTCGTGAGCACTACATGCCTACATCAGCTGAAGGAGAACTTCCAGAGAGCAAGGTCGGTGCAGTTCTAGCCATTGCAGACAAATTGGATACGATTTTGAGTTTCTTCTCAGTAGGCTTGATTCCATCAGGTTCTAATGACCCTTATGCCCTTCGTCGTGCAACTCAAGGTGTGGTTCGTATCTTGGATGCCTTTGGTTGGCATATTGCTATGGATGAGTTGATTGATAGCCTTTATGCTTTGAAATTTGACAGCTTGACTTATGAAAATAAGACAGAGGTTATGGACTTTATCAAGGCTCGTGTCGATAAGATGATGGGCTCTACTCCAAAAGACATTAAGGAAGCCGTTCTTGCAGGATCAAACTTTGTTGTGGCGGATATGTTGGAAGCAGCAAGTGCTCTCGTAGAAGCAAGCAAGGAAGAAGACTTCAAACCATCTGTCGAATCCCTCTCTCGTGCCTTTAACTTGGCTGAGAAGGCAGAAGGGGTTGCTACAGTTGATTCAGCTCTCTTTGAAAATGAAGAAGAGAAAGCCTTGGCAGAAGCAGTAGAATCACTTGTTTTGTCAGGGACTGCAAGTCAACAATTGAAACAGCTCTTTGCGCTTAGTCCAGTTATTGATGCTTTCTTTGAAAATACTATGGTTATGGCCGAAGATCAGGCTGTCCGTCAAAATCGTTTGGCAATCTTGTCTCATTTAACTCAAAAAGCAGCTAAGCTTGCTCGTTTTAACCAAATCAATACTAAATAAACTCAGTCAAACGGAGTTTATCTTATCATAAAGGAGAAGAAATGGATCCGAAAAAAATTGCTCGTATTAACGAGCTTGCCAAAAAGAAAAAAACAGAAGGCTTGACCCCAGAAGAAAAAGTAGAACAAGCCAAACTACGTGAGGAGTACATCGAAGGTTATCGTCGCACTGTTCGTCACCACATTGAGGGAATCAAAATTGTAGACGAAGAAGGGAACGATGTTACACCAGAAAAACTACGCCAAGCCCAACGTGAAAAAGGGTTACATGGCCGTAGTCTTGATGACCCAAATTCATAATGAATATTCTTTCTTTTGACAAGGATAGATGAAATAATACCAAAAGACTATCATACATAAATGGGCTGCACCTCAAAAGTTAGAGCTAGAAAATCTAACTTTTGAGGTGTTTTTATTATGAAATTGAGTTATATAGTGAATTGAAATAAGATGTGAACAAAAAGATTAGTGAATTCAAATTAATTTCTATACAGGTTTTAGAATTATGGGTATACTATTCTATGTTCAATCCACTATAAATATATGCTCTAAAATGATGGTCGTTGAGTCTTCTATCGTCAAGAAAAATCATCAAATCCCTCGTATTATAGTCATTTAGTTTTAAAAAAGCACTTCAAATATTCAAAAATATTTGGGACTTTCCTTAATAAATCCGTCACTTTCTTTTTCAAGATAGCCCAAGCTTGCTCAATAGGATTCAAATCTGGTGAATAAGCTGGTAGAGGTAAGAAAAAGTGTTTATCTTTAATGTAAAGTTCATCCAAGATATGCTTGGGATGAAAACTAGCATTGTCCATGACAATGACGTGAGGTGTCTTCAAAGCAGGCAAGAGCTGCGTTTTGAACCACTCCACAAAGAAGTCTCTCGTCATACTTTCCTTGTAAATCATGGGAGCTATAAACTCTCCGTCTACTTGTCCTGCAACAATTGAAGTCAGCTCAAAACGCCGTCCGCTAATCTTGTTATAGACTTTCTCCCTTCTAGGAGCCCGTGCATAAGGACGATAGAGCTAGCGGTCGTTTCCCGTTTCGTCAATATATACGACTGGTAAATCTTTTAGGTTATCCAAAATATCAAGAAACTCAGCGACTTTCTCTGGATCTTGTTCCTTAGAGCTAGTTGTCTTTTTTTTTAAAAGTGATATGAATTGCTTTAAAGCTGTCCATACTGAAGGAACAGCACAATCAAAATGTGCCGCAATTTCCCGTTAAAAAGCGTCTGGATGAGCCTTTACAAAGACTTTCAACTCCTCTAAAGGGATTTCCCGCTTTTTGACGACTCACTTTTTCCGCTCTAAGTGTCCTTGTTCACGTCTTTCTTTTCCCACGTGAAGAAAGTTCTGACGCCTACATCAAAAACTTTGACCGCCTCGACATGGCTGTGTCCTCTTTGATGTAATCTAAGGCTCCTTGTTTAAAATCTGTACTATATGCCATAGCTTTATTATAGATGCTTGTTTAAAACTAAGCATCTATACCATCCAATCTAAAGCATTGTGAAGAGCTACAGTAGTTGTTCCAAATTTCTTCTGAATTTTCTTTGGTTTATTGCTATCTAGTGAACCATCTAGAATACAACAAACAATGGATTTTGGATGGACATCAATACCACAACACGTTTCGATCATAGCTTCCATTATAAAAACCTCCTGTTAACTATTTGAACAATAGAACAAGAGGCTACTAGTAATATGTTTTCATGCTCCAAGCATATTTGAGTTTTCTCATGACTCTTGTTCATCCAGTTTTTTAAACAGGCTAGGAAAAGCCCTATTAAACACCACGGATTGGTATTGTTCATCTTCATTATAAGCTAAACTTCTTTTTCTGTCACGAGTTAGCAGGCTCTTCCTGCTTAGAGTTTTTTATGAACTTGGTTTGCTTTTTAAAAAGCTCGATAAACATAGGGATTTTCTGGTTTATCGACTTTGGTAAAGCTTTCGATTTCCAAGGTTGGAAGGTTTTGTTTGAGTTCTTTATGGTAGTGATTGACCAGTTTTCCTTTGGCTGTTATCCAAGTATTATTTTCATATTGACGGGTATTTCCCTTGGTCAGTAATCCATAGACACCAGAATCTGCGATACAGTGAATAATGCCGAAGCGGAACAGAAATTGACTATTGGCATGACTGGGGTCATTATAGACAAAGCCTGTGAATTGGACCGTCTTGCCCTCAAACTCATCTGGATAGTCATAGATAGCCTCCATGACTTCCATATAGTTCTCATTCGTGATCTGAATGCTATCCTGGGACAAGTATTTATCCGCCGCCGTTCGCATTTCCTTTTCATAGGCTGATTTTGAAAAATAAGAACTGGTATCTGGTTTCAAATATTGGCTTGTTGTCCCTTCGCTTGTCTGAATGGCCAGATCCGTTCCTTCCGATAGGGGGAAATGATAGCCTTTGGCAGAAACGGTCTGAGAATCCAAGCTAACAGTTGGGAAAGTTA
This sequence comes from Streptococcus sp. k-402, assembly GCF_013277515.1. GTDB lineage: Bacteria > Bacillota > Bacilli > Lactobacillales > Streptococcaceae > Streptococcus. The sequence continues at coordinate 25,275 of NZ_VMNB01000008.1, read as the reverse complement.
AGCCGATGACAAGTGGAATAGCCAGAAGAGAAATACTCGTCATCTTGGCCAATCGGCTGTTCAGATGACTGTGGGTTTTGACTTGCTTCATCCAGATATACAGTTGAACAATTGCCAAAATAAAGGAAAGCACCATGGAGATATAGGCCAGATAGGAATAGTGCATGTTGATGTACTGGTTTAATTTGCCTGACAAATGGAGGTAAATAGTCAGTTCAAAATAGCCAGCTAAAACTAAAAATCGAATCATAGGATGACTCCAATCAAGAGAGAATAGACTAAGACGACAAGAGTTACAATCGTTATGAAGTGACTGATAAATCGTGCTTTCAAGTAATTTTTCATCATGAGAATATTTTTAATATCCAGCATTGGGCCAATAACCAGAAAGGCCATAACTGGTGCCAATCCGAAACTCGAAAGAAGAGAAGCACCGATAAAGGCATCCGCCTCACTACAGAGAGAAAGAAGAAAGGCCAAAAGCATTAAGAGCAGGATGGCAAAAAGAGGGGTCGCACTGATAGAGGTCAGAATCCGTGTCGGAACATAGACCTGTATTATAGAAGCAAAGAGACAGCCAAATACCAAATAACGCCCCGTATCAAAAAACTCATCAATGGCTTGCACAAAGACCTGAAAACCTTTTTTTACAGGATTTAAGTGAGAAAAATCATGCTCATGACAGGCCAGACGATTTTCTTTCTGAATTGGTTCTTGCCAGAAAAATCCTAGAAAAATTCCTAGTATTACAGCCACAACGATGGAACCCAGAGCTCGTAACAGGGCGATATGGAAGGAGTTGCCAAAGGCAGAATAGGTCGCAAAGAGAACAATGGGATTGATAACAGGTGCTGTCACAAGAAAGGGAACGGCCGTGTAACTGGGAACCTTTTTTTCCAGAAAACGATTGATAATGGGGACAATCCCACATTCACAAGAGGGGAAAAGCATCCCGACGAAAGTGCCAAAAAAGATTCTTCCCCAACGATTTCGAGGGAGAAAATGATAAACCTTGTCAGGTGTGATATAAACCTCAATCAGCCCAGAGACAATACTTCCTATCAGAACGAAAGGGAGTGCTTCAATAATTATAGAGAGAAAAATAGCTCCAGTTTGAAGTACACTAGATGGGAGTTGTTGGAAAGTAGTCATCTAGTTTTTCTTTTCTGTTTTGGCTTTTTTCTCTTTGTCATCAGGGAAAGTAACTTGCTTCAAATCTGGGAGTTTAGCAAACTCTTCAAACATCTTGTCCAAGTCGTCTCGTTTTGTAAATTTTACAGCCATAGGTATACCTCGATTCTAAATTCTACCTCTATTATACTATTATTTTGAGGAAAAGGGAGTTTTTTAATTTGTTTTCGATAGTTGATACTCTTCGAAAATCTCTTCAAACCACGTCAGCTTCGCCTTGCCGTATATATGTGACTGACNNAACCTCAAAACAGTATTTTGAGCAGCCTGCGGCTATCTTCCTAGTTTGCTTTTTGATTTTCATTGAGTATGAAAAGGATTGGAGCAAGCCTTCCAGCTTGTGGTATAATAGATTCATGGATAAAAAATATGAAAAAATCTCCCAGGATTTGGGAGTGACGCTAAAGCAAATTGATACTGTTCTAAGTTTGACAGCTGAAGGGGCGACTATTCCCTTTATCGCGCGTTATCGCAAGGACATGACTGGTAGTCTGGATGAGGTGGCGATTAAGGCCATTATTGACTTGGATAAAAGTCTGACCAATCTCAACGACCGTAAAGAAGTTGTTTTGGCTAAGATTCAAGAGCAAGGTAAGTTGACCAAGGAATTGGAAGAAGCTATCTTAGCTGCCGAAAAATTAGCAGACGTAGAAGAACTCTATCTTCCATACAAGGAAAAACGTCGGACCAAGGCAATCATTGCCCGTGAAGCTGGACTCTTTCCTCTTGCTCGCCTGATTTTGCAGAATGTAGCTGACTTAGAGAAAGAAGCTGAGAAGTTTGTCTGTGAAGGATTTGTGACTGGTAAGGAAGCTTTAGCTGGTGCAGTTGATATCTTGGTTGAAGCCTTATCGGAAGATGTGACCTTGCGTTCCATGACTTATCAGGAGGTGCTGAGACACTCCAAACTTACTTCTCAAGTCAAGGATGAAAGTCTTGATGAAAAACATGTTTTTCAGATTTATTATGATTTTTCTGAGACAGTTGGAACTATGCAAGGCTATCGTACCTTGGCCCTCAATCGTGGGGAGAAACTTGGTGTCTTAAAGATCGGTTTTGAACATGCGACGGACCGAATTCTTTCCTTCTTTGCAACTCGTTTCAAGGTAAAAAATGCCTATATAGATGAAGTAGTTCAGCAGTCGGTTAAGAAAAAGGTCTTGCCTGCTATCGAACGTCGTATTCGGACAGAATTGACTGAAAAAGCAGAAGAAGGGGCTATCCAACTCTTTTCTGACAACCTACGCAATCTCCTCTTGGTTGCTCCACTGAAAGGGCGCGTGGTTCTTGGATTTGACCCAGCCTTTCGTACAGGTGCCAAGCTGGCTGTCGTGGATGCAACAGGAAAAATGCTGACAACTCAGGTCATTTATCCTGTCAAACCAGCCTCTGCTCGTCAAATCGAAGAAGCTAAGAAAAAGCTGGCAGATTTGATTGGTCAATACGGTGTAGAGATTATTGCCATCGGAAATGGAACTGCCAGTCGGGAAAGTGAAGCCTTTGTGGCGGAAGTTCTTAAAGATTTTCCAGAAGTCAGCTATGTTATCGTCAATGAAAGTGGTGCCTCGGTCTACTCTGCCAGCGAACTTGCTCGTCAGGAGTTTCCAGACTTGACTGTTGAAAAACGCTCTGCTATTTCTATCGCCCGTCGTTTGCAAGATCCCCTTGCTGAATTGGTCAAAATCGATCCTAAATCAATTGGCGTTGGTCAGTACCAGCACGATGTCAGCCAGAAGAAGCTGTCTGAAAGTTTGGACTTTGTCGTGGATACGGTGGTGAACCAAGTCGGTGTTAATATTAATACGGCCAGCCCAGCTCTTCTTTCTCACGTGGCTGGACTCAATAAAACCATTTCTGAAAATATTGTCAAATACCGCGAGGAAGAAGGAAAAATCACTTCACGCGCCCAAATCAAGAAAGTTCCTCGTCTGGGTGCCAAAGCCTTTGAACAGGCAGCTGGTTTCCTTCGTATTCCTGAAAGTAGCAATATCCTTGATAATACAGGAGTTCACCCAGAAAATTACGCTGCCATTAAGGAACTCTTCAAACGTTTAGATATTAAAGACTTAAACGAACAAGCCCAAGGCAAACTCAAGTCGCTTTCAGTCAAGGAAATGGCGCCAGAGCTAGGCCTTGGTCCAGAAACCCTTAAAGATATCATTGCAGATCTTCTCAAACCAGGTCGAGATTTCCGTGATTCCTTTGATGCACCTGTGCTTCGCCAAGATGTCCTAGATATTAAGGACCTTGTGGTCGGACAGAAGCTAGAAGGTGTGGTGCGTAATGTCGTTGACTTCGGTGCCTTCGTTGATATCGGGATTCATGAGGACGGTCTGATTCATATTTCCCATATGAGTCGCAAATTTATCAAACACCCAAGCCAAGTGGTGTCCGTCGGAGATTTGGTAACAGTTTGGGTTAAGAAAATCGATACTGAACGTGAAAAAGTCAATCTGTCGCTCCTCGCTCCAAATGAAACTGACTGATTACGTTAAGCAGGTTTCACTAGAAGACTTCGGCAGACCTTTTATCCATCATGTCCAGTGGAATAGGCGTCTACGTTCGACAGGTGGGCGATTTTTCCCCAAAGATGGGCATTTGGATTTTAATCCTAAGGTTTATCAGGAACTGGGTTTAGACGTTTTTAGGAAAATTGTTCGCCATGAACTCTGTCACTATCACCTCTATTTTCAAGGAAAGGGCTATCAACACAAGGATCGGGATTTTAAGGACCTTTTGAAAGCAGTGGATGGATTACGCTTTGTACCATCCTTGCCCAATAGTAACTCCAAGCCAATCAAGCTCTATCGTTGCCAATCCTGCCAGCAAAGGTATCAGCGCAAGCGAAGAATTGATACCAAACGCTATCGCTGTGGACTTTGTAGAGGTAAATTGCTACTAGTAAATCAGCCTGAGGACTGATGAAAGCCGAGCCTACCCGTGATATACTATGTCTAACCTAGCAGAAAGAGGAAATATCATGAACAGTAAATTTTATAAAATGAGACGAAATCGCATGATTTCAGGAGTTTTGGCAGGTCTGTCAGACAAGTGGAACTTTGATGTTACCCTTGTACGTTTTTTGTTTGCCATTTTTACAGTCGCAAATTTTGGACTTGGCGTGATTATCTATATCATCCTAGCTTCTATCATGCCTACCAAGGAAGAAATTGAAGCAGAAATGTATGGAACAGGCCCACGCAAACGAAAAGAAGCCCAAGCTATTGAAGAAAATGATGGATGGTTTTGGTGAGGTTCTTCAAAAGATTTGAAATAAGAAAAAAGCTTTAAATCAATAGTCTAAACTGCTTGATTTAAAGCTTTTTTACTTTTAATAATATTTCGCCAGCTTCATCCACAAACTAAAAGCAGTAATTTAAACTCAGTTTTTTAATCTTTGTTTTGCTACTGAGAGAAAACTGTTTTTGATAAATGATGGATGCTGATAACAACTGATAGCCAGCAAATAGCATAAGCTGTAGCTGTAAATTGTGTACCGATAAAGTATGTTTTTTTCAACTAAGAGCTGACCGATGAATGGAGAGAGCAGATAGAGAAGTCCGATGAGTATATGTTCTTTGTGTTTCATTAAAGCGCACCTTCTTTCCTGATACTTAGAACGACTTACAAGTGTTCAATTTAATGGTATGTTATCTAGGTAAGCTTACTCAAATGATAGTTCCCGCTTCCTCCTTTCCAAAGTAAGCCTTTTCACACTTATATTTTAAAATTTTAAAAATAGAAAATCAAATTATTTTCTAAGTAATTTTGCTTACATTCCCCCAATCTTACAAAAATGTAAGATTAAAGTCTCTTTTGTAAGGTTAGGTTATGGCAAGAGGTCTTTTTTTGATGTAAACTAGACTCATAAAGAACAAAGGAGTAACATCATGAAACAAATCTTACAGAAGAAAACAAGAAAACCAAGCCACAAAGAAATCGAGCGCGTTCAGCTGGGATGCGCTATGATGCAAGCAACATTTCATTTGATGGGATATTAAGAAAGGAGATTCTCATGACACTTTTAGATGTAAAACACGTTCAAAAAATTTATAAAACTCGTTTTCAGGGCAACCAAGTAGAGGCCCTCAAGGATATTCACTTTACCGTGGAAAAAGGTGACTACGTTGCCATCATGGGTGAGTCTGGTTCTGGTAAATCAACTCTTCTCAATATTCTAGCTATGCTGGATAAACCAACTCGTGGGCAGGTTTACTTGAATGGAACTGACACCGCAACCATTAAAAATTCACAGGCCTCTAGTTTCCGTCGTGAAAAGCTAGGATTTGTCTTCCAAGACTTTAATTTGTTAGATACTCTCTCTGTAAAAGATAATATCTTGCTTCCGCTTGTCTTGTCAAGAAGACCCATTACGGAGATGATGAAGAAATTGGTGGTGACTGCTGAGAATCTAGGTATCAACCAATTGCAAGAGAAATACCCTTACGAGATTTCAGGTGGGCAAAAACAGCGTGTAGCAGTAGCTCGCGCCATCATCACTGAACCTGAAATTCTCCTTGCGGACGAGCCAACAGGAGCTCTTGACTCCAAGTCATCTGCAGCCTTACTTGATGTCTTTGATGAAATCAATGAGCGCGGCCAAACCATTCTCATGGTAACCCACTCAACAGCAGCAGCCAGCAGAGCTAAACGCGTGCTCTTTATCAAAGACGGCATTCTTTACAATCAAATCTACCGTGGAGAGAAGACAGAGCGTCAGATGTTCCAAGAAATTTCTGATACCTTGACTGTCATGGCAAGCGAGGTGAATTAGTATGTTTCGATTAACCAATAAGTTAGCGGTATCGAACTTGATTAAAAACCGCAAACTCTACTATCCTTTTGCGCTGGCTGTTCTCTTGGCAGTCACTGTCACCTATCTTTTTTACTCTCTAACCTTCAATCCCAAGATTTCGGAAATCCGTGGAGGGACAACCATTCAAGCTACTCTTGGATTTGGTATGTTTGTCGTCACACTTGCGTCAGCCATTATCGTCCTCTATGCCAATAGTTTTGTTATGAAAAACCGTTCCAAGGAACTGGGAATTTATGGCATGTTGGGCTTGGAGAAGCGTCATCTTATCAGTATGACCTTTAAGGAGTTAGTGCTATTTGGGATTCTAACTGTTGGAGCAGGAATCGGTATTGGATCCTTGTTTGACAAGTTGATTTTCGCTTTCCTACTCAAACTGATGAAATTAAAGGTAGAACTAGTCGCTACCTTCCAGATGAAAGTTGTCATTACAGTACTTGTTGTCTTCGGTTTGATTTTCATAGGTCTCATGTTCCTGAATGCTCTTCGAATCGCCCGTATGAATGCCCTCCAGCTCTCTCGTGAGAAAGCTAGTGGAGAGAAAAAAGGTCGTTTCCTACCTCTCCAAACGATTCTTGGTTCCATAAGTTTAGGGATTGGTTATTATCTTGCCCTTACGGTAAAAGATCCTCTTACAGCCTTAACAACCTTCTTCATAGCTGTTTTGCTGGTTATCTTTGGTACTTATCTTTTGTTCAATGCAGGGATTACAGTCTTCCTCCAAATCTTAAAGAAAAACAAGAAATACTATTACCAACCTAATAACCTCATATCTGTTTCCAACTTGATTTTCCGTATGAAGAAAAATGCGGTTGGACTAGCAACTATCGCTATCTTGTCAACAATGGTTTTGGTAACCATGTCAGCAGCGACAAGCATTTTCAATTCCGCAGAATCCTTAAAAAAAGTTCTAAATCCGCATGACTTTGGAATTACTGGAAAAAATGTTGAAAAAGAAGATTTGGACAAACTCTTGAGCCAGTTTGCAAGTGACAAAGGTTATAGTGTCAAAGAGAAAGAAGTTCTTCGTTACAGTAACTTTGGTATTGCAAATCAAGAAGGAACCAAGTTAACTATTTTTGAAAAAGGACAAAACCGTGTCCAACCAAAAACAGTTTTCATGGTATTTGACCAAAAAGATTATGAAAATATGACTGGTCAAAAACTTTCTCTATCAGGAAATGAGGTCGGTCTCTTTGCCAAAAATGACGGACTGAAAGGACAGAAAGTACTAACTCTAAATGATCATCAATTTTCTGTCAAAGAAGAATTTAATAAAGATTTTATTGTCAACCATGTCCCAAATCAGTTTAATATTTTTACTACTGATTACAATTACCTTGTTGTACCTAATTTACAAGCCTTTTTGGATCAATTTCCAGATTCGGCTATCTATAATCAGCTTTACGGTGGTATGAATGTAAATATCAGTGAAGAAGAACAACTCAAGGTAGCTGAAGAATATGAAAACTACCTTAATCAGTTTAATGCTCAATTAAACACTGAAGGTAGCTATGTGTATGGTAGCAATCTAGCAGATGCTAGTGCTCAAATGAGTGCCCTCTTTGGTGGTGTCTTCTTTATTGGTATTTTCCTATCCATTATCTTTATGGTCGGAACCGTTCTGGTCATCTACTACAAACAAATTTCTGAAGGATATGAAGACCGTGAGCGCTTTATTATCTTGCAGAAAGTCGGTTTAGATCAAAAGCAAATCAAGCAAACCATCAACAAACAGGTTTTAACTGTTTTCTTCCTTCCTTTGCTTTTTGCCTTCCTACATCTAGCCTTTGCCTACCATATGCTTAGTCTGATTCTAAAAGTGATTGGTGTAATAGATACGAATATGATGTTGATTGTGACCTTGTCTATCTGCGCTATCTTCCTCATCGCCTATGTGCTGATTTTCATGATTACTTCAAGAAGTTATCGCAAGATTGTCCAAATGTAAAAAAAGATACCTCGACTTCAAAATCGAGGTATTTCTTGTATTTTATACTCAATGAAAATCAAAAAGCAAACTAGGAAGCTAG
>NZ_VMNB01000008.1:0-17183 GCF_013277515.1 Streptococcus sp. k-402 | reverse complement strand
CATATATACGGCAAGGCGAAGCTGACGTGGTTTGAAGAGATTTTCGAAGAGTATTAAATGCTGAAAAGTTGTCCGAGCAGAAAGGTAACTCCCATAGTCAAGAGGCCAATAGCTAAGTTCCGAATCATAGCTGTTTTGGTAGGTGCTTTTCCAAGTCTAGCACTTGTGTAACCAGTGAGAAGAAGGGCCACACCGACGATAAGGACAGTAGCAGGGATGCGGTATTCACTTGGGAAAATGGTAATTGAAAGCATTGGTGGTAAGCTACCAAGGAAAAAAGAAATAAAGCTAGAGATAGCAGCATGCCAAGGATTGGTAAACTCTTCATACTCAATCCCATATTTTTCCTCTACCAAAGCCTTGAGCGGATTATTTAAAAAGGCCTTGTTGGTCAAGAGTTGAGCAGAGGTTTCACACTCGCCATTTTGAATATAGGCAGCATAGAGGGACTTTTTGGCTAGTTCCATATCTTGATCTAGCAAGAGTTGCTCACGTGCAACGGCTGCTTCCTCGGTATCTTTTTGAGTTGAAACGGACACATATTCTCCACCAGCCATTGAAAAGGCACCGGCCAAAATAGCTGCAAAACCTGATAAAAAGATAATCCAGATATTACTGGTAGCACTGGCAACCCCGATAACCACACCAGCAATGGAAATAATCCCATCATTGGCACCAAGAACACCCGCACGCAGGATATTTAAACGACCTGCAAAGTTTGAATCGATTTCGTGATTTGTCTCTGACATACTATTCTCCTTTTTATCCAGTATAAAGGAAACAGGTAATGAAATCAATCTTTTAAAAGTATCTGAAAAAAGTTGCACGATTTTAATGATATAAAAATGTCGACATCTTCTCTGATAGATCAGACACCAAAGTTAAAAAGTATAGAATGGCATAAAAAATTTAAAATTAAATACGATAATCATTTTGTTCACTTTATAATCGATTACAAGAAAATAATTAGTGTGAAATTAAATAAAATCCAACTATTTTACGAACTTTTTTATATTTTTTTCGTAAAATGCTTTACAAGTTTTTAAAAACATGATATAGTAATGGAGCTTAGAAAATGAGATGATGTTTTCTAGCAAATATAAACCCGAGTAAAAAATGCCTACGGACAGGCAGGGTTGAATGCCGAAGCGTGGTTGAAAAACCACATTATTGATAGGGTTAAAAGCCTACTTTTATAAGTTGATGTTAGGACACTTGTCCTAATTCATAAATTTTTAGTGTGGTGAAAGCACACGTCATCTTGTGAAACGATCAATAAAGTACGTAATATTTGCTACTAGAGAGTTAGGAAACATCGGGAACAGACATACTCAACAGAAACAAACATAAAAACGTCAGAAGATTGCAGAGCAGGTGAAAACCTGCTCTTTTTTCATGAGTCAACCTTTAGTTCCTTAGTTTTCATAAGGTCCTAAAAATATTGAAAGGAGTATGTCTTGAAAGAGTTAGATCAAAACCAAGCCCCAATTTATGAGGCCTTGGTGAAGTTACGCAAGAAAAGGATTGTTCCCTTTGATGTTCCAGGTCACAAGCGTGGACGGGGAAATCCAGAACTTGTCGAACTCTTAGGAGAAAAATGTGTTGGAATTGATGTCAATTCGATGAAACCCTTGGATAATTTAGGCCATCCCATTTCGATTATTCGGGATGCAGAGGAATTGGCTGCAGATGCTTTTGGAGCTAGCCATGCTTTTCTAATGATAGGGGGAACAACCTCATCGGTGCAGACTATGATTCTTTCCACCTGCAAGGCTGGAGATAAGATTATTCTGCCACGTAATGTCCACAAATCTGCTATCAATGCGCTGGTTCTATGTGGTGCCATTCCCATCTATATCGAGATGAGTGTGAATCCTAAGATTGGTATCGCTTTAGGTCTTGAAAATGACCGAGTAGCCCAGGCTATCAAGGATCATCCAGATGCCAAGGCCATTTTGATTAATAATCCCACTTACTACGGCATCTGTTCAGACCTGAAAGGGTTGACAAAAATGGCTCATGAAGCTGGCATGATGGTTTTAGTAGATGAGGCCCACGGAGCGCATTTGCATTTTACTGATAAACTTCCAATTTCTGCTATGGATGCAGGAGCTGATATGGCAGCAGTTTCCATGCATAAGTCTGGTGGGAGTTTGACCCAAAGTTCGCTTCTTTTAATCGGGGAGCAGATGAATCCTGAATACGTACGTCAGATTATCAACCTGACCCAGTCTACATCTGCCTCTTACTTGCTGATGGCTAGTTTGGATATTTCACGTCGTAATCTAGCCCTTCGTGGTAAAGAGTCTTTTGAAAAGGTCATTGAACTATCAGAGTACGCTCGTCGTGAAATCAATGCTATCGGTGGCTACTACGCTTACTCAAAAGAATTAGTAGACGGTGTGTCGGTCTGTGATTTTGACGTGACCAAGCTGTCAGTTTACACTCAGGGGATTGGTTTAACTGGTATCGAGGTTTATGACCTCCTGCGAGATGAATACGACATTCAGATTGAGTTTGGTGATATTGGTAATATCTTGGCCTATATTTCGATTGGTGACCGTATCCAAGACATCGAGCGCTTAGTAGGTGCTCTGGCTGACATCAAGAGACTCTATTCAAGAGATGGAAACGACTTGATAGCTGGAGAATATATTCAGCCCGAGTTGGTGTTATCTCCTCAGGAAGCCTTCTATTTAGAGAGAAAAAGTTTGACCTTGGATGAGTCTGTTGGACAAGTCTGTGGGGAATTTGTCATGTGCTATCCTCCAGGTATTCCTATCTTGGCTCCTGGAGAACGCATTACACGAGAAATTGTCGATTATATCCAATTTGCCAAGGAACGTGGTTGCTCACTCCAAGGGACGGAAGATCCTGAGGTCAATCACATCAACGTCATTAAGAGAAAGGAGAACTAGATGGATTTATGGTTTTCTGAAGTTCATACTCCAGATGTCAAATTGTCCCTGAGAACAGCCAAGCAACTCTACGCTGGTAAAAGTGAATGGCAGGATATCGAAGTCTTGGATACGCCAGCTTTTGGGAAAATACTGATTTTAAATGGCCATGTCTTGTTCTCAGATGCGGATGATTTCGTCTACAATGAAATGACCGTTCACGTTCCCATGGCTGTCCACCCAAATCCAAAGAAAGTATTGGTTATTGGGGGTGGTGACGGCGGTGTTGCCCAAGTATTAACCCTCTATCCTGAACTGGAGCAAATTGATATCGTGGAACCAGATGAGATGCTAGTTGAGGTTTGTCGTGAGTATTTCCCAGATTTTGCCGCAGGGCTAGACGATCCTCGTGTTACCATTTATTACCAAAATGGGCTACGCTTTTTGCGAAATTGTGAAGATGACTACGATATTATCATCAACGATGCGACAGATCCATTTGGACATACGGAAGGCCTCTTTACCAAGGAATTTTACGGAAACAGTTACAGAGCCTTGAAAGAAGACGGTATCATGATTTACCAGCATGGGAGTCCCTTCTTTGATGAGGATGAGTCGGCTTGCCGAAGCATGCACCGCAAGGTCAATCAAGCCTTTCCAATCAGTCGGGTCTATCAGGCCCATATTCCAACTAGCCCTGCTGGTTATTGGTTGTTTGGATTTGCTTCGAAAAAATACCACCCTGTCAAAGATTTTGACAAGGAAGGCTGGAAAAAACGCCAGCTTTTCACAGAATACTACACTGCAAACTTACATGTGGGAGCCTTTATGTTGCCCAAGTATGTTGAGGACATTTTAGAAGAAGAGGAAGGAAAAAAATGAGTCGTTTACTAGTTATTGGATGTGGGGGAGTTGCCCAAGTTGCTATTTCAAAGATTTGCCAAGATAGCGAAACCTTTACAGAGATTATGATTGCTAGCCGTACTAAGTCAAAATGCGATGACTTGAAAGCGAAGCTAGAAGGTAAAACAAGTACAAAGATTGAGACAGCTGCCCTTGATGCTGACAAGGTAGAAGAAGTGATTGCCCTGATTGAAAACTACAAACCAGAAGCTGTTTTGAACGTAGCACTACCATATCAAGATTTAACCATTATGGACGCTTGTTTGGCAACAGGTGTTCACTATATCGATACGGCCAACTACGAAGCAGAAGACACAGAAGACCCTGAGTGGCGTGCCATCTATGAGAAACGTTGTAAGGAACTTGGTTTTACAGCCTACTTTGACTACTCATGGCAATGGGCTTATCAAGAAAAATTCAAGGAAGCAGGCTTAACAGCTCTTCTTGGATCTGGCTTTGACCCAGGTGTGACTAGTGTCTTTTCTGCTTACGCACTTAAACATTATTTTGATGAAATCCACTATATCGACATTTTAGACTGTAATGGTGGTGACCATGGTTATCCATTTGCGACAAACTTTAACCCAGAAATCAATCTCCGCGAGGTTTCTGCGCCAGGTTCTTACTGGGAAGATGGAAAATGGGTCGAAGTCGAAGCCATGTCTATCAAGCGTGAGTACGATTTCCCTCAGGTTGGGCAAAAAGACATGTATCTCCTTCACCATGAAGAAATCGAATCATTGGCCAAGAACATTCCAGGTGTTAAACGGATTCGCTTCTTTATGACCTTTGGCCAATCTTATCTAACGCATATGAAATGCTTGGAAAATGTAGGGCTCCTTCGTACAGATACCATTAACTTCAATGGCCAAGAAATCGTGCCGATTCAATTCTTAAAAGCCTTGCTTCCAGATCCTGCCAGCCTTGGCCCACGTACAGTTGGTAAAACCAATATTGGATGTATCTTTACAGGTTTAAAAGATGGCGTTGAAAAGACCATCTACATCTACAATGTCTGCGACCATCAGGAATGTTACGCAGAAGTTGGTTCACAAGCAATTTCTTACACGACAGGCGTTCCAGCCATGATTGGGACAAAATTGGTTATGAACGGTACTTGGAAACAAGCTGGAGTGTATAACCTTGAAGAGTTGGATCCAGATCCATTCATGGAAGCTTTGAATGAGTATGGTTTACCTTGGGTTGTGGTTGAAAATCCACAAATGGTGGACTAATGAAGCTAGAACAAGTACCAACACCAGCCTATGTCATTGACTTGGCAAAGTTAGAAGCCAATTGCCGCATTCTACAATATGTACAAGAAGAATCTGGCTGCAAGGTTTTGCTTGCTCAGAAGGCTTATTCCCTCTACAAAACCTATCCCTTGATTAGCCAGTATCTATCAGGTACGACAGCTAGTGGACTTTATGAAGCCAAATTGGCAAGGGAAGAATTTCCAGGAGAAGTCCATGTATTTGCGCCTGCTTTCAAGGATGCAGACTTGGAGGAATTGCTGGAGATAACAGACCATATCGTCTTTAACTCAGAGAGACAGTTGCGTAAACATGGGGCTCGTTGTCGTGAAGCTGGTGTAAGCGTGGGTTTGCGACTTAACCCTCAGTGTTCAACTCAAGGAGATCACGCTCTCTATGATCCTTGCGCCCCTGGATCCCGTTTCGGAGTTACTCTAGACAAGATTCCGAGTGATTTGCTGGAATTGGTAGACGGTCTTCATTTTCATACCCTTTGCGAGCAGGGAGCAGATGATTTACAGACAACTTTGAAAGCAGTAGAAGCGCAGTTTGGTCCTTACTTACATGAGGTCAAATGGCTCAATATGGGGGGCGGACACCACATCACAAGAGAAGGTTACGATGTGGATTTGCTGATTTCAGAAATCAAGCGTATCCGAGAAACTTATAATCTTGAAGTCTATATCGAGCCGGGTGAAGCCATTGCGCTCAATGCAGGTTATCTAGCAACTGAGGTATTAGATATTGTAGCAAACGGTATGGAAATCTTGGTTTTAGACGCTTCTGCGACCTGCCATATGCCTGATGTACTTGAGATGCCCTATCGTCCACCTTTGAGGAATGGCTTTGAGGCACAGGAAAAAGCCCATACCTATAGACTTTCTTCCAATACTTGTCTGACAGGCGATGTGATTGGTGATTATAGCTTTGAAAATCCAGTCCAAATCGGTGATAGACTTTATTTCGAAGACATGGCCATTTATTCTTTTGTCAAAAATAATACCTTTAATGGTATTGGATTGCCAAGTCTCTATCTCATGGACGAACAGGGAGACTGCAGCTTAGTCAAAGCCTTTGGCTATCAAGATTTTAAAGGGAGATTATCATGATGGACAGTCCCAAAAAATTAGGCTATCGCATGCCAGCAGAGTACGAACCCCATCATGGTACCCTCATGATATGGCCGACTCGACCAGGTTCATGGCCCTTTCAAGGAAAAGCCGCCAAAAGAGCATTTACTCAGATTATCAAGACTATAGCAGAAGGGGAAAGAGTTTATCTCTTGGTGGAGCAAGACTATCTATCTGAAGCCCAAGACTACCTTGGAGATAGCGTTATTTATCTAGACATTCCCACTAATGATGCCTGGGCCCGTGATACAGGTCCGACTATTCTTGTCAATGATGAAGGCCAGAAATTAGCCGTGGATTGGTCTTTCAATGCTTGGGGTGGTGCTGTTGATGGTCTTTATCAAGATTATGAAGATGATAACCAAGTAGCCAGTCGTTTTGCTGAGGCCTTGGAAATGCCTGTTTATGATGCTAAACCTTTTGTCCTAGAAGGAGGAGCAATCCATAGCGATGGTCAAGGAACCATTCTCGTGACTGAAAGTTGCTTGCTTAGTTCTGGTCGCAATCCTCATCTCAGTAAAGAGGAAATCGAGAGTACCTTATTAGAGTGCCTTGGAGCTGAAAAAGTTATTTGGCTTCCTTATGGTATTTATCAGGACGAAACCAATGAACACGTTGACAATGTTGTTGCCTTCGTTGGTCCTTCAGATCTTGTTTTGGCTTGGACAGACGACAAAAGCGATCCTCAATATGCCATGTCATTAGCTGATTTAGCGCTTTTAGAAAAGGAAACAGATGCAAAAGGTCGACACTTCACTATTCATAAACTTCCAATTCCAGCTCTTCATCAAGTTGTAACCAAAGAGGATTTGCCAGGCTACATCTATGAAGAAGGAGAAGAAGAGCGATACGCAGGTGAACGACTAGCAGCTTCCTACGTAAACTTTTATATTGCCAACAAGGCTGTCCTAGTTCCTCAGTTTCAGGATAAAAACGACCAAGTGGCCTTAGATATCCTCAGTAAGTGTTTCCCAGACCGTAAAGTTGTCGGAATACCAGCCAGAGATATTCTCTTAGGTGGTGGCAATATCCACTGTATCACCCAACAAATCCCAGAATAGGAGAAAAAGATGAGAAATGTAAGAGTTGCAGCCATTCAGATGCAATGCGCTAAGGATGTGGCAACAAATATTCAAACAGCAGAGCGTTTAGTACGTCAAGCTGCAGAACAAGGCGCACAAATTGTTCTCTTGCCCGAGTTGTTTGAACGTCCCTATTTCTGTCAGGAACGTCAGTATGACTACTACCAGCATGCCCAGTCGGTGACAGACAATACAGCTATTCAGCATTTTAAGGTGATTGCTAAGGAACTAGAAGTCGTTTTACCAATCAGTTTCTATGAAAAAGATGGCAATGTCTTATATAACTCTATTGCTGTCATTGATGCAGATGGGGAAGTGCTGGGTGTGTATCGAAAGACCCACATACCAGATGACCATTATTATCAAGAAAAATTTTATTTCACACCTGGCAACACAGGTTTCAAGGTCTGGGATACTCGCTATGCCAAGATTGGTATCGGTATCTGTTGGGATCAATGGTTCCCTGAAACAGCGCGCTGTCTTGCGTTGAATGGTGCTGAATTGCTCTTTTATCCTACAGCCATCGGTTCAGAGCCGATTTTAGATACGGATAGTTGTGGTCATTGGCAACGTACCATGCAAGGACACGCAGCAGCTAATATTGTTCCAGTTATTGCAGCCAATCGTTATGGCTTAGAGGAAGTCACTCCAAGTGAGGAAAATGGTGGACAGAGTTCCAGTCTTGACTTCTACGGTTCATCCTTTATAACGGATGAAACAGGAGCTATTCTAGAGCAAGCTGAAAGACAAGAAGAAGCTGTTCTGTTAGCAACTTATGACCTAGACAAGGGAGCAAGAGAACGCCTAAACTGGGGCTTGTTTCGAGATAGAAGACCAGAAATGTATCAACGTATTACGGACTAGTAGGAGAGAAATGAGAGATTCATTCTGCTAGACTCGTTTTCACTAGCAATTATAGGGATGCTAGGTCATCTAGCAAGTGGATTTTATATTTTAACCCTCTAAAGCTTTCTCGCGCTTTTATGCGAGGAGCTTTTCTGTTTAAGCTTTATCAATAAAACATGCTATAATAGTTGCAGAAAGGTTGGTATTTATGGCTAGGATATTGGTTATTGAAGACAATAGTGACATTCAAGAGATTTTGCGAACACTTCTTACTGAAGAGCATAAGGTGATTCAAGCCTTTTCAGGAACTGAAGGCATCATGCGTTTTGACCAAGGTGGGATTGACCTCGTTTTGCTCGATATCATGCTTCCTGGGAAAAATGGGGATCAGGTTTTAAAAGCCATCAGGGAACAAAGTCAAATTCCAGTCATTATGCTAACGGCTTTGAGCGATAAGAAGTTAATCAGTCAATACCTCTTAGACGGTGCCAATGATTACATAGTCAAGCCTTTTGATTTGGAAGAAGTCTTTGCCAGAGTTACTGTTCAACTACGCCAAAGTGCAGAAAAACAGCCTATGGAAATAGGAAAAACTGAAAATCTGCCACAAAACTTGAAAAATATCCAGTTTGATGCAGAAAGTTTTGAAATCAAGAATAGTCAGGAAACCATTCGCCTTGCCAAGAAAGAATGCTTAATTCTTCAAACTCTCCTCAAACATCCTAAGAAAATTTTCACCAAGGAAGAACTTTATGAATTGGTCTGGGAGGATAGCTATCTACCTGGAGATAATACCCTCAATACGCATTTGAGTAATCTTCGAAAAAAATTAAGCCAGCTTGACCCAAATCAAGAATACATTGAAACCATCTGGGGAGTTGGGGTAAGATTAAAAGGAGATAAGCAATGACCTACATGATAATTTTTGTCCTACTAGTACTCCTAATTATTTTATCGATTGCATTGATTCGCTATCATCTGGCACTTGAAAGCCTGAGTCAACAGATTGAAGACAAGATTCTCACGGGTAGTATGAAAAGAGTTGGAGTCAGCATTTTTTCCAAACATTTTTTACATCTCTACCAGCAGATTGAGAATCTATTTCAGAAAGTAGAACAATCTCGGTTGGTGATGAAAAGGGAAAAGCAGACTCTGGATATGGCCATCAGCAATATCGCCCATGATATTCGGACGCCTTTGACTATCGCTTCAGGCTATACCCAACAATTGATAAAAACTCCTGAAAACAAAGCAGAAACCTTACAAAAAATAGTCCAGCATCTTGATTTAGTTTCCAAACGTTTGGAGGCTCTCCTAGAATACCGTCGTTTGATGGAAGGGGCTGTCAAACCGAAATTGGAAGAAGTGGATCTTTCAGCTTTTATCACCAAAAAGACACTGGCTTATTATGATGTTTTTCAGGCGGCAAATATCACGCTTGATTTTAAGGTTGAAGCTGGTCTGAAAATAAGGACTGATGAAGACTTGCTGGATCGAATTTTACAAAATCTGCTTGGAAATGTCCTCAAGCATGGTAAGGAAGAAGCGCGTCTATCTTTGAGAAAGGAAAAGGAACAGCTTGTCTTAGAAATTGCAAATCTTGTCAAACAGCCCATCAAAAAAATAGAAAATCTCAGCAACCGTTTTTATTCTGAAAATCTATCTGATACGGAAGAATCCTCTGGTTTAGGCCTTTATATCACTGAGGAATTATGTCATCTTCTCGGTGCAGAGATGAAACTAGGCACAGATGGGCAATGGTTGTCGGTTTTCATTTACTTTTAACGAAAAGAAACCTCCTCTGTAGGCTAGAGGAGGTCATTTTTTATAGACTTTTCTTTTTGAAAACTGCCAGTCCACCTAGATTGAAGATTACAATAACAGCTAAGGTAACTATAAGTGTGTAGAGAATTGACTCACTATTAGCAGTCATAGCATAGAAAAACTGCAATGATAAATATGGCGAAATTTTGATACTTGGGAAGATGAGCATTGGCATAGAAAGTAAGATAGAGCTGACCAAATAGCCAATAAATACTGCAAGATAAGAATGACTAACATAGAGGATGAAGGAAACAATGGAAAGCCAAGCTAGAAGGCAAAGAAATTGAAGGAAAATGGTTATCAGTAGATTGCCAATAAAGCCATCAGGCATAGTGCCAAATCCATTTAAGATAGTTGCTGGAATAAAGGCAATAACAAGGCTAATGATGACTTGCAAAAGTGCGATAGAAGCCAATACAAAGGCTTTGGCAAGGAAAAACTCTGTACGAGAAACCCCTACTGTCAAACTATTTTTATAGAGCTTTCCGATTAAATCAACACCGAGAACTAGACAAGTTAGAACAATACAGAGAAAAACGAGGTTTGAACCTTGACTAGATGCGTTAATCAGGGCTTGTACACCGTCCCAACCATGGGTTGGAATGTCTGGCTCTTCTGTCTGGATTGCCATCAGATGGCCCGTGGCTCCTATACTTGCTCCCATTAGCATGAGAGTAAAGAGAATAAATTCTGTAATCCAGAATCCTTTGGAACGGAAAAGACGGTAAAAGTCTGCTTGAATGGTATGTATCATGATTTTCCTCCTATTGGACCAATTGAGTGAAGTATTCTTCTAGGTTTTGACGGGCATAGTAAATCTCGTCAATGGCAACATCTGCCAAGGTTAATTCCTTAAGAATCTGCTTGACATCTTGTTCCTGACCAAAGATATGGATTTCATTTTCTGGATTGACAACCTTGAACTGGAGCTGGATTTGTTCTTTCAATACTTGACAAGCTTTCTCTTGGTCGGCTGTCTTAAGCACAATATAATCCTCACTTAGTGTTTCAAATTCAGCTTTGCTGATTTCACGGATAATATTGCCTTGATCTAAAATACCAAAACGATTAGCTACGAGGTAGAGTTCTGACAAGATATGGCTAGAGATGAGAATGGTTATCCCTTTTTCTTGATTTAGTCGTTGAATCATTAGTCGAAATTCTTTGATACCGATTGGGTCGAGACCGTTGATAGGTTCATCTAGGATCAGGAAGTCTGGTTTGGATAGGAGGGCAATGGCAATACCAAGTCTTTGTTTCATTCCTAGCGAGAAATCACGAAAGACTTTCTTACCTGTATCTGGCAAACCTACATAATCCAGCGTTTCTCGAATGACTTGATCAGCATTTGGAATATGGCGTATCATACAATAATAATTCAGATTTTGGTAGGCTGTTAAGTGATTATGAGCTACAGGTGATTCGATCACTGAACCTACTCGAGATAGAGCCTTGGTCCACTCATTTTCCGTTTTGCTGGAGAAGAGGGAAACAGTCCCCTTATCCGCAAACAGTAGTTGTGTAATGATTTTGATTAAGGTGGTCTTCCCAGCTCCATTCTTCCCGATAAGTCCATAAATATCTCCCTCTCTTATCGTTAGATGAAGATCCTGAAGAATAGCTTGTTTGTCAAAGTTTTTGGACAATCCATGAATGTCGAGCACTGTTTTCATGATTCTCTCCTTTTGATTTATTTTGTTAACTTTAGTATAAAGTATAGAAATCAAAGAAAGCTCAAGGATTTCTAAAGAGTTTCTAAAGTTTTAGGAATTCTTAAATATCAAAACCCAGTTTATATGAACTGGGCTTCTTGATTATAAAATATATTTCTCAATGGCACGAGCAACGCCGTCTTCTTCGTTGCTTGCTGTAACGGCATCCGCAAGAGATTTGACATAATCGCTGGCATTTCCCATTGCAATGCCAAGTCCTGCAAACTGGAGCATTTCGATATCGTTATTGGCATCGCCCATAGCCATAATTTCTGACGGCTCAATCTTCAAAATATCTGCTAGTCGAGAAAGAGCAGTAGCCTTTGTCGTACCAAGTGGCATGGCTTCATAAATGACAGGCTGTGAACGAACTCCACTAAATCGCTGACAGAGTTCCCCAGCAAAACGCTCTTCAAAATCGTCAGTTTGACTCTCTGTTCCTAAAAACATACCTTGGAACATGCGATACTTACCACTAGTCGCTTCCTCAAGAGAAATTTCAGTCAGGTCTGAAAAAACTAGTTTGGCGTCATTTTGAACAATTTCATTAGGCTTGCCACCGAGGACAAAATAATGCTCCTCATCAAAAAGAGTCAACTGAACATCGCTTTTTTCAGCTAGGTCATAGAGGTATTCGATGTCTGCTGGACTGAGTTCTTGCCAGTCAACTAAGCTCCAGTCGCTCGTTTGATGAGTTGAGCAACCGTTGTTCACAATAACGTACTCATTCTGGAGGTCAAGTTCCAGTTTTTTGTAGTAAGGAAGGACACCGAAAAGCGGGCGACCCGTACAGAGAACCAGTTTGACACCCTTTTCAATGGCTTGGTGAATAGCAGTAATGTGAGCTTGTGGGATTTCCTTGGCTTCATTGAGGAGGGTTCCATCCATATCCAAGGCTAGTAGTTTAATCATAAGACTTCCTTCTTTATCTTTTGGTATTATTATAGCATATTTTGGAGAAGAAATTGATAGGAAGCTTGGGACTAATTGATTTTACAGTTTAGGATGTTTGAAGAACGTTTATTAGGAATGGTTACACGTTATTCAATTAAGCAAATAATTATATTTGGCAAGCTGGTCAAAAAAACAGAGGATTTAAGATGAATAACACATTTTTCATCTTAAATCCTCTGTTTTCCTTAATTTTTTACAAATCAACTTGATTAGACCTGGGGTATGATTTATCTTCTAAATTTTCGTTTGATAATAGAGCGTTGGACTTTTAAAACAAGTAAGCTAAATCCAATTGCTGCGACAAATGCAAGAGCAGTTGATAATTTTAATGATAAAAAGATAAAACTAAAGATAGCAATGCAGATACAAAAAACAGCAATATTAATAAAAAATAGGATTTCCTTGAGATTGGCATCAGATTGTGCTTCAGGTGTATAATCTTGATAGCGAGGAATCTGATGATTTAATTCTTCTTGATTGTCTACCTCATAGGATTGTAATTTTCTTACAGGCATTATTCTCTCCTTAACTGTACATACCTATTTTATCATTTTTTCAGCAGAGAATTATTACAGAAAGGTTACAAAAAGAATAAAGTCCCTTTTCATTTTCAAACTATTGTTCAGGTTGAAAATAGATTAGTAAAAATTGAAACAGTACATTAATACTCTTCAAAACAAGTTAGCGTCATCTTGTATTAGGTATATGTTACTAATTTAGTCAGTTTTATCTACAATCAAAAAACTGTTCTTTGATTTTTATTGAGTATATAGACTGCAAATTGTGTTTAAAAATGGTATAATGATAAAGTTATATAGTCCCGATAAGATGGTAGGTATTTCTATTTTTTCTTTTGCGTCGCAACTCGCAAAGAATGACGGCTCCAAAGTCGTTCGTTATTCTACGGTTGCCGCTATAGGGGGATCACCCTATGCGCCTTACTAGCTTCAGAAATAAAAAAGTATCGTTTTTATTTCTGAAGCTAGTAACTCTTAGATAATGGAAATTCCTATCAGTACTTTGTAACTCTATAACACTATTTTTAAGGGGGGACATTTTTATGTCAGAACGTAAATTATTCACGTCTGAATCTGTATCTGAGGGGCATCCAGATAAGATTGCAGACCAAATTTCAGATGCGATTTTGGATGCTATTTTAGCTAAAGATCCAGAGGCGCACGTTGCTGCTGAGACAGCTGTATATACTGGTTCCGTCCATGTTTTTGGTGAAATATCTACAAATGCCTATGTGGATATTAACCGTGTGGTTCGTGATACCATTGCAGAGATTGGCTACACCAATACAGAATATGGATTTTCTGCTGAGACAGTGGGAGTCCATCCGTCACTTGTTGAGCAGTCGCCAGACATTGCCCAAGGTGTTAACGAAGCCTTGGAGGTTCGTGGGAATGCAGACCAAGATCCGCTTGACTTGATTGGCGCTGGTGACCAAGGGCTCATGTTTGGATTTGCAGTGGATGAAACAGAAGAGCTCATGCCATTGCCAATCTCACTCAGTCATAAATTGGTTCGTCGTCTGGCAGAACTTCGTAAGTTTGGTGAAATTAGCTATCTTCGCCCAGATGCTAAATCACAAGTTACAGTTGAGTATGATGAAAATGACCGTCCAGTACGTGTGGATACAGTCGTGATTTCAACTCAGCACGATCCAGAAGTCAGCAACGAACAAATTCACAATGATGTCATTAACAAGGTTATCAAAGAGGTTATTCCAGCCTCTTACTTGGATGAGCAAACAAAATTCTTCATCAATCCTACTGGTCGTTTTGTAATCGGTGGACCTCAAGGAGACTCAGGTCTGACTGGTCGTAAAATTATCGTAGATACTTATGGTGGCTACTCTCGTCATGGTGGTGGTGCCTTCTCTGGTAAGGATGCGACTAAGGTGGATCGTTCAGCTTCTTATGCAGCTCGCTACATTGCTAAAAACATTGTTGCAGCAGGTCTTGCTAAGAAGGCGGAAGTACAATTGGCTT
Source organism: Streptococcus sp. k-402 (assembly GCF_013277515.1). GTDB lineage: Bacteria > Bacillota > Bacilli > Lactobacillales > Streptococcaceae > Streptococcus. The sequence continues at coordinate 2,585 of NZ_VMNB01000008.1, read as the reverse complement.
ACGCTATCGGTGTTGCGCAACCTGTATCTGTTCGTATTGATACTTTTGGTACAGGAACAGTAGCTGAAAGCAAACTTGAAAAAGCGGCTCGTCAAATCTTTGACCTTCGTCCTGCAGGAATTATCCAAATGCTGGACCTTAAACGTCCAATTTACCGTCAAACAGCAGCTTATGGACACATGGGACGTACAGATATTGATCTTCCATGGGAACGTTTGGATAAGGTAGACGCTTTGAAAGAAGCAGTCAAATAAAATCTTAAGAGTCCGGGGAAAAAGTCAATTTCAAGAAAAAATGAAGTAAAAAGCGTATAGTATCAAGTTTTTTCAATGACTGACACTATACGCTTTTTACTTTTAAAGAATTTTTATTCAGCCTCTTTTACTGACAAGACATTGCACACACAAATAATTGAATTTTGGTAAAAATAAGACTATAATTTAGTTAGAAATGATAAAGCATAAAGCTAGAAAGGAGTTTACTGCATCAAATCTGTACAGTCAGATTACAATCATGAAAAAGAAAACGATAGCAATTATACAATGTATATTGTATCTCATAGCTCCTTATATAGCTCTTCAATTATGTAGAATGAACAGAAGTTTCGTTACTGATCATCTCTTTTTTATTTTCCTTATTCTGCTGACTATTTCATTCTGGTTTAGTATTTGGAAACTAGAAAAAGCACTAAATAATGATTCACAATAATGACTCCAAAGATTTAGATCTGTTTTGTTTGCAGGTCTAAGTCTTTTTATCACTTTAAAAAACTCCTATGACATCTTTCCGAAAAACTATAATTTTCTTGAAAAATATATAGGTCTATGCTATACTACTAGTAGACTTATTTATGGAGAAAATACATGAAACGTGAGATTTTACTGGAACGAATCGACAAACTAAAACAAATCATGCCCTGGTATGCTCTGGAATACTACCAATCTAAGCTTGCTGTCCCCTATAGTTTCACAACCCTGTACGAATACCTCAAGGAATATGATCGATTTTTCAGCTGGGTTTTGGAGTCTGGTATTTCAAACGCTGATAAAATGTCCGATATTCCTTTATCAGTTTTGGAAAATATGTCTAAGAAAGACATGGAATCCTTTATCCTTTATCTACGTGAACGTCCCTTGCTGAATGCTAATACAACCAAACAAGGTGTTTCTCAGACAACCATCAATCGGACTTTGTCAGCACTTTCTAGTCTTTATAAGTATTTGACTGAGGAAGTTGAAAACGATCAGGGAGAACCTTATTTTTATCGTAATGTAATGAAGAAAGTTTCAACCAAGAAAAAGAAAGAAACCCTTGCTGCCAGAGCTGAAAATATCAAGCAAAAGCTCTTTCTAGGTGATGAAACAGAAGGTTTTCTGACTTATATCGATCAAGAGTACCCACAACAGCTCTCAAATCGAGCTCTTTCATCATTTAATAAAAATAAGGAACGTGATTTGGCTATTATCGCCCTTCTCTTGGCGTCTGGTGTTCGCTTGTCTGAAGCAGTTAATCTGAATATAAGGGATCTCAATCTCAAAATGATGGTTATTGATGTCACTCGAAAAGGGGGCAAACGTGACTCGGTCAATGTCGCTGCCTTTGCAAAACCTTATTTAGAAAATTATCTGGCCATTCGGAATCAACGCTATAAAACGGAAAAAATAGATACAGCTCTTTTTTTGACACTCTACAGAGGTGTTCCTAATCGTATCGATGCTTCCAGCGTTGAGAAAATGGTTGCTAAGTACTCTGAGGACTTCAAAGTCCGTGTAACACCCCATAAACTACGCCATACGCTAGCAACCAGGCTCTATGATGCCACTAAATCGCAAGTTTTGGTCAGTCACCAGCTAGGACATGCCAGCACACAAGTCACTGACCTCTATACCCATATCGTCAATGATGAACAAAAGAATGCCTTGGATAGTTTATAGATTACATAAATTAAATTATGTAATAAATAAGAAAGGGATTCAATAAACTATTAATCCTATCAAATACAATTGCTAACAGAGTAAACAGCTTTAAAGAATCTAAAATAAAATTTATGTGCCCATTAGCTTGCTTTTCTTTGTAATATCCTGGATATGCAAATCACTTATAATTGGTATTCATCTCAAAATAAGAGGATTCCACAAAAATAAATCAAATTGAACATCTATAAAAACATGCTACCTACAATGTCCAATATTTTATCAGAAAATAAAATTCCGCTAAAAACAATCACGGGCAGGGTTTGATCATTCCGACTCTGAAGTCACTACTTCTATCTATACCCACGTCACGAAGAACATGAAAGATAAAGCAATCAATGTACTGGATAAAGTTATGAAAAAGATTTTTTAAAAAGTTTGGCTCTATAATATTTGTAGTGGGTAAATCCCTATAGATATTATGGAGCCTATTTTAGGGTAGAAAAAAAGTCCCATATGACCTATAATGAAAAGCGATCAAACAACTCATTAGAAAGAATCATATGGAACAATTACATTTTATCACAAAACTACTAGACATTAGAGACCCTAATATTCAAATTATAGATATCATCAATAGGGATACACACAAAGAAATCATCGCCAAACTGG
>NZ_VMNB01000007.1:101439-128153 GCF_013277515.1 Streptococcus sp. k-402 | reverse complement strand
TTGAATGAGCTTCCAGTAGCGCTTGCTAGCCTTGTATTCATGGGATTTTCGATCGAACTGATTCATGATTTGAACACGGACACGACTCATAGCACGGCTGAGATGTTGGATAATATGGAAACGATCTAGAACGATTTTAGCACATGGGAGTGAAACAGTCTGGGAGACTGTTTCAGCCTGAGCCTAGAAATTCGAAAGCGAAGCTGTTTAGCTAAGTCATAGTAGGGACTAAACATATCCATAGTAATGATTTTCACTCGACATCGGACGGCTCTATCATATTTAAGAAAGTGATCACGAATGACAGCTTGTGTTCTACCCTCAAGAACAGTGATGATGTTGAGATTATCAAAATCTTGTGCAATAAAACTCATCTTTCCCTTAGTGAAGGCATACTCGTCCCAGGACATAATCTCAGGAAGACGAGAAGAATCATGCTTAAAGTGGAAATCATTGAGCTTTCGAATGACAGTTGAAGTTGAAATGGAAAGCTGATGGGCAATATCGGTCATAGAAGTCTTTTCAATTCACTTTTGCGCAATCTTTTGGTTGATAATACGAGGAATTTGATGATTCTTCTTGACGAGTGAGGTCTCGGCGACCATCATTTTCGAGCAATGATAGCACTTGAAACGACGCTTTCTAAATAGAATTCTAGTAGGCATACCGGTCGTTTTGAGGTAAGGAATCTTAGAAGGTTTTTGAAAGTCATATTTTTTCATTTGACTTCCACAATAAGGACAAGATGGAGCATCGTAGTCCAGTTTGGCGATGATTTCCTTGTGTGTATCCTTATTGATGATATCTATAATTTGAATATTAGGGTCTCTAATGTCTAGTAGTTTTGTGATAAAATGTAATTGTTCCATATGATTCTTTCTAATGAGTTGTTTGATCGCTTTTCATTATAGGTCATATGGGACTTTTTTTCTACCCTAAAATAGGCTCCATAATATCTATAGGGATTTACCCACTACAAATATTATAGAGCCTTTTTTTTGAGGAGTTTTTGTATATTGACATGCGATTTTGTATTTGCTACAATCAGTTATGGAGGATACATCTAATGAAAATAATAAAAAAATTGATGCAAATCGCATTAGCAGTCTTTTTCTTCGGTTTGCTAGCGACAAGTGCAGTATTGGCGGATACTACAGGTGGACAGTTTGTTGATAAGGATAATAGAAAATATTATATAAAAGATGACCATAAAGCAATCTATTGGCATAAAATAGACGGTAAAACCTACTATTTTGGTGATAGTGGAGAAATGGTAGTCGGTTGGCAATACTTAGAAATCCCTGGGACAGGTTATCGTGATGATTTATTTGATAATCGACCAGTTTTCGAAATTGCCCTTCAACCGAAGTGGTACTACTTTGGACAAGATGGGGTACTACAAGAATTTGTTGGATGGAAACAATTAGAAGTTAAGGATTCGTTAAATGTTGGTAAAAAATATGGTGAGGGCTTTGAAGGCCCAGAAGTTCTTAAATTAGCAAATTATTACTTTGATCAAGACCATTCTTTAAAAACAGGTTGGCTTTATGATCAGTCTAACTGGTATTACCTAGCAAAAATAGGTTATTCAGGGAAAGACTACCTTGGGGGTGAAAGACGTGCGGGTTGGATAAATGACAACTCAACTTGGTACTATCTGGATCCAACAAGTGCTACAATGCAAACAGGTTGGAAATACCTTGGTAATAAGTGGTACTACCTCCGTTCATCAGGTTCCATGGCAACTGGCTGGTATCAGGAAAGCTCGACTTGGTATTATTTAGACGAGTCAAATGGTGATATGAAAACGGGTTGGCAAAACCTTGGCAACAAGTGGTACTATCTCCGTTCATCAGGAGCTATGGCGACAGGCTGGTTCCAGGTCGGTAGTAAATGGTACTATGCTTATGGTTCAGGTGCCTTGGCAGTGAATACGACTGTAGATGGCTATTCTGTCAACTATAATGGTGAATGGGTTCAATAATGAAAGAGGCGATTGTGAAGGAAACAATCGCTTTTTTTGTGAAAATATAATAAAATAGATAGGAGAGAAGCAATACTTGTATGAAAAGATGAGACGACTTTTTCGTCTAGTAAAAGGAAAATATGATAAACAAAGTGGGTGTCGGTCAGGCACATAGTAAGATTATTTTAATAGGGGAGCATGCGGTCGTTTACGGTTATCCTGCCATTTCCCTGCCTCTCTTAGAGGTGGAGGTGACTTGTAAGGTAGTTCCTGCAGAGAGACCTTGGCGCCTCTATGAAGAAGATACCTTGTCTATGGCGGTTTATGCCTCGCTCGAGTATTTGGATATCAAAGAAGCCTGCATTCGCTGTGAGATTGACTCGGCTATCCCTGAAAAACGGGGAATGGGTTCGTCAGCTGCTATCAGCATAGCGGCTATTCGTGCGGTTTTTGACTACTATGAGGCAGAACTGCCTCATGATGTATTGGAAATCTTGGTAAATCGGGCGGAGATGATTGCCCATATGAATCCAAGTGGTTTGGATGCTAAGACCTGTCTCAGTGACCAGCCCATACGTTTTATCAAGAATGTAGGATTTACAGAGCTTGAGATGGCTCTATCCGCCTATTTGGTCATTGCCGATACGGGCGTTTATGGTCACACTCGTGAAGCCATCCAAGTGGTTCAAAGTAAGGGGAAAGACGCCCTACCATTTTTGCATGCCTTGGGAGAATTGACCCAGCATGCGGAAGAAGCAATTACACGAAAAGATGCTGAAGGACTGGGACAAATCCTCAGTCAAGCGCATTTGCATTTAAAAGCAGTTGATGTTAGTAGCCCAGAGGCGGATTCTCTAGTTGAAACGGCTCTTAGTCATGGTGCTCTGGGTGCTAAGATGAGCGGTGGTGGGCTTGGAGGCTGTATCATAGCCTTAGCAGACAATTTGACACACGCACAAGAACTAGCAGAAAGATTAGAAGAGAAAGGAGCTGTTCAGACATGGATAGAGAGCCTGTAACAGTACATTCCTACGCAAATATTGCTATTATCAAATATTGGGGAAAGAAAAAAGAAAAAGAGATGGTGCCTGCTACTAGCAGTATTTCTCTGACTTTGGAAAATATGTACACGGAGACGACTTTGTCATCTCTACCGACGGATGCGACAGCTGATGCCTTTTATATCAATGGTCAGCTACAAAATGAGGTCGAGCATGCCAAGATGAGCAAGATTATTGACCGTTACCGTCCAGCTGGGGAGGGCTTTGTTCGTATTGACACTCATAACAATATGCCTACCGCGGCGGGTCTGTCATCAAGTTCTAGTGGTTTGTCCGCCTTGATCAAGGCTTGTAATGCTTATTTTCAGCTTGGATTGACTCGGAGCCAGTTGGCACAGGAGGCTAAGTTTGCCTCAGGATCTTCCTCTCGGAGTTTTTATGGACCACTCGGTGCCTGGGATAAGGATAGTGGAGAAATTTACCCTGTAGAGACAGACTTGAAACTAGCTATGATGATGTTGGTGCTAGAAGACAAGAAAAAACCAATTTCTAGCCGTGACGGTATGAAACTTTGTGTGGAAACTTCGACGACCTTTGATGACTGGGTGCGTCAATCTGAGAAGGATTATCAGGATATGCTGGTCTATCTCAAGGAAAATGATTTTGCCAAGGTTGGGGAGTTAACGGAGAAAAATGCTCTTGCTATGCACGCTACGACAAAAACAGCATCACCAGCCTTTTCTTATCTGACCGATGCAAGCTATGAAGCGATGGACTTTGTTCGTCAACTTCGCGAGCAAGGAGAGGTCTGCTACTTTACCATGGATGCTGGTCCCAATGTCAAGGTCCTCTGTCAGGAGAAAGACTTGGAGCATTTATCAGAAATCTTTGGTCAACGTTATCGCTTGATTGTGTCAAAAACAAAGGATTTGAGTCAAGATGATTGCTGTTAAAACTTGCGGAAAGCTCTATTGGGCTGGTGAATATGCTATTTTAGAACCAGGGCAGTTGGCCTTGATAAAGGCTATCCCCATCTATATGAGGGCCGAGATTGCCTTTTTTGATAGCTACCGTATCTATTCAGATCTGTTTGATTTCACAGTAAATTTGACACCAAATCCTGACTATAGCTTGATTCAAGAAACGATTGCTTTAGTGGAAGATTTCCTGACTTATCGAGGTCAAACCTTGCGACCTTTTTCTTTGGAAATTCGTGGAAAAATGGAACGAGAAGGGAAAAAGTTTGGTCTAGGTTCTAGCGGTAGCGTCGTTGTCTTGGTCATCAAGGCTCTGCTAGCTCTGTATAAGCTTTCGGTTGATCAGGAACTCTTGTTCAAGCTGGCTAGCGCGGTCTTGCTCAAGCGAGGAGACAATGGTTCTATGGGAGACCTTGCCTGTATTGTGGCAGAGGATTTGGTTCTCTACCAGTCATTTGATCGCCAGAAGGTGGCTGCTTGGTTGGAAGAAGAAAAGTTGGCGACTGTTTTAGAGCGTGAGTGGGGCTTTTCTATCTCACAAGTGAAACCTACCCTAGAATGTGATTTCCTAGTGGGATGGACCAAGGAAGTGGCTGTATCAAGTCACATGGTCCAGCAAATCAAGCAAAATATCAATCAGAATTTTTTAAATTCCTCAAAAGAAACGGTTGCTGCTTTGGTAGAAGCCTTGAAGCAGGGGGAATCAGAAAAAATTATCGAGCAAGTAGAAGTGGCAAGCAAGCTCTTAGAAGGCTTGAGCGCAGATATTTACACGCCTTCGCTTAGACAGTTGAAAGAAGCGAGTCAAGATTTGCAGGCTGTTGCCAAGAGTAGCGGCGCTGGTGGTGGTGACTGTGGCATCGCCTTGAGTTTTGATGAGCACTCAACTGAAACCCTAAAAAATCGTTGGGCCAATCTGGGGATTGAGCTCTTATATCAAGAAAGGATAGGGCATGACGACAAATCGTAAGGACGAGCATATCCGCTATGCTCTTGAGCAGAAAAGTTCCTATAATAGCTTTGATGAGGTGGAGCTGATTCATTCTTCCTTGCCTCTTTACGACCTGGATGAAATCGATCTGTCGACAGAGTTCGCTGGTCGAAAGTGGGCTTTTCCTTTTTATATCAATGCCATGACAGGTGGAAGCGATAAGGGAAAAGAAATCAATCAAAAACTAGCTCAGGTGGCAGAAGCCTGTGGTATTTTGTTTGTGACAGGTTCTTATAGCGCAGCCCTCAAGGATCCTATAGATGACTCATTTTCTGTCAAGTCTAGTCATCCCAATCTCCTCCTTGGAACCAATATTGGATTGGATAAGCCTGTTGAGTTGGGTCTTCAGACTGTAGAAGAAATGAATCCTCTTCTCTTACAAGTGCACGTCAATGTCATGCAGGAGTTGCTCATGCCTGAGGGAGAAAGGAAGTTCAGAAGCTGGCAATCGCATCTAGCAGACTATAGCAAGCAAATCCCCGTTCCTATTGTCCTAAAGGAAGTGGGCTTTGGAATGGATGCCAAGACCATCGAAAGAGCCTATGAACTGGGCGTTCGTACAGTGGACTTATCTGGTCGTGGTGGTACCAGCTTTGCCTATATCGAAAACCGTCGCAGTGGTCAGCGTGACTATCTTAATCAATGGGGGCAGTCAACTATGCAAGCCCTTCTCAACGCTCAAGACTGGAAAGATAAGGTCGAACTCTTGGTCAGTGGAGGTGTTCGGAATCCGCTGGATATGATTAAGTGTTTGGTCTTTGGTGCCAAGGCTGTGGGATTGTCACGAACCGTTCTGGAATTGGTTGAAACCTACACAGTCGAAGAAGTGATTGGCATTGTCCAAGGCTGGAAAGCAGATCTACGCTTGATTATGTGTGCCCTTAATTGTGCAACCATAGCAGATTTGCAAAGCGTAGATTACATTCTTTATGGAAAATTAAAAGAAGCAAAGGATCAGATGAAAAAGGCGTAACCACCGCCTTTTTTCCATCTTTAGACTGAGGTGACTTTTTTGAATTGTGATAAAATAGAAGGGAGAGGATGAACCTATGAGAAAATTTAAAATCTTTTTATTTATCGAAGCCTGTCTGTTGACGGGAGCTCTGATTTTGATGGTTTCAGAGCATTTTTCGCGTTTTCTGCTGATTCTATTCCTCTTTTTGCTCTTGATTCGCTATTACATTGGTAAAGAGGGCAATAACCTTCTTTTGGTGGTGGCAACCATTCTCTTCTTTTTCATCGTCATGCTCAATCCTTTTGTGATTCTAGCTATTTTTGTTGCGGTCATCTATAGCCTCTTTCTTCTTTATCCGATGATGAACCAGGAAAAAGAGCAGACAAATTTGGTTTTTGAAGAGGTGGTGACGGTTAAGAAGGAGAAAAATTGTTGGTTTGGAAATCTCCATCATTTTTCAAGCTACCAGACTTGCCAGTTTGATGATATCAATCTCTTTCGTCTCATGGGCAAGGACACTATTCATCTGGAGAGGGTCATTCTAACCAATCATGACAATGTTATTATCCTTAGAAAGATGGTAGGCACGACCAAAATCATTGTGCCTGTAGATGTAGAAGTCAGTCTCAGTGTTAATTGTCTCTATGGTGATTTGACTTTTTTCAACCAGCCCAAGCGAGCCCTCCGAAATGAACACTATCATCAGGAAACGAAATACTATCTCAAGAGTAATAAGAGTGTTAAGATTTTCTTGACCGCTATGATTGGGGATGTTGAGGTGGTCAGAGGATGAAAAAACAAGCTTATGTAATGATTGCTCTCACCTCCATCCTGTTTGTCTTATTTCTGTCCCACAGCTTGCTGGACATCCTTGACTTTGACTGGTCTATTTTCTTGCATGATGTCGAAAAAACAGAAAAATTTGTCTTTTTGTTATTGGTATTCAGCATGTCCATGACCTGTCTCTTAGCCCTCTTTTGGCGAGGTGTAGAAGAGCTTTCTCTAAGAAAAATGCAGGCTAATCTCAAGCGTTTATTGGCAGGTCAAGAAGTGGTCCAGGTTGCAGATCCAGATTTGGATGCCAGTTTCAAGTCCTTGTCAGGTAAACTTAACCTTTTGACAGAAGCTCTTCAAAAGGCTGAAAATCAGAGTCTTGCTCAGGAAGAGGAAATCATCGAGAAGGAACGGAAGCGGATTGCTCGGGATTTGCATGATACAGTCAGTCAGGAGTTGTTTGCGGCCCACATGATTTTATCGGGTATCAGTCAGCAGGCTTTGAAATTGAATAGAGAAAAGATGCAGACCCAGTTGCAAAGTGTCACAGCTATTTTAGAAACCGCCCAGAAGGATTTGCGGGTCTTGCTCCTGCATTTGCGACCAGTTGAGCTGGAGCAGAAGAGTCTGGTTGAGGGAATTCAAATTCTCTTAAAAGAGCTTGAGGACAAGAGTGATCTCAAGGTTAGTTTCAAGCAAAATGTGACGAAATTGCCCAAGAAAATCGAGGAGCATATCTTCCGTATTCTGCAAGAATTGATCAGCAATACCCTCCGTCATGCCCAGGCCTCTTGTTTGGATGTCTATCTCTATCAGACGGATCTTGAATTGCAGCTGAAAGTGGTGGACAATGGGCTTGGTTTTCAGTTAGGGAGTTTAGACGACTTGAGTTATGGACTCCGCAATATCAAGGAGCGGGTTGAAGATATGGCAGGGACGGTTCAGTTATTAACAGCTCCCAAGCAAGGACTGGCAGTTGATATCCGTATTCCCTTGTTAGATAAGGAACTATAAGGAGTAAAGATGAAAATTTTACTGGTAGATGACCATGAAATGGTCCGATTGGGCTTGAAAAGCTACTTTGACCTCCAAGACGATGTAGAAGTTGTGGGCGAGGCGGCAAACGGGTCTCAAGGTATTGACTTGGCCTTGAAATTGCGTCCAGATGTTATTGTCATGGATATTGTCATGCCTGAGATGAATGGGATTGACGCGACTCTAGCTATTCTCAAAGAATGGCCTGAAGCCAAGATTTTGATTGTGACTTCTTATCTAGATAATGAAAAAATCATGCCAGTATTGAATGCTGGGGCTAAAGGTTATATGCTTAAGACATCAAGTGCTGATGAATTACTCCATGCCGTCCGTAAGGTGGTTGCTGGAGAGTTGGCCATTGAGCAAGAGGTCAGCAAGAAGGTCGAATACCACCGCAATCACATAGAACTACATGAGGACTTGACTGCACGTGAACGAGATGTACTTCAACTCATCGCCAAGGGCTACGAAAATCAGCGCATCGCAGACGAACTTTTTATCTCTCTCAAGACGGTCAAGACGCACGTGTCTAACATTCTTGCCAAACTTGAGGTTAGCGATCGTACACAAGCTGTGGTCTATGCCTTTCAGCATCATTTGGTAGGGCATGAAGAGTTTTAGTAGTTATATAAAATAATGTTGGAGAAATGACTTGATTTAGTACCAAAGAAACGAGTAAGCACCTCTAGCGTGATAAAATAATTTTTTCACAATATTTTTATGTTATTTGTTGACATTCATTTTATAGAGGAGTAGAATAGAGTTAGAAATATTTAGATTAACATATATATTATAAAGTATAAAAAATCCAAAAGGAGGTTAAAATCATGTCTCCGTAAATTATCAAAATAAGGTCACTAGAGCGTTAAGGAATTTTGAAGAAAGGATTTTTGTCATGAAAAAATATATTACTTATGCAGCTTTATTACTTACTTCAGGAGCTTTGTTATCAACTACTTATGTAGTTAGTGCAGAAACTACAACGTCTACCACTAAAGTGACTACATCACAAACAACTTCACAGTATACAAGCGAGAAAGAAGCAATTGATCAACTTGTTAAAGAAGGTAAAATTAAGGTTGAAGATGCAGAACAAGTTAAGTTGGTAGGATTTTCTCCTAGAGAATTAACTCAAGAAGAAAGTAATCAAGAAAAAATAGCATTTAATCAAAACCGAGATGATAAAGGAACTTGGATGCTAACAGATGGTCGCTGGTGGTTCAAATATACTTCAGGTGGGTATGCTAAACATTGGGAATACTTAGATAAGAAATGGTATTATTTTGATGATCAAGGTTGGATGAAATCAAATGAGTGGATTAACCCAGATGGTAATTGGTACTATCTTTCAAATGATGGTTCCATACTAACTGATTACAATAGAGTTAATGGGAAACCTTATTTCTTCAGACCTAACGGTGTTTGCGTAGAAAATCAGGGGCAGGCAATCGCTGAGTGTGCAGAAACCTTTGTAGGTAAAATCCCATATGTTTGGGGTGGGACAGATTTGAATAGTGGTGTAGATTGCTCAGGATTTACGATGGCTATTCATGCTAAGTTCGATATTTATATTGGTAGAACAACTGGAGAACAAGCTGAAGGAGGGAAATTTATATATAGTGGCTCACAACTTCCTGGAGATTTAATATTGTACAATGGCGACCAAGGTTCAAATCAACATGTGGGTATTTATGTTGGTGGTGGAAATGTAGTTCATGCTCCACGTCCAGGTCAATATGTTTCTTATATGAATCAATATGGAATGGATCAAAATACAATTCGTAGATATTGGTAATATTGTCTAATTTTTCACAATATTATTGACTTTGACAATGAAAAGTATTAGAATATAGCTAAATAAAGAGGGGAAACCCTCTTATAGCTATTCAATAAAGGAGGAAATGGCTATGAAAAAATCTAAATTACTTACTCTTGGTTTGCTTGCAGGTGCTGGTCTGCTTTTGTCTATCAACCAAGCACAGGCTGCAGATACTTGGGTTAAAAATGGTGCTGACTGGAATCTTTCTCAAGATGGCAGCCTAGCTAAAAATAAGTGGGTGCAAAATGCTGGCTCTTGGTATCATTTCGACGGTTCTGGTAACATGCAGACAGGCTGGTACAAAGAAGGTAATACATGGTATTCGCTCGCAGATAGTGGCGCTATGCGTACTGGCTGGTACAAGGAAGGTAGCACATGGTATTCGCTCGCAGATAGTGGCGCCATGCGTACAGGTTGGTACAAAGAAGGGTCTACATGGTATTACCTCAAAGGCAGTGGCGCTATGGCAACAGGATGGGCGACTGCAAATGGTGAATGGTCTTACTTTGAAAAATCAGGTGCTATGGTCGCAGACAGAGCTGTTCCAGCCAGCGATGGAGAAAGTTATATCATTGGTAAGGATGGCTATATGTTGACTTTAAAAAATAGCCCTTATAAAAATGATGATATTGTCCGTTTAGGTGATGGATATGAGTATCTGATTACATCAAAATTTGACGGAAATAACTTTACTGATGTTATCGTGGCTAAAAACACTTGGTATATCAAACCTGAGTTCAAGAAGTTTTCCGACAAATACGGGGATGAGGTTGCAAATACTACCTTAGCTTTAGTGGATAATAAAGAAGAAGGACAAGAAATTGATCCTAAAGCTGTTATTCGTAATTTCCAAAATCTACCAGGTCGATATTACTTTGGAGCAGATGGTCGTAGAGTATTACCACTTCCAGAGATGACAACTAGATCAGAAATCAAAAAAGTTGGCAATGATCTTTATCTAGAAGACCCAGGTGTACGACTTCGATTTGATAACTTCACAATCAATAACAATAAACTATACTATTTAGATAATGGACAAGGTAAGCTCAAAACAGGTTACTTTGTATTGATTGATGACGGTATGGCTACAACCCTCCATCACTTACTTGTATATGCAGACCAATCTGGTGAGGTTCTTAAGATGAAACGCTTGCCATCAAGATTTTCAGATTATTTTGACAAAGAAATCGATGGTTTCTATGGTCAAAAAATTAAGATTACACAGCCAAATAAGTATGAATATTACAAGGTTCTTGTGGTTAAATAATACAAAACGAATCGCCTAATGAGGGATGTGTGGGCGATTCGTTTTTTACTGTAATCAGCCATTATTAAACATCTTTTATAAGATTATATTCGAAACCTAAAGAAAACTAAGAAGAAACCGTACCTCCCCCATCATTGAAAAGCGCATTCGTTACTTGAAAAAAGTCGCCCATTTATGTTATAATAGACTGTATTTAAAAAATTTTAAGGAGAAATGACAGAATGTCTGTATCATTTGAAAACAAAGAAACAAACCGTGGTGTCTTGACTTTCACTATCTCTCAAGACCAAATCAAACCAGAATTGGACCGTGTCTTCAACTCAGTGAAGAAATCTCTTAATGTCCCAGGTTTCCGTAAAGGTCACCTTCCACGCCCTATCTTCGACAAAAAATTTGGTGAAGAATCACTTTACCAAGACGTTATGAACGCTCTTTTGCCAAACGCTTATGAAGCGGCTGTAAAAGAAGCTGGCCTTGAAGTCGTTGCTCAACCAAAAATTGACGTAACTTCAATGGAAAAAGGTCAAGACTGGGTTATCACTGCTGAAGTTGTTACAAAACCTGAAGTAAAATTGGGTGACTACAAAAACCTTGAAGTATCAGTTGATGTAGAAAAAGAAGTAACTGACGCTGACGTTGAAGAGCGTATCGAACGCGAACGCAACAACTTGGCTGAATTGGTTATCAAAGAAGCTGCTGCTGAAAACGGCGACACTGTTGTCATCGACTTCGTTGGTTCTATCGATGGTGTTGAATTTGACGGTGGAAAAGGTGAAAACTTCTCACTTGGACTTGGTTCAGGTCAATTCATCCCTGGTTTCGAAGACCAATTGGTAGGTCACTCAGCTGGTGAAACTGTTGATGTTATCGTAACATTCCCAGAAGACTACCAAGCAGAAGACCTTGCAGGTAAAGAAGCTAAATTCGTAACAACTATCCACGAAGTAAAAGCTAAAGAAGTTCCAGCTCTTGACGATGAGCTTGCAAAAGACATTGACGAAGAAGTTGAAACACTTGCTGAATTGAAAGAAAAATACCGCAAGGAATTGGCTGCTGCTAAAGAAGAAGCTTACAAAGACGCAGTTGAAGGTGCAGCAATCGATAAAGCTGTAGAAAATGCTGAAATCGTAGAACTTCCAGAAGAAATGATCCACGAAGAAGTTCACCGTTCAGTAAACGAATTCCTTGGAAACTTGCAACGTCAAGGTATCAACCCTGACATGTACTTCCAAATCACTGGAACTACTCAAGAAGATCTTCACAAACAATACGAGGGAGAAGCTGAGTCACGTACTAAGACTAACCTTGTTATCGAAGCAGTTGCCAAGGCTGAAGGATTTGACGCTTCAGAAGAAGAAATCCAAAAAGAAATTGAGCAATTGGCAACAGACTATAACATGGAAGTTGCTCAAGTACAAAGCTTGCTTTCAGCTGATATGTTGAAACACGATATCACAATTAAAAAAGCTGTTGAATTGATTACAAGCACTGCAACAGTTAAATAATCTTAATAGACAAAAATCCCACCTGAATTGGTGGGTTTTCTTATGTACTATTTTCCGAAAATCTCTTTAAGGTCTGCGTCTGTAATCCCAATCATGGCGGGGATGCTATCCCAGTTTTCTTCGGTTAGGATGTAGGATTGTTCAGAGGTACTTGATGTGGCAGTTTCGGAGATAGCTGGTTGCTTTTCTTCAACATTTTCAATTAAATCACTGAAGCGTTCAATCAGATAGGTTTTTCGGGCAGTTCCGATGTGCTGGGTAGCATAGTCGAAGGCCTGTAATTCGCCTAGTAAGATAAGCTTGCTTTTGGCGCGTGTAATGGCTGTGTATATGAGATTCCGCTCCAGCATACGCCTACTAGCACTGGTAATCGGTAGGATGACAACAGGGAACTCACTTCCCTGAGATTTATGGATACTCATGGCATAGGCCAAACGAATCTTGTACCATTCGTTACGTGGGTAAGAGACCTCATTTCCATCAAAATTAATGACAATCTCGTCTTGTTTCGATTCGGTGTATTTACCAGGAATCAGGTCTGTGATAGCTCCCAAATCTCCATTAAAGACATTGATTTCAGCATCGTTGACCAAGTGAATGACCTTATCTCCCTTACGATAGTGGCACTGGGGAGCTTCAAAACTGACTTGATCTTTTTGTGGTGGATTGAGAAGGTCTTGCATGAGCTGGTTGATGGCGTCAATCCCTGCCGTCCCTCGGTACATGGGGGCCAGAACCTGAATATCACGTGCAGAAATACCACTTCTGAGGGCAGCACCTAAGATTTTCTCAATGGTGGCAGGGATATGACCACTAGCAATTTCAAAGTAGGAACGGTCTGCTTTTTTCTGGGTGAAATCAGCTGGCAGGATACCCTGTCGAATCTGACTAGCTAGGGTGACGATAGTTGATTCTTCGCTTTGTCGGTAAATTTTTTCCAAACGAGTCTGTGGAATCAAAGGAATATGGAGCAGGTCAGCTAGAACCTGGCCAGGACTGACAGACGGTAGCTGGTCGCTGTCGCCTACGATTAGAATCTTACTGTTAGAAGAGATGTTGGAGAAGAGTTGATTGGCCAGCCAAGTATCCACCATGGAGAATTCATCTACGATAATAAAGTCGGCATCCAGATAATCTTCCAGCTGACTGGTATCATCGTCACCTGTCATTCCTAGATGTCGGTGTATGGTAGCGCTAGGCAAACCTGTCAATTCATTCATGCGCCGAGCTGCTCGACCAGTTGGAGCAGCAAGAAGAATCGGCAGGTTGCTTTTTTTCCTCAGGTCAAGTCCTTCTAAAAGGGCATAAACAGCGATGATCCCATTGATAACAGTTGTCTTACCAGTACCAGGTCCACCTGTCAGGATAAAGACCTTGTTCTGTATAGCGTCACAAATCGCCTGTTTTTGAATGCTATCGTACTCAATCCCCAGCTCTTCTTCGACAGTAGTGATATGCTTTTGAATGGTTTCTAAATCTTGGCTCTTCTGTTTTCCTTTTTCAAGGATACGAACCAAGTGACTGCGGATGCCTTCCTCAGCGAAAAAGAGGCTGTTGTCAAAAATCTTGGTATCAATCTGCTGAACCTTGTCTTCTTCAATCAAGTAGGAGAGTTCTTGGGCTACTTGGCTGGGGTCCAGTTCCACGGGGCGGGAAGACTCAAGGAGAGTAAGGGTTTGTTCTAGCAAATCCCGTGCTTCAACATAGGTATCCCCTGTTTCCATACAGGCCTGAAAAAGACTGTGAACTAGACCGGCACGAAAGCGTTCAGGAGCCTGACTTTCGATGCCTAGTTCCTCCGCTAATTGGTCAGCAATGGTAAATCCCAAACCCTTGATATCCTCAACCAATTGGTAGGGATAATTTTCAACCACATCAAGGGTTTCTTCCTTGTAAAAATCTTGAATCTGAAAGGCTAGTTTGTTGGGAATGCCGTAGTTGGCCAGTTTAGCTAAAACCATCTCGGTTCCGTAGTTGAGACGGAGGGTGGAGACGAAAGCCTCGCGATTTTTTGCAGATAGTCCTGCAATGCCTTCTAGCTTTTCTGGGTGTTGCAGAATCTCGTCAATGGTATTGTCGCCATAGGTATCCACGATTTTCTGAGCTGTCTTGAGACCAATTCCCTTGAAATGGCTACTTGAAAAGTATTTGACAAGCCCTTTGCTAGTTGGTTTTGCGCGTTCATAACGGCTGATTTGCAGCTGCTCCCCGTACTTGGAGTGCTGGACAATTTGTCCCCAAAAAGTATAGTCTTCTCCCTCAATTATATCAGCCATGGTGCCCGTGACAATGATTTCAAAATCATCAAAATCCTCTGCGTCCGTATCGTTGATTTCTAGGAGGAGGATGCGATAAAAATTGCTGGGATTTTCAAAAATAATCCGTTCAATGGTTCCTGAAAAATAAACTTCCATAAAATTCCTTTGCATGAATAGGTGAGAGTTGGGGTTGTTTTCATTGAGTATTAGTCAATAAACAATCACTTCTCATGATAGAAGAAGAGGCTGAGATTGGTGATTCTCGGCCTCTTAGGTCTCTTAAAATGTTCCGATACGGGTGATTGGCCAGAAGCGGAATTTAGCTTCCCCTGTGATATCTTTTGCTTTAAAAGTACCTACATGGCGGCTGTCGCTCGAAACCAAGCGGTCATCTCCGAGGAGAAGGTATTCTCCTTCTGGAACAGTAAAGCTAAAGTTGGTGTTGTAGTTGACATCAACTGTGAAGGCTTGGGCTTTTTCAGCAATACTTCTAAAGAAGGTTCCTTTATTTCCTTCAAATCCCTTGCCTGAGTAAGTGCTTTGGAGTTTGTCATCCTTGAAACGTTTGATGTAGTCAGCTAGGTAAGGCTCGTCCGTCTCTTTATCATTGATGTAAAGTTTATCGTTTTCGTAACGGATGGTGTCGCTAGGCATTCCGATCACGCGCTTGACGATGTCCTTATTGCCATCTTCCTCATGGGCCACCACGATATCAAAACGGTCAATAGGGAGGTGCTTAACGACAAAGAGGATTTCGCCATCCGCTAGGGTAGGATCCATGGAATGTCCTTCTACGCGGACATTACTCCAAAAAAAGATACGGCTCAAAGCTAGTAATGACAGAATCAGGAGGAACAATCCCCACTCTTTTAAGAAATTTTTAAATGAATTCATAACTTACCTTTCTAAGCGTTTTTTCGCTTTTTCAGTATTTTTAAAGTGCAGTTTGGCGCAGAAACTGAGTCCCTGCATACCATAGGCTTGCAAAATCTGGCTAGCTACCTTATCAGAAGTCGTTCCAGCTCCACTTGGAAGTTGATAGCCCAGCTCTCGTCCCAAATTTTCAAGATTTTCCAGAAAGAGATCACGCGCAATGATAGAAGAAACTGCGACAGCCAAGTATTTGCCCTCGGCCTTTTCTTCCAAGCTGATAGGATTGCTGAAACGATTGGCCTCTTGTGCCAAGTACTTGTCATAATTTTTAGAACTAGTAAAGGCATCAATCACAATTTTCTCAGGCTGAATGCCTTTTTGAAGGAGTAGATAGATAGCCTGATTATGGAGAGCAACCTTAACCGAAACAGCGTTGTAGCGGTCTCCGATGACCTCGTTGTACTTGCTTGGTGAGAGAAGGAGTGCCTGGTGCTGGATTTTTTCCTTGAGGATAGGGGCAATCTGACGGATTTTTTGGTCGGTCAGAGTCTTAGAATCTCCCACACCGAGTTTTCGCAAGAAGTCATGCTGGTCAGGTGTGACAAAGGAAGCCACAACTGCAAGCCCACCAAAGTAGGAACCATTTCCCACCTCATCTGTCCCAATTAAAGGGAAATTTTGTCCCCTGTTTTCCTCTATAACTTGATAGCCAAAGAAACTAGCATATTTCTCAGCCCCTTCACCCTGAAGCAAGACCTTTCCAGAAGTATAGATAGAAACCGTTGCTTGAGGTAGTCGCAAAAAGTAGCGGATATAGGGATTCTTGCTGGGAGCCAGACTGGTTTGATAGTGTTCAAGAAAAGCCTGAATCTCCTTTTCACTTGGTGTGAGTGTTATACTTGTCATAGTTTCTATTGTACCACAAAAGCAGTCAAATTTGTAAAAACTGACAAAGTTAGCGAATTTTGGTATAATATCGTGAGGTGAATTTTATGGCAAATCTAAATCGATTCAAATTTACATTCGGGAAAAAATCATTAACCTTGACAAGCGAGCATGATAACCTCTTTATGGAGGAAATTGCCAAGGTTGCGACAGAAAAATACCAAGCAATTAAAGAACAAATGCCTAGTGCAGATGATGAAACCATCGCTCTTTTGTTGGCGGTCAACTGTTTATCAACTCAGCTCAGTCGTGAGATTGAATTTGATGATAAGGAGCAAGAATTAGAAGAACTCCGTCACAAGCTTGTGACTTGCAAGCAAGAACAAAGCAAGATTGAGGACTCCTTATGATTTCACTCCTTCTTCTATTGGTCTTGGCTTGGGGATTTTATATCGGCTATCGGAGAGGCCTGCTCTTACAGGTTTATTACCTGATTTCAGCTATGGCATCTGCTTTTATGGCTGGTCAGTTTTACAAGGGGCTTGGCGAGCAGTTCCACTTATTGCTCCCTTATGCAAATCCGCAGGAAGGTCAGGGAACTTTCTTTTTCCCATCGGATCAACTCTTTCAGTTGGATAAGGTCTTTTATGCAGGGATCGGCTACTTGCTTGTATTTGGGATTGTCTATAGCATCGGTCGTTTGCTTGGTCTCCTATTACACTTGATCCCTAGTAAAAAATTGGGTGGTAAGTTGTTCCAAGTTTCAGCAGGGATCTTGTCCATGTTGGTGACCTTATTTGTCTTGCAAATGGCCTTGACCATACTAGCAACCATTCCCATGGCAGCTATACAAAATCCTCTTGAAAAGAGTATCGTCGCAAAACACATCATCCAGAGCATACCAGTAACAACCAGTTGGCTCAAACAAATCTGGGTGACAAATTTAATCGGATAAAAAGGGCAGGAATTTTCCTAGCCCTTTGTTTACAGATTGACTCGAATCTATCAGAATATAAAAAGCTACCACACCTAGACATTCAAAGACAAGGAAATAAAGATGAATAAGAAAATATTAGAAACATTAGAGTTCAATAAGGTCAAGGCCTTGTTTGAACCCCATTTGTTGACCGAGCAGGGCTTGGAGCAATTGAGACAGCTGGCTCCGACTGCCAAAGCAGATAAAATCAAACAGGCTTTTGCTGAGATGAAGGAAATGCAGGCTCTCTTTGTCGAGCAACCGCATTTTACCATTCTCGCAACTAAGGAAATTGCAGGAGTCTGCAAGCGATTGGAGATGGGCGCAGACCTCAATATTGAGGAATTTCTCCTCTTGAAGCGCGTACTTCTTGCCAGCCGAGAGCTGCAAAGTTTTTATGCTAATCTGGAAAATGTCAGCTTGGAAGAATTAGCCCTTTGGTTTGAGAAATTACATGATTTTCCGCAATTACAAGGAAATCTCCAAGCCTTTAATGATGCAGGTTTCATTGAAAATTTTGCCAGTGAAGAATTGGCGCGCATCCGTCGAAAAATCCATGATAGCGAGAGTCAGGTACGCGATGTTTTACAGGACCTGCTCAAGCAAAAAGCGCAGATGTTGACAGAAGGAATCGTTGCCAGCAGAAATGGCCGTCAGGTTTTACCAGTCAAAAACACCTACCGCAATAAGATTGCAGGTGTTGTTCATGATATTTCTGCTAGTGGAAACACCGTCTATATCGAACCTCGTGAGGTGGTCAAACTGAGCGAAGAAATTGCTAGTTTACGAGCAGATGAGCGCTATGAAATGCTTCGCATTCTCCAAGAAATTTCTGAGCGTGTTCGCCCTCATGCGGCTGAGATTGCCAATGATGCTTGGATTATCGGCCATCTGGACTTGATTCGTGCCAAGGTTCGTTTTATCCAAGAAAGACAAGCAGTCGTACCTAAGCTGTCAGAAAATCAAGAAATTCAACTGCTCCATGTCTGCCATCCTTTGGTCAAAAATGCCGTCGCAAATGATGTCCATTTTGGTCAAGATTTAACAGCTATTGTCATTACAGGTCCCAATACAGGTGGGAAGACCATCATGCTTAAAACTCTGGGCTTGACGCAGGTTATGGCTCAGTCTGGTTTGCCAATTTTAGCAGACAAGGGAAGTCGTGTTGGTATTTTTGAAGAAATTTTTGCTGATATTGGCGATGAACAGTCTATTGAGCAGAGCTTGTCTACCTTCTCTAGTCACATGACCAATATTGTGGATATTCTTGGCAAGGTTAATCAACATTCACTCTTACTCTTGGATGAGTTGGGGGCAGGTACAGATCCCCAAGAGGGAGCCGCCCTTGCCATGGCCATTCTGGAGGACCTTCGCCTGCGTCAAGTCAAGACTATGGCGACTACCCACTATCCGGAACTCAAGGCCTACGGTATTGAGACAGCTTTTGTCCAAAATGCCAGCATGGAGTTTGATGCTGCAACTCTACGCCCGACCTATCGCTTTATGCAGGGCGTTCCTGGTCGAAGCAATGCCTTCGAAATCGCTAAACGTTTAGGACTATCTGAAGTTATCGTAGGAGATGCTAGCCAGCAGGTTGATCAAGATAATGATGTCAATCGTATCATTGAGCAACTGGAAGAGCAGACGCTGGAAAGCCGCAAACGCTTGGACAATATCCGTGAGGTGGAGCAAGAAAATCTCAAGATGAACCGCGCTCTCAAAAAACTCTATAACGAGCTCAATCGTGAAAAGGAAACCGAGCTTAATAAGGCGCGTGAACAGGCTGCTGAGATTGTGGACATGGCTCTGAGTGAAAGTGACCAGATTCTTAAAAATCTCCACAGTAAATCTCAACTCAAGCCCCACGAAATCATTGAAGCCAAGGCCAAGCTGAAAAAATTAGCTCCTGAAAAAGTAGACTTATCTAAAAATAAGGTTCTTCAAAAGGCCAAGAAAAAACGAGCTCCAAAGGTGGGAGATGATATCGTGGTTCTCAGTTACGGTCAGCGTGGTACCTTGACCAGTCAACTCAAGGACGGCCGCTGGGAAGCTCAAGTTGGCTTGATCAAGATGACCTTGGAAGAGAAAGAGTTTGATCTTGTTCAAGCCCAGCAAGAAAAGCAAGTCAAGAAGAAACAGGTCAATGTCGTGAAACGAACTTCTGGTCGTGGCCCACAAGCCAGACTGGACCTTCGAGGCAAACGTTATGAAGAGGCCATGAATGAGCTAGATGCCTTTATCGACCAAGCCTTGCTTAATAATATGGCTCAAGTTGATATCATTCATGGTATTGGAACAGGTGTCATCCGTGAAGGTGTCACCAAATACCTACAAAGAAACAAACATGTCAAGAGTTTCGGCTATGCCCCACAAAATGCTGGAGGCAGTGGTGCGACTATTGTCACTTTTAAAGGATAGAAGTATTACGAACTTTATACAGTAAAAACTGTTGAACTAATTTTTACTAATAAACACATTGACAAAAGCCAACATTTTTTGTAAAATAAGAATCAATTAAATACCAACACCGAATGAAGTTTAATAGAAGTGAAGAATCGTTTGATTTTCCATGACTGTAAATGGACGGAACTCTGGAGAGACCGTAAAGGCACCGAAGGGGCAAGGCAGGCAACTGCTCAAACTCTCAGGTAAAAGGACAGAGCTAGGATAGACCGCTTTTTAGCATTTATCTAAGCATTCCAGAGTACATGTATCTTGCATGTGCTCTTTCTTTTGGGGTTGAAAAGATAGGAGAAGGAAATGTTAGAATTGCTTAAATCAATTGATGCTTTTGCTTGGGGACCGCCCCTCTTAATTTTATTGGTCGGAACAGGGATTTACCTAACTGTCCGTCTAGGACTCTTGCAGGTTTTGCGTCTGCCCAAGGCCTTTCAGCTTATTTTTATCCAGGATAAGGGACATGGTGATGTATCTAGTTTTGCAGCTCTGTGTACAGCTTTGGCATCAACCGTTGGAACAGGGAATATCATAGGAGTTGCGACGGCTATCAAGGTTGGTGGACCAGGAGCCCTCTTTTGGATGTGGATGGCGGCTTTCTTTGGAATGGCAACTAAGTATGCGGAAGGACTCTTGGCCATCAAATACCGCACCAAGGACGACCATGGTGCAGTAGCGGGAGGTCCCATGCACTATATCCTTCTAGGGATGGGAGAAAAGTGGCGTCCCCTTGCTGTTTTGTTTGCAGTAGCAGGAGTACTGGTTGCTCTCTTGGGAATTGGAACCTTCACCCAAGTCAACTCGATTACAGAATCTATCCAAAATACAACGATGATTTCACCAGCTATCACAGCTCTCGTCTTGTCTGTCTTTGTAGCGATTGCAGTCTTTGGCGGACTCAAGTCCATTTCTAAGGTCTCTACTACCGTAGTTCCTTTTATGGCTATCATTTATATTTTGGGAACTCTTACAGTTATTTTCTTTAATATCGGAAAAATCCCTGCCACAATCGCTTTAGTCTTTACCTCAGCTTTTAGTCCCCTTGCTGCGGTAGGTGGCTTTGCTGGCGCTAGCGTTCGGATGGCTATTCAAAATGGTGTGGCGCGTGGTGTCTTCTCAAACGAATCTGGTCTGGGTTCTGCTCCTATTGCAGCGGCTGCGGCGAAGACAAACGAACCAGTAGAGCAAGGTTTGATTTCCATGACAGGAACCTTTATTGACACCCTTATTATCTGTACTCTGACTGGTTTGACCATCTTGGTAACTGGTGTTTGGAGTGGTGATTTGAATGGAGTTGCCTTGACTCAGTCTGCTTTCTCAACAGTCTTTTCACACTTTGGACCTGCACTCCTGACCATCTTCCTTGTGCTTTTTGCCTTCACGACGATTTTAGGTTGGAACTATTACGGGGAACGTTGTTTTGAGTTCCTCTTTGGGGTTCGCTTTATCTGGCTCTACCGTGTGGTCTTTGTGCTCATGGTCTTGTTGGGAGGATTTATCGAGTTAGATATGGTCTGGATTATCGCAGATATCGTCAATGCCTTGATGGCTCTGCCAAACTTGATTGCTCTCTTAGTCTTGTCGCCGGTCGTTATTGCTGAGACTAAAAAGTATTTTGACAAATAATGAAATCACACATGGCGTGTGATTTTTTTGCCTATAAATGATTTTTATCAGGCTGATATATAATATATATTATGCAAGTGATTGGAAGTGTGATAAACTAATATACAACGAAAATCTTATGAGAGTAATAAACCTTTGTCTTAAATAAACTTAGGAATCAGGATTTTATAAGATTTTCCAATAATATTAGTGTCAATAACAAGAAAAGAGGTATCTTATGACAACATTTGCAATCCATACAGTAGAATCAGCACCGGCAGAAGTGAAAGAAGTTCTTGAAACAGTAGAAAAAGACAACAATGGCTATATTCCCAACTTAATCGGTCTCTTGGCCAATGCACCGACTGCTTTAGAAGCCTACCGAACCGTCGCATCTATCAACCGTCGCAACAGCCTGACACCCGTTGAGCGTGAAGTGGTGCAAATCACGGCAGCCGTGACAAATGGTTGTGCCTTCTGTGTTGCAGGTCACACAGCCTTTTCAATCAAACAAATCCAGATGAATGATGATCTGCTTCAAGCCCTTCGCAATCGTACTCCAATTGAAACAGATCCTAAATTGGATACCCTAGCTAAGTTTACCCTGGCAGTTATCAATACCAAGGGTCGTGTAGGAGATGAAGCCTTAGCTGAGTTTTTAGAAGCTGGCTACACCCAACAAAATGCCTTGGATGTAGTTCTCGGTGTCAGCCTAGCAAGCCTCTGTAACTATGCCAACAATCTAGCTAATACCCCAATTAACCCAGAATTGCAACCTTATGCTTAATTCATATCTGAGTAAAATGAAGTCTGAAATAATCGGACTTCGTTTTTTTTTTTAATACTCAATGAAAGTCAAAGAGCAAACTAGGAGGCTAACCGCAGGTTGCTCAAAACAGTGTTTTGAGGTTGCAGATAGAAGCTGACGTGGTTTGAAGAGATTTTCGATGAGTATTAAGTCCTCATTTAAGAGCTTTTATGATATACTGAAACTAACATGATTATTGGAGGTTAGGATGAAAAAACTCCCCTTAGTATTTTCAGGTTGTTTGCTAGGTTTGGCAGGAGCTGGAAATCTTATTTTAGATACGTTGCCGGTTCTGTCCCATCTGTTGAGTCTGACAGGTTTGATTTTGTGGATTTACTTTCTGATTCTTCATCTCTTTAATTGGAAAGAAACCAAGCAAGAGTTGACCAAGCCCCCTCTTTTGTCAGGAATGGCAACCTTTCCCATGGCTGGGATGATTTTATCGACCTATGTCTTTCGCGTCTTCCCTCATCTTCCTTTGGTTGCGCAAGGGCTCTGGTGGTTTTCATTTCTCTTGGATTTGGCCTTGATTGCTGGTTTCACCATCAAGTTTGCTTGTCCGGATCGGAGGGTTCAGGCAACTCCAAGCTGGACGGTTCTCTATGTGGGGATAGCAGTGGCAGCCTTGACTTATCCTCTGGTAGGTATCATCGAAATCGCCTATGCAACCTTGAGTTTTGGTTTTCTCTTAACCTTCTATCTCTACCCACTTATTTATAGTGATTTAAAGAAACATCCACTCCCCGTAGCCTTGCTTGGACAAGAAGGGATCTACTGTGCTCCTTTCTCTCTACTCTTGGCTTCTCTGGTTCGAGTTGGAGGAGCCAGCCTACCAATTTGGGTCTTGATTGCCATGATCTTGGCTTCCCAATCCTTCTTTTTCTTTGTTTTGACTCGCCTGCCCAATATTTTAAAACAAGGCTTTCAACCAGCCTTCTCAGCCCTCACCTTCCCAACCATTATCACAGCTACTTCGCTCAAAATGGCTCAGGGAATCTTGAAACTTCCATTTCTGGATTATCTGGTACTGGCTGAAACCGTTATTTGCTTAATTATTTTAGTCTTTGTATTAGGCGCTTATCTGAATTGGTTACGAAAAAAGGTCTAGCTAGAAATAGCTAAACCTTATTTTTTATGATTTGATAACTTCGGCTCCACCCATGTATGGACGAAGTGCTTCTGGGATGGTCACAGAACCATCTTCATTTTGGTAGTTTTCAAGAATAGCAGCCACTGTACGTCCAACTGCAAGTCCAGAACCGTTCAAGGTATGGAGCAATTTCACCTTGCCATCTGCTTCATCACGGTAACGGATTTGGGCACGACGGGCTTGGAAATCTTCTGTATTTGAACAACTTGAGATTTCACGGTAGGTATTTTGCGCTGGAATCCATACTTCTAAGTCGTAAGTCTTAGCAGCTGAGAAGCCCATATCTCCAGTAGAGAGAGCAACGACACGGTATGGAAGGTTGAGTTTTTGAAGAATGTTTTCAGCGTTGGCTGTCATTTTTTCCAATTCTTCATAAGATTCTTCTGGTTTGGCAAATTTGACCATTTCAACCTTGTGGAATTGGTGCAAACGAATCAAGCCACGAGTATCACGACCAGCTGAACCAGCCTCAGAACGGAATGAAGGACTCATAGCAGTGAAGTAGATTGGCAGGTCTTTACCATCAAGGATTTCATCACGGTAGTAGTTTGTCAGAGGAACTTCAGCTGTAGGGATAAGGACATAATTGCTGTCGCTGAGTTCAAAAGTGTCTTCCTTGAATTTTGGATATTGACCAGTACCAAACATAGAGTCATGGTTAACCATGTAAGGCGTGATGACTTCCGTATAGCCTTCCTTTCCATGCTCATCCAACATAAAGTTGTAGATAGCACGTTCCAAACGAGCACCGAGGCCTTTATAGAAGAGGAAGCGAGCTCCTGTTACCTTACCACCGCGTTCCCAGTCAAGGATGCCAAGGTCTTCACCAAGATCCCAGTGAGCTTTAGGTTCGAAGTCAAACTCGCGTGGAGTCCCCCAACGGCGAACTTCCACATTGTCATCTTCATCAGCCCCAACAGGAACACTGTCAGCTGGGATGTTAGGAAGAGTCGTTGTAAATTCTGTCAATTTAGCATCGATGTCTGCCAATTCAGCATCCAAGGCTTTGACCTTAGCAGATAGAGTTTGCATGGCAGCAATCTTGTCATCTGCATTTTCCTTGTTGCGCTTAGCTTGGGCAATCTCAGCAGAAACTGTGTTGCGTTCTGCCTTGAGAGTTTCAACTTTGACCAAGATGTCACGACGCTTAGCATCGATTTCTTTCATCTCATTCAAGACAGCAGCATCTACACCACGTGTAGCCAATTTTTCTGCGACAGCATCAAAGTCTGTACGAATACGTTTGATATCTAACATAAGAACTCCTTTATGAAAAAAGCACACCTGACAAAGCGTTGGAGTGGCAGGGCCACGGTTCCATCCAACTTCACAGGTGTGCACTTGATTGTTTATGTAATTGTTACCAACGGTAGAATTTCACCTATCCCTCCTATCTGCTCGCAGCACCCGCAGACTTTCTGAAAGAAGAAGATAACCTACTTATCCGTTGCTATGATTATACTAAAGTTTCTACTTTTTTGCAAATAGATTTTTAAATTTTTGGCTAATTGTCTGAATCAGGGTAGGAAGTTTGACGACCTTGTCATTTCCCAGCTTTTCGCGTGCAATTTTGAGAATGGCACCTGAGTCTTTTGAAGCAAAGAGGAATTTTCCTTTGTCTGTAAAGACTTCGAAGTGGCGACTGATTTTTCGTCCAGTGACATTGGCTCCAATCTGATTGATATGGCTCCAAGGAATCTGGATAAATTGTTCGACATTGACATCTGGGTAAAATTCCAAGGCCTGATCTCCGACAAGGAATTTCCCAACTTTCCCAGCTATAGAGAGGTAGGAAGTGCCTGTCGTGCTGAGAAGCACTGTTTTATTAAGCGATTGGGCCATGATTAGTCTTCCTTACTTTCACCGAAAAAGGCATTGTAGAGGGCTTTGATAGCTGCTTTCTCTTGGTCTTTATTGACAACAAACATGATAGAAACTTCACTAGAACCTTGAGACATCATCTGGATGTTGATCTTATTTTCAGATAAAGCGCGAGTTGCAGTAGCAGTTACTCCGATATGACTCTTCATTTTTTCTCCAACAATCATAATGATTGAAAGGTCGTGTTCGATTTCTGCATGGTCTACTTCAGCCTTTTGAACCAACTGACGCAGGATTTCTTCTTCCTTGATAGGAGTTAGTTCGCGAGAACGGAGGATGATTGAAAGATCGTCGATACCGGTTGGCATATGTTCCCAACCGATGTTAAGATCTTCAAGGATTTGCAGAACCTTGCGTCCAAATCCAACCTCACGGTTCATAAGGTATTTAGACATATTAATGCTGACAAAGCCTGAGTCACCAGCAATTCCCACAACTGGAAATTCATCACTACTGTGTTTTAGAACGATACGAGTACCTGGATGGTCAGGGTTGTTGGTATTCTTGATAACTAGAGGAATTTTTCCTCGGTAGGCAGGAAGAAGAGCTTCGTCATGAAGAACTGAGAATCCTGCATAGGCCAACTCACGCATTTCACGGTAGGTTAACTCAGGAATCGAGTGTGGTTGGTGGATAATACCAGGGTGGGCTGCAAAGATACCATCAACATCCGTAAAATTTTCATAGAGATCGGCCTTAACCCCTGCAGCAATGATAGAACCAGTGATGTCAGAGCCTCCACGTGAGAAGGTACAGATTTGATTTTCCTTGGTAACTCCAAAGAAACCAGGAATGACAAGGACTTCATTTGCATTTGTCAATTCTTCAATCTTGTCATAACTTGATGGAATGATGCGAGCGTGACCAGGTTCACTTGTGACCACAATACCAGCTTCTCGAGGGTGCACATAGCGTGCATCAATACCATTTTGGTTAAAATAGGCAGCAATCAATTTAGCATTGTTATTTTCACCGGCTGCTAGGAAAGTGTCGTAGAGAAATTCATTTTCTTCAATAGGAAGAGTGGCCAAGGCACGAATGCTTTTAGAAATTTTTTCTAGCACAGCTGGTTTAAGACCTAGTTCACTAACCATAGCGGCATAGCGATCGATAATCCAGCTTTGGCTCTTGCTAATATCGTTACCAGCAACATAGTCGCGGTAGTATTTAATCAAGGCATCCGTAACCTTAGTATCTTCAGCATTGCGTTTTCCTGGTGCAGAAACAACTACAAAACGACGCTCTGGATCGCTTTTTACGATGTTTAAAACTTTTTCTAATTGACTAGCAGAGGCAAGAGAGCTACCTCCAAATTTAACAACTTTCATAAGAACTCCTAAAGTAAGTATTTTATACGATTATAGCAGAAAGAAAGCCTTTTTTCAATCTGGAAAATAAGATGTTTTCTAGCCTAAAGCGCGCCTTTCCAATCGGCTGAGACACTTTCAGTCAAATTTTTCTTGCTTTCTGTTCCTAAAAAAGATATACTTTGAAAATAAAATGATTTAACAATCAATGAAAATCAAAGAGC
>NZ_VMNB01000007.1:90534-101353 GCF_013277515.1 Streptococcus sp. k-402 | reverse complement strand
TCAGTAACCATACCTACGGCAAGGCGAAGCTGATGTGGTTTGAAGAGATTTTCGAAGAGTATAAACTGCTTATGAAAATAAAAAGGAGTCCAGATGGAACATATTATTTATCAGCTTGAAGAGGATTTGGCAATCCTTACCTTGAACCGTCCTGAGGTTGCAAATGGCTTTCATATTCCTATGTGTGAAGAAATTTTAGAAGCCTTGACTCTGGCAGAAGAAAATCCAGCTGTGCATTTTATCTTAATCAATGCCAATGGCAAAGTCTTTTCAGTTGGGGGAGATTTGGTAGAGATGAAGCGGGCAGTGGATGAGGATGATATTCCATCATTGACGAAAATCGCAGAATTGGTCAATACTATTTCCTATAAAATCAAGCAAATAGGTAAACCTGTTTTGATGGAAGTTGACGGTGCTGTTGCAGGTGCCGCAGCCAATATGGCTGTTGCGGCAGATTTCTGTCTTGCAACGGATAAGGCTAAGTTTATCCAAGCATTTGTTGGCGTTGGTTTGGCTCCAGATGCAGGTGGGATTCATCTCTTGAGCCGCAGTATCGGTGTGACGCGTGCTGCTCAATTAGCCATGACAGGTGAGGCTTTGACCGCAGAAAAAGCCCTAGAATGGGGACTAGTTTACCGCGTTTCTGAAGTTGATAAACTTGAAAAGACGAGAGAACAGCTTCTTAAAAAATTAAGACGTGGTTCAAGTAATTCCTATGCAGCCATTAAGAAGTTGGTTTGGGAGAGCCAATTTAAAGACTGGCAGGATTACGCTACTTTAGAACTGAACTTACAGGAATCCTTAGCTCAAACAGAGGATTTCAAAGAAGGAGTGCGAGCTCATTCGGAGAGAAGACGGCCTAAATTTACAGGAAAATAAAAAAATACTTGCATCATTCTTTGAACTTTGATATAATTCTCTTGTCAAATGTTTTGATTGTAAAAGTTTTTTTGAGAAGGAGGGAAAGAAAGATTGGACTACCAACGAATTAATGAATATTTAACATCTATATTTAACAATGTCCTTGTCATTGAGGAAGTGAGCTTGAGAGGTAGTCGTTTCAAGGATATCTCCATCAAAGAAATGCATACGATTGATGTGATTGGGAAATTCCCAGACGTGACACCAAGTCAAGTGTCAAAAGAGTTGATGGTGACTCTTGGGACAGTTACGACTAGTTTGAATAATCTCGAACGCAAGGGTTACATTGAACGCATTCGCTCAGAGCAGGATCGTCGTGTGGTGCATCTACATTTGACAAAGAAGGGTCGCTTGGTTCATAGGCTGCATAAACGCTTCCACAAGGCCATGGTTGAAAAAATCATTGATGGTATGAGTAAGGAAGAAATTGATGTTATGAGCAAAGGCTTGACCAATCTTTATCAATTTTTGGAGGATTTGAAATAATGGCTTTTGCAAAAATAAGCCAGGTTGCTCATTATGTGCCAGAGCAAGTGGTTACAAATCATGATTTGGCTCAGATTATGGATACCAATGATGAGTGGATTTCAAGTCGGACGGGAATACGACAAAGGCATATTTCAATAACAGAATCTACCAGTGATTTAGCTACAGAGGTTGCTAAGAAACTGATGGTAAAAGCTGGAATCACAGGAGAGGAGCTGGATTTTATCATCCTAGCTACCATTACTCCTGATTCGATGATGCCCTCTACAGCTGCTCGTGTTCAAGCTAATATAGGTGCTAATAAGGCCTTTGCTTTTGACCTAACAGCTGCTTGCAGTGGATTTGTATTTGCTCTTTCAACTGCTGAAAAATTTATCGCTTCTGGTCGCTTTCAAAAAGGCTTGGTGATTGGCAGTGAAACCCTCTCTAAAGCAGTCGATTGGTCGGACCGATCAACAGCTGTTTTGTTTGGAGATGGTGCTGGTGGCGTCTTGCTAGAAGCTAGCGAGAAAGAGCATTTTTTGGCTGAGAGTCTCAATAGCGATGGAAGTCGCAGCGAGTGTCTAACGTACGGACATTCAGGCTTGCATTCTCCGTTTTCAGATCAAGAAAATGCAGATTCGTTTTTGAAGATGGATGGACGCGCAGTCTTTGATTTTGCCATTCGAGATGTAGCCAAGTCTATCAAACAGACTATTGACGAATCTCCTATAGAGGCGACAGATTTGGATTATCTGCTACTGCATCAGGCTAATGTCCGTATTTTGGATAAGATGGCTAAAAAAATTGGTGTTGACCGAGCTAAACTTCCAGCCAATATGATGGAATATGGCAATACCAGTGCAGCAAGTATCCCGATTTTACTTTCAGAGTGTGTAGAACAAGGCCTCATCCCTTTAGATGGTAACCAGACTGTTCTGCTATCAGGCTTCGGTGGAGGCTTGACCTGGGGCACACTCATTCTTACAATTTAGGTAATCATGTGGTGAACACATTGTTATAAAAAACTATTTATTTTAAAGGAGTCCTATCATGGCAGTATTTGAAAAAGTACAAGAAATTATCGTTGAAGAACTTGGAAAAGACGCATCAGAAGTAACACTTGAATCAACTTTTGATGATTTGGATGCAGATTCATTGGACTTGTTCCAAGTAATCTCAGAAATCGAAGATGCTTTTGATATCCAAATCGAAGCAGAAGATGACTTGAAAACAGTTGGTGACTTGGTTGCCTACGTTGAAGAGCAAACAAAATAATACTCAATGAAAATCAAAGAGCAAACTAGGAAGCTAGCCGCAGGCTGTACTTGAGTACGGCAAGGTGACGCTGACGTGGTTTGAATTTGATTTTCGAAGAGTATAAGCAGAATATAAGATAGAAGGAGTAGGGAAACCCGCTCCCTCTTGTTTAGGCAATAGTTTGATTTTCAAATTATGGCAGTATCGAACTATTACGTAAGCAAGAAACGATGGAGGCACTATGAAAACACGTATTACAGAATTATTGAACATTGATTATCCTATTTTCCAAGGAGGAATGGCCTGGGTCGCTGATGGTGATTTGGCAGGAGCTGTTTCCAAGGCTGGAGGACTAGGCATTATCGGTGGGGGAAATGCCCCGAAAGAAGTTGTTAAGGCAAATATTGACAAGATCAAATCGTTAACGGATAAACCCTTTGGTGTCAACATCATGCTCTTGTCTCCCTTTGTGGAAGATATTGTAGATCTCGTTATCGAGGAAGGCGTCAAAGTGGTTACAACAGGGGCAGGAAATCCTGGTAAATACATGGAACGCTTTCACGAAGCTGGTATTACAGTTATTCCAGTTGTACCAAGTGTTGCCCTAGCTAAACGCATGGAAAAAATCGGTGCGGACGCTGTTATTGCAGAAGGAATGGAAGCTGGGGGGCATATCGGTAAATTAACAACTATGACCTTGGTGCGTCAAGTGGTGGCAGCTGTATCTATTCCTGTTATTGCTGCAGGAGGGATTGCGGATGGTGAAGGTGCTGCGGCTGGATTTATGCTAGGGGCAGAGGCTGTTCAGGTTGGAACTCGCTTTGTCGTTGCAAAAGAGTCTAATGCCCATCCAAATTATAAGGCGAAAATTTTAAAAGCTAGAGATATTGATACTACGATTTCAGCACAACACTTTGGCCATGCTGTTCGTGCGATTAAAAATCAGTTGACTCGTGATTTTGAAAAAGCTGAGAAAGATGCCTTTAAACAAGAAAATCCTGATTTGGAAATCTTTGAACAAATGGGAGCAGGTGCCCTAGCCAAAGCAGTTGTTCACGGTGATGTGGATGGTGGATCTGTTATGGCAGGTCAAATCGCAGGCCTTGTTTCCAAAGAAGAAACCGTTGAAGAAATCCTAAAAGATTTGTACTATGGAGCAGCTAAGAAAATTCAAGAAGAAGCCTCTCGTTGGGCAGGAGTTGTAAGAAATGACTAAAACAGCCTTTTTATTTGCTGGTCAAGGTGCCCAGTATCTAGGGATGGGACGGGATCTCTATGATCAGTATCCGATTGTCAAAGAAACGATTGATCAAGCCAGTCAGGTTCTTGGTTATGATTTGCGTCATCTCATCGATACAGAAGAAGAAAAACTCAATCAGACCCGCTATACGCAACCAGCTATTCTAGCGACTTCGGTTGCTATCTACCGTTTATTGCAAGAAAAGGGCTATCAGCCTGATATGGTTGCTGGTTTGTCCCTTGGAGAATATTCTGCCTTGGTGGCCAGTGGCGTCTTGGATTTTGAAGATGCGGTATCCTTGGTCGCTAAGCGTGGAGCATTCATGGAAGAAGCGGCTCCTGCTGGCTCTGGCAAGATGGTAGCAGTTCTCAATACACCAGTAGAGGTCATTGAAGAAGCCTGTCAAAAAGCTTCTGAACTTGGAGTAGTTACTCCAGCCAACTATAATACACCTGCACAAATCGTGATTGGTGGAGAAGTGGTTGCAGTCGATCGAGCTGTCGAACTTTTGCAGGAAGCAGGTGCCAAACGCTTGATTCCTCTCAAGGTGTCAGGTCCTTTTCATACCGCTCTCCTTGAGTCTGCTAGCCAAAAACTAGCTGAAACTCTAGCTCAGGGAAGTTTTTCAGATTTTACTTGTCCCCTAGTCGGCAATACAGAAGCTACAGTTATGAAAAAAGAAGACATTGCTCAACTTTTGACGCGTCAGGTCAAGGAGCCAGTTCGCTTCTATGAAAGTATTGCAGTTATGCAAGAAGCAGGCGTAACCAACTTTATCGAGATTGGACCGGGGAAAGTCTTGTCAGGCTTTGTTAAAAAAATTGATAAGACGGCTAAACTAGCCACTGTTGAAGATCAGGCGAGTTTGGAAGCCTTGCTAGAAAACGAGTAATCCCTTCTCCCATAAATACAAGAGGAAACAGGAGAAAAGAATGCAACTAAAAAATAAAAATATCTTTATTACAGGTTCGAGTCGTGGGATTGGTCTTGCCATCGCCCACAAGTTTGCTCAAGCAGGAGCCAACATTGTCTTAAACAGTCGTGGGGTCATCTCAGAGGACTTGCTAGCTGAGTTTGCAGACTATGGTGTCAAGGTGGTTCCCATTTCAGGGGATGTGTCGGATTTTGCAGACGCTAAGCGTATGGTTGAGCAAGCTATTGCTGAGCTGGGTTCAGTAGATGTTTTGGTTAACAATGCAGGAATTACCCAAGATACCCTTATGATTAAGATGACAGAAGCAGATTTTGAAAAAGTGCTCAAGGTTAACTTGACTGGTGCCTTTAACATGACACAATCAGTCTTGAAACCGATGATGAAAGCCAGAGAAGGTGCTATCATTAACATGTCTAGTGTTGTTGGTTTGATGGGAAATATCGGTCAAGCTAACTATGCAGCTTCTAAGGCTGGTTTGATTGGTTTTACCAAGTCTGTGGCGCGTGAAGTGGCCAATCGCAATATCAGGGTTAATGCTATTGCACCTGGAATGATTGAGTCCGATATGACAGCTGTTCTATCAGACAAGGTCAAAGATGCCATGCTGGCGCAAATTCCTATGAAAGCATTTGGGCAGGCAGAGCAGGTTGCAGATTTGACAGTATTTTTAGCAGGCCAAGATTATCTAACTGGTCAAGTGGTTGCCATTGATGGTGGCTTAAGTATGTAGCAGAAGCTAGAGGTAAAAAAGATGAAACTAAATCGCGTAGTAGTAACAGGTTATGGAGTAACATCTCCAATCGGAAATACACCAGAAGAATTTTGGAATAGTTTGACAACTGGAAAAATCGGAATTGGTCCAATTACAAAATTTGATCATAGTGACTTTGATGTGCATAATGCGGCAGAAATCCAAGATTTTCCTTTTGATAAATACTTTGTAAAGAAAGATACCAATCGTTTCGATAACTATTCTTTGTATGCCTTGTACGCAGCCCAAGAAGCCGTTAATCATGCTAATTTAGATGTAGAGGCTCTTGATAAAGATCGTTTTGGTGTTATCGTGGCCTCTGGTATTGGTGGAATCAAGGAAATTGAAGATCAAGTGCTTCGACTCAACGAAAAAGGGCCAAAACGTGTGAAACCATTGACCCTTCCAAAAGCCTTGCCAAATATGGCTTCAGGAAATGTTGCCATGCGTTTTGGAGCAAACGGTGTTTGTAAATCAATCAATACTGCCTGCGCTTCATCAAATGATGCGATTGGAGATGCCTTCCGCTCAATTAAGTTTGGTTTCCAAGATGTTATGTTGGTAGGTGGTTCAGAAGCTTCTATTACACCTTTTGCTATTGCTGGTTTCCAAGCCTTGACAGCTCTCTCTACTACAGAGGATCCAACTCGTGCTTCTATCCCATTTGATAAGGACAGAAATGGGTTTGTTATGGGTGAAGGTTCAGGGATGTTGGTTCTTGAAAGTCTGGAACACGCTGAAAAACGTGGCGCTACTATCCTGGCTGAAGTGGTTGGTTACGGAAATACTTGTGATGCCTACCACATGACTTCACCACATCCAGAAGGTCAGGGAGCCATCAAGGCCATCAAACTAGCCTTGGAAGAAGCAGAGATTTCTCCAGAGCAAGTAGCCTATGTCAATGCTCACGGAACATCAACTCCTGCTAATGAAAAAGGAGAAAGTGGTGCAATCGTAGATGTTCTTGGTAAGGAAGTACCTGTATCATCAACCAAGTCTTTCACAGGACATTTGCTGGGTGCTGCTGGTGCAGTAGAAGCTATCGTTACAATCGAAGCCATGCGTCATAACTTTGTACCAATGACAGCTGGAACAAGTGAAGTATCAGATTATATCGAAGCCAATGTCGTTTATGGACAAGGCTTGGAGCAAGAAATTCCATACGCTATTTCAAATACTTTTGGTTTTGGTGGCCACAATGCAGTTCTTGCTTTCAAACGTTGGGAGAATAAATAACTATGAATTTAAACGATATTAAAGACTTGATGGCCCAATTTGACCAGTCAAGTTTGAGAGAATTTTCTTATAAGAATGGGACGGATGAGTTACAGTTTAGCAAGAATGAAGCGAAACTGGTGTCTGAAGTTGCACCTCAAGTCGCTCCAGCGCCCGTTCTAACAACACCAAGTCTAGTAGCTCCTTCATCTGCTCCAGTAGAGACTGTAACAGAAAAAGTTTCAGCTCCAGCTGAAACAAGTGTAGTTGCTGAGGGAGATCTTGTAGAAAGCCCACTTGTTGGGGTGGCTTACTTGGCTGCTGGTCCTGATAAACCTGCCTTCGTTACAGTTGGTGATAGTGTCAAAAAAGGTCAAACATTGGTAATCATCGAAGCCATGAAAGTCATGAATGAAATCCCATCTCCTAAGGATGGTGTGGTAACGGAAATTCTCGTTTCTAACGAAGAAATGGTTGAATTTGGTAAAGGATTGGTACGTATCAAATGATCGATATTCAAGGAATCAAAGAAGCCCTTCCCCACCGTTATCCTATGCTCCTAGTAGACCGTGTCTTGGAAGTGAGCGAGGACACTATTGTTGCCATCAAAAATGTGACCATCAATGAGCCTTTCTTTAACGGCCACTTTCCTCAATACCCAGTTATGCCAGGTGTTCTGATTATGGAAGCCTTGGCGCAAACTGCTGGTGTCTTGGAGTTATCAAAACCTGAAAATAAAGGGAAACTGGTCTTTTACGCTGGTATGGACAAGGTTAAATTCAAGAAGCAAGTTGTACCAGGCGACCAATTGGTTATGACAGCGACTTTTGTCAAACGTCGTGGCACCATTGCTGTGGTTGAAGCAAAGGCTGAAGTGGATGGCAAGCTTGCAGCCAGTGGTACTCTTACTTTTGCCATTGGGAGCTAAGGAGGTTCTCCATGTTTCGAAAAATTTTAATTGCCAATCGTGGTGAAATTGCGGTTCGTATTATCCGTGCAGCGCGTGAATTGGGGATTACAACGGTGGCGGTTTATTCAACTGCTGATAAGGAAGCCCTTCATACGCTTTTGGCAGATGAGGCTGTTTGCATCGGTCCTGGTAAGGCAACTGAGTCTTATCTCAATATCAACGCGGTTCTATCAGCCGCAGTTTTGACTGAGGCAGAAGCTATTCACCCAGGTTTTGGATTTCTCAGTGAAAATTCTAAATTTGCTACCATGTGTGAAGAAGTTGGTATCAAGTTTATCGGTCCATCTGGTCATGTCATGGATATGATGGGGGATAAAATCAATGCGCGTGCTCAGATGATCAAAGCAGGCGTGCCTGTCATTCCAGGTTCGGATGGAGAAGTGCATAACTCTGAGGAAGCTTTGATTGTTGCTGAAAAAATTGGCTATCCTGTTATGCTCAAGGCTTCAGCAGGTGGAGGTGGTAAAGGGATTCGTAAGGTTGAAAAACCAGAAGATCTCGTTTCCGCCTTTGAAACTGCTTCTAGCGAAGCCAAGGCCAACTATGGTAATGGTGCCATGTACATTGAACGGGTTATCTATCCAGCTCGTCACATCGAGGTTCAAATCCTAGGAGATGAACACGGAAATGTGATTCATTTAGGTGAACGGGATTGTTCTCTTCAACGAAATAACCAAAAGGTTTTGGAAGAAAGTCCTTCGATTGCAATCGGAAAAACACTGCGCCATGAAATTGGTGCTGCGGCTGTTCGAGCTGCAGAGTCTGTTGGTTATGAGAATGCAGGGACCATTGAGTTTCTTCTTGATGAAGCAAGTAGCAATTTCTACTTCATGGAAATGAATACTCGTGTACAAGTAGAACATCCAGTAACAGAATTTGTTTCAGGTGTGGATATCGTTAAGGAACAGATTCGCATTGCGGCAGGTCAGCCTTTATCTGTTAAGCAAGAAGATATTGTCCTACGCGGTCATGCCATCGAGTGTCGGATCAATGCAGAAAATCCAGCCTTTAACTTTGCCCCAAGTCCAGGTAAGATTTCCAATCTCTATCTGCCAAGTGGGGGAGTTGGCTTGCGCGTGGATTCAGCAGTTTATCCAGGTTATACCATTCCGCCTTATTATGATAGTATGATTGCCAAAATCATCGTTCACGGTGAAAATCGTTTTGACGCCTTGATGAAAATGCAACGTGCCCTCTATGAATTAGAGATTGAAGGAGTGCAGACCAATGCAGATTTCCAGCTTGACCTCATTTCAGATCGCAATGTCATTGCTGGGGATTATGATACTTCCTTCTTGATGGAAACCTTCTTACCTAAATATCAAGAAAAAGAATAAAATGACTTCAAGAGTTTAAACCGAAAAGGGGAATCAATGGCTCTATTTAGTAAAAAAGATAAGTATATTCGAATCAATCCCAATCGTTCGGTTAGGGAAAAACCTCAAGCTAAGCCAGAGGTTCCAGATGAATTATTCTCCCAGTGTCCAGGCTGCAAGCATACCATTTATCAGAAGGATCTGGGAAGTGAGCGTATCTGTCCGCACTGTAGCTATACCTTTCGTATTTCTGCCCAAGAACGCTTGGCTTTGACGATTGATATGGGAACCTTCAAGGAATTGTTTACAGGGATTGAAAGCAAGGATCCCTTGCATTTCCCTGGTTATCAAAAGAAACTAGCAACTATGCGTGAAAAAACAGGTCTGGATGAAGCCGTTGTGACAGGAACAGCTCTTATTAAAGGTCAGACTGTGGCTCTTGGGATAATGGATTCTAACTTTATCATGGCTTCTATGGGTACAGTTGTAGGTGAGAAAATCACTCGTTTGTTTGAGTATGCGACTGTCGAACAATTGCCAGTTGTTCTCTTCACAGCCTCTGGTGGAGCCCGTATGCAGGAAGGAATCATGAGTCTCATGCAGATGGCCAAGATTTCTGCAGCGGTTAAACGCCATTCAAATGCAGGTCTCTTTTACCTGACCATTTTGACAGATCCAACGACAGGTGGTGTGACAGCTTCTTTCGCTATGGAAGGCGATATCATTCTAGCAGAACCACAGAGTTTAGTCGGTTTTGCTGGGCGTCGTGTCATTGAAAATACGGTTCGTGAAAGCTTGCCTGAGGGGTTCCAAAAGGCAGAATTCCTATTGGAGCATGGATTTGTGGATGCTATTGTCAAAAGAAGAGACTTACCAGATACGATTGCTAGTCTAGTCAGATTGCACGGAGGGGGTCCCAGATGAATATTGCAAAAATAGTCAGAGAAGCGCGTGAGCAGAGTCGCTTGACAACTTTGGACTTTGCGACAGGCATTTTTGATGAATTTATCCAATTACATGGTGACCGTTCTTTTCGTGATGATGGTGCAGTTGTTGGTGGTATCGGCTGGCTTGGAGATCAAGCTGTAACAGTGGTTGGTATCCAAAAAGGCAAGAGTTTACAAGATAACCTCAAGCGGAATTTTGGTCAACCGCATCCAGAAGGCTACCGCAAGGCCCTACGGTTGATGAAACAGGCTGAAAAATTTGGCCGTCCAGTTGTGACCTTTATCAATACAGCAGGTGCCTATCCTGGTGTGGGAGCGGAAGAACGTGGACAGGGAGAAGCCATTGCTCGCAATCTCATGGAAATGAGTGATCTGAGAGTTCCTATTATCGCTATCATTATCGGTGAAGGTGGTTCAGGTGGTGCTCTGGCTCTAGCAGTCGCAGACCGTGTCTGGATGCTGGAAAATTCTATCTATGCTATTCTCAGTCCAGAAGGCTTTGCTTCCATTCTATGGAAGGACGGCAGTCGTGCCATGGAAGCAGCAGAGTTGATGAAAATCACTTCACACGAGTTATTAGAAATGGACGTGGTGGATAAAGTGATTTCTGAAGCAGGACTTTCTAGTAAGGAACTGATTAAGAATGTCAAAAGAGAACTTCAAGCTGAGCTAGCTAGACTTTCACAAAAACCGCTAGAAGAGCTGTTGGAAGAACGTTATCAACGATTTAGAAAATACTAATACAAAAACTAGAACTGGCAGTCAGTTCTAGTTTTTATTGCTTCTTATACTCAATGAAA
>NZ_VMNB01000007.1:82463-90461 GCF_013277515.1 Streptococcus sp. k-402 | reverse complement strand
AGTCAGTAACATCTATACGACAAGCCGACGCTGACGTGGTTTGAAGAGATTTTTGAAGAGTATTACTCTGTGCAGAGGGGAAAGTAAAAAGGTGCTTGGAAGACCAAACACCTTTTCGATTATTCATTTTCTTCTGTTACAAATTGACTAAGCAGTCCGTTGATAAAGCGGGCTGATTTTTGATCTGAAAAATTCTTAGCAAGTTCAATAGCTTCATTGACTGCTACCAGCTGAGGTGTATCAAATGATGTGATTTCAAAGATACCCAAGCGTAGTAAGTTTTTTTCGACCAAGGTCAAGCGTTCAACTGTCCAGCCTGACTTGAGGTGCTGGTTGATTTGTTTATCCAACTCGTCTTTTTGTGCTTGAACACCAGAAACCAAGTTCAGAAGAAAGGCAGGGATTTGCACATCTGCATCTTCACGGTCATGTGTGTAGGCAAAGCGACAAGCTGTTTCCATATCTGTACCGAATTCAAGGCTCATGAGAGCTTGAAAAGCGCATTTACGAAGTTCGCGTCTAGATTCTAATAATGGACTAGTCATTGAGGAAGTCCTCATTAAATAGATCTTTCAACTCTGGTTTAGGTGTTTTGTCTGGAACAATTCCTGTAACATGGATATTGACAGCAGAAAGTTCCACATCAGCCATATCATGGACAGCATCTTTGACCGCTTTTTGAATAGCAAGAGCTACTTTTGGTACCTTCACACCGTACTCAAGATAGAGGTAGATGTCAGCAGTTAGTTCTTCGTTGCTTTCTTTTAAGTAGACGCCACGACCAAGAGAGAGTTTTGATAGGGTATCAGATACGGATTTATTTGAAAATGAGTGGACACCATCAACTTTAGCAGTTGCGATGGCAATGATTTTTTCAAGTACACGTGGAGCGATAACGATTTCGCCAAATTGTTCTTCAATTCCCATAGAATGACCTCTTTCTAGAGATTAGGCACGAGAAACGTAAGTTCCTTCTGCAGTGTTGATGATCAATTTTTGTCCAGCTTCAATGAAGTCTGGAACGTTGACAACAAGTCCAGTTTCCATAGTCGCTGGTTTACCAGAACCTGTAACAGTAGCACCTTTGATAGATGGTTGTGTTTCAGCGACTGTCAATTCAACAGTAGTTGGTACAGTTACACCGATTACTTCAGTTCCGTAGAATTGAATTTTCACATCAGAGTTTTCAAGGATGTAAAGCAATTCATTTTCAACGTTCACGACTGGGATTTCGTATTGGTCGTAAGTTTCAGTGTTCATGAAGTAGGCAGTTTCATCCATTTTGTACAAGTATTGAGCTGGAACAGTTTCGATAATAGCTTGTTCAAATTTTTCTTCTGGACGGTAGCTTGTGTCAAATGTAGAACCAGTACGGACATCACGTAATTTCATACGCATGATTGTGTTCCCTTTACCTGGTTTGTGGTGGCTAGCTTCCAAAACGCGGATCAATTTTCCGTCTGCAGTTTCAAATGTCATACCAGCTTTCAATTTGCTTGCTTCAATCATGTTTTTACCTCTTTAATAAATATTATTACTCTTCATTTTACCATAAAATCTTCTGGAAATAAAGCCAAAATAGTTATTGGGATTTGGTAGGAGCGAAAAAAACCAACCTTAGGGCTGGTTTCTTTTACATATTACTCTTCTTTCAACTTTGCCAATTCTTGGGCAAGTAGTTTAAGGGCGACTTGTGGGTTGGCTTGGCCTTTGGTTGCCTTCATGAGGAATCCTGTGA
Organism: Streptococcus sp. k-402; assembly: GCF_013277515.1. GTDB lineage: Bacteria > Bacillota > Bacilli > Lactobacillales > Streptococcaceae > Streptococcus. Next base: position 88,723 of record NZ_VMNB01000007.1, on the reverse strand, counting down.
AGGCTTTGTCTGCGTTACGTTTTCCTGACTTGAAGTCGGCAACGGCAGCTTCGTTATCGGCAAAGACTTGGTGGATGATTGGGATCAGGATTTCAGGATCTGAGATTTGAACCATACCTGCTTTTTCCACGTATTCACGCGCGCCACCGCCATTTTTAGCCAGGTGGACAAAGACTTTCTTGGCAATCTTAGAAGAGATAGTACCGTCTTCGATGATGGCAATCATTTCAACCAAGTTTTCTGGTGTCAATTTGATTTGTTCAAGTGTCTTGCCTTCGGCATTCAAGAACTGAGCGACTTCACCTTGGAGCCAGTTAGAGACTTGTTTGGCATCACCACCTAGGGCGACAGCTTTTTCAAAGAAGTCAGAGGTGACTTTGTTAGCAGTCAACTGGCTAGCATCGTAGTCTGACAAGCCAAGGTCAGAGACGTAGCGAGCACGGCGTTCTTTTGGAAATTCTGGTAACTCTGTACGCATTTCCTCAATCCACTCATCTGAAATTTCAAAGAGAGGTAGGTCTGGTTCTGGGAAGTAGCGGTAGTCTGCAGCACCTTCTTTGACACGCATGAGGATGGTTGCCTTGTTAGCTTCGTCGTAACGGCGTGTTTCTTGACGGATTTGACCACCTGAGCGTAGGATTTCAGCTTGACGTTGGACTTCGTATTCAAGACCTTTGCGAACGTTTGAGAAGGAGTTGAGGTTTTTCAACTCAGTCTTGGTACCGAATTTTTCTTGACCATAAGGACGAAGAGAAATATTAGCATCCACACGCATAGAACCTTCTTCCATCTTGACGTCAGAAATGCCAGCGTACTGGATAACTTCCTTGAGGGCTGTTAGGTAAGCATAGGCTTCTTCAGGAGAACGCATGTCTGCTTCAGATACAATCTCAATCAAAGGCACCCCTTGGCGGTTGAGGTCAACGTAAGAGTAGCCATCTGTACCGTGGGTGTTTTTACCAGCGTCTTCTTCTAGGTGGGCACGTTCGATACCGATTTTCTTAGTTGTACCATCTTCTAGCTCGACTTCAATCCAACCGTTATAACCGATTGGCTCATCAAACTGAGAAATTTGGTAGGCTTTGGGATTGTCAGGATAGAAGTAGTTCTTGCGGTCAAAGTGCATCTTTTTATGGATGTCCATGTTGAGGGCAAGAGCAGCCTTGATTCCGGCATCGACAACACCTTTGTTGAGAACCGGAAGTACTCCTGGGAAAGACCAGTCAATCACGTTAGTGTTGGCGTTTTGGTCATTTCCGAAGTGGGCAGAAGTAGGTGAGAAGATTTTTGAATTGGTGTTGAGCTCTACGTGGACTTCAAGTCCAATGACTGTTTCAAAGTTCATTAGTTATCACCTCCAAAAATCACGGGTTGTTGTTTGTGGTAGTCTGTTGTTGCTTCAAAAGCAGCAGCAACTTGGTAAATGGTTTCCTCAGAGTACTTAGGACCAATCAATTGCAGACCAACAGGTAGACCTTGAGAGAAGCCAGCAGGAATCGAAATTCCTGGAAGACCTGCCAAGTTGACTGGGATGGTCAAAAGGTCAGCCAAGTACATGGCAACTGGGTCATGGTTGAGTGAGTCTAAGTCATAAGCAACACTTGGTGCAGTTGGTCCCAAAATCAAGTCGTAATACGCAAAGACTTTTTCGAAATCTTGAATGATAAGGGTACGGACTTGACCAGCTTTCTTGTAGTAAGCATCGTAGTAACCTGATGAAAGACTGAAAGTACCTAGCATGATACGACGTTTCACTTCTTCACCGAAACCTTGGCTACGGCTGTTTACATAGATTTCATCAAGATTTGTCGCATCCTCTGCGCGGTAGCCGTAACGGATACCGTCAAAGCGTTGCAAGTTTGATGAAGCTTCAGATGAAGCAATGATGTAGTAGACGGCAACCCCGTATTTAGAGTGAGGAAGGCTGACTTCTTCAACGATAGCACCAAGTTTCTCAAAGTGCTTAGCAGCATTAAGAATAGTTTCCTTAACCTCTGGGTCAATTCCTTCACCGAGGTATTCCTTAGGCAAAGCGATTTTCATGCCCTTGATGTCTTGACCGATTTTTGAAGTAAAGTCGGCGATTCGGACAGGAGCAGAAGTAGAGTCTTTAGCATCTTCGCTGGCAATAGCGTTGAGCAAGAGAGCATTTTCCTTAACAGTAGGAGCAAAAGGTCCAATCTGGTCTAATGAGCTACCAAAGGCAATGAGCCCGAAACGTGAAACTGTTCCGTAGGTTGGTTTGAGACCAACGATCCCGTTGAAAGCGGCAGGTTGGCGGATAGAACCACCAGTATCAGAACCAAGTGATAAGCGGACTTGTCCTGAAGCTACAGCTGCAGCAGAACCACTTGATGAGCCACCAGGAACCTTGCTGTGGTGCCAAGCATTTTTAGTTGCTCCGTAGTGTGAAGTTTCACCTGAACCACCCATGGCAAATTCGTCCATGTTAGTTTTCCCGACGACAATCATGCCTTTCGCTTTTGCATTGGCAACCGCAGTCGCATCAAAGATTGGCTCATAGTTGTAGAGCATTTTTGAGGCTGCAGTTGTGAGAATACCGTCTGTAGAGATATTATCCTTAACTGCAAGTGGAATTCCTGAAAGGACATTATTCGCGTCAATTCCAGCTTCATCAATAGCTTTAGCTTGAGCAAGGGCTTGCTCTTCAGAGATGGTAACAAAAGCGTTGATAGCTGTCTCGCGAGATTTGATATCTTCAAGCGTAGCTTGTGTCAATTCTGTTGCTGAAATTTCCTTAGAAACAAGGAGATTGTGCAAGTCTTCAATGGTTTTATTGTTGAAAGTCATTAGGCATCTCCTCCATCGTCTAGGATAGCTGGTACCTTGATATAATAGTTATCTTTTTCAGGTACGTTTTTAAACAAGCGATCGCGGTCTGTTCCTTCTTCGGCCACATCAGGTCGGAGTACAGTCTTGCGGTCAGCCATAGTTGTAGTTGGTGCGACACCAGTTGTGTCAACTTCGCCTAGCAACTCAACCATGTCAACAATCTTAGACAAGGTAGTCGCAAAGGCAGCAGTTTCTTCTTCAGAGAATCTTAATTTTGAAAGATTGGCAACGTGTGTTACCTCTTCTTGCGTAATTTTCATCTTGCATCCTTTCGTGAAATGATGATTTTTAGTCTGTTCTATTTTACCATATTTTCCTATAAATAAGGGAGGGATAAGTGAAAAGAAATAGAAATTGAAAAAAATGCTAAAATCCGATATAATGGAGTGTTGAAAGGAATGGTAAAATCCAATGTAAAAATCATTCTTAGCTATCGAAACAAGAAAAATAGAGAATCAAAGAAAGAGAACTTATGAATATTCAAGAAGAAATTAAGAAACGCCGTACCTTTGCCATCATCTCCCACCCTGACGCGGGGAAAACAACCATTACGGAGCAGTTGCTTTACTTTGGGGGTGAGATTCGTGAGGCTGGTACGGTGAAAGGGAAGAAAACAGGGACTTTTGCCAAGTCTGACTGGATGGATATCGAGAAGCAACGTGGGATTTCGGTTACTTCATCTGTTATGCAGTTTGACTACGATGGCAAGCGCGTGAATATCCTCGACACACCAGGGCACGAGGACTTCTCAGAAGATACTTATCGTACCTTGATGGCGGTGGATGCTGCGGTCATGGTCGTGGATTCTGCCAAGGGTATCGAGGCCCAAACCAAGAAATTGTTTGAGGTTGTGAAACACCGTGGCATTCCAGTCTTTACCTTTATGAACAAGCTAGACCGTGACGGACGTGAGCCACTGGACCTCTTGCAAGAATTGGAAGAAGTCTTGGGAATTGCTAGCTACCCTATGAACTGGCCAATCGGGATGGGGAAAGCTTTTGAGGGTTTGTATGATCTCTATAACCAACGCCTGGAGCTCTACAAAGGGGATGAGCGTTTTGCTAGTCTAGAAGATGGGGACAAGCTTTTTGGTAGCAATCCTTTCTACGAGCAAGTCAAAGATGATATTGAACTTTTAAATGAAGCTGGAAATGAGTTTTCAGAGGAAGCTATCCTTGCTGGAGAATTGACACCTGTCTTCTTTGGTTCAGCTTTGACAAACTTTGGTGTGCAGACCTTCCTTGAGACCTTCCTCAAGTTTGCTCCAGAACCACATGGACACAAGAAAACAGATGGCGAAATTGTGGATCCTTACGACAAGGATTTCTCAGGATTTGTCTTTAAAATCCAAGCCAATATGGATCCTCGTCACCGTGACCGTATTGCCTTTGTCCGTATCGTATCGGGTGAATTTGAACGTGGCATGAGTGTCAATCTACCTCGTACTGGTAAAGGGGCTAAACTGTCGAATGTCACTCAGTTTATGGCTGAAAGTCGTGAGAATGTGACCAATGCCGTGGCAGGTGATATTATCGGGGTTTACGATACCGGTACTTATCAGGTTGGGGATACCTTGACAGTTGGGAAAAATAAATTTGAATTTGAACCCCTACCAACCTTTACCCCTGAAATTTTCATGAAAGTTTCTGCTAAGAATGTCATGAAGCAAAAATCCTTCCACAAGGGAATTGAGCAACTGGTGCAAGAGGGTGCCATTCAGCTTTATAAAAATTACCAAACAGGCGAGTACATGCTGGGAGCTGTAGGTCAACTCCAGTTTGAAGTCTTCAAACACCGTATGGAAGGCGAATACAATGCGGAAGTCGTCATGAGTCCAATGGGTAAAAAGACCGTTCGTTGGATCAAGCCTGAGGATTTGGATGAACGGATGTCATCAAGTCGCAATATCTTGGCCAAAGACCGTTTTGACCAACCAGTCTTCCTTTTTGAAAATGACTTTGCCCTCCGTTGGTTTGCGGACAAGTATCCAGACGTAGAGTTGGAAGAAAAAATGTAGATCGCCAAAGTTACTTGATTGTGTAACAATCTAAGTAACTAACGCCAAGTTTCTATGGAACTTGGCTAGGCGCTCCACTAGTAAAGTTTTACGAATAATATCGATTCGTAAAACTTTCCGTCGTAACTGGTAGTGAGTGGCCTAGCTAACTGCTTTACTAACTACGTTTGGCAACTAGAATCGATTTGCCAAACTCCGTGTCGTAATCTAACAATCGGTAACCTTTATATTGGTTGATTTAAATATTCTAATAAGAGAAGTCCAGGAATGCTCATTCTTGGGCCACAAATAAAAGAAAACTTCAGATATTCACCTTTTGTGGATTGGTCTGAAGTTTTCTTTTTTACTGTCCATATTTTTGGTAAAAATCAACTTTGACTTGGATGAAGGTTTTGGCTTCACGTAGGAGTTGAAGAAGGGTGGCGCGGGTTTCAAATTCTTCTCTTGTTTTGGGGAGACTGCGGTTGCGAAAGACTTCTAGATAGCGTTCAATTTCATCTAGTAGATCAGAAGCAGGATTGGTCTGGCTCAGTTGACCGGCAATTTTTGAAAAGAGCTGTGCTAAAATCAGACTTTCGCTGGCAGCTAGGTGACAGGTGTTGATTTGCTGGGCCATATTTCGCAGGATACGACTTTGTCGCTGTCTCATCTCAAAGTAGTGGATATGGTAATCGGTCTGGTGAAAGAGGTGATCAGAGTGATCTAGATAGACTAGTTTGAGGGCTTTTTCCAAAAGAGTGTCTAATTCTTCCACCAGCTGTGCTCGGTTGCGTCCATCCCCTCTGGATAAATAATATTTGAAGCGTAGGAGGATATCTTTTAACTTTTCTTCCACCAGCGTGTGGTAGTACTGGATTTCCTCTTCTCGTGAAGGCATGTAGAGATTGACCAGTAGGGCAAATCCTGTACCGATAGCAAAGAGAAGGAGTTCATTGACTAGAAGGTCTGGAGAGGTTGACTCTTGTACCAATAGGTGGCTAACCAAAACAGTGCTTGGTGTGATACCAATTTCCCAGCCCATCTTGTAGGCTAGAGGAACGTATAGAGCAAGATAGAGGCCAAGGCTCCAGATATGAAATCCGCTCAAGTGAAAAGCCAAAACCCCGATAACAAGAGCCAGAAGCATGGAAAAGAGCCGATTGCGGGCCAGTTTTAAAGTACTTCTACGGGTATCAGATAGGCTCAAGAGGGCGATGATTCCAGCCGAAACTGCTGAGGAAAGATTGAGAAAATAAGCAAGCAGGCAGGCAAGGCAGGTAGCTAAGATGAGCTTGGTCGTACGTTGGCTGATAGACATAAGAATTTCCTAGTAAGTTATACTCTTCGAAAATCTCTTCAAACCACGTCAACGTCGCCTTGCCGTATAGATGTTGCTGACTTCGTCAGTTCT
>NZ_VMNB01000007.1:58352-82453 GCF_013277515.1 Streptococcus sp. k-402 | reverse complement strand
CCTGCGGTTAGCTTCCTAGTTTGCTCTTTGATTTTCATTGAGTATTAGAATAAAAGCGGAAAAGACAAGACCGAAACAGGCTTGCCTTTATGAGTTATTTTTTACGGGCTGCTGTGTATTCGGCAACGGCGGTAAAGAGGACATCTGTAGAAGAGTTGAGGGCTGTTTCACATGAGTCTTGGATGACCCCAATCACAAAACCAACTCCGACAACTTGCATGGCAATATCGTTAGAAATACCGAAAAGGCTACAAGCAACTGGGATAAGAAGGAGGGAACCTCCCGCAATACCAGAAGCACCACAGGCTGAGATAGCTGCTACTACACTGAGGACAAAGGCTGTCGCAAAGTCAACAGGGATTCCCAAAGTATTTACTGCAGCAAGGGTCAAAACGTTAATGGTAATCGCTGCCCCTGCCATGTTGATAGTAGAACCAAGTGGGATAGAAACAGAATAGGTATCTGGGTTTAGCCCAAGGTCATGGCAGAGTTTCATGTTGACAGGAATGTTAGCCGCAGAACTACGAGTGAAAAAGGCTGTTACACCGCTGACACGGAGGCAGTTCCAAACTAGAGGGTAAGGATTGCGTCTCATAAAGAAGAAGGCAATCAAGGGGTTGACCACAAGAGCAACAAAAAGCATAGTCGTTACTAATAGAACCAATAAAATACCGTAGTTGGCAAGGCTTCCGATTCCCTTGTCAGAAATGGTTTTAAAAACAAGACCAAGGATTCCAAATGGAGCCAGATTGATGATCCATTCGACAATTTTAGAAGTCACGTCAGCGATAGTTTTTAGTAATTCTTTACTATTTTTGCTGGCTTCTCTCATAGCAATTCCGAAAATAACTGCCCATGATAGGATACCGATGTAGTTGGCAGTAATGAGGGCATTGACTGGGTTGTCAACCAGTTTGAGCAAGAGGTTGCTGAGGACTTGTCCAATCCCATCTGGTGGTGCAATTTCAGTATTGGCACTATTTAGGGTAATTTCAATAGGGACGATGAAACTTGCTAGTACAGCTACAAGAGCAGCAGCAAAAGTCCCTAGGATATACAAGAAAATAACAGTTTTCATATTGCTATCTTGCCCCTTTTGATGTTGGGAAAGGGCATTGGCAACGAGGGCAAAGACTAGGATAGGAGCAACAGCTTTTAGACCTCCGACGAATAAATCCCCGAGTAGCCCAATCCCTGAGAGATTAGGAAGGGTCAGTCCTAGGATTGCTCCAATAAGCATACCAATCAAGATACGCTTGACAAGGCTTGCCTTGTTCCAAGCATGAATGATTCTTTTCATAATAATCTCCTTTTTGTGTAGTGATTATGATTATAGTATAAATGATAGACAAAATCAAGAATTTTCTGTCTATTTTTTTGAATATTTATGGAGAATGAGACCGATAAAAGTATGGTATAATGAAATAAAGGAGTTTTATATGCAAAAATTTATTCAAGCTTATATTGAAAAGCTAGATGTGACAACCATTATCGAGAATATTCTCACCAAGGTCATTTCTCTTTTACTGCTTTTGATTGTATTTTATATTGCTAAAAAAATGCTTCATACTATGGTGCAGAGAATTGTCAAACCTTCTCTAAAAATGTCTCATCATGATGTCGGACGCCAAAAGACTATTGCGCGTTTACTAGAAAATGTGTTTAATTATACGCTATATTTCTTTTTACTTTACTGCATTTTGTCTATTTTAGGTTTGCCAGTTTCTAGTTTGCTGGCAGGTGCTGGGATTGCTGGGGTGGCGATTGGTATGGGAGCCCAAGGTTTTCTGTCTGATGTCATCAATGGCTTTTTCATCCTCTTTGAACGTCAACTGGATGTGGGAGATGAGGTCGTTCTGACAAATGGCCCCATTACTGTATCGGGCAAGGTTGTCAGTGTGGGAATTCGTACGACCCAGCTTCGTAGCGAGGAGCAAGCTCTTCACTTTGTTCCTAACCGAAATATCACAGTTGTTAGCAATTTCTCACGCACAGACTAGACCTGTTATTTTAAGTAATTTGTGGTACAATAGAGAGAGTTTAATAAAGGAGAAAAGATGGTTTTAGAAAAGCAGTTGGGCAATGGTTGTACCTGGATAGACCTTGATGTGGATAAGATTAAAAATATGGAAGATCTTTCTGACATCTATGGATTGGACAAGGAAACCATTGAGTACGCACTGGATAGAAATGAACGAGCTCATATGGATTATAACCGTGAAACGGAGACGGTAACCTTTATTTATAATGTTCTTGATTTAGAAAAAGACAAAGAATATTATGAAGCGATTCCCATGACCTTTATCGTCGAAAGACAACGAATGATTACCATCAGCAACCATAAGAATGCTTATGTCATTGATCAGATGTCAGCTTATCTGGATAGCCATGAGTCGCTTTCTATTTACAAGTTTCTCTTTGCTGGTTTAGAGATTATCAGTAACGCTTATTATCCTGTCATTGAAGAGATGGATAAAAGTAAGGACGAAATTAGTGCCTTGCTACGTCAAACTACAACAAAGAAAAATCTCTTCGCCCTCTCTGACTTGGAGACTGGTATGGTTTACTTGACAGCAGCAGCAAAACAAAATCGACTCCTCTTGGAACATATCCAGGGCCATGCTCTTTATCGGAGATTTAATGATGTCGAACGAGAGCAGTTTGATGATGCCATGATTGAAGCCCATCAGTTGGTGTCTATGACAGACTTGATTTCTCAAGTCTTGCAACAACTCTCAGCTTCTTACAACAACATCCTAAACAATAACTTGAATGATAGTTTGTCAATTTTGACTATTATCTCCGTCTTACTAGCAGTACTTGCGGTTATTACAGGTTTCTTCGGAATGAATGTTCCTCTACCATTTACAGAAGAGCCAAATGCTTGGATTTATATCTTAATGGCTAGCTTGATTTTATGGGCAGCCTTATCTCAATGGATGAAGAAAATTACTAGAAAATAAAAGAAAAGGAGCCAAAATGGTGATTGAAAATTACATGCCAGATTTTGCTGTGGAAGCAGTTTATGATCTGACAGTCCCAAGCCTGCAGGCGCAGGGAATCAAGGCTGTTTTGGTCGATTTGGATAATACCCTCATTGCTTGGAACAACCCTGATGGGACGTCAGAGATGAAGCAATGGCTACATGACCTTCGGGATGCAGGTATTCGCATCATCGTGGTCTCAAATAACACTAAAAAACGGGTCCAACGAGCAGTTGAAAAGTTTGGAATTGATTATATTTATTGGGCTCTGAAGCCCTTCACATTTGGGATTGACCGTGCCATGAAGGAATTTCACTATGAGAAAAGTGAAGTGGTCATGGTCGGCGACCAGCTCATGACCGATATTCGAGCAGCCCACCGTGCTGGCATTCGTTCGATCTTGGTCAAGCCCTTGGTCCAACACGACTCGATCAAAACGCAGATTAACCGAGCTCGCGAGCGCCGTGTTATGCGAAAAATCACTGAAAAGTACGGACCGATTACATATAAAAAAGGAATTTAACTATGGAAGAAATTCTCTGTATTGGTTGTGGAGCAACCATTCAGACGACAGACAAGGCTGGTCTTGGATTTACCCCCCAGTCAGCACTTGAAAAAGGTTTGGAGACTGGCGAAGTTTATTGCCAACGTTGTTTCCGTCTCCGCCACTACAATGAAATCACGGATGTCCAGTTGACGGACGATGATTTCCTCAAACTCTTGCACGAGGTGGGAGATAGTGATGCCTTAGTGGTCAATGTCATTGATATCTTTGATTTTAATGGCTCTGTCATCCCAGGCTTGCCACGTTTTGTATCGGGCAATGATGTCCTCTTGGTTGGAAATAAAAAAGATATCCTGCCCAAGTCTGTTAAACCGGGCAAGATTAGCCAGTGGCTCATGGAACGTGCCCATGAAGAAGGGCTTCGTCCTGTTGATGTCGTCCTAACTTCAGCTCAAAACAAACATGCCATTAAGGAAGTCATTGACAAGATTGAACACTACCGTAAGGGCCGCGATGTCTATGTGGTCGGTGTGACCAACGTTGGAAAATCAACCCTTATCAATGCTATTATCCAAGAAATTACGGGTGACCAGAACGTGATTACAACTTCGCGTTTCCCAGGGACAACCTTGGATAAAATCGAGATTCCGCTTGACGACGGATCTTATATCTACGATACACCGGGAATCATCCACCGTCACCAAATGGCTCATTACTTGACTGCCAAAAATCTCAAGTATGTCAGCCCAAAAAAGGAAATCAAACCTAAGACCTATCAGCTTAATCCTGAGCAAACCCTGTTTCTAGGTGGTTTGGGACGCTTTGACTTCATTGCAGGTGACAAGCAAGGTTTCACAGCCTTCTTTGACAATGAACTCAAACTCCACCGTACCAAACTAGAAGGCGCTAGTGCTTTCTACGATAAGCACCTGGGAAACCTTCTAACACCACCAAATAGCAAGGAAAAAGAAAATTTTCCAAAACTAGTCCAGCATGTCTTTAACATTAAGGACAAAACTGACCTAGTTATCTCTGGACTCGGCTGGATCCGTGTAACAGGCACCGCCAAAGTCGCCGTCTGGGCACCAGAAGGCGTCGCCGTCGTCACACGAAAAGCAATTATTTAAAATACAATCACTGAGCGAACAAAGTGAGCTCATAAAAAGATAGTTATTGCCGTGGTGTCTTGCCAATCTCTTGATTGGTAAGGGGCACAATTGAGACCAAGGCTCAATTGTGAGGTCAGGAAATCCATTTTTCAAAGATGAGATCTTTGAAAAATTAGTTCCGACCGTCCCTCACCACCTAAAATAACTATCAAAAAACAAGGAAGAATATTATGTCATTAACATCAAAACAACGTGCCTTCCTCAATAGTCAGGCACACACCCTCAAACCCATCATCCAAATCGGGAAAAATGGTCTCAACGACCAAATCAAAACCAGCGTCCGTCAAGCACTTGACGCCCGCGAATTGATCAAGGTTACTCTCTTACAAAACACAGATGAAAACATCCACGAAGTAGCTGAAATTTTGGAAGAAGAAATTGGTGTGGATACTGTCCAAAAAATCGGACGCATCTTGATTTTATTTAAACAATCCAGCAAGAAAGAAAATCGCAAGATTTCTAAAAAAGTCAAAGAAATCTAAAAACTATACTCCAAACAACTGTTTTTACAGAGAAATAAAGGAGACTAGCCTATGGCAATCGAACTATTGACTCCCTTTACCAAGGTAGAGTTGGAGCCAGAAATCAAGGAGAAAAAACGCAAACAAGTCGGGATTTTAGGGGGGAATTTTAACCCTGTTCACAATGCCCATCTCATTGTTGCGGACCAAGTACGACAACAGTTGGGACTGGACCAGGTTCTGCTCATGCCTGAATACCAACCTCCTCATGTAGATAAAAAGGAAACCATCCCTGAACACCATCGTCTCAAGATGCTTGAGTTGGCGATTGAGGGGATTGAAGGACTAGCCATTGAAACCATTGAGTTGGAGCGCAAGGGCATTTCCTATACCTACGACACTATGAAGATTTTGACAGAGAAAAATCCAGATACAGATTACTATTTCATTATCGGTGCCGACATGGTGGACTATCTGCCTAAGTGGTATCGAATTGATGAATTGGTTGACATGGTTCAGTTTGTGGGGGTTCAGCGCCCACGCTATAAGGCTGGAACTTCTTATCCAGTTATCTGGGTGGATGTGCCTCTCATGGATATCTCATCCAGCATGGTGCGTAACTTCATTGCCCAAGGTCGGGAACCCAACTTTCTCCTGCCTCAGCCTGTTCTAGATTACATCGAGAAGGAGGGTCTCTACTGATGGCCTATCAAGACTATATCAACTGCTCCCGTGAGGCTTTGTTGGAAAAAATGGCAGAGCTTCTACCCGAGAAACGCTTAACCCATTGCTTGGGTGTGGAGCGTGCAGCCATAGAACTGGCGGAGAGATTTGGAGTCGATGCCGAGAAAGCAGGTCTTGCAGGCCTTCTTCATGACTATGCTAAAAAGCTGTCAGATCAGGAATTTTTAGACTTAATTGGCCGTTATCAGCTGGATCCTGATCTCAAAAACTGGGGCAATAATGTCTGGCATGGTATGGTCGGAATTTACAAGATTCAGGAAGACTTGGATTTGGATGATTCTGAAATCCTGCGAGCCATTGAAATCCATACAGTCGGGGCTGACCAGATGACAGACCTAGATAAGGTCATCTACGTCGCGGACTATATCGAGCATAATCGCGCCTTTCCAGGAGTAGATGTGGCGCGTGAGATTGCGAGTCTATCACTTAATAAGGCGGTGGCCTACGAAACAGCTCGTACCGTGGAGCATCTAGCTCATCAGAGATTCCCTATCTATCCCCAAACCCTTGAAACCTATAACGCCTTTGTGCACTATTTGAAAGAGGACTAAATGAACGAAAAAGAATTACTAGAATTAGTCGTGAAAGCGGCTGATGAGAAACGCGCGGAGGATATCCTCGCACTTGACGTACAAGATTTGACTAGCGTGACGGACTATTTTGTTATCACTAGCTCAATGAATAGCCGTCAGTTGGACGCTATCGCTGACAATATCCGTGAAAAAGTAGCGGAAGCTGGTTTTAAAGGCAGCCATATCGAAGGCGATGCAGCTGGAGGATGGGTCTTGCTAGACCTCGGTGCTGTCGTTGTGCATATCTTCTCAGAAGAAATGCGTGCCCACTATAATCTGGAAAAACTATGGCATGAGGCGGATTCAGTAGATTTATCTGAAACTCTTGCTTAGAAGACGAACTCAGTTGTAGTCAACTGGGTTTCTTTGCTTATTTTAGAAAAATTGATAGAAAGGTAAAGGGCGAGTGGTGTTTGCCATTGACGCTCTTGGTATCATGATTATGGCAACTTATGAAACCTTTGCGGCGGTCTATGATGCGGTCATGGATGACAGTTTATACGATAAATGGACTGATTTTTCTCTGCGTCATTTGCCTAAGACCAAGGAGAAAAAGAAACTCTTGGAATTGGCTTGTGGGACAGGAATTCAATCTGTGCGCTTCTCTCAGGCTGGTTTTGATGTGACTGGACTTGACTTGAGTGGGGATATGTTGAAGATTGCAGAGAAGAGAGCTTCTTCAGCCAAACAAAAGATTGAATTTATTGAAGGCAATATGCTGGATTTGTCCAAGGCAGGTCAATATGATTTTGTCACTTGTTATTCGGACTCAATCTGCTACATGCAGGATGAGGTGGAAGTAGGAGACGTCTTTAAGGAAGTATATAATTCCCTCAACGAAGATGGTGTCTTTATCTTTGATGTGCATTCCACCTATCAGACAGATGAAGTTTTTCCAGGCTATTCCTACCATGAAAATGCGGAAGATTTCGCCATGCTTTGGGATACCTACGAGGACGAAGCTCCTCACTCCATCGTGCATGAGTTGACTTTCTTTATCAAGGAAGAGGACGGGTCCTTTAGTCGTCACGATGAAGTGCATGAGGAGCGGACCTATGAGGTCTTGACCTATGATATTTTGTTGGAACAGGCTGGATTCAAGTCCTTCAAACTCTATGCAGACTTTGAGGATAAGGAGCCAACAGAAACTAGCACCCGTTGGTTTTTTGTCGCGCAGAAGTAGGAGAACATCATGACCATCACAGGTATTATTGCGGAGTTCAATCCTTTTCATAATGGGCACAAATACCTGCTGGATCAGGTTGAGGGGTTGAAAATCGTAGCTATGTCTGGAAATTTCATGCAGCGTGGAGAACCTGCTATCGTGGATAAGTGGACACGGGCCCAGATGGCTCTGGAAAATGGCGCAGATTTGGTAGTGGAATTGCCATTTTTAGTCAGTGTTCAGGCTGCGGATTTCTTCGGTCAGGGAGCTGTGGATATCTTGGCTCGGTTGGGCATAGATATCCTCGCTTTTGGGACAGAAGAAGTTCTAGATTATCAAAAAATCGCTGACTTATACACAGAGCAGGGTGCTGAGATGGAGCAATTTGTGGAAAATCTGCCTGATTCCCTTTCCTATCCCCAGAAAACTCAGGCCATGTGGAAGGAATTTGCAGGTCTTGATTTTTCAGGCAATACGCCCAATCATGTCCTTGCTCTGGCCTATGTCAAGGCAGTTGCGGGACGTAGAATCAAACTCCATCCGATTCAGCGTCAGGGGGCGGGTTACCATTCTGTGGATAAGGATGTGGACTTTGCCTCGGCGACAGCTCTTCGTCAGCACCAGAAGGATCAAGATTTCTTAGAACGCTTTATGCCTTCTGTTGACATCTTTGAAAATGCTAATAAGGTGAGTTGTGACGACTATTTTCCTTTGCTCCGCTATCAAATCTTGTCCAATCCAGACCTAAACACTATCTATCAGGTCAATCAAGAAATGGCTGTGCGCATCAAGGATGCTATCAAGATAGCCCAATCTGTGGAAGACTTGGTTGAGGTGGTTGCGACCAAGCGTTACACCAAGGCGCGTGTCAGACGCCTTTTGACTTATATCTTGGTGCAAGCTAGAGAAAGTGACTTACCAGAAGCTATTCATGTTATTGGCTTTACCGAAAAAGGTAGACAGCATCTCAAGTCTCTGAAAGGGCAGGTCAATCTAGTCAGCCGAATTGGCAAAGAACCTTGGGATGCTATGACCCAAAAGGCAGACCAGATTTACCAACTAGGAAATCCAAGTATAGCAGACCAGAATTTTGGAAGAGTGCCAATAAGAATAGAAACAAACTAAGTCTACTGCAAAGTAGGCTTTTTGAGATTTTTTACGAATAAATAGATAGAAAAAGAAAATCTTGTACAAGTTCCTGACAATTTCTTTCTTTTCATGTATAATAGTGGAAAAGAGGTAAAACGAGGTATGGTTATGGAAGCAGTTCTTTACTCAACATTCCGAAATCATTTAAAAGACTACATGAAGAAGGTAAACGATGAATTTGAGCCTTTGACGGTGGTTAATAAAAATCCAGATGAGGACATTGTAGTTCTTTCAAAGAGCGAATGGGACAGTATTCAGGAAACCCTGAGAATCGCTCAAAATAAGGAGTTATCAGACAAGGTTTTGCGAGGAATGGCTCAAGTTCGTGCTGGAAGCACTCAGGTCCATATTATTGAGGAGTGAGGAATGCTACTCAAGTTTACAGAAGATGCCTGGGCAGATTATTGCTACTGGCAAACTCAGGACAAGAAAACGTTAAAAAGAATCAATAAACTAATCAAGGATATTCAACGTGATCCCTTTACAGGAATAGGTAAGCCAGAACCACTCAAGTATGATTACCAAGGAGCCTGGTCACGGCGTATTGATGCAGAAAATCGCTTGATTTATATGATGGATGGAGATAGCGTGGCTTTCTTGTCTTTCAAAGATCATTACTAAGTCTACTGAAAGGTAGGCTTTTTTAAATAACAATTTTATTTTAGCAAATATGTTCCAATTTCCCCAAAACATATTCTATTTTAGGTTTGTGAAAATCACTTTTTTATGGTAGAATGTAAAAGAATGTATGTCATTCGGAATAACAATAAAATGAGGTGAAAACATGGAAATCATGTCGCTTGCGATTGCTGTTTTTGCCGTCATCATTGGTTTAGTCATTGGATATGTCAGCATCTCAGCTAAGATGAAATCATCTCAGGAAGCTGCAGAGTTGATGCTTTTAAATGCTGAACAAGAAGCAACTAATTTACGTGGACAAGCTGAGCGTGAAGCAGATTTACTTGTTAATGAAGCCAAACGTGAAAGCAAGTCTCTTAAAAAAGAAGCACTATTGGAGGCCAAAGAAGAAGCCAGAAAATACCGTGAAGAAGTGGACGCTGAATTCAAATCAGAACGTCAAGAACTCAAACAAATCGAAAGTCGTTTGACAGAGAGAGCTACCAGCCTTGACCGTAAGGACGACAATTTGACGAGTAAAGAACAAACACTTGAACAAAAAGAACAAAGTATTTCTGATAGAGCGAAAAACCTTGATGCGCGTGAAGAGCAATTAGAGGAAGTCGAAAGACAAAAAGAAGCAGAACTAGAGCGTATTGGTGCTCTGTCTCAGGCAGAAGCACGAGATATTATCTTGGCACAGACAGAGGAAAACTTGACCAAGGAGATTGCCAGCCGCATTCGTGAAGCTGAGCAAGAGGTCAAGGAACGTTCTGACAAAATGGCCAAGGACATCCTGGTTCAAGCGATGCAACGTATCGCTGGTGAATATGTAGCGGAGTCAACAAACTCAACAGTTCATCTGCCAGACGATACTATGAAGGGACGCATTATTGGTCGTGAAGGTCGTAACATTCGTACCTTTGAAAGTTTGACAGGGGTTGATGTCATTATCGACGATACACCAGAAGTGGTAACCTTGTCAGGATTTGATCCGATTCGTCGTGAAATTGCTCGTATGACCATGGAAATGTTGCTTAAGGATGGACGTATCCATCCAGCTCGTATCGAAGAGTTGGTTGAGAAAAACCGCCAAGAGATTGACAATAAGATCCGTGAATACGGAGAGGCAGCAGCCTATGAAATTGGTGCGCCAAACCTTCATCCAGACTTGATGAAGATTATGGGACGTTTGCAGTTCCGTACTTCTTATGGACAAAATGTCTTGCGCCATTCGATTGAGGTCGCTAAGTTGGCTGGTATCATGGCCAGCGAACTTGGTGAAAATGCGGCTCTTGCCCGTCGTGCTGGATTCCTTCACGATATCGGAAAAGCTATTGACCGCGAGGTTGAGGGTAGCCACGTTGAAATCGGTATGGAATTGGCTCGTAAGTATAAGGAACACCCAGTTGTGGTTAATACGATTGCTAGTCACCACGGTGATGTTGAAGCTGAGAGCGTCATTGCAGTGATCGTCGCTGCGGCAGATGCCTTGAGTGCAGCTCGTCCAGGTGCTCGTAGTGAGTCTCTTGAAAGCTACATCAAGCGTCTCCATGATTTGGAAGAAATTGCTAACGGCTTTGAAGGGGTACAAAATAGCTTTGCCCTTCAAGCAGGACGTGAAATCCGCATCATGGTAAATCCAGGACAAATCAAGGACGACAAAGTCACAATCTTAGCTCACAAAGTTCGTGAGAAAATTGAAAACAATCTCGATTACCCAGGAAATATCAAGGTAACCGTGATTCGCGAGCTTCGTGCAGTAGATTATGCTAAATAAATAAGAAAGAGCAGTTGAAAAATTACTGCTTTTTTGTTACACTAGATAGAAAGACTGTAGAAGGATAGTTTGTGTAAAATGCTACTATCTGAAGGAAAATTTTATTCTATTTTTACAGACTGACTAAAAGGAGACACAATGGCAGACCGAGGCTTACTAATCGTTTTTTCTGGTCCTTCAGGGGTTGGAAAAGGAACGGTTAGAAGAGAGATTTTTGAGAGTTCTGAAAACCAATTTCAATACTCTGTATCGATGACGACACGCGCACAACGTCCTGGAGAAGTGGACGGTGTTGACTATTTCTTCCGTACTCGCGAAGAGTTTGAAGAGTTGATTCGTCAAGGACAGATGTTGGAATACGCAGAATATGTCGGCAACTACTATGGAACTCCTCTGACCTATGTCAATGAAACCTTGGACAAGGGAATCGATGTTTTCCTTGAAATTGAAGTTCAGGGCGCTCTTCAGGTCAAGAAAAAGGTTCCAGATGCTGTCTTTATCTTCCTGACACCACCAGATTTGGATGAATTGCAAGATCGTTTGGTAGGACGTGGAACAGACAGTGCAGAAGTGATTGCCCAACGAATCGAAAAAGCCAAGGAAGAAATTGCCCTTATGCGTGAGTATGATTATGCGATTGTCAACGATCAGGTGCCCCTAGCTGCTGAGCGTGTCAAACGTGTGATCGAAGCAGAGCACTTCCGTGTGGATCGTGTCATTGGTCACTATCAGGAGATGTTACCGAAATCTCCAACTACCCGATAAAATTTAGAAAATAGGTACAAGCAAATGATGTTAAAACCCTCTATTGATACCTTGCTCGACAAGGTTCCATCAAAATATTCACTCGTAATCTTGGAAGCAAAACGTGCCCACGAATTGGAAGCAGGTGCGCCAGCAACTCAAGGTTTCAAATCTGAAAAATCAACTCTTCGCGCTTTAGAAGAAATCGAATCAGGAAACGTTACAATTCACCCAGACCCAGAAGGAAAACGTGAAGCAGTGCGTCGCCGTATCGAAGAAGAAAAACGCCGCAAAGAAGAAGAAGAAAAGAAAATCAAAGAGCAAATCGCTAAAGAAAAAGAAGATGGTGAAAAAATTTAAGGTTGGGGGGACTCAATCTTATTTTTTCTATTGCAAGAATATACTGACAAGAAGGAGGTGAAAAGATGGCTATAGCCAAGATTATTGTAGATGTGCCCTTGATGCAGACGGACCAGCCCTATAGTTACAGGATTCCTGAGGAATTTGAGGGAATGCTAGAAGTTGGGATGCGGGTTCACGTGCCCTTCGGTAAGGGAAATCGTCTGATTCAAGGGATTGTTCTTGGTTTGGAGTCCCAACCAGATGAAGAAGAGGCTAATCAAGATTTAAAAGATATTGCAGAGGTGCTGGATTTTTCTCCTGTTCTTACGAAAGAACAACTCTGGCTGGCTGAGGAGTTACGCAAATCTGTTTTCTCCTACAAGATCTCCATCCTCAAGGCTATGTTACCAGGGTTTCTGAACTCCAGCTATGACAAGATTCTCTATCCTCTGGCAGGTCTGAGTCAGGAAGACCGAGAGCGCTTGTTTGGTTCAGAAGATTCGCTTGCCTTTTCTTCTCTGGATTTAGCTAAGCAAGCTGAAATGATGCGTTTGACTAGAAAAGGCCTGCTTGGTCTAGAATATCAGGCGATTGATCAAAAGAAGGTCAAGACCCAGTCTTGGTATGAGGTAGACCTTGCTCAATTAGAAAGTGTAGAGATTTCTACACGCGCCAAGAAAAAGTTGGAATTGAGAGATTATTTGCTGTCTCATCCTGAGAGTGCTTCCTTGGCTAGTTTGTTAGAGTCCTACTCGCGGGAGCAAGTCAACTTCTTTGTGGAACAAGGTGCTGTGACCATAGTCCAAAAGGAAGTGCAACGCTCAGCTGCTTATTTTGAAGGCATTGAGACAAGTCGACCTTTGGAGTTGAATCCAGAGCAAAGACAGGCGCGTGATGCGGTTGTGAGTGCGATTGGCAGTCATAGGCCTCCCTTCCTCCTTCAAGGGATTACGGGAAGTGGGAAGACGGAGGTTTACTTGCAGATTATCCAAGGAGCTTTGGATAAGGGCAAGACAGCTATTTTGCTGGTGCCTGAGATTTCCCTGACTCCACAGATGACGGAGCGTTTTATTGCACGTTTTGGGGACAAGGTGGCCATTCTTCACTCAGGCTTGTCTAATGGTGAAAAGTATGATGAATGGCGCAAGGTGGAACGAGGAGATGCTCAAGTTGTGGTTGGTGCCAGATCGGCCATCTTTGCTCCGCTGAAAAATCTAGGTGTTATGATTATCGATGAGGAGCATGAAGCGACTTATAAGCAGGACAGTAATCCCCGTTATCATGCTAGAGAGGTAGCTATTTTACGGGCTCAGTATAATCAAGCAGCCCTGGTACTTGGTTCAGCAACTCCTAGTCTGGAAAGCCGTGCTAGGGCTGGAAAAGGCGTGTATCAACATTTACGTCTGACCCAACGCGCCAATCCTTTAGCTACGATCCCTGAGGTTCAAGTGATTGACTTTCGGGACTATATCGGACAAAACGAGACGTCAAATTTTACGCCTCCTTTGCTAGAAGCGATTCAGGACCGTCTGGTTAAAAAAGAGCAGGTGGTTCTCATGCTCAATCGTCGTGGTTATTCTAGCTTTGTCATGTGTCGGGAGTGTGGAACTGTGGATACTTGTCCCAACTGTGATATTTCTTTGACCTTGCACATGGATACCAAGACCATGAACTGTCATTATTGTGGTTTCTCGAAGGACATTCCTCAGGCCTGTCCTAACTGTAAGAGTCGCAGTATTCGTTATTATGGGACAGGAACTCAGAAGGCTTATGACGAGCTGGCAGAACTCTTTCCCCAGGCCCGTATTTTGCGCATGGATGTTGACACGACTCGTAAAAAAGGTAGTCACCAAGCTCTTCTTGACCAGTTTGGACGAGGGGAAGCAGATATTTTACTAGGTACACAAATGATTGCAAAGGGTTTGGATTTTCCAAATGTGACCTTAGTCGGAGTGCTCAATGCGGATACAGCTTTGAATTTGCCTGACTTCCGTTCTTCTGAGAGAACCTTCCAACTTTTGACTCAGGTGGCAGGTCGGGCAGGACGTGCTGAAAAAGCTGGGCAGGTCTTGATTCAGTCTTATAATCCGCAGCACTATGCTATTCGATTTGCCAAAGACCAGGATTACGAAGGCTTTTACGCTTATGAAATGGGAATCAGACGACAACTTGGTTATCCGCCTTACTATTTCACCATTGGCATTACCCTTTCTCACAAGAAAGAAGAAGAGGTGGTCAAACGTGCCTATGAAGTGATGAACATTTTGCGGTCAGGTTTGTCTGAATCCAGTAACATCCTTGGGCCGACGCCAAAACCGATTGCTCGGACCCACAACCTCTATCATTACCAGATTTTAATTAAATACCGTTTAGAAGATGAGCTGGGGCCGACTCTCAATCAGGTCTTGGCCTTGACTCAAGAACGGGAAAATAGTGAGCTCCGTCTCAGCATTGACCATGAGCCACAGCAATTTTTATAAGAAGGAGAAGATATGACAAAACTAATCTTTATGGGGACACCCGACTTTTCAGCAACAGTCTTAAAAGGACTTTTAACAGATGACCGCTATGAGATTTTAGCCGTTGTGACCCAGCCAGACCGTGCTGTCGGACGTAAAAAAGTGATCCAAGAAACACCAGTCAAGCAGGCTGCCAAAGAAGCGGGTCTTCCAATCTACCAACCTGAAAAATTATCTGGAAGCCCAGAGATGGAAGCTATTATGAATTTAGGAGCAAATGGAATTGTGACTGCTGCTTTTGGGCAGTTTCTCCCAAGTAAACTCCTTGATAGCATGAACTTTGCGGTCAACGTTCACGCCTCCCTTCTTCCTAAACATCGTGGTGGAGCGCCAATTCATTATGCCTTGATTCAAGGGGATGAGGAAGCTGGTGTGACCATTATGGAGATGGTTAAGGAAATGGACGCAGGAGATATGATTTCTCGTCGCAGTATTCCTATCACGGATGAGGACAATGTTGGCACCTTGTTTGAAAAATTGGCGCTAGTTGGTCGTGATTTGCTTTTGGACACTTTGCCAGCTTATATTGCTGGGGAAATCCAACCTGAACCGCAGGATCCGAGTCAGGTTACCTTCTCGCCAAATATCAAGCCAGAGGAAGAAAAATTGGACTGGACTAAAAGCAATCGCCAACTTTTCAACCAAATCCGTGGCATGAACCCCTGGCCTGTTGCCCATACTTTCCTTAAGGGCGACCGCTTTAAGATTTATGAAGCTCTAGCAGTAGAAGGTCAGGGAAATCCAGGTGAGATCCTCTCTATCGGCAAGAAAGAATTGATTGTCGCAACAGCAGAAGGGGCTCTATCCCTCAAACAAGTGCAGCCAGCTGGTAAGCCTAAGATGGACATCGCTTCCTTCCTCAACGGAGTTGGACGTACATTGACTGTAGGAGAACGATTTGGTGACTAAAGTAGAAACGGCTAGAAGTCTAGCCCTAGCAGTATTAGAGGATGTTTTTATCAATCAAGCATACTCAAACATCGCCTTAAATAAGCATCTCAAGGGAAGTCAACTTTCGGCATCAGACAAGGGCTTAGTGACCGAGCTGGTCTATGGAACGGTAGCCCGTAAATTGACGCTGGAATGGTACCTGTCCCACTTTATCGAAGACAGAGACCAGTTAGACAGTTGGCTTTATGTCCTTCTTCTCATGAGTGCCTACCAGCTTCGCTATTTGGATAAGATTCCAGACCATGCTGTGGTTAATGAAGCGGTGGAATTAGCCAAAGTCCGAAAAAAGGGCAGTGAAAAATTGGTCAACGCTGTCCTTCGCCGTATCTTGCGTGAAGGCTGGCCAGATATTGCTAGCATCAAACGTAAAAATAAGCGTGATTCCATTGCCTATTCTCTCCCAGTTTGGCTAGTTTCCAAGCTCAAGGAAGAATACGGAGAGGAACGAGCGCAGGCTATTTTTGAAAGTCTCTTGGTGCGAAACAAGGCCAGTATTCGTGTGACTGATTTAAGTCGAAAAGAGGAAATCCAAGCCTTGTTGGAGGCTAGTGCTTCACCTTTGTCTGTTTCTGGTCTCGTCAAGGAGCAGGGGCATTTTGCAGGTCATGATTTGTTTGCGGAGGGAGCCATTACCATCCAAGACGAGTCCAGTCAATTGGTTGCTCCGACGCTTGATTTACAAGGTGATGAGCAGGTTCTTGATGCCTGTGCGGCTCCAGGTGGGAAAACAGCCCATATAGCCTCTTATCTTACGACAGGTCAGGTTACGGCTCTGGATTTGTATGACCACAAGTTGGAATTGATTCAAGAAAATGCTCAACGTCTGGGAGTTGCAGATCGGGTTCAAATGCAAAAATTAGATGCCAGAAAGGTGCATGAGTTTTTTGGGCAGGATTCATTTGATAAGATTTTGGTGGATGCTCCCTGTTCAGGAATCGGTCTTTTGCGCCGAAAACCAGACATCAAATACAATAAAGAAACGGCAGATTTCGCGTCCTTACAGGAAATTCAGCTAGAAATATTAGGTAGTGTTTGTCAAACACTAGGCAAAGGTGGTATAATAACTTATAGTACCTGTACCATTGTTTCGGAGGAGAATTTTCAAGTCGTTGAGGCGTTTTTAGAAAGTCATCCTGAGTTCGAGCAGGTAAAACTAGAACATGAATGTAAGGATATCATGAAAGACGGCTGTATCCTCATTACACCTGAATTGTATGGAAGTGATGGATTCTTCATCAGTCAATTTCGCAAGATATCGGATTAGGAAGGAACTGACACATGGAAATTTCATTATTAACAGATGTTGGTCAGAAACGAACAAATAACCAAGACTATGTCAACCACTATGTCAATAGAGCTGGACGTACTATGATTATTTTAGCTGATGGGATGGGAGGTCATCGCGCAGGGAATATCGCTAGTGAAATGGCGGTAACAGACCTAGGTGTAGCTTGGGTCGATACCCAAATCGATACAGTCAATGAAGTGCGTGAATGGTTCGCCCATTACCTAGAAATTGAAAATCAAAAGATTCACCAGCTTGGTCAGGATGAAGCTTACAGAGGCATGGGAACTACTTTGGAAGTCCTTGCTATTATTGGCAATCAGGCTATCTATGCTCATATTGGAGATTCTCGTATCGGTTTGATTCGTGGAGAAGAATACCACCAGTTAACGAGCGATCATTCCTTGGTCAATGAATTGCTCAAGGCAGGTCAATTGACGCCAGAAGAAGCAGCTAGCCATCCACAGAAAAATATTATTACCCAGTCAATCGGTCAAAAAGATGAAATTCAGCCTGATTTTGGAATGATTACCCTTGAGCAGGGAGACTATCTCCTACTTAATAGTGATGGTTTGACCAATATGATTTCAGGAAGTGAGATTTGTGATATTGTAACCAGTGATATTCCTTTGGCAGATAAAACAGCGACGCTTGTGCGTTTTGCTAACAATGCAGGAGGTTTAGACAACATTACGGTTGCCCTTGTTTCTATGAACGAGGAGGATGCAGAATGATCCAAATCGGCAAGATTTTTGCCGGACGCTATCGGATTGTCAAACAAATTGGTCGAGGAGGCATGGCGGATGTCTACTTGGCCAAAGATTTGATTCTGGACGGGGAAGAAGTGGCAGTGAAGGTTCTGAGAACCAACTACCAGACAGACCCGATAGCTGTGGCTCGTTTTCAGCGTGAAGCGAGAGCTATGGCAGATTTAGACCATCCTCATATCGTTCGGATAACAGATATTGGCGAGGAAGACGGTCAACAGTACCTAGCTATGGAGTATGTGGCTGGACTTGACCTCAAACGCTATATCAAGGAACACTATCCTCTCTCTAATGAAGAAGCCGTCCGTATCATGGGACAAATTCTCTTGGCTATGCGTTTGGCCCATACCAGAGGAATTGTTCACCGGGACTTGAAACCTCAAAACATCCTCTTGACACCAGATGGGACTGTCAAGGTTACAGACTTTGGGATTGCAGTAGCCTTTGCTGAGACGAGTCTGACTCAGACTAACTCGATGCTGGGCTCCGTTCATTACTTGTCACCAGAGCAGGCGCGTGGTTCGAAGGCGACTGTACAAAGTGATATCTATGCCATGGGGATTATTTTCTATGAGATGCTGACAGGTCATATTCCTTACGATGGAGATAGTGCGGTGACCATCGCCCTCCAGCATTTCCAAAAGCCCCTGCCGTCCGTTATTGCTGAGAATCCATCTGTGCCCCAGGCTTTGGAGAATGTTGTTATCAAGGCAACTGCTAAGAAATTGACAGATCGCTATAAATCAGTAGCTGAAATGTATGTGGACTTGTCTAGTAGTTTGTCTTATAATCGTCGTAATGAACCAAAGCTGGTCTTTGACGATGCGACTAAGGCGGACACCAAGACTCTACCAAAAGTATCCCAGAGCACCTTGACCTCGATTCCTAAGGTTCAAGCGCAGACAGAACACAAACCAATCAAAAAAACAAGTCAGGCTGTGACAGAGGAAACTTACCAACCACAAGCACCGAAAAAACGTAGATTTAAGATGCGTTACCTGATTTTTTTGGCCAGCATTGTATTGGTGGCAGCTTCTCTGATTTGGATACTATCCAGAACTCCTGCAACCATTGCCATTCCAGATGTGGCAGGTCAGACAGTTGCGGAGGCCAAGGAAACCCTCAAGAAAGCCAATTTTGAGATTGGCGAGGAGAAGTCAGAGGCTAGTGAAAAGGTGGAAGAAGGGCGGATTATCCGTACAGATCCTGGCGCTGGAACTGGTCGAAAAGAAGGAACGAAAATCAATTTGGTTGTCTCATCAGGCAAGCAATCCTTCCAAATTAGTAATTATGTCGGTCGGAAATCCTCTGATGTCATTGCGGAATTAAAAGAGAAAAAAGTTCCAGATAATTTGATTAAAATTGAGGAAGAAGAGTCGAATGAGAGTGAGGCTGGAACGGTCATGAAGCAAAGTCTACCAGAAGGTACGACCTATGACTTGAGCAAGGCAACTCAAATCGTTTTGACAGTGGCTAAAAAAGCTACGACGATTCAATTAGGGAACTATATTGGACGGAACTCTACAGAAGTAATCTCAGAACTCAAGCAGAAGAAGATTCCTGAGAATTTGATTAAGATAGAGGAAGAAGAGTCCAGCGAAAGCGAACCAGGAACGATTATGAAACAAAGTCCAGGTGCAGGTGTTCCTTATGATTTGAGTAAACCTACTCAAATCGTCTTGACAGTAGCTAAAAAAGTTACAAGTGTTGCCATGCCGAGTTACATTGGTTCCAGCTTGGAGTTTACTAAGAATAATTTGATTCAAATTGTTGGGATTAAGGAAGCCAATATTGAAGTTGTAGAAGTGTCGACAGCTCCCGCTGGAACTGCTGAAGATACAGTCGTTGAACAGAGTCCTAGAGCAGGTGAAAAGGTAGACCTCAATAAGACTAGAGTCAAGATTTCAATCTACAAACCTAAAACAAGTTCAGCTACTCCTTAAAATCAGATGGATAATCAAAATAAGTAATCAATCTTTGTCATGATTTCATGGCAAAGATTTTTTTTGAGTCCGGATTTGTGATAGAATAGAGGGAGTTGATAAAAGGAGGCAAGCATGGAAGAATCAAGAGAATTAAATGCCGTCATCGATGTGATTATGTTAGCTGGAACCATTCTTCTCAAAAGTGGCTCAGAGATTCATCGTGTAGAAGATACCATGATCCGTATTGCGCATTCGCAGGGGATTGTGGATTGCAATGTTCTTGCCATGCCTGCTGCTATCTTTTTCTCTATTGAAAATACCAATATTTCGCGCATGAAGCGCGTGACTTCCTCTTCTTATAATATTGAAAAAGTCTGCGATGTCAACCAGATTTCTCGTCAGTTGGTAGAAGGAAATCTTGATTTAGAGACAGCCTTCAAGCAATTGACGGCTTTGCAAGCCCAACCCCTTCCTTATACCAAGTTGCAGGTAACTTTGGCTGCGACCTTAAGTGCTCCTTTCTTTTCGGTTATGTTTAGTGGAAATATCTACGATGCAATCGGGGCAGGAGTGGCGACCTTATTTGGTTTTGCCTTTTCCCTCTATGTGGAGAAGTTTATCCGAATTCCCTTTGTGACAGCCTTTGCTGGAGCCTTTGTCTTTGGGATGATTGCCCAGTTTTGGGCTCGCTACACAGGCTTTCCTTCAACAGCAGATTTGATTATAGCTGGTGCAGTCATGCCTTTTGTACCAGGAATTGCCTTGACCAATGCGGTCCGTGATATTATGACCAACCACATAAACTCTGGTATGAGCAAGATGTTTGAATCCCTGCTCATTACCCTTGCTTTAGGGGCAGGAACTTCTGTCGCCTTGGTATTGATGAACTAATATGACACTAACAACCTTTTTATTACAAGCAGTAGCAAGTCTTCTTGCTATTATCACTTTTCTAATCGTACTCAATGTTCAACGGTCCATGCTCTTACCTGGAGGGATTTTGGGCATGGCTGTCTGGCTAATCTATCTTTTGCTCAAGGAACCAACCAATGTCATTATAGCCACCTTCATTGCGGCCATTATCGGTTCATGTGTCAGCCAGATTTTAAGTATTCTTTATAAGACACCTGCCGTGGTCTTTATTTTGGCCATCTTGGCACCCTTGGTTCCGGGTTATCTGTCCTATCGTACAACTGCCTTTTTTGTGACAGGGGACTATAATAAAGCACTGGCAAGTGCAACCTTGGTTGTCATGCTGGCTCTGGTAATTTCTATTGGCATGGCTAGCGGAACCGTGATTCTCAGACTGTATCATTATATAAAAACACATCGAGTATCGTAGACTTTACAACTTTGCAGAAACAAAAGAATTTTCTGAAAAATGAGATAAATATTTTGACAAGGCTTTCTATCTATGCTATTCTCTATATAAAGGAGGAAAAATCATGAAAAAATCACTATTTTCCTTATTGTCTGTAATTCTACTGACTTTGTTGTTTATCCCAGTCATGGTGTCTAGTTCAGGCTCACAAAGTGGATGGCAAGAGCATCAGTTGATTGCTGAGA
Organism: Streptococcus sp. k-402; assembly: GCF_013277515.1. Classification (GTDB taxonomy): domain Bacteria; phylum Bacillota; class Bacilli; order Lactobacillales; family Streptococcaceae; genus Streptococcus. The sequence continues at coordinate 61,207 of NZ_VMNB01000007.1, read as the reverse complement.
AGGTTAGTAAAACACTTGACAAGACATTTGATAAGGATGTCAGAGAAATTCCGACCAGTCAGTTTTATCAAGAATTTGTAGATGAGATGGGAAGGACTTACTCAGGAGATTTGATCCTCCAGGAGTTGATAACTGAGAATGGGGCTTATAAAGCTACTTATGTTGGTGAACTCTATAGCAACTAATCATTCTTTAAAATTATGACCAATAAGAGGCTTGATTTGGTGAATCAAGTCTTTTTTCTCTCTTTTATTGCCATTTGTGATAAAATAGTACTGAACGATTTTTTACATGAATGATAAAACAGAGGTAAATATGACAATCGGTATTGATAAGATTGGTTTTGCGACCAGTCAATATGTCTTGAAATTACAAGACTTAGCAGAAGCGAGGGGAATTGACCCTGAAAAATTAAGCAAAGGACTCTTACTTAAGGAATTGAGTATTGCGCCTCTAACTGAGGATATCGTGACCTTGGCGGCCAGTGCTAGTGACTCTATTTTAACTGAGCAAGAAAGACAAGAAATCAATATGGTCATTGTGGCGACTGAGTCAGGAATTGACCAGAGTAAGGCTGCAGCTGTCTTTGTGCATGGCTTGCTGGGTATTCAGCCCTTTGCTCGTAGTTTCGAAATTAAAGAAGCCTGCTATGGAGCGACAGCTGCCCTTCATTATGCCAAATTGCATGTGGAAAATTCTCCAGAGTCCAAGGTCTTGGTCATTGCCAGTGATATTGCCAAATACGGTATTGAAACTCCAGGAGAACCAACTCAAGGTGCCGGCAGTGTGGCTATGTTGATTACACAAAATCCACGCATTATGGCCTTTAATAATGACAATGTAGCTCAGACCCGTGACATCATGGATTTCTGGCGTCCAAATTACTCGACAACTCCTTATGTCAATGGTGTCTATTCTACCCAACAATATTTGGATAGTTTGAAAACAACTTGGCTTGAATACCAAAAACGCTACCAGCTTACTTTGGATGATTTCGCAGCGGTTTGCTTCCACTTGCCTTATCCTAAATTAGCGCTAAAAGGTTTGAAAAAAATCATGGATAAGAGCCTGCCTCAAGAGAAAAAAGACCTCTTGCAAAAGCATTTTGACCAGTCTATTCTCTACAGTCAAAAGGTGGGGAATATCTATACAGGTTCTCTCTTCCTTGGGCTTCTATCTCTCTTGGAAAATACAGATAGCTTGAAGGCTGGGGATAAAATCGCCCTTTATAGTTACGGAAGTGGAGCTGTGGCTGAGTTCTTCAGTGGTGAATTGGTTGAAGGATATGAAGCATATCTAGATGAAGACCGCTTGAACAAACTCAACCAACGCACTGCCTTATCCGTTGCAGACTACGAAAAGGTCTTCTTTGAGGAAGTAGACTTGGATGAAACAAACTCTGCCCAGTTTACTGGCTATGAAAATCAAGATTTTGCCTTGGTTGAAATTATCGACCACCAACGCCGTTATAGCAAGGTTGAAAAATAATGAAGATAAGTTGGAATGGATTTTCTAAAAAATCATACCAAGAGCGCCTCGAGCTGTTAAAAGCTCAGGCGCTCCTTAGTCCTGAGAGACAAGAGAGTTTGGAGCAGGATGAACAGATGAGTGTGACTGTGGCAGACCAGCTGAGTGAGAATGTAGTGGGAACTTTTTCTCTGCCTTATTCGCTGGTCCCAGAGGTTCTCGTTAACGGTCAGGAATACACAGTTCCCTATGTGACAGAAGAACCGTCCGTGGTTGCTGCGGCCAGCTATGCTAGTAAAATCATCAAGCGAGCAGGTGGCTTTACTGCACAAGTCCATCAGCGCCAGATGATTGGACAGGTAGCCCTTTATCAAGTTGCTGACCCTGAACAAGCGCAAGAGAAGATTGCCAGCAAGAAAGCAGAGCTCCTAGAACTTGCCAATCAAGCCTATCCTTCTATCGTTAAACGTGGAGGTGGGGCGCGTGATCTGCATGTCGAGCAGATCAAAGGTGAAACGGACTTTCTCGTTGTTTATCTTCATGTCGATACCCAGGAAGCCATGGGTGCCAATATGCTCAACACCATGCTGGAAGCCTTGAAACCAGTCTTAGAAGAACTCAGTCAGGGACAGAGTCTCATGGGAATCCTGTCCAACTACGCAACTGATTCTCTGGTGACTGCAAGCTGTCGCATCGCCTTTCGCTACTTGATCCGCCAAAAGGAGCAAGGACGAGAAATTGCAGAGAAGATAGCCTTGGCTAGTCAGTTTGCGCAAGCTGATCCTTATCGAGCGGCTACCCACAATAAAGGGATTTTTAACGGTATTGATGCCATTTTGATTGCCACTGGTAATGACTGGCGTGCCATTGAGGCGGGGGCTCATGCCTTTGCTAGTCGAGACGGGCGCTATCAAGGTCTCAGTCGCTGGACGCTGGATCTTGAAAGAGAAGAATTGGTCGGTGAGATGACCTTACCCATGCCTGTAGCGACCAAGGGTGGCTCTGTTGGTCTCAACCCTCGTGTAGCTCTCAGTCATGAATTGCTGGGAAATCCTTCTGCCAAAGAATTAGCCCAGCTTATCGTGTCTATCGGGCTTGCACAAAACTTTGCGGCCCTGAAAGCCTTGGTGAGTACAGGCATCCAGCAAGGCCACATGAAATTGCAGGCCAAATCCTTGGCACTTCTCGCAGGTGCTAGTGAATCCGAGGTAGCTCCTCTAGTTGAGCGCCTCATCGCAGATAAAACCTTTAACCTAGAGACAGCTCAGCGCTATCTAGAAAACTTAAGATCATAAAAAAACTCAGACGAAGGCAGTCTGAGTTTTCTTGTGCTTATACTCAATGAAAATCAAAGAGCAAACTAGGAAGCTAGCCGCAGGTTGCTCAAA
>NZ_VMNB01000007.1:0-58343 GCF_013277515.1 Streptococcus sp. k-402 | reverse complement strand
AAGAGATTTTCGAAGAGTATTAAATACTTTTTCCTGGTAATAATGTAACTGGTAAAAAGTAACCTGTTGTGGCAACTTCCTTGCCTTCGATTTTTTGCAAGAGGAGGTCAACAGTAAGGCAGGCAATTTCTTCCAAAGGTTGCTTGATAGTAGCCAGTTGAGGGTAGTAATTCTCGATAAAGTAGGTTCCATCGTATCCGATGACTTTAAGCTCTTCAGGGACAGAAATGCCCAGTTCTTGAGCGATTTTAATGACCAGAATAGCTGTTAAGTCATCTGAAGCAAAAATGGCGTCTGGTTTTTGACGGGTCAAGATATTTTTGATTTCCATTTCCTTTCTAACTGGAGAAAAGTCACTGGAAACATTGATAATAGGGGCATTTGGCAGAATAGATGCAAAACCAGCGTGGCGTAGTCCAGTTGGCGAATTAGAATTGTCATTCCCTGTAATCATGATGATAGACTGGGCTCCTGTCTTGACCAAAGTCTGGGCAGCAAGAACTCCACCAGCATAGTTGTCAGAGGAAACGACAGGAATGTCTGGTGATAGGTTTCGGTCAAAGGAAATAATCGGTGCTGTCACACGATTATAGTCTTCAATTCCTAGGTTGTGACTACCAGAAATAATGCCATCCACCTGATTGGCTTCCAACATTTCGATGTACTCGCATTCCTTTTCAGAGTCATGCTCACTGTTGCAGATGATGGTCTTGTAACCATTCTTAAAAAGCTGGTGTTCCAGCTTATCAATCAATTCTGCGTAGAAAACATTGGAAATATTGGGAAAAATCAAGCCGATTAACTTAGCTGATTTTCCTTGCAAACTACGAGCTAGGTTGTTGGGTTTATAGCCCAATTCCCGCATGGCTTCATTGACTTTTTGGATGGTTTTCTCAGATAGATAACCTTTTTTATTGATAACCCGAGAAACGGTAGTAGGGCTGACGCCTGCAAGTTTGGCGACATCAGTTAGTTTTGCGACCATAATCTAATTCATAGTAAGTTCCAGTTGGGTTTCCAGATTTGATCAGGATACCATTTTGGTCTGCATGTGGGAAGACACGACCGGAAAATACTTTTTCTCCTTTATTGATGAAAATTTCAAAGACAGAGTTATCGATGAAAATCGTAGCAGTAGTAGCTTGGTTATCGATTGGGCAAGAACGAGTAGTTCCAAATTCTTGGGCGTACTGTTCACCAACCTGGCTACGATTCACTGTCACTTGACCATTTACAAGGTCAAAGTTGATGGAAAGTCCCTTGCCTTCTTGATCAGCAAGTAAGACAATCTCGCTCAGGCTATTAGCTTCCAAGTTGAGTTCAAGTTCGTAAGTGTTCCTAGTTTGGGCACGATTTGAGAAGGCTTCTTCAGAGGCACGAAGGTCCTTGACAGCTGCGACTGGGAATTGGTAGAGTTTACCGTCTTTGATAGTGAGTTCTTTGACCAAAGAGAAGGTTCCTTGGTGGTCAAAACGGTCAGATGGATATGAAACATCAGGTAATCCAAGCCAGCTAACAGCTAGAGCGCGTCCATCAGGAGCATTGAAGGCTTGAGTTGCATAGGCTTCGAAACCATAATCCATATTTTGAAGTTGAGATACATCTACCATTTTGGCATTTTCAGGATCAAAGGAAGCCCCAATCTTATACATATTTGGATAGATATTATCGTAGTCTAGAACATCTTTATCCAATCCTTGTGGGCAGTAGAGAAGGACAGGTTGCTCCCCTACAAAGACCAGATTTGGACATTCCATCATGTAGGCAGTACGGTCGTTAGCAAAGTCAAGGTCGCCAATAGCTTGCCAGTTTGTGTAGTCGTTGTTAACAGCCTTGTAGAGACGGACGAAGCCTTTTTTCTCCAAGTCCTGTCCACCAACGATGGCATAATATTGACCCTTAAAGTTAAAAATTTGTGGGTCACGGAAGTGGTCAGTTGAGTCAGCAGGCTGGTCAATCAAGATCTTGTCAATCTTCGTAATCTTACCATCCTTGTCCATCAAAGCCCCAATCTGGTAAGGGTGACGAATCCAGTTTTCATCGCGGACATTTCCTGTATAAAATAGGAACAAGCTATCGCCAAACTGCATGGCAGAACCAGAGTAGGCACCGTGGCTATCTAATGGAGTATCAGGCAAAACTTTGACACCAGTTTCTGTGAAGTGAACCAAATCATCACTTTCTAGCTGTGCCCAAGATTTTAAACCGTGGGCCGCACCAAAAGGAAAATTCTGGTAAAAGAGGATCCACTTGCCATCAAAGTAAGAAAAGCCATTTGGGTCGTTGAGAAGTCCTGTTTTTGGCTCAACATGGTAATGAGTATGCCATGGGGATTGTGCCATATTTTCCTTTATATGTTGAATTTCTTCTTGCGTCCAATCTTGATAAAGTCTGTAACGACGCTCAGTTGTCCATTCCATTCATTCATTCCTCCAAAAATCTTATCACTTTTAATAGTAACCGTTTTCGGTAAAAAATGCAAGCCTTTTATGTTAAAAAAGAGGAAAAACTGTCAAACGTTTATCATAAAATAGAAGCAGAAAATCAATCAACTATCTACAGAGAATTGAAATAAAGTGAAACAAAACCCTTTTGAACTCAGATTTCAAACTTATTTTTTCAAGGAATACCTGATAAAACAGTCAAAAATAATCAATCTAAAGCGCGCCTACTAAGTGGATAGAATATTTTTTCTGCAAAACGCTTGACATAGTTCTAAAACATGATAAAATAATAGTCGTAAGGGCGGATAAAATCGCTTTCAAACAAGAACAAAATTTTATATAAGGAGATTTTTGCAAATGAACAATCAGGAAATTGCAAAAAAAGTCATCGATGCCTTGGGCGGACGTGAAAATGTCAACAGTGTAGCTCACTGTGCGACTCGTCTTCGTGTCATGGTCAAAGATGAAGGGAAAATTAATAAAGAAGTGATTGAGAACTTGGAAAAAGTTCAAGGTGCTTTCTTTAACTCAGGTCAATACCAAATCATCTTTGGTACAGGTACAGTTAACAAAATGTACGATGAGGTTGTTGCACTTGGTTTGCCAACATCATCTAAAGATGACATGAAAGCAGAAGCTGCGAAACAAGGAAACTGGTTCCAACGTGCTATCCGTACTTTCGGTGACGTTTTCGTTCCAATCATCCCAGTTATCGTAGCGACAGGTCTCTTCATGGGGGTGCGTGGTCTTTTCAACGCTCTTGAAATGCCACTTCCAGGTGACTTTGCAACTTACACACAAATCTTGACAGATACAGCCTTCATCATCTTGCCAGGTTTGGTTGTGTGGTCAACCTTCCGCGTATTCGGTGGAAATCCTGCCGTTGGTATCGTTCTTGGTATGATGCTTGTTTCTGGCTCACTTCCAAACGCTTGGGCAGTCGCTTCAGGTGGTGAAGTAACAGCTATGAACTTCTTTGGTTTCATCCCTGTTGTTGGTTTGCAAGGTTCCGTTCTTCCAGCCTTCATCATCGGGGTTGTCGGAGCTAAATTTGAAAAAGCTGTCCGCAAGGTTGTTCCAGATGTGATTGACCTCTTGGTAACACCATTCGTGACACTTTTGGTTATGTCTATCCTTGGACTCTTTGTCATCGGACCAGTCTTCCACGTTGTTGAAAACTACATCCTTCTTGGAACAAAAGCACTCCTTAGCTTGCCATTTGGTCTTGGTGGTTTCTTGATTGGTGGGGTTCACCAATTGATCGTCGTGTCAGGTGTACACCACATCTTCAACTTGCTTGAAGTTCAATTGCTTGCTGCTGACCATGCTAACCCATTTAACGCGATCATCACAGCTGCTATGACAGCTCAAGGTGCTGCGACTGTTGCGGTTGGTGTTAAAACTAAAAATCCAAAACTGAAAACTCTTGCTTTCCCAGCTGCTCTTTCTGCCTTCCTAGGTATTACAGAGCCTGCTATCTTCGGGGTGAACTTGCGCTTCCGTAAACCATTCTTCCTTTCATTGATTGCTGGTGCAATCGGTGGTGGATTGGCTTCAATCCTTGGACTTGCTGGTAATGGTAGTGGTATCACCATCATCCCTGGTACAATGCTTTATGTTGGTAACGGACAACTTGCCAAATACCTTCTTATGGTAGCTGTATCATTCGTTCTTGGTTTCGCTCTTACTTACATGTTTGGTTATGAGGATGAAAAAGAAGTTGCTACTGAAGCGGCGACAGAACGTTTGGTCCAAGAAGAAACAACTGGCAACATTCCAGCAGCTCTTCAAAATGAAACACTTGTAACTCCTATCGTCGGTGATGTTGTCGCTCTTGCTGATGTCAATGACCCAGTCTTCTCAAGCGGAGCTATGGGACAAGGTATCGCTGTGAAACCTAGCCAAGGCGTGGTATATGCACCAGCTGATGCTGAAGTTTCAATTGCCTTTCCAACAGGACACGCTTTTGGTTTGAAAACAACTGATGGTGCTGAAGTTTTAATCCACGTTGGTATCGACACTGTAACAATGAACGGTGAAGGTTTTGAAGCAAAAGTTGCTCAAGGTGACAAGGTGAAAGCAGGAGATGTTCTTGGAACATTTGATTCAAACAAAATCGCTGCAGCTGGTCTTGATGATACAACAATGGTTATCGTTACGAATACAGCTGACTACGCTTCAGTAGCTCCAGTCGCAACAGGTTCAGTTGCTAAGGGGGATGCTGTTATTGAAGTGAAAATCTAATACTCTTCGAAAATCAAATTCAAACCATGTCAGCTTCGCCTTGCCGTAGATATATGTAACTGACTTCGTCAGTCTTATCTACAACCTCAAAGCATTGCTTTGAGCAACCTTCGGCTAGCTTCCTAGTTTGCTCTTTGATTTTCATTGAGTACAATATTCCCTCTCACAATGAAAACGAACAAATGACATGTTTGTTCGTTTTTGCTTGAATGGTAAGATTTACAGAGGAAAATCTAAAAAATAGAGAAATTTAGACTTTCGAAATATGCTATAATAAAGAAAATAAAAACAAGAGGTTTATCATGACAAAATTATATGGAAGCTTGGAAGCGGGCGGTACAAAGTTTGTTTGTGCTGTCGGTGATGAAAACTTTAACGTTGTAGAAAAAACACAATTTCCAACAACAACTCCAATCGAAACAATCGATAAAACCATCGAGTTCTTCTCAAAATTCGATAACCTTGCTGGTCTTGCAGTTGGTTCATTTGGTCCGATTGATATTGATAAAAACTCAAAAACTTATGGATTTATCACGACGACTCCAAAACCAAACTGGGCAAATGTGGACTTGCTTGGTGCCCTTCGTCGTGCCCTCAACGTGCCAATGTACTTCACTACAGACGTAAACAGCTCTGCTTATGGTGAAGTGGTTGCCCGTAACAATGCTGGTGGTCGTATCGAAAACTTGGTTTACTACACAATCGGTACAGGTATCGGTGCAGGTGTCATCCAACGTGGTGAGTTTATCGGTGGTGTGGGTCACCCTGAAATGGGTCATTATTATGTTGCTAGACACCCAATGGATATTGAAAAAGAGTTTAAGGGTGTTTGTCCTTTCCATAAGGGATGTCTGGAAGGCTATGCAGCTGGTCCAAGTTTGGAAGCTCGTACAGGTGTTCGTGGGGAAAACATTGAACTCAACAACCCTGTTTGGGATGTCCAAGCCTACTATATCGCTCAAGCTGCGGTTAATGCGACAGTGACTTTCCGCCCAGATGTGATTGTCTTTGGTGGAGGGGTCATGGCTCAACAACACATGCTGGACCGTGTCCGTGAGAAATTTACATCTCTTCTCAATGGTTACCTACCAGTACCTGATGTGCGTGATTACATTGTAACGCCAGCAGTAGCAGGAAATGGTTCTGCTACTCTTGGGAACTTTGTTCTTGCAAAAGAAGTTTCGAAATAAAGCACAAAATCCGCTTGGGAAACCAAACGGATTTTTTATGTGTCAAAGCATTTGCCAGAAAAAGTCAATAATATAAGTCAGACCGTAGGTATAAACCACGAGGGTAAAGGGTTTGGTCAGAATGATGATGGTCATATAGCGCTTGAAACTCATCTTGGTCAGGGCAGCCAGCATACAGAGAAAGTCAGCTGGACTAATGGGCCAAATCATCATAAAGATAAAGAAACGGTCAAAACGATTGCCCTTATCCAACCAGCCGATATACTTGTCATAGGTGCGCTTGCTGACGACAGACTGAACAAAGGCAGCTCCGTAGAGGCGCACCAGATAAAAGATAATGGCACAGCCAATCACGATGCCGATATAGTTGTAGATAGTACCGATGATGTGACCGTAGATAAAGACCCCAGCGACGGAGGTCAAGGCCCCAGGAATGATAGGGACGACCGTTTGTAAAATCTGTAAAAAGATAAAGAGAGGTGGCCCCCAGATACCTGCTTGCTGGATAAAGGCAGAGAGGGTTTCTTTAGACTGTAAAACCCCAGCCTGATAAGCCCAAATACAGAAAATCAAACTCCCAACCCCACCGACAATCGATGAGATGTTGATAACTTGCTGCAGAAGGGGAGAAACAGCTTTCATTTGTTTATCCTGTGACATGTAAACTCCTCATAGATAGTATAGTTCTACTATACCATATTTTGGAGGAGAAAGGGGGAATGATTGCTTTTGTGATGGGAAGAGTAGTGGAATTTGAGGCTAAACATGCTATAATAAAGGGAGCAGACAAGTAGCAAAGGAGAGAGTATGATACAGGCAAAACCAGAACTGGAGATAGAAAAACAGCTGGTCAACCAACTGGTGACTGGGGAAAGTCAATGGACTTACAGAGATGACCTTAAAACAGAAGAGCAATTATGGGAAAACTTCTTTGAAAAGCTAGCCCAGAACAATGTGGCTCTATTGGCAGATCATCCCCTGACAGAACAGGAAAAACGCCAGATTCAGAATCAACTGAACTTTGTTAGCTACTATGATGCGGCCAAGTGATTGGTCGGCGAAAATGGCATTGCCAAGGTTGAGGTTCAGAGAGAAGATGCTAGTTTGGGGACTATCCGTCTATCTGTCATCTGGCGAGACAATATCGCAGCTGGTAAGTCTAGTTATGAGGTTGTCAACCAAGTCGAGAGAGATAAGATAAATCCTCAAGATCAAGATCGCAGGCTAGATGTGACCCTCTTGATCAATGGCCTTCCAATGATTCAGATTGAGCTTAAAAGTCCCCGAGTTGCTTTTTTAGATGCCTTTCATCAAATTAAAAAATATGACCGCGAAGGCAAGTTCCGTGGCATCTATTCTAGCTTACAGATGTTTGTTGTGACCAACAAGGTAGATACACGCTATATCGCTGCAGCTAGGGAAAATAAACTCAACAAGCAATTTCTAACCAAGTGGGTGGATAAAGACAACCAACCCATAACGAGCTTGACCAGCTTTGCCCACGAAGTCCTTTCCATCCCTCGTGCCCACCAGATGGTTATGCAGTATTCTGTCCTTGATGATAGCAAGAAAGCTCTTATCCTCTTGCGTCCTTACCAGATCCACGCCATCGAAGCAGTGCAAGAAGCCTCTCGCCAGCAAGCATCAGGATATGTCTGGCATACGACAGGTTCAGGTAAGACCCTGACTTCTTATAAGGTAGCTCGAAATCTCCTCCAGATTCCATCCATCCAAAAGACGATTTTTGTCGTTGACCGTAGGGACTTGGATCAACAGACCACTTCATCTTTTCTCTCCTATGCGACCAATGATGTCATTGATATTGACGAGACGGATAATACCCATGATTTGGTCAAACGACTAGGAAGTAATGATAAGCGTGTGGTGGTGACCACCATCCAGAAAATCACCACCATGATGCGTAAGTTTGAACAAGGTCTTTACCAAAGAGATGCGGACAAAATCAAGGGTCTCCGAGTGGCCTTTGTCGTGGATGAATGCCACCGTGCCGTTACGCCACAAACACAAAAAGACATTAAGGCCTTTTTCCCACAGTCGCTCTGGTATGGTTTTACAGGCACACCTATCTTTAAAGAAAATAAACGCCAACAGGTCGGAGACCTAGCTCAAACCACCCAGCAACAGTACGGTGACCGTCTCCATGAGTATACAGTAAAGGAAGCCATCCATGATGGAGCAGTTTTAGGCTTTAAGGTGGATTATCGCAATACCCTCATCACGGATAAATCCGAAAATGACCTACCAGATACCGTCTACGAGGATGAGGAGCATATGCTGGAAGTCCTGGATGCCATTATCAATAAATCCCGTCAACAGTTAGGCTTCCAAAAAGGAGTTGGTAAGACCTACAATGCTATCCTGACCGTTAAATCAATCCCTCAAGCCCAAGCCTATTATGACCTCCTCAAACGAGTCAAGGATGGGGAGACGAGAGTTAAGGTATCGGAAAGGGTCAAGCAGGTTCTTCCAGACTTTCCAAAGACGACCATCACCTACTCGGTCACAGAAAATGAAGAAGACTCAAGAGCCAACCAAGACCACATGAAGCAGGTCTTAGAGGACTATAACCAAGAGTTTGATACCCACTTTACCATGTCGGATCTTCGTGGCTTTAATACGGATGTCAATAACCGTCTAGCTCGAAAACAGGACAAATACCTCTATCGCAATGAGCAGTTGGACTTAGTCATCGTGGTCAATCGTCTCTTAACGGGATTTGATGCTCCTTGTTTATCAACTCTTTTTATCGACCGAAAACCCATGCAACCGCAGGACTTGATTCAGGCTTTTAGCCGAACCAACCGTATTTTTGATAGCAGTAAGACCTACGGTCATATCATCACCTTCCAAAAGCCTCTAGCCTTTAAGGAAGCAGTAGATAGTGCCCTCAAACTCTACTCAAATGGTGGTGAAAACGAGGTCCTAGCCCCAAGCTGGGAAGAGGAAAAGAGGAACTTTTTACGGAGTTGCAGTGATTTTAAAAATCTTGCTACTGATGACTATGTGAACGGTCTAGATCTCGAGCAAGTCTCTACATCTGAGTTGAGGAAACTGGCTAAAACCTATCAAGCCTTTGATAAATACCTAGCCTCTATCCGAGTGTATAAAGAGTATGATGAGGAAGAGCTTTACAGTCAGACGGGACTTGATGGAGAAAAGTTGGAAAGGTATCTGGGACTTTATCGAAATGTCCTTGCAGAATTAAAAAGCCGAGTAGAGGATGATGACGATGGAGAGCCACTTGATATCCACTATGAATTGGAGTCTATCCAAGTGGATGAGATCAACTATGCCTATATCTTAACCTTGATTCAAAGCCTAATTGAACAAGGTCAAAGTCAAGAAAAGAACCTAAGCGCTCAAGATAGGGAAGCCGTGGATAACTATATTCAGAGTCTTGAGAAGACCAATCCAAATCTTGCCCAGATCATCACTGAACTTTGGAGAGAGGTACAAGAACATCCGGAAAGCTATCGTGGTCAGTCTATCGCAAATATCTTGGATCAGATGATCGAGGCTGTCATCCAACAACATATCCAAGTCTTTAGCAAACGTTGGTATGTCGGAGAGGATGAACTCCGATACTATGTTGAACACTACCGTAAGGGAGCTAAAAAACAACTAGGAGAAAGCCAGCTGACCAAGAGCCAGCGCTATCAGGACTATAAGCTAGAGGTGTCAGATGCCCTCAATCCTCTCCTCTATAAAAAACAAATCAAGGAAGCCTATACCCAGCTAGTAGAGGAAGTCATTGAGCCGTTGAGGGTTAGGAGATAGTTCTTCGAGACTTAGAATAGGCTTGCTTCCTAAAGTTTATGTGTATTCTAAGTTTAGAATAAGTGCGCTTACATAAATTTACAAGTATTCTAAGTTTCGAATAGCTTATCTGAGAGAGTTTTGAGGTCTTCTAGCTTTCGAATAGTCGTCTTTCTTAAAGTTTAAATGTATTCTAAAGCTAGGAAAGTTAAAATTTAAAAATAGTAAGAGTCTCTATCTGATGGACGGAGTGTGTGTCCAGTCAGATAGGGATTTTTTAATTTGGAAATGTCTGATTTGTTCTGAAAAGTACATTTTAGATGGAAATAATGACAGTTGAGCGGAAGTGGAACAAATCTTTTAAAGTAACTGTTAGAATTATTTTAAAAGTTTACATAATGGAAAATAGAAAGGATATCATCATGACAAAAACATACGCTATTCGTCCACTTAGTTACAGCAACTTTACCAACCGTGAGTTTGAAAGCCTAATGATGGATACTCATCAGAGTCTAGCTACTTTTTCTAAGGCAAACAAGGATGAGGGCATGTATTCCAAACATTTGGAACCCTTCAAGACCAAGCTAGATGATTTTCAAGCTCAACTTGCGGCTGTGGAGACGAAAGAGTCTAGTAATCTGACAGAAGTCGATCGCAATCGTGATAGTGCTTTGGTCGGTCTCTTTACCCTTCATAGAGGATTTGCTAAGATTAAGGATGCCAAGCTCAAAGAAGCTCATGAAACTCTGAAACCAGTCTTTGCCAAGTACAAGGACATTACTAAGCACAGCAATGATATGGAAACGGCAGAAATCAAGAGCCTGCTCAAAACACTTAGTGAAACACCCTATCATGAGGCAGTGACCAGTCTAGGACTGACACCTATGCTGACGGCTGTGATCAATGCTCAAGAGGAATATGGTCAAGTGGAGAGTAAGGCGCGTGCTTCTAAGTCTGCCAAGGAAGTTGGCAAGACCAGACAACTCCGTACCGAACTTTCAACCAGCTACGACCTCTTTATGCGCTATACTGCAGCCAGTGCAGAAGCCTACCCTGAAAAGGAACACCTGACTCAACTCCTCAAGGAACTCAATAGCATCCGAGATAGCAAGCGCCGTCTCATCACTAGTAGCAAGAAAGATAAAAAGACCAAACCAGCAGAACCAGCCCAAGCAGCAGGTTAAAGACAACCCCTTAGAAGCGGATTTCTAAGGGGGATTTTGCGTATAAAAGCTTTATATACTAGGTCATAATTGATATAATGGTTTATGTATAGTAATCATAGAGAAATGGAAAAATTAATGGTAAAAGAATACAAGTTTAGAGCACTTACTTCAAATAAGGATGTTGAAATAAAACCGGTAACACTGAAAGCACTTGAGTTTGCGATTGATGAGAAATCTGAAGTAACAAATGTGGCTGTTACAGGTAATTATGGAGCAGGGAAAAGTAGTATTGTTGAGAGTTTTGAACTTAATTATACGGATAAAAAATTTATTCATATATCTTTGGGGCAATATGACGAAACAAAAAGTAATGGAAAAAATGGACTTGATAAGCGTGAAATCAATACAATTGAAGGGAAAATAATCAATCAATTGCTTCATCAAATAGAGTCTAAAAAAATAAGAAAGTCTATTTTTAAAACTCTTGATACAGAGTTACGAATTAATCCCATCAATATAACAGTATATCTAGGTTTAGTAATACTATTATCTTTGTATCTTTTTAATTTTTCTTTATGGCAGGGATTAGTTCAGAATTTTTCTTGGTTGTCTTGGAGTATGAAGCCTACTATTTCCCTTCTAGCTCTAGCGATTTTATTTGTTTTAATTATGTATGGAATTTTTTATTTATCTAAATTACAAAGAGATTTTGGTTTTATTAAGAAACTATCATTAAAAGCAGAAAAAATCGAAACAAATATTGAAATCTTCTCAAATGAAAGTTCAAGAGTATCTTATTTTGATCGCTATTTAGATGATATCCTTTATTTATTCAAGCAATCAGGAGCAGATATCATAGTATTTGAAGATATTGAACGTTTTAATGATTCTAGAATTTTTGAAAAGTTAAAGGAATTAAATATTGTTATCAATAGGAAAAGAAAAGTATCTAGGGAAACCAAGCTTGTATTTTTCTATCTTGTAAAGGATAATTTATTTGAATCACAAGAGAGAACGAAGTTCTTTGATTACATTATTCCTGTAGTTCCTGTAGTAACAGCTTCAAATTCACATGAAATACTAAAAGAATTGTTAACAGATATGGGGGAGTATGGTGGTTTTGACAAGAGATTTTTATTTAATATTTCTTTATATCTTGACGATATGAGATTAATTAATAATGTTTGTAATGAGTATCTAACCTACAAAGAGACATTAAATATTTTAAAGTTAGAGCAGGATAAGTTATTTTCAATGGTAGTATATAAAAATATTTTTCCTAAAGACTTTTCGCTATTACAAAGAAATCAAGGGTATCTGTTTGAATTGCTAAATTCAAAAGAAATGAGATTAGAAAAACGTAAGACTGAATTAAAAAGAGAAATTGAGTTATTAGAGACAAAAATAGTGAATGCTAAGGAAGAACAATTAAACGATGAAATTGAACTATATAGTACTATTTTAAAAATTCCAAATGGAAAAGAAGTTATTAAAGTAAATGGTAAGTCTCAATCTCAGTTCACCTCGTACTCTGAATTTATTAAAGAATTACTTGATAAAGATAGTAAGGTTGTTGTTTTTGATACTTTTTACAGTGCTTATAACAATTACAACTCTCAAGAAGTAACAATTGATTATATATTTCCTGCAAAAAATAGTCTGGAATTTCAAGAACGTTTAAACAATACTAAGAATAAAAAACTAATAGAAAAATTAGAGGAGGACATTAAAAAAATTCACGAGGAACTAGTAGCATTAGATAGTAAGAGATTGTCAGAACTTTATCAGTCTGCTACGGATATTGATGATTTTAAAAGTAATTTTAGAAAAGAAATAAGAAATAATCCTCAATTTTCGATTATTTCTTTCCTGGTTAGAAATTCTTATATTGACGAGAGTTATAAAGATTATTTAACTTATTTTTATGCGAATACTATAACAATAATTGAGAAGGAATATTTAAGAAATGTTATTTCTGGACGCACTAATGATCCTGGAATTATTTTACACAACATGGCCGAAATAATTGACCGTTTGGGGATAAATGATTTTAGATATCCGTATGTATTGAATTATAGTCTGTTCAGATATTTATTAGTCCCATCAGATAGTTCTAGTTTTAAAAATGAATTGGAATTATTATTTCATCAAGAGGGATTTATTAAATTTATTATGGACTTTTATTTCAAAATATATAATTACAATCAAAATGGCCTTATAAATGATTTAGAAAGTGATAAGATATATCAGTCTCTTTTTGAAAACTGGATATCATATAACAGCAATTTATTTAATGAGTATTTAGAAACAGATAGTAAAGACTTTTTTCCATTAAAGAATAATGTAGTTATTAAACTATTAAACTTATTGGATACAATTTTTTTAAAGAATACACCACAAAGAACAAAGTATTTACTAATGAATTATATAGATAATAATTTTGATATTTTGACTGGAGAATTTAAATACAATTTACCTAGACTAACTGAGAATTTAAGAACTTTAAATATTAAATTTACTAATTTTTCTACCTACGGAACTAAGAACGAACGAATTCAAGAAGAGTTTGTTTTAATTGTGGACAGTATTTTTTGGAACAAGTTATATACTATTAATGAAAATAATATAAGATTCTTTATGAATTGGTACTCAGAATATACGGATGAACAATTTAAACATCAGAATTTTGAAATAATTAGTAGTAACAGTCTTTTTGAATCCTTGTTAGACTATTGTTTATCTTCTGATGAAGAATTTCTAAAGTATATTTTGATGTATATTGAACTATCAGAGGGTGATATGCGAGATAAACCTCAATATATTGAACAGATGTTAAATAATAATGTGATATTTAATCATCAGTTGTCTCAGGAAAAGTTAGAAAGTGATGAATCTGATGAACTAGATAATGATGAAAATATAAAAAATGTAACATTAGCAGAAAAGATAATCTCTAGTATTCCAGATTTTTATATTGCTTATACACAAGAGAAATTCAATGCTCTATCTGATGAAAATCGAGACATACTAGTACAAAATCTTGTACATATTCAAAAAGCTGAAGTAAATACTGAAATTGTTTTGGAATATTTTAGTCAATATAAGGACGAGGATAATTTCTTGATTGATTTTATTAATCAAAATCCAAATTTCGAGTTTGATAAAGAGATTTATCTACGGTTCGATGATGAAGTGCAAGAAAAATTTGAAGAATATATAATACAATCAAAGAAATTACAAAAAAATATTCGAAAAAAAGTTCTTAATGCCACTGGGGATAGATATTATGAAAAATTTAGCGAAATAGGTATGAGTGAATCCCAGTTGGAAAACTTAACAGATGATAGGCTAATTGAATTCAATAGACTAAATCTTGAATTTTTCCGAAAAGAATATCCAAGCTCCCTAGCTAATTTTATTTGGAATAATATAAAGGATTATCTAAATGATGAGAGGGATATTCGAGATGAAGAACAATTACTAGAATTAATAGCAAGATACGATCTTAAAATGGAAGATGATATAAAAATAAGAATATTTCTTTTGACTAATCATTTTGATGACAGTAATTTTGAATATCTACTGCCAAAGGAGATATATGAAAAAGTTGAAAATGAACTTCAAGTTGAAATTAAGAACATTGTTAAAAAATATATAAGACAATTTATAGAATTAGATGAAAATGAAATTAGCTTTTCATTGTATGAAGAAATTCTGAATGCGGATGATGTTTCGAATGAACATAAGAAAGAACTTTTTGAAAAATTAATTTATAATTCAGAAAATAGAATTAAACTGGATAAGCTTGCTTTTCTAGGTAATTATTTAGATTTATTAGAACTATCGGATATTATGCAAATCTTGAATAAACAAATCGATGATGCTATCTATGATGAATGGAAAGATGCCTTTGAAAAATTAAATGAGAATGAAGGTAACGGAGGGAATGGTAATAGAAAAGCAGAGGTTTCGTATTCTGAATTTAACAAAAAGCTTCTTGATTACTTAAAGAAAAGGGAGTTGATTTCTGATAAGTCCAGACGCGAAGATTCTATATTACAGCTATTTGGATTTAGAAGTAAGCAGATCGAATTTAAAGACATTCTGGAGGAAAATAATGAGTAAAAATAGTATTCCTGCAGTGAGATTCTGCGATTTTAGTGATAACTGGGAAAGTAAAAAAATAGGTGATCTTGGCTCGGTTTCCATGAATAAGCGAATTTTCAAGGATGAAACTTCTGAAACTGGGGAGGTTCCATTTTATAAAATTGGTACTTTTGGTAGTGAACCAGATTCATTTATTACTCGAGAAAAATTTGAGGAGTATAAATCAAAATATCCATATCCTGAAATTGGGGACATTTTGATTTCTGCTTCAGGAAGTATCGGTCGGACTGTAGAATACCATGGAGAGGAAGCTTATTTTCAAGATTCAAATATAGTTTGGTTGAAGCATGATGAACGGTTGAATAATTCTTTTCTTAAGCAATTTTATTCAATAGTGAAATGGGAAGGAATTGAAGGAACAACTATCAAGCGATTGTACAATAAAAATATTTTAGAAACTCCAATTTCATTTCCTAGTCCAGCCGAACAATCCGCTATCGGTACCCTTTTCCGTACTCTCGACGACCTTTTGTCTAGCTACAAGGATAATCTCGCCAACTACCAAACCCTCAAGGCGACCATGCTCTCCAAGATGTTTCCAAAAGCTGGACAGACAGTTCCAGAGATTCGTTTAGATGGTTTTGAAGGTGAGTGGGAAGAGAAGGAATTTATACAAATTGTAAATAGAGTTACTGAAAGCTCTGATTCAGATTCATTACCAAAAGTTGAGTTTGAGGATATTATTTCTGGTCAGGGGAAACTTAATAAAGATATTAGTAGTAAATTTGATAATCGTAAAGGGATACTCTTTAAGCCTGGATATACATTATATGGTAAATTACGACCTTATTTGAATAACTGGCTTTTACCGAAATTTGAAGGTGTTGCTTTAGGTGATTTTTGGGTATTTGATCCAAATGGAAATAACTCGGATTTTATTTATTATTTAGTTCAATCAAGTCGTTATCAAAAAGTTGCTAATGATACATCTGGTACTAAAATGCCTCGTTCAGATTGGAAGTCAGTTTCAACAACTATTTTTGCAATTCCACAAACAATTGCAGAAAAACAAGCCATCGGTGCCTATTTCTCAAACCTAGATAATCTCATCAACTCTCACCAAGAAAAAATTTCTCAGTTAGAAATCCTGAAAAAGAAATTTTTGCAGGATATGTTTATTTAGGTAAATCAAAATGGAAAAGAATTATATAAAACTAGAGAAAATCGATACCTCAACAGCAGCAAAAAATTTTGCTGAACTACTGCAAGAAGATAAAACATATTTTCTTAATGGAAACTGGGGCTCAGGGAAATCAACATTTTTACAGGATGTAAATAAGAATAAAAAGATAAAACTAATTACTATGGATTTTTGGAGGTTAACAGATAATCGTTCAATGATTGAAGTAACATTTTCAAAACTCCATCCATTTTTTTACTTAGTTTTTATGAGGTTAAGTATTGTTGCCCTAGTAATGGTTTCTATTTTGATGACTAATGTTGTGGATATAGGATTGGGTGAGTATTTTGGTTCTGAGAAATCAGTGATTCTGAAAATTGGAGGATTGGTATCTTTAGGAGTTGCAGTTTGGAATGTTTTTAAATATAAATCTGATGAGTTGTATAGCTTCTTATTAACTAGACTACATAAATTTTCTAAAATTTTAGTTATTGATGATTTTGATAGAATGCTGGAAAAGCAACAAGAAGACTGTTATAAACTTTTTAGTTTGATAAATGGAAAGCTACCTATTATTTTTGTTGGTGATATGACACTACTTTATAAGAGAGGGGATAACTATCTATCAAAGATAATTGATAGGCAAGTTGAGTTACCTTTTGTACTACATTCTTCAAATATTTGGGATAGTTATTTTCATTTATTAGAAAAAAAGTTTGGCGTTTATTTATCAGAGAATTTTAAAAAAAGAGTTAAAAGTGACCAGAGAAATTTACGTGATAGGGAACATTTTAATGATTATGTAAATAAAGAATTTTTTACAAGAAGGAAATTTGGTCGTGTTCAAGTGGAACAACAGTTATTAATTATCTATGCTTACTTGTTTTATCCAGAACTCTATAAGAAAATACTCAACAATAAACAAATAGTTATAGAAGAGAATGAGAAAACAAAGTTAGAAGATTTCCTCCGTAAAGGCTACACAATAAAAGAGCTGTTATCTGAAATCCAAAAAGTTGATAATGAGCAATATCCACTAAGTTTTAATAAGAATAGTATGGAATATTTTCTTTATGAAGTGCCTATGAATCGTACAAAAGATGAATTAGATACCTTATTCATGGAACAGTCAGATAAATTTATACAAGAGTTATTAAATTCGGATCAAAAGACTGATTTTTATCAATATTTGAATAATCAATTTGCAGATTTTTCTGATATTCAGAAAAAAAGTTTACTAAATATTGTTATTAATGAATCTATGAAGTTTAAAAATAGTCCCTCTATGACTCTTATTGTCCAAGAAAAGTATAATGAGATAGTGCCTCCATATGAAAGAAATTATCCCCTAACAAAAGATGTGATTTCTAAAATTGTTGAAATGTGGGAAAATATTTTAAAACCTGCAGGATTAGATCAATCTGAGATTATATATTTTTTAGAAAAGCATAGAGTATTGAGCTTCCACGATTTAGGGTGCCATTTTCATGATTTAGATATTGGTTGTCAAACCTTTACAAAGTATCGTAGAAAAGATTTTCTTCTATTGACTTATTTAGCTTCAGTGGAAAAATTTAGCAAATTTGATAGTTGGGATAGCAGTATATGGGATTTTATAAATCACTTCAACGATACAGAATTCCTATCATTCTGGATATTTCAGTCTATTTTATCGAATGAATATGGCTTTGATGGATTTGATATTATTCCTGAAAGTAAGAAATATATTCTTTGGACAGGAAGATATATGTTTGCTCCACCATACGACTATGTAGATTATGAAAAGACAGTAATTTTAAATATTCGGGAAAAACTAAATCAAATGGAGTCAAATGGATTCGTATTTGAAGCCAAAATTGATGAACTAAAGAAACCATTATCAATGAAAACTTAGAAAGAAACATTATGGAAACAACACAAACGTCCCAGTCGCTCTACCAAGCCCTGTGGAACTCAGCGGATGTTCTCCGCTCTAAGATGGATGCCAATGACTACAAGTCCTATCTCTTGGGTATGGTCTTTTATAAGTATCTGTCAGATAAGATGCTCTTTTTCGTGGCGGAGACCATGGAGGAAGGGAGTGAGAGTCTAGAGGCTGCCCTTGAGGTCTATCGCAACTACTATGAGGATGCGGGCACCCACGAGGATCTTCTTACAGTTATGAAGGGCGAACTCAACTATAGTATCAAGCCTGAGTTGACCTTTACGGCTCTAGTAGCACGTGTCAATGAAGGTACTTTCCAGCTGGAAGATTTGGCTCAGGGCTTTCGAGATATTGAGCAGAGTGATGAACTCTATGAAAATCTCTTTGAAGATATTGATCTCTATTCCAAAAAGCTAGGGGCGACTCCGCAAAAGCAAAATCAAACGGTGGCGGCGGTCATGAAGGAGTTGGCTGTGCTAGATGTGACTGGTCATGCTGGTGATATGCTGGGGGATGCTTATGAGTATCTGATTGGTCAGTTTGCAACTGACTCGGGCAAGAAGGCTGGTGAGTTCTATACACCTCAACCTGTTGCCAAACTCATGACTCAGATTGCCTTTTTGGGTCGTGAGGACCAGTTAGGCTTTACTATCTATGATGCGACTATGGGTTCTGGCTCTCTCTTGCTCAATGCCAAGAAATACTCTCATAAACCTCAGACAGTGGTTTACTTTGGGCAGGAGCTCAATACCTCAACCTATAACTTGGCTCGGATGAACATGATTCTACACGGTGTTCCAGTTGAGAATCAATTTCTCCACAATGCCGATACACTAGACGAAGACTGGCCGACTCAAGAGCCGACCAACTTTGACGGTGTTCTCATGAACCCACCCTACTCTGCCAAGTGGTCTGCTAGCTCTGGCTTTATGGCGGATCCTCGTTTCTCTCCATTTGGGAAACTAGCGCCTCAGTCCAAGGCTGATTTTGCCTTTCTCTTACATGGTTACTACCATCTCAAGCAGGATAATGGAGTTATGGCTATCGTTCTTCCCCACGGTGTTCTTTTCCGTGGCAATGCTGAGGGAACCATTCGTAAGGCCTTGTTAGAAGAAGGAGCCATTGATACAGTTATCGGTCTTCCAGCCAATATCTTCTTTAACACCAGCATTCCGACCACGGTTATCATTCTCAAAAAGAACCGTACCAATCGTGATGTCTACTTTATCGATGCTTCTAAGGAGTGTGATAAGGGGAAAAACCAGAATATCATGACGGATACTCATATCGAGAAGATTTTGGAGGCTTACAAGTCTCGTGAGGAGATTGACAAGTTTGCACATCTGGCAAGCTATGAAGAAATCGTTGAAAATGACTACAACCTCAATATCCCTCGTTACGTAGATACCTTTGAGGAAGAAGAAGTCGAACCACTGACAGACATCGTCAGCAAGATTAACACGACAAATGAAGCAATCCAAAACCAAACTGCTTCCCTACTCGAAATGCTCGGTCAACTACATGGAACCACACCAGAAGCCGATGCTGAACTCAAAAAGTTTTTGAAAGAGTTTGAAGGGTGATGAGAGTAATTGATTCGCTCATTTTTAAGATATAACTTTGTTTCCATATTTCCGGGGAACTAGTAGAAAGTAAGGAGAAATATGGAAAATAACAACCAACGTGCCCTTTGTCAGCGACTCTGGGCGGAAAATAAATACCTTGTTTTGAGCCATTCCAGCAATATTTACAACGAGATCCGCCAATACCTGAAGAATGAAGAGGTCGAGGTGAGTCAGGTTCAAGAGATGATTGACCGTGCCTGCCAGATTACAGAACACAGGGGTCAGGTTTGCAATGCCTTTCAGCATATTTGGGGCTATTTCAAAAAGAAAGCGACAGATGCTGAGCGCAAGGACTATATGCTCTTGCTTGATCGCTACCGCTTTGGTCAGGCTTCTAAGGAAGATGTGATTGCTAAGACTTGAGATTTGCTTGAACGCTATCCAAATACCTACTTGCAGCATTCGACTTTACTGAAAGGAGATTGTCATGAGACTTTGGCATGAGGCTTTGATTTCACAACTTCCGCGTCCTCAACTTTTGGGACAACATAGAGAGTGCTGCGCCCTGCGTGGCAATGGCTGGGGCAGAAAGCATGCAACGGTGGACTATGTCTTTACCCACTCGCCTTATCGTCTCTATGCCTATCATGACTTGATCATGGAGGAGATGGCTAACCGTGGCTATAATGTCAGTCAAGAGTGGCTGGACAAGAACTACCGTGGTAAGACTTGCCCTTCTCATCAATACTTAGCAGAGGAGAAGCTAGGCAAGCCCATCTATAGTGAGCATGATGCAGAATACTATGAGGAGTGTCTGGATAATCTCCGAGAGAAGGGGATCAACCTATAGTCTTTTCTAATAACAAGCCATAGTCACTTATAAGAATTACTAATAACGCGATTGAAGAGCCTAACTGCAATAGAGCTATAAAACAAGCTACACAAAGGATTTGAGGCATGTGTCTCAAGTCTTTTTCTTTTGTTTAAAACAGAGATATAGTTTCAAACTATATCAAAGCCTAATTTTTTACAATTATACAGATGATTCCTTTTCTGTTAAGATAGTTTCAACAACAAATTTTGGAGGACACATCATGTCAACTACAATCATCGGTTTCCCTCGTTTGGGAGAATTCCGCGAATTAAAATTTACAACTGAAAAATACTTTAGAAAAGAAATCTCAGAAGAAGAACTCTTGGCAGCAGCAAAAGATTTGCGTGCTAAACACTGGAACATTGTCAAAGAAAAAGGCATCACTGAAATCCCATCAAATGACTTTTCTCACTATGACAACTTCCTAGATGCAGCTTTCCTTTTCAACGTGGTACCTGCTTCAGTTCAAAACTTGGACTTGTCTGACCTTGAGCGCTACTTCGCTTTGGGTCGTGGTTACCAAGGAGAAAAAGGGGATGTTCGCGCCCTTCCAATGAAGAAATGGTTCAACACCAACTACCACTACATCGTTCCTAAATTTGAAAAAGACACTCAAGTAAAATTGGCTGGTCACAAAATCTTCGATGAGTTCCAAGAAGCAAAAGAACTTGGATTGAACACTCGTCCAGTTCTTGTAGGTCCATTCACTTTCCTTCAATTGTCAGACTTTGAAGAAGGTGTGAAAGCAGGAGACTTCGTAGATAGTTTAGTGGCTGCTTACCAAGAAGTTTTTGCTAAATTGGCAGAACTTGGTGCGACTCGTATCCAATTGGATGAAGCGGCTCTTGTCAAAGATTTGACAGCTGAAGAAAAAGCTCTCTTCTTGAACCTTTACAACAAACTTTTGGCTGACAAAAAAGGCCTTGAAGTCTTGCTTCAAACTTATTTCGGTGATGTTCGTGACGTCTACGCTGACCTTGTGAACTTGCCAGTAGATGCTATCGGTCTTGACTTCGTTGAAGGTAAGAAAACTCTTGAACTTGTTAAAGGTGGTTTCCCAGCTGACAAGATTCTTTATGCAGGCATTGTCAATGGTAAAAATATCTGGCGTAACAACTACGAAAAGAGCTTGGCTGTTCTTGAACAAATTCCAGCTGAAAACATCGTTTTGACAAGCTCATGCTCACTTCTTCATGTGCCATTTACAACAGCTAATGAAGAATTTGAACCAGCTATCTTGAACCACTTTGCCTTTGCAGTTGAAAAATTGGATGAGATTCGTGATTTGGATGCTATCCGCAATGGTCAAGGTGAAGAAGCGCTTGCAGCTAACAAAGAACTCTTTGCGACTGAACGTGTTGGTGAAAATGCGGAACTTCGTGCTCGTATCACTGGTTTGACAGACGCTGACTATACTCGTTTGCCAGCCTTTGCAGAACGTGAAGCTATCCAAGAAGAAGCTTTCAAACTTCCAGCTCTTCCAACAACAACGATCGGTTCATTCCCTCAAACAAAAGAAGTTCGTGCCAAACGTTTGGCTTACCGTAAAGGTGAATTGTCTCAAGAAGAGTACGACGCTTTCCTTGCTGAAACGATCGACGAATGGATCAAATGGCAAGAAGATATCGACTTTGATGTCCTTGTTCACGGTGAATTTGAGCGTAATGACATGGTTGAGTACTTCGGTCAAAACTTGTCAGGTTACCTCTTCTCTAAAAATGGTTGGGTACAATCATACGGTATGCGTGGAGTGAAACCACCGATCATCTGGGGTGATGTTACTCGTCTTAACCCTATCACTGTTAAATGGTCTAGCTATGCACAAAGCCGTACAAACAAACCTGTTAAAGGTATGTTGACTGGACCAGTAACTATTCTTAACTGGTCATTCCCACGTGAAGATATCTCTATCAAGGATTCAACTCTTCAAATCGCCCTTGCCATCAAGGATGAAGTACTTGACCTTGAAGCTTCTGGTGTGAAAATCATCCAAATCGACGAGGCTGCTCTTCGTGAAAAATTGCCACTTCGTCGTAGCGACTGGTACGAAGACTACCTTGACTGGGCAATTCCTGCCTTCCGCTTGGTACACTCAACAGTAGCGCCAAACACACAAATCCACACTCACATGTGTTACTCAGAATTTACAGATATCATCCCAGCTATCGACAACATGGACGCGGACGTTATTTCCTTTGAAGCCAGCCGTTCAAACCTTGAAATCTTGGACGAACTCAAAGCGAAAAACTTCCAAACAGAAGTGGGACCTGGGGTTTACGATATCCACTCACCTCGTGTGCCTAACGAAGGCGAAATCGACCACACCATCGAAGCCATCCTTGCCAAAGTACCAAGCAAGAAAGTTTGGATCAACCCTGACTGTGGTTTGAAAACACGTGGTATTCCAGAAACAAAAGAAAGCTTGATCCGCCTTGTTGAAGCAGCTAAAGCTGCGCGTGAGAAATTGTAAGATTAGATTTCTCTCCATACAATGGTTGTTCAAAAAGAAATCAACTAGAAAAGGTTATTACATATGTCACGCCAAACACCGTCACTCTCATTTGAAGTGTTCCCTCCAAACCCAGCTGTGGGTAATGATAACATTATTTCTGCTCTTCAAGATATGCAGGAGTTGGCTCCCCACTTTATCAGTGTGACTGCCAGCAATAATAAATTTAATATCAAGGAAACGACGGTTCGTTTGGCTGACTTTATCCAAAATGACTTGGCGATTCCGACTATTGCTCACTTGCCAGCTATCTATTTGACTAAGGACAAGGTTGCTGAAACCATTGCCGACTTGGACAAGGTTGGGGTACAGAAAATATTGGCTCTTCGTGGGGATATTATCCCTGATGTAGAGCCGCAAAAGGATTTTCGCTACGCAACTGACTTAATTGAGTTCATCAAGGAACAAGCCCCTCACTTTGATATTGTCGGAGCTTGCTATCCAGAAGGGCATCCAGATTCGCCAAATCAGATTTCAGATATTCAAAATCTTAAGAAGAAAGTGGATGCAGGCTGTTCGAGCCTCGTAACTCAGCTTTTCTTTGATAATGAGCGCTTCTATGATTTCCAAGACAAGTGCATCTTGGCTGGGATTGATGTTCCCATTCATGCAGGGATTATGCCAATTTTGAATCGAAATCAGGCTCTCCGCCTCTTGAAGACTTGTGAGAATATCCATCTTCCACGCAAATTTAAAGCCATCTTAGATAAGTATGAGCATGACCCTGAGTCGCTCAGAGCAGCAGGACTTGCCTATGCAGTGGACCAAATCGTGGACTTGGTAACTCAGGATGTGGCTGGTGTGCATCTTTACACCATGAACAATGCTGAAACAGCAAAATACATTCATCAAGCAACACATGCTTTGTTTAATCACCAGTCTCTAGGATAATAAAAAGCAAACCATTCTTCTCAGTTGAGGGGAATGGTTCCTTTTTAATGGTAAAGGCCGCACTTTTTAAGAAAAATATGATAAAATAGACTCTGTACGTACTTGATACAAAGATGAGGGTATTTAGGTTGTAGAAGTTTGTTTAAAGTTGATTATTTTTTAAGCAAAATCTGATAATGTGTGTCTCAAAAAACACGAACGGAGTGAATATTTAAAAGATATTTCACGCTATCAAAGATTCTTAATTGAATTTTGGTCTCATTTCTTAGGAAAAAAGATAAGCTTCCTAGCACTCATCGAGTGCGGCGTCACCTTCCTATTTTTCTACAGAAATGTTCGGCAAGCCGAACCGTCCAAAATATCTTGAGTAACTGAACACGCCTACAACTCTGTGGAAAAAGATAAATCTACCTAGGAGCATTCGCTCCGTCGTTCGATTTCCTATTTTCCTTTGAGTTGCTTAACGGCTTAGTATCTTGAGTAATTGAATCCGGCCGAAAAGCTGTGTAAAAAAGATAAACTGTCTTGTCTTCATCGAAGACTTCGTCAGTTTCCTATTTTTACTTTGCTTTTGACGCCCTTGGTATCTTGAGTAATTGAACTCGCCTACAACTCTGTGGAAAAAGATAAATCTGCCTAGGAGCGGTCGCTCCGTCGTCCGATTTCCTATTTTCCTTTGAGTTGCTTAACGGCTTAGTATCTTGATCTTTGTAGGCAAGGCGTATAATTTCATCAATCCAAAGGGGATTAAAATGACAAAACAAGTGTTTCAAACGACTTTTGCGGGTCGTGAGTTAATTGTAGAGACTGGTCAGGTTGCTAAGCAAGCAAATGGCGCAGTTGTCGTACGTTACGGTGAGTCAACTGTCTTGACTGCGGCCGTTATGTCTAAGAAAATGGCAACTGGAGATTTCTTCCCTCTCCAAGTCAACTACGAAGAAAAAATGTATGCAGCTGGGAAGTTTCCTGGTGGCTTTATGAAACGTGAAGGACGTCCTTCAACGGATGCGACTTTGACAGCGCGTTTGATTGACCGTCCAATCCGTCCAATGTTTGCGGAAGGTTTCCGTAATGAAGTACAGGTCATCAACACCGTGCTTTCTTATGATGAAAATGCTTCTGCACCAATGGCTGCTATGTTTGGTTCATCCTTAGCGCTTTCTATCTCAGATATTCCATTTGACGGTCCAATCGCTGGTGTCCAAGTGGGCTATGTGGATGGTCAAATCATCATCAACCCTAGCCAAGAACAAGCAGAGCAATCTCTCCTTGAATTGACAGTAGCTGGTACCAAACACGCTATCAACATGGTAGAGTCTGGTGCTAAAGAATTGTCAGAAGAAATCATGTTGGAAGCCCTTCTTAAAGGGCATGAAGCAGTCAAAGAATTGATTGCTTTCCAAGAAGAAATCGTTGCAGCTGTTGGTAAAGAAAAAGCAGAAGTAGAATTGCTTCATGTGGATGCTGACTTGCAAGCTGAAATCATCGCAGCCTACAACAGTGACCTCCAAAAAGCGGTTCAAGTAGAAGAAAAATTAGCTCGTGAAGCTGCAACTCAAGCAGTCAAAGACCAAGTAATTGCTGTTTACGAAGAAAAATATGCGGACCACGAAGAATTTGACCGTATCATGCGTGATGTGGCTGAAATCTTGGAACAAATGGAACACGCAGAAGTGCGCCGTTTGATCACAGAAGATAAGGTACGTCCTGATGGTCGTAAGGTCGATGAAATCCGTCCTTTGGATGCGGTTGTTGACTTCCTTCCTCGTGTGCACGGCTCTGGTCTCTTCACTCGTGGACAAACTCAAGCTCTTTCAGTTTTGACCTTGGCTCCGATGGGTGAAACTCAAATCATTGATGGTTTGGATCCAGAGTATAAGAAACGCTTTATGCACCACTATAATTTCCCTCAATACTCTGTTGGGGAAACTGGTCGTTACGGTGCACCTGGTCGTCGTGAAATCGGTCACGGTGCTCTTGGAGAGCGTGCCCTTGCTCAAGTCTTGCCAAGCTTGGAAGAATTCCCATACGCTATCCGTCTAGTAGCAGAAGTTTTGGAATCAAACGGTTCTTCATCTCAAGCTTCTATCTGTGCGGGAACTCTTGCCCTTATGGCTGGTGGTGTGCCAATCAAGGCGCCAGTAGCTGGTATTGCCATGGGTCTCATCTCAGATGGCAACAACTATACAGTCTTGACAGATATCCAAGGTTTGGAAGACCACTTTGGAGACATGGACTTCAAGGTTGCGGGTACTCGTGACGGGATTACAGCCCTTCAAATGGATATCAAGATTCAAGGGATTACTGCAGAAATCTTGACTGAGGCCCTTGCTCAAGCCAAGAAAGCCCGTTTTGAAATCCTTGATGTGATTGAAGCAACCATTCCAGAAGTTCGTCCAGAATTGGCTCCAACTGCACCGAAAATTGATACTATTAAGATTGATGTGGACAAGATTAAGATTGTCATCGGTAAGGGGGGAGAAACCATCGATAAGATTATCGCTGAAACAGGCGTTAAGATTGATATCGACGAAGAAGGAAATGTGTCTATCTACTCTAGCGACCAAGATGCCATTAACCGTGCTAAAGAAATTATTGCTGGTTTGGTCCGTGAAGCCAAAGTGGATGAAGTTTACCGTGCTAAAGTCGTTCGTATCGAGAAATTTGGTGCCTTTGTCAACCTTTTTGATAAGACAGATGCCCTTGTTCATATCTCTGAGATGGCTTGGACGCGTACCAATAATGTCGAAGACTTGGTAGCAATCGGGGATGAAGTTGATGTTAAGGTTATCAAGATTGATGAAAAAGGACGTGTGGATGCTTCTATGAAAGCCCTTCTTCCTCGTCCTCCAAAACCTGAACGTGATGAAAAAGGTGAAAAATCAGAGCGTCCTCACCGCCCACGTCATCACAAGGACCACAAACCTAAGAAAGAATTTACAGGAACACCAAAAGATTCAGAATAAGAAAAGGAGAAGTGTATGGGATGGTGGCGCGAAACCATTGATATCGTAAAAGAAAATGATCCAGCGGCCCGCACCACTTTGGAGGTTTTGCTGACTTATCCAGGTGTCAAGGCCTTGGCGGCCCACCGTCTTTCGCATTTTCTCTGGAAGCATGGCTTCAAACTCTTGGCTCGTATGCACAGTCAGTTTTGGCGCTTTTGGACTCAGATTGAGATTCATCCGGGTGCTCAAATCGACTCTGGAGTCTTTATTGACCATGGTTCAGGCCTGGTTATCGGAGAAACAGCGATTGTTGAAAAAGGCGTTCTTCTTTATCATGGAGTGACTCTTGGTGGGACTGGTAAGGATGTTGGCAAACGCCATCCAACCGTTCGAAAAGGAGCTTTAATATCCGCTCATGCTCAAGTCATTGGACCCGTTGAAATCGGTGAAAATGCCAAAGTCGGTGCAGCAGCAGTTGTCGTGGCAGACGTGCCTAGTGATGTGACGGTTGTCGGTATTCCGGCCAAGATTGTCCGTGTACATGGTAAAAAGGATGAGCCGGTCATTCACGAAGTCGAAGAAAAACGAGAGTACTACGTCAATAAACTCGAGCAGGCTAAAGAAGCCAGTCACAGATCGTCGGGGTTGTAGAGGGTACCTATATGATTCAAGCAAGAAACAAGTTAAGCCAAGAGGAGCTATCTGAGGCGAAAAAACTAATTAACTGTTGCCAAAACTATGACGGTACCTATCGTGATCCCTATCTCTCTAACATGCTTAATTTTGACCCAAACATGCCCGCCTTTTTCCTTTATTATGAAAAAGGCGAACTTGTTGGTTTATTAACTGTCTATGCAGATGATCAAGATGTAGAGGTGACGATACTGGTTCATCCAGATCGTCGCTGTCAGGGAATTGCGCGTGCGTTGTTTACTAGTTTTGAGAAAGAAACGGCTTCTTTTCCTATTCGTTCAGTTACTTTTCAGACAGAACGTATTTTTCTAGAACGTCATCCTGATTTTGTCAGCAACTGGGGATTGGTCGAGGATGAAGAGACAGAAACTTGGTTAGGTAAGGATAGAAGACCTTATCCGTTAGCAAAGCTTTCCAATCTTGAAGTTTTGTTAGCAGATAGTTCGTATCAGGATCAAATCAGTCAGTTAAAATTTCAGGCATTCTCAGAAGAGCATGAATCTAGAGAGATTGTGGATAGATATGTCGCTGAAGCTCTGAAGGATCCAGAAAGTCGCTTATATATTTTATTAAAAGACGGTCAGGTTATTGGAACTTGCACGGTTGATTTATCGAGCGATACGAATTACTTCTACGGTTTAGCAATATCAGAACCTGAACGTGGGAAAGGCTATGGGAGCTACTTAGCAAAATCACTTGTCAACCAACTAATTGAGCAAAATGATAAGGAATTTCAGATTGCAGTGGAAGATAGCAATGTAGGTGCCAAACGTTTGTATGAAAAAATTGGCTTTGTCAAACAGACTCAGGTGGTTTATCTGAATGAGAAAGGAGCAAGGGATTCCGAAGTGTAGAGATATTCGGACTGAAATTCAATTGAACTCTTAGTGATGAAACTAACTGTTCTCGGATTTTGGCTTTCCTGACTATTATTTTATGATTAAAATCTATGACACCATGTCTCGTGATTTGCGAGAATTTGTCCCGATTGAGGACGGCAAGGTAAAGATGTATGTTTGTGGGCCAACGGTGTACAACTATATCCACGTGGGAAATGCTCGTTCAACGGTGGCTTTTGATACCATTCGTCGTTATTTTGAGTATCGTGGTTACGAGGTTGCCTATATTTCCAATTTTACAGATGTGGATGATAAGATTATCAATCGTGCTAGGGAAGAAGGCATCACGCCTCAGGAGGTTGCGGACAAGTACATCGTTGCCTTTCGTGAGGATGTGACGGCTTTGGGCGTCAAATCTGCGACTCGCCATCCGCGTGTGGTGGAGTTTATGGATGACATCATCCGCTTTGTGGAAGACTTGATTGAAAAAGGCTTTGCCTACGAGAGTCAAGGAGATGTCTATTTCCGTGTGGAAAAATCTCACAACTATGCCAAATTGGCTAATAAAACCTTGGAAGACTTGGAGCTGGGTGCTTCAGGTCGTACCGATGAAGAAACAGCTCGCAAGGAAAATCCTGTAGACTTTGCCCTCTGGAAAGCTGCCAAGCCAGGCGAGATTTCTTGGGATAGTCCTTGGGGACCTGGTCGTCCGGGCTGGCACATCGAGTGTTCAGTCATGTCGACAGAGATTTTGGGCGACACCATTGATATTCACGGTGGTGGAGCTGACCTAGAGTTTCCTCACCATACCAATGAAATTGCCCAGTCAGAAGCAAAAACAGGCAAGACCTTTGCCAACTATTGGATGCATAATGGCTTTGTCAATATCGACAATGTTAAGATGTCCAAGTCCTTGGGCAACTTTATTACCGTACACGATGCCCTTAAAACTCTTGACGGACAGGTACTTCGATTCTTTTTTGCGACTCAACATTATCGCAAGCCTATCAACTTTACGGAAAAGGCAGTGCGTGATGCAGAGACCAATCTCAAGTATCTGAAGAATACTTACGAGCAACCATTTTCAGGAACTGTAGATGCTCAAGAGTTACAGGCTTTTAAAGACAAGTTTGTAGCGGTTATGGATGAGGATTTCAACTCTGCTAATGGTATTACAGTAGTCTTTGAAATGGCCAAATGGATTAACTCAGGTAACTATGATGCAAGTGTTAAGGAAGCTCTTGCGGCTATGTTAGAGGTCTTTGGAATTGTCTTTATTGAGGAAGTTTTGGATGCAGAGATTGAAGACTTGATCCAAAAACGTCAAGAAGCGCGTGCTAATCGTGACTTTGCGACAGCGGACCAGATCCGTGACCAATTGGCTGCTCAAGGGATTAAGCTCCTTGACACCAAGGATGGAGTGAGGTGGACACGTGATTGATGTCAATCTCATTAACGGGATTGCGTTAGCTTTTGAGGGGGACGCGGTGTATTCTATGTATATTCGCCGCCACCTCATCCTCAAAGGCATGACCAAACCCAATAAACTCCATCAAGAAGCGACCAAGTATGTCTCAGCCAAAGCTCAGGCACGTTTGATTTCACTGATGTTAGAGGAGCAAGTCCTAACGGAAAAAGAAGAGGAAATCTACAAACGTGGCCGCAATACCAATAGCCATACCAAAGCTAAAAATGCCGATGTGGTGACTTATCGCATGTCCACAGGTTTTGAAGCCGTGATGGGCTATCTCCATATGACTGAAAATCTGGAACGTCTTGAGAGCTTGATTTCTTGGTGCATCCAAAAAGTGGAGGTCTAGGACATGATTGCAAAAGAATTACAAGACTGGTTTCCTGAGGCTCAAATTTCAGACCAACCAGTAGAGAAAGAGGGTTATATCACTCTCCCTTTAGCTTCTCAGCAGTGGATTTTGCTGGAGGAAGCTGGTCTCAGTGAGCGTGAAAAGCAGTTGGTTGCCCTTTTGACCCAGCAGGAGCAGGCTCGTTCGCTCAATCCTTGGTATCCCTATTTGATTGAGGGGAAGGGTCAGGCACCGCAAACTTTTAAAAAGATTCAGGTGGTTTATTGCCATCTTTCCTATTTTCAACAGGAAAATCTGGCCTCTTGGCTGGACATGATGCGGACTCTTTTTCCGAATTGTCAGACGGTGCTTCAGGTCGGAGCTCAGGATTATGTTTTCGTGCTTCAACAAGATAAATACACTTCTGTACGAGCTATTTTAAGTGATACGATTGAAGCGGTTGAGTATGATTTTGGGCTGCGTCTATCTATCATGTTAGGACAGGTTTGGTCTCAGACAGGACATCATGCCTTATCAGACTTAATCAAAGCGGAGCGGGATTTGTTCAAGACTTGGTGGCGTCAGGGTCACCAAGGTGTTCATACTTTTTCTCAGCTCTATCTTTGGAGTATGGGAGAAAGACTCGTGGACTTGAAGCCAATCAAGGAATGTCTACACCAGATGATTTTGGATCAAGATCAGATTCAGGAAATCATTCTCTCTCTTTGGGAAAATAGTGCTGTCCTAACAAAAACAGCCCAGCAACTCTATCTGCACCGCAATTCTCTCCAATACAAAATTGATAAATGGGAAGAATTGACAGGCCTACAGTTGAAGGAGTTGACCGACCTGACTCTGTGTTATCAATTGATTTTACCAGATCTTCTCTAAAGTTTTGTGCAAGTTGCACAGAACTTTTTTGTTTTTTTGGTCACCTTGCCATAGAAATGTAAAGCGTTTTCATCTATAATGTAATTATCAAAAGACAAAAGGAGTTCACCTCATGGTAGAATTAAATCTTAAAAATATTTACAAAAAATATCCAAACAGCGAACACTATTCAGTTGAAGATTTCAACTTGAACATCAAAGACAAAGAGTTCATCGTTTTCGTAGGTCCTTCAGGATGTGGTAAATCAACAACTCTCCGTATGATTGCTGGTCTTGAAGACATCACAGAAGGAACTGCATCTATCGATGGCGTGGTTGTCAACGACGTAGCTCCAAAAGACCGCGACATCGCCATGGTATTCCAAAACTACGCTCTTTACCCACACATGACTGTTTATGACAACATGGCTTTCGGTTTGAAATTGCGTAAATACAGCAAAGAAGACATCGACAAACGTGTGCAAGAAGCAGCTGAAATTCTTGGATTGAAAGAATTTTTGGAACGTAAACCAGCTGACCTTTCAGGTGGTCAACGTCAACGTGTTGCCATGGGTCGTGCGATCGTCCGTGATGCAAAAGTATTCTTGATGGACGAACCTTTGTCAAACTTGGATGCTAAACTTCGTGTATCAATGCGTGCTGAGATTGCGAAAATCCACCGTCGTATCGGAGCTACAACTATCTACGTAACTCACGACCAAACAGAAGCGATGACACTTGCGGATCGTATCGTTATCATGTCAGCAACTAAGAACCCTGCTGGTACAGGTACTATCGGACGTGTAGAACAAATTGGTACTCCTCAAGAAGTTTACAAAAACCCAGTGAACAAATTCGTAGCAGGATTCATCGGAAGCCCAGCTATGAACTTCATCAACGTGAAATTAGTTGGTAGCGAAATTATTTCTGATGGTTTCCGTTTGAAAGTGCCAGAAGGTGCATTGAAAGTTCTTCGTGAAAAAGGCTACGAAGGTAAAGAATTGATCTTCGGTATCCGTCCAGAAGACGTGAATGCAGAACCTGCTTTCCTTGAAACATTCCCAGACTGTGTTGTAAAAGCGACTATCTCTGTATCAGAACTGCTTGGTTCAGAATCTCACCTATACTGCCAAGTTGGTAAAGACGAATTTGTTGCTAAAGTTGATGCTCGTGATTACTTGCAAACAGGTGCAACAGTTGAACTTGGATTTGACTTGAACAAAGCACACTTCTTTGATGTAGAAACTGAAAAAACAATCTATTAAAATAAATAAAATTCAAAGCACTGCTAGAAATCTGGCAGTGTTTTTTGCGGTTGTGTAGAAAAAACTCCTGGGAAATTCCAGGAGAGTATGAGTAGTTATTTGAACTTGAATCTTTCGTAAATAAGCTCTGTTTTTGGATTTTGTTTCTTAATCTGTTTGGCAAGTGACTTCATCATAGAAACAGGACCACACATATAGACGCTTGCATGATCGGGCACTTTTTCTTGGTCAAAATTAAGATAGCCGTCTTTCCTACTGTCTACTAGATGGAGTTCAAAATTAGGATTTTTCTGAGCATAGTCATGGAGCAAATCAAGGTAGACTGCATTTTCCTCTCCACGGAAGCTATAGTAGAAGTGAACCTGTTTATCTAAAATAGGATGTTCACGGATGTAAGAGATGAAGGGGGTAATCCCAATGCCTCCAGCAATCCAAACTTGATTTTCTCGTCCTTCTTCTATAATCATGTGCCCGTAAGCTCTATCTACGCTTACTTTGCTGCCGACTTGAAGATTATCATAGATATTCTTGGTATGGTCGCCTGAATTTTTAACAGTAAAGTAGAGAGTTTGACCATGACCTCCTGAGATAGAAAAGGGATGCGGAGCACTTTCAAAGCCCTCTTGGAAAATCTTTAGAAAGGCAAATTGTCCTGATTGATAGTTGAAAGGTCTGCTAAGATGGATTTGAATTTCTCTAGTATCGTGGTTTAAGCGTTTGAGATTGGTAATTTTCCCTAGATAGAGGAAGCCAATCTTTTGATAAAGGAAGATGATATAAAAACCAGCCAGTAATCCTAAAAGGGCATAGCAACCAACAAGAAAACTTAGAAGATTAAATGTGAGAAGACGATTGCCCATCATCATGTAGACGTGAAAGAGTCCGAAAATATAAGCTAGGTAAACCAGACGGTGAATCCATCTCCAAGCTTCGTATTGGATGTATTTGCCTAAATAGGCGACAAGGATGATGCTGATAAAGATATAGATTGCAAGATTGCCAAACTGAGCAGCTAATCGAGAGCCCCACAAACCGCCCATACTAAAGTTATGAAAGATTAGTAGAACGATGGAGAGAAAGGCTATGAATTTGTGGATAGTGTAGACCTTCTCCAAACCGTGAAACCAGTTTTCTAGTAGCGGGAGACGAGTGGCGAGGATAAAGGTCAGAGATAAGCTTGTTAAAGCTAGTCCTGGAATCATGAATTGGGGAGAAGTGTTCATCCAAGTCAACATAGTCAAGATAAAACTAGCTATGATAAAGAGTAGTCCTTTGATTGATTTCATAGAAAATTCCATTTCATTTAGATTTAATTTGTTGTAAACGAATTTGTTACATTTTATCATAGAAAAAGTATGGTGTCAAATTGGGGTCTATAAATGTTTACTCTCATCAAAAAAACTCTCCAATTGAACTGGAGAGCTGTTTTTTTATTCTGCAGCTTGTTGCCAACGTTTTGCTAGCATATGAGACAGGCTAGAAATGGCTAGGTTAAAGCTGAAGTAGATGAGGGCAATCAGGATATACAGACTGAAGACCTGCTCTGGTTCGAAATAACGTCCCATGAGAATTTGGCTAGCTCCAAAGAGTTCTTGTAGGGCGATAACAGAGTAGAGGAGACTGGTATCCTTAATTACGGTTACAAACTGAGAAATGATGGCTGGCAGCATTTTACGAATGGCTTGTGGGAGAATGATGTGGTAGAGGATTTGGACTGAGGTGAATCCTTGTGACATTCCTGCTTCGTATTGCCCCTTGTCTACGGCATTGAGGCCACCTCGGATAATCTCAGCTAGGGCTGCTGAGGTAAAGAGAGTAAAGGCGGTGATTCCTGCTGGAGTGGACTTCATCTTGAAAACCAAAAAGATAGTAAAAATCCAGAGGAGGTTGGGAACGTTACGCACAAACTCGATATAAATGCTGGAAATAATGCGCAAGACAGGATTTTTTCCATTTCTCATGACAGCTAGCACCGTACCGATAAGGGTAGAGAGGACGATGGCAATTAGAGAAATGTAGAGGGTCAAGCCAAATCCTTTAAAGATAAAGACTAGGTTATCTGGGGTCAAAACTTCTAAAATGGATTC
Organism: Streptococcus sp. k-402; assembly: GCF_013277515.1. Lineage (GTDB taxonomy): Bacteria > Bacillota > Bacilli > Lactobacillales > Streptococcaceae > Streptococcus. The sequence goes on along the minus strand of NZ_VMNB01000007.1, from coordinate 23,969 downwards.
CATAGTAACCTCCTAAAGTGAATAGGCTTTTTTGTTGGCTTGCTCCATCTTGCGACCAAACTGGGCAACAGGGAAGCATAGAGAAAAGTAGAGAAGGGCAGCACCTAGAAAGGCTGGGATGTAATTTCCGTTGAGGGCTGACCAAGACTTGGTCACAAACATCAAGTCCACTCCAGAGATGATAGCAACTGTCGAGGTATTCTTGATGAGGTTGACGATTTGATTGGTCAAAGGTGGGAGAATGATACGGAAGGCCTGAGGCAAGATAATCAAGCGCATGGCGCTGATATAGGTAAAACCTTGCGACAAGGCGGCCTCCATCTGACCGCTAGGAATAGACTGAATACCTGAGCGAATAACCTCAGCGATATAGGCGCCGTGATAGAGACCCACGCAGAGAACGGCTGTCCAATAAATTGGAATCATGATGATATGGTCACTGATAAGAGGTAGGCCATAAAAAACGATAACAAACTGCACCAAGAGGGGAGTATTTTGGTAAAATTCGACAAAGATGCGAGCTAAAATTCTCAATATTGGACGCTTGCTGGTTGACATGGCTCCAAAGAAGATGCCCAAAACCATGGCTAGGATAAAAGATCCGATTGCTAGGGCAAGGGTGAAGAGGAAACCATTGAAAAATTGTCCAAAATCCTGAAAATAGGCTGTCCAAGATGATAAATCTGTCATGGGGTGTCCTCCTTAATCTGCGGTATGGCTAGATGGTTTGAGTTTGTAACGGTCATAAAGTTTCTGCAAACTACCATCCTTGCTCCATTTAGTAACCAAGTTATCAAGATAGTCGTTGAGCTCGGTATTTGATTTCTTGGTAACGATACCGTAGTCAGATGGCTTGAAACTATCATCTAGTAGTACTGTGCGTTTGCTGATGTAGCCAGACAGAATCGAGCGGTCAACGGAAAAGGCATCAATACGGTGAGCATGTAGGGAAGTAATCAATTCTGGGTAGGAACCAAGTTCGACGAATTTAAAGGTCAAGCCTTTCTTTTTACCCAGTTCAGTAATCAGGCGTTGGGTGATGGAACCTTGGGCGACTCCGATGGTTTTTCCGTTTAGGTCCTCAATGCTTTTGATTTTGGCAGACTTATTGACCAAAAAGCCAGAAGCATCCGTGTAGTAGGGGCTGGTGAAGTTGTAGAGTTTTTTGCGTTCGTCTGTGATGGTAAAGGTCGCGATATCCATATCGACCTGTTCATTGTCTAGAAGGGGTCCACGAGTTTGCGCTGTAACAGGTACATAGCGAACCTTGACCTTGAGCTCATCAGCTACCATCTTGGCCAGGTCAGTTTCGATACCAGAATAGGTCCCTGTCTTGGGATCTTTGTAGCCAAAATTGGGAACATCTTGTTTGACACCGACAACCAGTTCGCCTCTTTTTTGAATATCTGCGACGCTGGTATCAGCCTGGACTGGTTTTGCAGCAGCAAGGCCGAAAAGGCTAATCAATAATGCGGATAAAAAGAATTTCTTTTTCATAGGCGCCTCCTTATTTGACTTTGTCACTTTCGTGGTTGATGATTTTACTGAGGAATTGTTGGGCACGAGGTTCGCTTGGATTGTCGAAAAAGTCATCAACATCTGTCGTATCCACCAAAACTTCTCCGTCAGCCATAAAGATGATGCGGTCGGCAACTTCACGGGCAAAGCCCATTTCATGGGTGACGACAATCATATTCATACCATCGTGGGCCAATTTTTGCATAACTGCCAGAACATCACCGATGGTTTCAGGGTCAAGGGCAGATGTTGGTTCATCAAAGAGGAGGAGTTCAGGATGCATAGCGAGTCCACGTGCGATGGCAATCCGTTGCTTTTGTCCACCAGAAAGCATGGCTGGATAAGAATCTTTCTTGTCCCACATATTTACAAATTCCAGATATTTTTGGGCTATTTTTTCAGCTTCTTTTTTATCAATTCCTAGAACTTTTATGGGTGCGAGTGTTACGTTTTCTAACACTGTTTTATGCGGATAGAGGTTGAAATGTTGGAAAACCATGCCTACTTCCTTGCGAAGGGGCACCAAATCTTTCTGGCTGGCACCAGCAACTTGGTGACCATTTACTAGAAGACTTCCTTTGTCTACAGCCTCCAAACCATTGATGGTGCGGATAAGAGTTGATTTTCCAGAACCAGAAGGGCCTAGGAGGACAACGACTTGTCCTTTTTCAAAACGGAGATTGATGTCACGGAGTGCGTGATAGTCTCCATAATATTTTTCGACGTGTTCAAATTTTACTAAAGCCATAAGGAATCTCCTTTGTGTTAGATTTTATAACACGATTCTACACCAAAAGAATTACCTTGTCAAATCATATCTGAAAAAATTCATTAAAATTTTATAAAAAAGCAATCTGGATAGAGAAAAAGCCTAAATCATGTTATAATGAAGCAATAGAATTCTTAGAAAGAGTGGATGTCTTTTTGATAACACCTACTTATGAATGGCAGTTTGCCCCGCAGGTAGAAGATGCGGATTTTACAAAGATAGCCAAGAAGGCTGGACTGGGTCCTGAGGTGGCTCGGCTATTATTTGAAAGAGGGATTCAGGACCAAGAAAGTCTGAAGAAGTTTTTAGAACCTTCCTTGGAGGACTTGCATGACCCTTATCTGCTCCATGATATGGACAAGGCAGTGGAACGGATTCGTCAGGCCATTGAAGAAGGGGAAAATATCCTCATTTATGGAGATTACGATGCGGATGGAATGACTTCGGCCTCTATTGTTAAGGAAAGTTTGGAACAGCTTGGCGCCGAGTGCCGTGTTTACCTACCCAATCGTTTTACTGATGGCTATGGACCTAATACAAGTGTCTATAAATACTTTATCGAGCAAGAAGGAATTTCCTTGATTGTGACGGTGGACAATGGGGTTGCTGGTCATGAGGCTATTGAATTGGCCCAGTCTATGGGAGTAGATGTCATTGTGACTGACCACCATTCCATGCCTGAAACTCTGCCCGATGCCTATGCTATTGTCCATCCTGAACATCCAGATGCGAACTATCCTTTCAAATATTTGGCGGGTTGTGGAGTTGCTTTCAAGCTGGCTTGTGCCCTGTTAGAAGAAGTACAAGTGGAATTGCTTGATTTGGTCGCTATTGGCACAATTGCTGATATGGTGAGTTTGACGGATGAAAACCGTATCTTGGTTCAATATGGTCTGGAAATGTTAGGTCATACCCAGCGCATCGGCCTGCAAGAAATGCTGGATATGGCTGGGATTGCTGCTAATGAAGTGACAGAAGAAACGGTTGGCTTCCAGATTGCTCCTCGTTTAAATGCCTTGGGGCGCTTGGACGATCCCAATCCCGCCATTGATTTGCTGACTGGGTTTGACGATGAGGAAGCGCATGAGATTGCCCTTATGATTCATCAGAAAAACGAAGAGCGCAAGGAAATCGTCCAGTCTATCTATGAAGAATCTAAGACCATGGTGGACCCTGAGAAGAAGGTTCAAGTCTTGGCCAAGGAAGGTTGGAATCCTGGGGTTCTAGGAATCGTGGCTGGTCGTTTGCTGGAAGAACTAGGGCAGACAGTCATCGTTCTTAATATAGAAGACGGTCGTGCCAAGGGTAGTGCTCGTAGTGTGGAAGCGGTCGATATTTTTGAGGCTCTGGATCCTCATCGAGATCTTTTTATCGCCTTTGGTGGCCATGCTAGTGCAGCTGGCATGACGCTGGAAGTTGAGAAACTCTCAGATTTATCTCAAGTCTTGGAAGACTATGTCCGTGAAAAAGGCGCAGATGCTGGTGGCAAGAATAGGTTAAACCTAGATGAAGAACTGGATTTGGAGACACTTAGCTTGGAAACGGTCAAAAGTTTTGAACGTTTGGCACCTTTTGGAATGGATAATCAGAAACCTGTCTTTTATATCAAGGATTTTCAGGTCGAAAGTGCCCGTACTATGGGGGCAGGCAATGCCCATCTCAAGCTGAAAATTTCCAAGGGTGAGGCTAGTTTTGAAGTGGTGGCCTTTAGCCAAGGCAGATGGGCGACAGAGTTTTCTCAAACCAAGAATCTAGAGCTGGCAGTCAAATTGTCTGTCAACCAATGGAATGGCCAAACTGCCCTGCAGTTGATGATGGTGGATGCGCGTGTGGAGGGTGTTCAACTTTTTAACATCCGTGGGAAGAATGCAGTCTTGCCAGAGGGAGTTCCAGTCTTGGATTTTGCTGGAGAACTACCAGATTTAGTAGATAGTGAAGCTGTTGTTGTAAAAACCATTCCTGAGGATATTACTCAGCTGAAGACCATTTTTCAGGAACAGAATTTCTCTGCGATCTATTTCAAAAATGATATTGACAAGGCCTACTATCTGACAGGCTATGGGACTAGAGAACAGTTTGCCAAATTGTACAAGACCATCTACCAGTTCCCAGAGTTTGATATTCGCTACAAGCTGAAAGATTTGGCGGGTTATCTCAATATCCAACAAATTTTGCTGGTTAAGATGATTCAAGTATTTGAAGAGCTAGGCTTTGTGACCATCAAAGATGGGGTCATGACAGTGAATAAAGAGGCACCAAAGCGGGAAATCGGAGAAAGTCAGATTTACCAAAATCTCAAACAAACCGTCAAAGACCAAGAAATGATGGCGCTGGGTACTGTGCAAGAAATTTATGACTTTTTAATGGAAAAAGAGTAGACGTAGGAAAGAGTTGGGCAACCAGCTCTTTTTTGAAAACAAATCTTCATTTTGAAAATCATCAAAAAAATGGTATAATGGTAGGAAAAGATTCGGCTAATACTCAATGAAAATCAGAGAGCAAACTAGGAAGCTAGTTGCAGGTTGCTCAAAGCACTGCTTTGAGGTTGTGGATAAAACTGACGAAGTCAGTAACCATACACCTATGGCAAGGCGAAGCTGACGTGGTTTGAATCTGATTTTCGAAGAGTATAAAAGTAATAGTGCTTTTAGAATAAGAGGGTAAGCAACCCTATAATCAAGATAAACAAAGCTTTCGGAGGAAAAATGAGTAATATCAGTTTAACAACACTTGGTGGTGTGCGTGAAAATGGGAAAAATATGTATATCGCTGAAATCGATGGGTCTATTTTCGTTTTGGATGCAGGTCTAAAATATCCTGAAAATGAACAACTAGGGGTGGATGTGGTCATTCCCAATATGGACTACCTTTTTGAAAATAGCGACCGTATCGCTGGGGTCTTCTTGACTCACGGTCATGCGGATGCCATTGGTGCTCTGCCTTATCTCTTGGCTGAAGCCAAGGTACCTGTATTTGGGTCTGAGCTGACCATTGAGTTGGCCAAACTCTTTGTCAAAGGAAATGACACAGTTAAGAAATTCAATGATTTTCATGTCATCGATGAGGATACGGAGATAGATTTTGGAGGAACTGTGGTGTCCTTCTTCCGTACGACCCACTCTATCCCAGAAAGTTTGGGTGTTGTCTTGAAGACAGCTGAAGGTAGCATCGTTTATACAGGTGACTTCAAATTTGACCAGACAGCTAGTGAATCTTACGCGACAGACTTCGCTCGTTTGGCAGAAATCGGTCGTGATGGAGTTCTAGCTCTTCTTAGCGATTCAGCCAATGCAGATAGCAATATCCAAGTGGCTAGTGAAAGTGAAGTTGGGGATGAAATTACCCAAACTATTGCAGACTGGGAGGGGCGTATTATCGTTGCGGCTGTAGCCAGCAACCTCTCTCGTATCCAGCAGGTGTTTGACGCTGCGGATGCAACAGGTCGTCGTGTGGTTTTGACAGGATTTGATATTGAAAATATCGTCCGCACTGCTATTCGTCTCAAGAAATTGTCTCTAGCCAACGAGAGTCTTTTGATTAAACCAAAAGATATGTCTCGCTTTGAAGACCATGAGTTGATTATCCTTGAGACAGGTCGTATGGGTGAGCCAATCAACGGTCTTCGCAAGATGTCAATTGGTCGTCACCGTTATGTGGAAATCAAGGACGGTGATTTGGTCTATATCGTAACCACTCCGTCTATCGCCAAAGAGGCGGTCATGGCGCGTGTGGAAAATATGATTTACCAAGCTGGCGGTGTTGTCAAACTGATCACTCAAAGCTTGCGTGTGTCAGGTCATGGAAATGCGCGTGATTTGCAGTTGATGATCAATCTCTTGCAACCCAAGTATCTCTTCCCAATTCAAGGGGAATACCGTGAGTTGGATGCCCATGCTAAGGCTGCCATGGCAGTTGGTATGTTGCCAGAACGCATTTTCATCCCTAAAAAGGGAACCAGCATGGCTTATGAGAATGGAGACTTTGTCCCAGCTGGAGCGGTTTCGGCAGGGGATGTCTTGATTGACGGAAATGCCATCGGTGATGTTGGAAATGTGGTTCTTCGTGACCGTAAGGTCTTGTCAGAGGATGGTATTTTCATCGTCGCAATCACCGTTAACCGTCGTGAGAAGAAAATTGTGGCCAAGGCTCGTGTTCATACGCGCGGATTTGTTTATCTCAAGAAGAGTCGCGATATTCTCCGTGAAAGTTCAGAATTGATTAACCAAACGGTAGAAGACTATCTTCAAGGAGATGACTTTGACTGGGCAGATCTCAAAGGGAAGGTTCGTGATAATCTGACCAAGTATCTCTTTGACCAAACTAAGCGTCGTCCAGCTATTTTACCAGTGGTCATGGAAGCAAAATAATCTTTGAAATAAACAGAGAGAAAGCCGAGTTTTGGCTTTCTCTTATAGAAAAATAGAGGAAAAAATTATGGCAGTAATGAAAATCGAGTATTACTCACAAGTATTGGATATGGAGTGGGGTGTGAATGTCCTCTACCCCGATGCCAATCGAGTGGAAGAACCAGAGTGTAAAGATATTCCCGTCTTGTACCTCTTGCACGGGATGTCTGGCAACCATAATAGCTGGCTCAAGCGGACCAATGTAGAACGCTTGCTTCGAGGCACTAATCTCATCGTCGTCATGCCCAATACCAGCAACGGTTGGTATACCGATACCCAATATGGTTTTGACTATTACACAGCTCTAGCAGAGGAATTGCCACAGGTTCTGAAACGCTTCTTCCCTAACATGACCAGTAAGCGTGAAAAGACCTTTATCGCTGGTCTCTCCATGGGAGGCTACGGCTGTTTCAAATTGGCTCTTGCTACAAATCATTTTTCTCATGCAGCTAGTTTTTCAGGTGCCCTTAGTTTTCAAGATTTTTCTCCTGAAAGCCAAGATTTGGGAACACCAGCTTATTGGAGAGGTGTTTTTGGAGAGATTAAAGACTGGACAACTAGTCCTTATTCTCTTGAAAGTTTGGCTAAAAAATCGGATAAAAAGACCAAACTTTGGGCTTGGTGTGGCGAGCAGGATTTCTTGTACGAAGCTAATAATCTCGCAGTGAAAAATCTCAAAAAACTAGGTTTTGATGTGACCTATAGCCATAGCGCTGGAACTCACGAGTGGTATTACTGGGAAAAACAATTGGAACGGTTTCTAGCAACTCTGCCAATTGATTTCAAATTAGAAGAGAGACTAACTTAGTTTGAACTTTAGCGTAGGGTAGTAGGACTAAAATAAAATATGTTTTCACTAGACTTTTCAAACGAAAGTAGTAGAATAGTAATAAAATACTGGAGGAGAGGGTAGGAAATGTACCGTTATCAAATTGGCATTCCCACATTAGAATATGATCAGTTTGTCAAAGAGCATGAATTAGCCAATGTATTACAAAGTAGTGCTTGGGAAAAAGTGAAATCTGATTGGAATCATGAGAGACTTGGGGTTTATGAAGGGGAAAAATTACTGGCTGTGGCTAGTATTCTCATAAAGTCTCTGCCTTTGGGGTATAAAATGTTTTATATTCCAAGAGGTCCCATTTTGGATTACAGAGATACAGAAGTTTTAAAGTTTGTCCTACAGTCTATTAAGTCTTATGCTCGCAGTAAGAGAGCGGTTTTTGTGACTTTTGACCCAAGTATTTGTCTATCTCAACATTTGGTTAATCAAGATAAAACAGAATATCCTGAAAATCTTGCTCTTGTTGAGACTTTAGGGCAACTAGGAGTGAAATGGTCTGGGCAGACAGCCGAGATGGATGATACTATTCAGCCTCGTATTCAGGCGAAAATATACAAGGAAAATTTTGAAGAAGATAAACTTTCCAAGTCAACAAAACAGGCTATTCGAACAGCACGGAATAAGGGGGTAGAGATTCAATTTGGTGGAACTGAATTATTGGAGTCTTTTTCCTTTTTGATGAAAAAAACCGAGAAGCGGAAAGAGATTCATTTGAGGAATGAAGCCTATTATAAAAAGTTATTAGATAATTTTAAGGACAAGGCCTATATCACCTTGGCCACCTTGGATGTCTCTAAACGTTCGCAAGAATTAGAAGAACAGTTAGCGAAAAATAGAGCCTTGGAAGAGACCTTTACTGAGTCGACTCGCACTTCAAAAGTAGAAGCGCAGAAGAAGGAAAAAGAACGTTTGTTAGAGGAATTGACTTTCCTGCAGGAATATATGGATGCAGGTCAAGCAAGAGTTCCCTTAGCGGCTACCTTGACTTTAGAATTCGGACAAACTTCTGTCAATCTATACGCTGGAATGGATGATGATTTTAAACGTTACAATGCACCAATTTTAACTTGGTATGAAACGGCTCGCTATGCCTTTGAACGAGGTATGGTCTGGCAAAATTTAGGTGGTGTTGAAAACTCTCTCAATGGTGGCCTTTATCATTTTAAAGAAAAATTTAATCCAACGATTGAAGAATACTTGGGTGAATTTACAATGCCTACCCATCCTCTCTATCCTCTGTTAAGACTTGCTCTTGATTTCCGTAAAACATTAAGAAAAAAACATAGAAAGTAAGTATATGGCACTAACTACACTCACCAAAGAAGAGTTTCGTACTTATTCTGATCAGGTTTCTTCTCGTTCCTTTATGCAATCGGTCCAGATGGGGGATTTGCTAGAAAAAAGAGGGGCTCGAATTGTTTATCTTGCTTTGAAACAAGAAGGAGAAATTCAAGTTGCAGCTCTGGTTTATAGCTTGCCCATGCTGGGTGGTCTGCATATGGAGCTCAATTCGGGGCCGATTTATACCCAACAAGATGCCCTTCCAGTTTTTTATGCGGAGTTAAAAGAATATGCCAAGCAAAATGGTGTATTAGAGTTGCTTGTAAAACCTTATGAAACTTACCAAACTTTTGATAGCCAAGGTAATCCAATAGATGCTGAGAAAAAAAGTATGATTCAAGGTTTGACTGATTTAGGTTATCAATTTGATGGATTGACGACAGGGTATCCAGGTGGAGAACCAGATTGGTTATACTATAAAGATTTGACTGAATTAACTGAAAAGAATTTGCTTAAAAGTTTTAGTAAAAAGGGTAAACCCTTGGTGAAAAAGGCTGAAACCTTTGGCATTCGGTTGAAAAAGTTAAAACGTGAAGAACTATCGATTTTTAAGAATATCACAAAAGAAACCTCTGAGCGCAGAGAATATAGTGATAAAAGTTTAGAATACTATGAGCATTTTTATGATGCTTTTGGAGAACAAGCGGAGTTTCTCATAGCAAACTTAAATTTTTCGGACTATATGAGCAAATTGCAAGGTGAACAAAGTAAACTAGAAGAAATCTTGGATAAGTTGCGACTTGATTTGAGTAAAAATCCTCATTCTGAGAAAAAACAAAATCAACTGAGAGAATATTCTAGTCAATTTGAAACGTTTGAAGTTCGAAAAGCAGAAGCGCGAGACTTGATTGAAAAATATGGAGAGGAAGATATTGTTTTAGCTGGGAGTTTATTTGTTTATATGCCTCAGGAAACGACTTACCTCTTTAGTGGTTCCTACACTGAGTTTAATAAGTTCTATGCCCCTGCACTGCTTCAAAAATATGTTATGTTGGAAAGTATAAAACGTGGAATACCTAAATACAACTTCCTAGGTATTCAAGGGATTTTTGATGGAAGTGATGGTGTTTTGCGTTTTAAACAGAACTTTAATGGCTATATTGTACGCAAAGCAGGTACTTTCCGTTATCATCCATCGCCTTTAAAATACAAAGCTATTCAATTACTCAAAAAAATAGTAGGACGATAAGATAAAAAAGTCAGTATTTAGCTTTCTTTCAGCTTGTTTTAGTAAAATAGTCTTTATTTGCTAGAAAGGTGGAGGGAAATGCGCTGGCTTTTTCGTTTGATAGGGGCTTTCTTTTCTTTTGTGTGGCGTTTGTTTTGGCGCCTGGTTTGGACAGTTGTACTCTTATGCGTTCTTGCTTTCGGACTTCTCTGGTATCTAAACGGGGATTTTCAAGAAGCGCTAAAGCAAGCAGAACGGTCAGTAAAGATTGGTCAACAAAGTATCGACCAATGGGAAAAAACAGGGCAACTGCCTCAGTTGAACCAGACAGATAGCCATCAACACTCTGAAGGAAGGTGGCCGCAGGCTTCTGCTCGTATTTATTTGGATCCGCAGATGGATTCAGGATTTCAAGAGGCGTATTTAGAAGCAATTCAGAACTGGAATCAAACTGGTGCTTTTAACTTTGAAATCGTGACTGAGTTCAGCAAGGCAGATATCTTGGCTACAGAGATGAATGACGGAGGCACTCCTGTGGCAGGAGAGGCGGAAAGTCAGACCAATCTCTTGACAGGGCAATTCTTATCCGTAACGGTGCGCCTGAATCATTATTATTTGTCCAATCCAACCTATGGCTATTCCTATGAGCGCATTGTCCATACGGCAGAACATGAGTTGGGGCATGCGATTGGTTTGGACCATACAGATGAGAAGTCTGTCATGCAACCTGCGGGTTCTTTTTATGGTATTCAGGAAGAGGATGTCGAAAGACTTCGAAAATTATATGAGACTAATGAGTAGGGAACAATCTTTCCCTACTTTTTTGCTATAATGGAACTATGAACAACTTGATTAAATCAAAACTAGAGCTCTTGCCGACCAGCCCTGGTTGCTACATTCACAAGGATAAAAACGGCACCATTATCTATGTAGGAAAGGCTAAAAATCTGCGTAATCGCGTGAGGTCCTATTTCCGTGGAAGTCATGATACTAAGACAGAGGCTCTGGTGTCTGAAATTGTGGATTTTGAATTTATCGTTACGGAGTCCAATATTGAGGCACTTCTCCTAGAAATCAACCTGATCAAGGAAAACAAGCCCAAGTACAATATCATGCTCAAGGATGATAAGTCTTATCCCTTCATCAAAATCACTAATGAGCGCTATCCTCGCTTGATTATCACTCGTCAGGTCAAAAAAGATGGAGGTCTTTATTTTGGACCTTATCCAGATGTGGGAGCAGCCAATGAAATCAAGCGATTGCTGGATCGGATTTTCCCTTTTCGTAAGTGTACCAATCCACCGTCTAAGGTCTGTTTTTACTACCATATCGGCCAGTGTATGGCCCACACAATCTGTAAGAAAAATGAGGCTTATTTCAAGTCCATGGCCCAGGAGGTTTCTGATTTTCTGAAAGGGCAGGATGACAAAATCATTGATGATCTCAAGGGCAAGATGGCAACGGCAGCCCAGACTATGGAATTTGAACGTGCGGCGGAATACCGTGACCTGATTCAGTCCATTGGAACGCTTCGGACCAAGCAACGGGTCATGGCGAAAGATTTGCAAAATCGTGACGTCTTTGGTTACTATGTAGATAAGGGATGGATGTGTGTTCAGGTTTTCTTTGTTCGTCAGGGAAAGCTGATTGAGCGGGATGTCAATCTCTTCCCCTACTACAATGATCCGGATGAGGACTTCTTGACTTATGTGGGACAATTTTATCAAGAAAAATCTCACCTAGTACCCAATGAGGTACTGATTCCGCAGGATATTGACGAAGAAGCTGTCAAGGCTTTGGTAGACACCAAGATTCTTAAGCCTCAGCGTGGAGAGAAAAAGCAACTGGTCAATTTGGCTATAAAGAATGCTCGAGTCAGTCTAGAGCAGAAGTTCAACCTGCTAGAAAAATCAGTCGAAAAGACCCAAGGGGCTATTGAAAATCTAGGACGCTTGCTCCAAATTCCGACTCCAGTTCGCATCGAGTCCTTCGATAACTCCAACATCATGGGAACTAGCCCTGTTTCAGCCATGGTGGTCTTTGTCAACGGCAAACCAAGTAAGAAGGATTACCGTAAGTACAAGATAAAAACCGTAGTCGGGCCAGACGATTATGCCAGCATGAGAGAGGTCATTCGCAGGCGTTATGGTCGAGTACAGCGTGACGGTTTGACTCCCCCAGATTTGATTGTCATTGATGGGGGGCAAGGTCAAGTCAATATCGCCAAGCAGGTCATCCAAGAAGAACTTGGCTTGGATATTCCCATTGCAGGTCTGCAAAAGAATGACAAGCACCAAACCCATGAATTGCTCTTTGGAGATCCGCTTGAGGTGGTGGAGTTGTCTCGCAATTCTCAGGAATTTTTCCTCCTCCAACGTATTCAAGACGAGGTCCACCGCTTTGCTATTACTTTCCATCGCCAACTGCGCTCCAAAAATTCTTTTTCATCACAACTGGATGGAATTGAAGGGCTGGGACCTAAACGCAAGCAAAATCTTATGAAGCATTTCAAGTCTCTAACTAAAATCAAGGAAGCCAGTGTGGATGAGATTGTCGAAGTTGGGGTGCCAAGAACAGTCGCAGAGGCTGTGCAAAGAAAATTGACCCCGCAGGAAGAAGTGGAGTTGGCTCAAGTGGCGGAAGAGAGAGTAGATTACCAAACGGAAGGAAACCACAATGAACCATAAAATCGCAATTTTATCAGATATTCATGGCAATGCGACGGCGCTAGAAGCAGTGATTGCAGATGCTAAAAATCAAGGAGTCAGTGAATACTGGCTTCTGGGAGATATTTTTCTTCCTGGTCCAGGCGCAAATGACTTAGTCGCCCTGCTAAAGGACCTTCCTATCACAGCCAGTGTTCGAGGCAATTGGGATGATCGTATCCTTGAGGCCTTGGATGGTGAATATGGTTTGGAACATCCGAAAGAAATCCAGTCAATGCGCATGACCCAGTTTTTGATGGAGCGAATGGATCCTGCAACGATTGTCTGGCTACGAAGCTTGCCTTTGCTGGAAAAGAAAGAAATTGACGGATTGCGCTTTTCTATCTCTCATAATTTGCCAAATAAGAACTATGGTGGTGACTTGCTAGTTGAGAATGATACAGAGAAATTTGACCAACTACTAGATGAGGAAACGGACGTGGCAGTCTATGGTCATGTTCACAAGCAGTTGCTTCGTTATGGCAGTCAAGGGCAACAAATCATCAATCCAGGTTCGATTGGCATGCCCTATTTTAATTGGGAGGCGTTAAAAAATCACCGTGCCCAGTATGCCTTGATAGAAGTTGAAGATGGGGAATTACTCAATATCCAATTTCGTAAAGTTGCTTATGATTACGAGGCGGAGTTAGAATTGGCCAAGTCCAAGGGCCTTCCCTTTATCGAAATGTATGAAGAACTGCGTCGTGACGATAACTATCAGGGGCACAATCTGGAATTATTAGCAAGCTTAATAGAAAAGCATGGGTATGTAGAGGATGTGAAAGATTTCTTGGAGGTTATAAAGTCAGAATATAAGGTAGACTAGTTTCGTTAAGTCACTGAAAAATAGTTGGAACTGGATGAATGGATCCCTGATTTGAATGATGTGCTTCATTCGGTTGCTTATCCTTGTTCCAATTTCTTTCTATGAAAAATCCCTGCAAGCTCTTTCAAATTATGGTAGAATGGAAGCAGTAGAATTAGAAAAGGAAATCGATTATGAAATTTCTTGAATTAAATAAAAAACGTCATGCGACTAAGCATTTTACTGATAAGCCTGTTGATCCTAAAGATGTACGTACGGCTATCGAAATCGCAACCTTGGCACCAAGTGCCCACAACAGCCAGCCTTGGAAATTTGTAGTGGTGCGTGAGAAAAATGCCGAACTAGCAAAATTGGCTTACGGTTCAAACTTTGAACAGGTATCATCGGCGCCTGTAACCATTGCCTTGTTTACAGACACAGATTTGGCTAAACGTGCTCGTAAGATTGCCCGAGTTGGTGGTGCTAATAACTTTTCTGAAGAACAACTTCAATACTTTATGAAGAATTTGCCTGCTGAATTTGCCCGTTACAATGAACAACAAGTCAGCGACTACCTAGCCCTCAATGCAGGTTTGGTTGCTATGAACTTGGTTCTGGCTCTTACAGACCAAGGAATCGGATCAAATCTTATTCTTGGTTTTGACAAATCAAAAGTCAATGAAGTTTTGGATATCGAAGACCGCTTCCGCCCAGAACTCTTGATCACAGTGGGTTATACAGACGAAAAATTGGAACCAAGCTACCGCTTGCCAGTAGATGAAATCATTGAGAAAAGATAGAAAGAAGAAAAAAATGACAGCAATTGATTTTACAGCAGAAGTAGAAAAACGCAAAGAAGACCTCTTGGCTGACTTGTTTAGCCTTTTGGAAATCAACTCAGAACGTGATGATAGCAAGGTTGATGCTGAGCATCCATTTGGACCTGGGCCGGTAAAAGCCTTGGAGAAATTCCTTGAAATCGCAGACCGCGATGGCTATCCAACTAAAAATGTTGACAACTACGCAGGACATTTTGAGTTTGGTGATGGAGAAGAAGTTCTCGGCATCTTTGCCCATATGGATGTAGTGCCTGCTGGTAGCGGTTGGGACACAGATCCTTACACACCAACTATTAAAGACGGTCGCCTCTATGCGCGTGGAGCTTCTGATGACAAGGGACCTACAACAGCTTGTTACTATGGTTTGAAAATCATTAAAGAATTGGGTCTTCCAACTTCTAAGAAAGTACGCTTCATCGTTGGAACAGATGAAGAATCAGGTTGGGCAGACATGGACTACTATTTCGAGCACGTAGGACTTGCAAAACCAGATTTTGGTTTCTCTCCAGACGCTGAATTCCCTATCATCAATGGTGAAAAAGGAAATATTACAGAATATCTCCACTTTGCAGGTGAAAATGCAGGTGCTGCCCGTCTTCACAGCTTCACAGGTGGTTTGCGTGAAAACATGGTACCAGAATCAGCAACAGCGGTTGTTTCAGGAGATTTGACTGACTTGCAAGCTAGACTAGATGCTTTTGTTGCAGAACACAAACTTAGAGGAGAACTCCAAGAAGAAAACGGCCAATACAAGGTGACGATCATTGGTAAATCAGCCCACGGTGCTATGCCTGCTTCAGGTGTCAATGGCGCGACTTACCTAGCTCTCTTCCTCAGCCAGTTTGACTTTGCAGGACCTGCAAAAGACTACCTAGACATTGCTGGTAAGATTCTCTTGAACGACCATGAGGGTGAAAATCTCAAGATTGCCCATGTGGATGAAAAGATGGGTGCCCTTTCTATGAATGCAGGTGTCTTCCGCTTTGATGAAACAAGCGCTGACAATACCATTGCCCTCAACATCCGCTATCCGAAAGGAACAAGTCCAGAACAAATTAAGTCAATCCTTGAAAACTTGCCAGTTGCTTCTGTTAGCCTTTCTGAACACGGTCACACGCCTCACTATGTGCCAATGGAAGATCCGCTTGTTCAAACTTTGTTGAATGTCTATGAAAAACAAACAGGCCTTAAAGGTCACGAGCAAGTCATCGGTGGTGGCACTTTTGGTCGCTTGCTAGAACGCGGAGTTGCCTATGGAGCTATGTTCCCAGACTCCATTGACACCATGCACCAAGCCAATGAATTTATCGCCTTGGACGATCTCTTCCGAGCAGCAGCAATCTATGCCGAAGCTATTTACGAATTGATCAAATAAAACGATAGAAGTCTGAGATTGTATGCTTAGACTTCTTTTTGGAGGGAAAGTAGATGTCTCAAATCGAAAGAATCAAGCAGGCTATTATGGCGGATCCGCAGAATGTCAGCTATACAGAGCGTGGCATTGAACCTCTCTTTGCAGCGCCAAAGACTGCTCGCATCAATATCATCGGTCAGGCACCTGGACTTAAAACCCAAGAAGCAGGCCTTTATTGGAAAGATAAAAGTGGTGATCGTTTGCGGGATTGGCTAGGTGTGGATGAAGACACTTTTTACAATTCAGGTTATTTTGCTGTTTTGCCTATGGATTTCTACTTTCCAGGGCATGGCAAGTCAGGTGATTTGCCACCGAGAACTGGCTTTGCTGAAAAATGGCATCCTCAGCTCTTGCAAGAATTACCAGATATTCAATTGACCCTCTTGATTGGGCAATATGCCCAAGCCTACTATTTACAGGAGAAAGTCAGTGGCAAGGTAACAGAACGAGTAAAACATTACCAGAACTACTTGCCAACCTATTTTCCACTGGTACACCCCTCACCGCGAAATCAAATCTGGATGGCCAAAAATCCTTGGTTTGAGTCAGAAGTGGTGACAGATTTGAAAAAAAGAATTAAAACCATTTTATAGTCAATGAAAATCAAAGAGCAAACTAGGAAGCTAGCCGCAGGCTGCTCAAAGTACAGCTTTGAGGTTGCAGATAAAACTGACGAAGTCGGTAACATACGCACGGTAAGGCGACGCTGACGTGGTTTGAAGAGATTTTCGAAGAGTATTAGGAGAAAAAGAATGAAAGAAATAACCTTTGACGCATTTTACCAGCTTTACCAAAATGACCAACTTTCTTTAGTGGACGTGAGAGAAGTGGATGAGTTTGAAGCTCTTCATTTAGAAGGCGCCCACAACCTGCCACTTAGTCAATTGGCTGATAGCTATGATCAGTTGGATAAGGACCAGTTACATTATGTTATTTGCAAATCTGGAATGAGATCGGCGCGTGCTTGCCAATTCTTATCAGAACAAGGTTATGAGGTTATCAATGTCCAAGGTGGCATGATGGCTTTTGAAGAACTTTAAACATTAGAATTTTCTCCTGCTTGGTGTGGACTGGGTAGGAGAATTTTATTTTTAGATAATTCTCATTTTTAAGAATCTTGAAAACATTCAATATTTACTTCGTGAAGCTTTTTTCATACTCCTATTCATGATATACTAGGTCAGTATTTTATAAATATGAAGGAGATTTTCATGGCTAAAAAAGGTGCCCTAACAGGTTTACTCCTGTTTGGAATATTTTTTGGTGCGGGGAACTTGATTTTTCCGCCTTCTCTGGGTGCTCTATCTGGAGAACATTTTCTTCCTGCCATCGCAGGTTTTGTCTTTTCAGGTGTCGGTATCGCCGTCTTGACTCTGATTATTGGAACGCTAAATCCTAAAGGATATATTTACGAGATTTCAACAAAGATAGCGCCTTGGTTTGCGACTCTTTACCTCTCAGTTCTTTACTTGTCAATCGGTCCATTCTTTGCTATCCCACGTACAGCTACAACAGCTTACGAAGTAGGGATTAGCCCCCTTTTATCGGATGCAAATAAAGGACTTGGCTTGATTGTCTTTACGGTTCTGTATTTTGCGGCAGCCTATTTGATTTCGCTTAATCCATCAAAAATCTTGGACCGTATCGGTCGTATTTTAACGCCAGTCTTTGCGATTTTGATTGTCATCTTGGTTGTACTAGGAGCTTTCAAATACGGTGGGACAAGTCCTCAAGCTGCTTCAGCTGCTTATCAAGCTTCTGCCTTTGGTACAGGTTTCTTAGAAGGTTATAATACCTTGGACGCCCTTGCCTCAGTTGCCTTTAGCGTAATCGCAGTTCAAACCTTGAAACAACTTGGATTTTCAAGTAAGAAAGAATACATTTCAACTATTTGGGTTGTTGGTATTGTTGTTGCCCTTGCCTTCAGCGCTCTTTATATCGGTTTAGGTTTCCTTGGAAATCATTTCCCAGTACCTGCTGAAGCGATGAAGGGTGGAACACCAGGTGTTTACATCTTGTCACAAGCTACTCAAGAAATCTTTGGTTCAACAGCTCAACTCTTCCTTGCAGCTATGGTGACCGTAACCTGCTTCACAACAACAGTTGGTTTGATTGTGTCAACAGCTGAGTTCTTTAATGAACGCTTCCCACAAATCAGCTACAAGGTTTATGCGACAGCCTTTACCTTGATTGGTTTTGCCATTGCAAATTTGGGCCTTGATGCGATTATCAAGTACTCCATTCCAGTACTGGTTATCTTGTACCCAATCACCATTGCTATCGTCATGATTGTCATTGTCAACAAATTTGTGGCTCTTTCAAAACCAGGTATGCAGTTGACAATTGCTGTGGTTACAGCTATTGCCATTGCAAGCGTACTAGGAAGCTCATTTAAGGTTGAGTTTCTTGCTAATCTTGTCAACGCTCTTCCTTTTGCCAAGGCATCACTCCCATGGTTGGTACCAGCTGTTGTCGGAATCTTGCTCTCATTGGTTCTACCAAACAAGCAAGAAAGTGATGTTTTTGAAATGGAATAATCACTTAAATCACTTTTGTAGCCAAGTCTACAGGAGTGATTTTCTTTTTTTATCCGATGATAAATGTGTTATAATAGGTATTAAAAGAGGTGAAGAAATGAATCAAACAGTAGAATATATCAAAGAACTAACAGCCATCGCATCGCCAACAGGTTTTACTCGGGAGATTTCGGACTATTTAGTCAAGACTCTAGAAGGCTTTGGTTACCAGCCGGTTCGCACAGCTAAGGGTGGTGTCAATGTGACTATCAAAGGTCAAAATGATGAAGAGCATCGCTATGTGACTGCCCATGTAGATACGCTGGGTGCTATTGTCCGTGCTGTCAAACCAGATGGCCGTCTCAAACTAGATCGTATCGGTGGTTTTCCTTGGAACATGATTGAAGGTGAAAACTGTACCGTTCATGTGGCTAGCACAGGTCAAAAAGTATCAGGAACCATCCTCATCCACCAAACTTCTTGCCATGTCTATAAGGATGCAGGAACTGCAGAACGCACGCAGGATAATATGGAAGTGCGTTTGGACGCCAAAGTAACCAGTGAAAAAGAAACTCGTGCTCTTGGTATTGAGGTCGGTGATTTTATTAGCTTTGATCCACGAACCGTCGTGACAGAGACAGGTTTTATCAAGTCTCGTCATTTGGACGATAAGGTCAGCGCAGCGATTTTGCTTAACTTGCTTCGTCGTTATAAGGAAGAGAAGATTGAATTGCCCGTAACAACACATTTTGCTTTTTCAGTCTTTGAAGAAGTGGGGCATGGGGCTAACTCTAATATTCCTGCTCAGGTGGTAGAATATCTGGCTGTGGATATGGGAGCTATGGGAGATGACCAGCAAACAGACGAATATACAGTGTCTATCTGTGTCAAGGATGCCTCAGGGCCTTATCACTATGACTTCCGTCAACATTTGGTTGCCTTGGCGAAAGAGCAAGATATTCCATTTAAGCTGGATATCTATCCGTTTTATGGTTCGGACGCTTCAGCGGCTATGTCTGCAGGGGTAGAGGTTAAACACGCCCTTCTTGGTGCTGGTATCGAGTCTAGCCATTCATATGAGCGCACTCATATTGACTCGGTGGTTGCAACGGAGCGTATGGTTGATGCTTATCTTAAGAGTGCATTGGTAGACTAATATGTGTCTGATTTGCCAGAGAATTGACCTCATCAGAGCTGGAGAGAATCCCTACTTTGTCAAAGAGTTGGAAACAGGCTATCTTGTGATTGGAGACCACCAGTATTTTGCAGGCTATAGCCTCTTTCTAGCCAAGGAACACGTCACCGAATTGCATCATTTAGAGAAGGAAACTAGAATCCGTTTTCTAGAGGAAATGAGTTTAGTCCAAGAGGCAGTTGCTAAGGCCTTTGCTGCTGAGAAAATGAATATCGAACTGCTAGGAAATGGTGATGCCCATCTTCATTGGCATCTGTTTCCTAGACGAACAGGTGATATGAATGGTCACGGTCTCAAGGGACGTGGACCAGTCTGGTGGGTTCCCTTTGAAGAAATGACAGCAGAAACCTGCCAAGCAAAACCGGATGAGATCAAAAGATTAGTCAAACGTTTATCGTCAGAACTAGATAAACTATTAGAAATAAAGGAGTAGAAATGAAAAAAAGATACCTTGTTTTGACAGCCTTGCTAGCCTTGAGTCTAGCAGCTTGTTCACAAGAAAAAGCAAAAAATGAAGATGGCGCAGCTAAGACAGAACAAACAGCTAAAGCTGATGGAACAGTCGGAAGTAAGTCTCAAGGAGCTGCTCAGAAAAAAGCAGAAGTGGTTAATAAAGGAGACTACTACAGCATCCAAGGGAAATACGATGAAATCATCGTAGCCAACAAACACTATCCCTTGTCAAAAGACTACAATCCAGGGGAAAATCCAACAGCTAAGGCTGAGTTGGTCAAACTCATCAAAGCGATGCAAGAGGCAGGTTTCCCAATTAGTGACCATTACAGTGGCTTTAGAAGTTATGAAACTCAGACCAAGCTCTACCAAGATTATGTCAATCAAGATGGGAAAGCAGCAGCTGACCGTTACTCTGCCCGTCCTGGTTATAGCGAACACCAGACAGGCTTGGCCTTTGATGTGATTGGGACTGATGGTGATTTGGTAACCGAAGAAAAAGCAGTTCAATGGCTTTTAGACCATGCAGCTGATTATGGTTTTGTTGTCCGTTATCTCAAAGGCAAGGAAAAGGAAACAGGCTATATGGCTGAGGAATGGCACCTGCGTTATGTAGGAAAAGAAGCTAAAGAAATTGCTGAGAGTGGTCTTAGTTTGGAAGAATACTATGGCTTTGAAGGCGGAGATTACGTCGATTAAAAAATAAACTTTTCTCTTGCAATTCCAGATAAATAGTGTATAATAGATGAGTATGTGTAAAGCATACTTGTGGGAGGTAAAAATCTCTAATTACCGCCAAAACCACAAAGGAGGATTTAAAAATGGCTAAAAAAGTCGAAAAACTTGTAAAATTGCAAATCCCTGCTGGTAAAGCTACACCAGCTCCACCGGTTGGACCTGCTCTTGGTCAAGCTGGTATCAACATCATGGGATTCACAAAAGAGTTCAACGCTCGTACAGCTGATCAAGCTGGTATGATCATTCCAGTTGTTATCTCAGTTTACGAAGATAAATCATTTACTTTCATCACTAAAACACCACCAGCTGCTGTTCTTTTGAAAAAAGCTGCAGGTGTTGAAAAAGGATCAGGTACACCTAACAAAACTAAAGTTGCTACAGTTACTCGTGCACAAGTACAAGAAATTGCAGAAACTAAGATGCCAGATTTGAACGCAGCAAACGTAGAGTCTGCAATGCGTATGATCGAAGGTACTGCTCGTTCTATGGGATTCACTGTTGTTGACTAATCAATAACACAGTATAAAATCTCACAGCAGTCTATTAGTTGCTTTTCATATTAGGCAAGTGACTGATGCTTGTACTTGGGTACGGCAAGGAAACTTAAGGCCGTAGGAAAAGAATCTAATAGACTGAAAACCCGCAAGACTTCATCATTTCGAGGAGTGACGTGGGAGATGAAAATCGATTGAACCACTTACAAGGAGAATAGAAAATGGCTAAAAAAAGCAAACAACTTCGTGCTGCTCTTGAGAAAATCGACAGCACAAAAGCATACAGCGTAGAAGAAGCTGTAGCACTTGCAAAAGAAACTAACTTTGCAAAATTTGACGCAACTGTAGAAGTTGCTTACAACTTGAACATCGACGTTAAAAAAGCTGACCAACAAATCCGTGGAGCAATGGTATTGCCAAACGGTACTGGTAAAACTTCACGCGTTCTTGTTTTCGCACGTGGTGCAAAAGCTGAAGAAGCAAAAGCTGCTGGTGCAGACTTTGTTGGTGAAGATGACCTTGTTGCTAAAATCAACGACGGTTGGTTGGACTTCGACGTAGTTATCGCTACACCTGACATGATGGCTCTTGTTGGACGTCTTGGACGTGTCCTTGGACCACGTAACTTGATGCCAAACCCTAAAACTGGTACTGTAACTATGGATGTTGCTAAAGCAGTTGAAGAGTCTAAAGGTGGTAAAATCACTTACCGTGCTGACCGTGCAGGTAACGTTCAAGCAATCATCGGTAAAGTATCATTTGAAGCTGAAAAATTGGTTGAAAACTTCAAAGCTTTCAACGAAACAATCCAAAAAGCAAAACCAGCTACAGCTAAAGGAACTTACGTAACAAACTTGACTATCACAACTACTCAAGGTGTTGGTATCAAAGTTGACGTAAACTCACTTTAATCAGTAGTTTATATCAGAGAACGAGTACGAAAGTGCTCGTTTTTTTGATTATGTGACTTTCATTCTAGGAAACTATTCCAGCCTAAGACAAGAAATCTGAAAGCGAAGGTGTTTATTTAAATAATAATAAGGATTTTGGTAGGCATACCAGTCGTTTCAAGGCAAGGAATCTTAGATGATTTTTGAAAGTCATATTTCTTCATTAGACTTCCACAATCAGGGCAAGATGGAGCATCGTAGTCCAGTTTAGAGATTATTTCCTTATGTGTATCCGTATTGATGATATCTACAATCTTGATGTGAGGGTCTTTAATGTCTAGTAATGTTGTGATAAAATGTAATTGTTCCATATGAATCTTTCTAATGAGTTGTTTTGTTGCTTTTCATTATAGATCTTATGGGACTTTTTTCTACAACAAAATAGGCTCCATAATATCCATAGGGGATTTACCCACTACAAATAGTATAGAGCCTTTTAAAGACGGAGAGAAGTAATAGTGCTTCTCTTCATTTTTGTTGACAGTTTATTTCTGAAAAATTTTGAGAAAAGTGTGGTGGGAACTTTGGCTCAGCTTCTTTCAAATCAGTTAATTACTTAGTTACTTGATTTTCCATATCCATTCAATTGCATATCAATTCCTAGAATCTTTTAAAAAGTTGATGTATAATGGAAGGAGTTGTATTTTTTACTATAAATGAATACACTAATTTAAAAATGCAAAAAGAGGGGAAGATGAATTTCAAAACTAGTGGAGAAGAAAGACAGAACTTCTCGTTAAGAAAATTGGCAGTTGGCCTTGTATCTGTAGCTGTTGCGTGTTTCTTTTTGATGGGAACTGCCCTACAAACTGTATCTGCCCAGGAATCTCATACCGTTAGCTATACTTACGTTTTAGAGTCGGATTTAACTGGTGAAGAGAAGGCTCTATTGGTTACATCCTCACCACAAGTAGCGGAAGAATCTGATGCGACCTACTATCTGGTTTATCGAGAGAATCGAGTATTGCCCAATACGGGGACTAGCTCTCCATTAGGGACTCTTGCCTTAGTGGCAGGTCTTAGTTTATTGGTTGTAGTAGTTCTTACGGGACGTGATGGCAAGAGTAAGATTAGTCGATTCTTGTTAGTAAGCGGTCTAGGCAGTCAGTTGCTGTCTCCAACTGCTCTTGCTTTGACTAGCGAGACACTAGCGGCCTATAACACCCAACTATCGGTTCAGGCAGGGGATGCCTTGCCAGCTCCGCTTGATATTCCTGGTTATACTTATCTAGGGTATGTAGAAAACAAACCAGCTCTTTCTGTATTGACAACTAGCAAGCCGGCAGAATCTACTGGAAATCAAGAGCTTAAATCAGAAAACAGTCAATCTAAGGAAGTAGTTACTACTCATTCAGCAGATTCGACCATGGGAACTGAATTTGTCAAGCAATCAAATGATAGCAAGTCTAACATAAAAAATGAAGATAGCTCAACAGTAACGGCTGTGTATCCTAAAAATGAGGATACTAGTCAGCAAGCAGCAATTTCTCAGAGTCAGGAGAGTAAGGATAGCCATGTTGTAAAAGGTGAGGAGCCAGACCAAAAACAAGGATCGGCTACACCGTCTGCAACAAATTCAAGCCAAACTGGTGGGAATCAAGAACAGTCAAATACAGTCCAGCCATCCCCAATCAGACCAAGAACAGAGGGACAAGAAGGGGGAGCACCTTCTCCCATAGAGCCCCAACAGCAAGAGAGTAATGAAACTGTAGTGCAAGCAAAGGGAACTCAAGAGCCCGGTCACGAGGGCGAAGCTCTGGTTCAACCAGCACAACCAGCGTACACAGAACCAATCAGCACTCAAGGTACGCAAG
>NZ_VMNB01000006.1 GCF_013277515.1 Streptococcus sp. k-402 | reverse complement strand
CTACAGTTGACAAAGAGCCCTTTTTTCGTCCATAAAATTTCAAAAGAGAAAGGATTATTCAGAGCTAAAAGCTGCAGCTTTTAGCATTTGGTAATACTTGCCCTTTCTAGTCATGAGATCCTGATGGTTCCCATACTCAACAATGTCGCCATCCACCAAGACAAGAATCAAATCCGCGTCCTGAATGGTAGACAAACGGTGAGCAATAATAAAACTTGTGCGCCCCTTCATGAGTTTAGCAAAGGCATCCTGTACCAGCACTTCTGTCCGCGTATCGATGGATGAAGTTGCTTCGTCTAAGATAAGAATCTTTGGAATAGCCAGAAAGACTCGGGCAATGGTCAAGAGCTGGGCCTGACCGACAGAGAGAGATTCTCCAGCATTTTCCAACTTGGTATCGTATCCCTGTGGCAACTGTTGGATGAAAAAGTCTGCATTGGCTGCTTTGGCAGCAGCAATCACTTGCTCTCGACTGGCATCAGGATTGCCAAAGGCAATATTATCATGAATGGTCCCTTGCTTGAGCCAGGTTTCTTGTAGCACCATGCCAAACTGCTGGCGTAAGGAGGCACGACCATAGTCATAAATGGATTTCCCATCCAGCAAGATATCTCCTGAGTTAATAAGATAGAAACGCATAAGAAGATTGATAAGGGTTGATTTTCCAGCACCTGTCGGACCAACAATAGCTACCTTGTTACCGGCTGGAATATCAATAGATAAATCCTTAATCAAAATCTTTTCAGGATGGTAGCCAAAAGAAACCTGTTTAAAGGAAATCGCTCCCTTAACTTGGTCACTGGTCAAGACTTCCTTACCTGTTTCAGCAACCTCAGAGCTTTCTAAGACAGCATATACGCGCTCTGCGCAAGCGAGAGCACTTTGCAACTCGGCTAAAACAGAAGAAATATCATTAAATGGCTTGGTGTACTGTTGAACATAATTCAAAAAAGTCACTAAACGCCCAATGCTCAAGGTTGACCCCATCATGATACGATAAGCTCCTACTCCAGCTAGAAGGGCATAAATGAGTGCATTGACAAAGCGAGTCGAAGGATTGACCGTTGAAGAATAAAAAATGGCTGACTGAGAATAGCCTGCGTAGTTGTCATTAGCCTCACGCAGTCTTTGGATAAATTCTGCCTGAGCATTAAAAGACTGGATAATAGTCTGCTGGCTCAACGATTCTTCAATCAACTGAGTCTGAATCCCCCTTGCCTCTGTTTGCTTTTGGAAGAGATGATAGGAGCGTTTGGCAATAAAGCGTGAGATTACCATAGACAGTGGCGTCAACAGCAAGACCAAGAGGGTCATGAGGAGATGAATTTGAAGCATGGCTAGAATACTAACCAAAATCATTAAGACGCCAATAAAAAATTGGTTAAAAATCATGGTCAAGCCAGCTGCCAACTGTTCGATGTCTGTGGTCACACGACTGACCATCTCTCCACTTCCTTGCCGATCCACAAAAGCAATCGGTAAACGATGGAGCTTATGGATGATTCTCTCTCGCAAATCTTTGGTATAAGAGAAGATTAGGCGATTATAGAGAAGAGGATTGACCCACTGCACAAGCGTATTTCCTATGACCACCAAGATCATTTGGAGAAAAATCTGCCAAAAAACTGGTGAAGAACCAGCCACCAGGACTTGGTCAATGACCTGCCCAATTAAGATAGGTAGGTAAATTGATAAGCCAACCTGGGCAATGGTTCCTAGAAAAGCTAGGAAAAAGAGGAAGGAATGGCTTGCTAAATCTTTGGCCAAACGTGTGAGTGTTTGATTTGCAGTTTGTCGTCTCATACTAGTCCTCCTTTCCATGCTGGGAGGCATTGATTTCGCGATAGACTTGACTGGATTTCATCAAGTCCTCATGCTTGCCGGTAGCTAGAAGCTCACCTTTTTCCAAGAGGAGAATCTGGTCTGCCATACGAAGTGTTGAGGTTCGTTGAGAAATCAAGATTAAGCTCGTGTCTGGCAAATTTTCTCGGATAGCTCTCAAGAGCTTGGACTCGGTAATGGTGTCGAGGGCCGAGGTCGCATCATCTAGGATAAGAAATGGAGCCTGACGCAAGACTGCGCGAGCAATAGACAGCCTTTGTTTTTGTCCACCTGAGAAATTTCGTCCTCCTGCCTCAACTAGGGCATCCAAAAGCCCTTCCTTTTCACTGACAAAATTCTTAGCTTGCGCAATCTCCAAGGCTTGCCAGAGTTCTTGATCAGTCACTTCTTGATTGAAACCTAGAGTCAAGTTAGAACGAATGCTTCCCTTAAAGAGTTCGACTTTTTGGGGCACATAGGCAATCCATGACCGCCACTGCTCCAAATTAAGAGGACTAAATCCATCTCGATAAGGGTAAATGCTCCCCTTGTCTGCTGGATAAAGTCCAAGAATGACTTGCACCAAACTTGATTTACCAGAACCAGTTCCCCCAATGATACCCAGGTTTTGCCCTTGCTTCATATCAAAGGAAATGTCTATCAGAGAAGGCTGGGCCGCATCAGGATAGGTAAAGGTCAGTTCTTGAACTTGTAAAACCTGATTACTGGTAACTTGCTTTTGTTCTAATTCTGAATGGATGTCTTCTGGAGCTTCGGCAAAGACTTCCTCAATTCGCTTAGCTGAGATATAGGACTGGTTAAGGGAATTTATCAGCATGGCTAGCTTGACCAATTCCACCAAAATCTGTAGGAGATAGTTAATAAGGGCAATGAGAGCACCTTGACTGAGCAAGCCTCCTTGAATCGAAATATAGCCTTGCCAGATAATAACGAGGAGAGTTCCATTGACAATCAGATAGGTCAGAGGTGTTAATAAACTGGACCAGAAACCTGTCTTTTCTTGTAATCTAGCATAAACTTGGTTAAGGGTTTGAAAAATCTGTAACTCTCGTTTTTCTTGACCAAAAGCACGAATAACCCGCATCCCTTGCAATTGCTGGCGCGTTTCCTGAACCAGTTGGTCCGTTTTCTTTCTGAGACTACTGTAGAGAGGATTGACCAACCTAGAAAGACCTACAATGACGACGGTCAAAATGATAACCATGACCAAGAACCAGAAAGTCAGCTCAGCCGAGATGCGATAAGCCATAAAAATGGCTCCAAAAACGATAATAGGTGCTCGCAAAAAGAGGCGCAGGAATTGATTGATACCAGTCTGAATCTGATAGGTGTCCGAAGTCAAGCGAGTGATCAAGCTAGAAGTTGTCAAACGGTCTCTGCTGTCCTTGGGCAATGAAAGAATATGACGATAAAGGTCGTTTGTCAATTCCTTGGCAAAACCTACCGCAGCCTTGGCTGAGTAAAACTGGGCTATCAAGGCCACTAAAACGCCAATCACTGCAAATATAAGGAGCAGGCCAATCTGCATCCAGAGATGACCTTGATTTTTCTGGGGCAAGGATTGATCAACAATCCCAGCAATTACCATAGGAACTAAGAGCTCAAACACAGCTTCAAGTAGTTTGAACAAAGGTGCTAAAATCGATTCTCTGATGTAGGGTTTGAAGTAAGATAATAGGTGTTTCATAGATCCCTTCTATTCGTATTCTGGAAATGAAGAAAGTGGGAAGCACCCACCATCTCTGCTTTATTTGTTTAAGTAAGGTAGTAGATAGCCATATCCTGCTTCTTCCATCTCATCCTTGACCACAAATCGCAAGGAAGCAGAATTGATACAGTAACGGAGGCCACCAAACTCACGTGGTCCATCTGTGAAAACATGCCCCAAGTGAGCATTTCCTGACCGAGAACGAACCTCGATTCGCTCCATTCCATGACTCATGTCCTTGTAATAATGAATCAATTCCTTGGAAATCGGACGGCTAAAACTTGGCCAACCACAACCTGAGGCAAACTTATCCTTGGCAAAAAAGAGTGGCTCACCCGTCGTGATGTCTACATAAATTCCCTCTTCAAAGGTTTGGTCATAGGCATTGGTAAATGGAGCCTCTGTAGCAGCTTCTTGGGTAACACGATAGGATTCTTCTGATAAGCTTTCCTTTAACACCTCTTGACTAGGCTTTTCATAATTAGAAGCATCAATCAATGGCTTCTCAGCATCGGTCACATCGATATGACAGTAACCCGAAGGATTTTTCTTAAGATAGTCTTGGTGGTAATCTTCAGCCAGAATGTAGTGGCGAAGTTTCTCCACTTCTACTGCAATCTTTCGACCAAGCATGCGCTCCTGCTCCTGCACCACTGTGTAAATAGCTGGCAAGTCTGCTTCATCCTGGTAATATATTCCGGTCCGATACTGACGACCACGGTCATTCCCTTGTTGATTGACTGATAATGGATCAATAACACGGAAATAATAAAGCAAAATCTCTCTGAGTGACACTGCTTTCTCATCGTAAATCACTTGAACCGTTTCTGCATGGTCTGTTTCCTTGAGCAACTGGTAATTGGTCGTTTCGACTTGCCCATTAGCGTAGCCAACACTGGTTGCTAGCACTCCAGAAATGCGTGAAAAATACTCCTCTAAACCCCAAAAACAACCACCTGCTAAATAAATTTCTGCCATCTTTATTTCTCCTTTATCATGTTTTTAACTAATACTCTTCGAAAATCTCTTCAAACCACGTCAGCGTCACCTTGCCGTAGGTATAGTTACTAACTTCGTCAGTTCTATCCACAACCTCAAAACACTGTTTTGAGCAACCTGCGGCTAGCTTCCTAGTTTGCTCTTTGATTTTCATTGAGTATGGAATATAGTTTTTCTTTCTACTAAACTTCTTTTCAAAAAAAGGATAGGAAGCCCTCTGGTCGAACGTTTCCCCATCCTATCATCTATTCTTTATTTTGCTTCGACACGGACACCTTGGGTATCAACCTTCAAGTCATGCAGTTTTCCTTTGAAGGGTTGCTTTTCCAATTCTGCCTTAATCGCCGGCATCTTGTCATGAGAAGCCAAAACCATAACTGTCGGCCCAGCACCAGAGAGGTAGGTTGCATAGGCACCATTTTCTTTGGCCACTTGCTTAATCATCGCAAATTCTCTCACCAAGTCCTGACGGTAACGTTCGTGGAAGAGGTCTCCCTCGATTGCTTGCCCAGCGGTCACCATATCTCCTGCCAACAAGGCCGCAACCGCCACATTGGCGATAGAACTGGCAGCGACAGCTTCCTTATAAGACAATTTTTTAGGTAAGACACCACGGCTGTCGCGAGTACGTAATTCATAGTTGGGGATGTAGGCTAGGAAATCACACTCTGGAAAGTCTGTTACGATAGCAGAGACTTGCCCTTCAACGGAACTTGCAATAACGAGATTACCATAAATGGCTGGAGCCACATTGTCAGGATGTCCTTCAATCTTGGTCGCCAACTGCAATTTTTCATGGTCTGACAAGTTGAGCTGACCCAGTTGGTTGGCTAGTTCAATCCCAGCAACAATAACCGAGCTGGAAGAACCCAAACCACGCGCTAAGGGAACATTACTAGTCATTTTCAAACGTCTTGGTTGTAAATCTGGTACAATTTGCAAAGCGATTTTGAGCAAGAGATTGCGCTCGTCATGTGGTATCCATTTGCCAATCTGGTGTTCAATCAGCCACTCATCTCGTTCTTCACAGACCTCAATTTGAAGATACTTGGTTACAGCTACACCGACCGAATCAAAACCCGGCCCGATATTGGCACTGGTTGCAGGTACAATAATCTTCATTTTATTCTCCTAGCACCTTGAAGGTATTCAATAGGTCGAATTCTGAAACCTTCTTCAATTCAGCTGAAACATTTTCAAGTTGCGCTTTATTAATCTTGTGTGTGATGATCACAACACGTGCCTTGTCACCATCTTTTCCATCTTGGAGAATTTGCTTAAATGAAATTTCTTGGGCATTGAAGATTTCAGCCAACTTCAAGACCTGACCTTTTGAGTCTGGAGCCAAAATTGAGAAGTAGTAATTTGCTTTGACATCTTCTGGATTTGCCAAGACCAAATCACGGCTATATTCATTGAAGTCTTTACCAATGGTTCCATCGTTCAAGCGACGAACGATACGGACAATATCTGCTACCACACTCGTAGCAGTTGGTTTTTGACCCGCACCTGGTCCGTAGTACATAGACTCACCAATACCGATAGATTCTACAAAGACAGCGTTCATTACCCCATTCACACTAGCAAGTGGGTGCGCTTTAGGTAGGAAGGTTGGAGTTACTTCTGCAGCAATTCCTGAAGGAGTTTCCTCGATAGAACCAACCAATTTCACTACATAGCCAAGTTCTTGGGCTACAGCTACGTCTTCTGGTGTGATGTTGCGGATTCCCTTGTGGGCTACATCATCAAATGCAACCTTCATACCAAAGGCAAATTGGCTCAAAATCACCATCTTGTAGGCTGCATCAATCCCATCCACGTCATTTGTCGGGTCGCTTTCTGCAAAACCAAGTCTTTGCGCTTCCGCTAGAGCATCATCGTAAGACCAGCCTTCTTCCACCATCTTGGTCATCATGAAGTTGGAAGTTCCGTTGACTACACCAAGCACACGCGTAATTTTATCAGAAGCCAAGGAATTTGCCAAGGTACGAAGAATTGGAATCCCACCAGCTACTGCTGCTTCATAGTAAAGTGCTACCTTGTTAGCTTTAGCAATTTCTAACAATTCTGCACCGTGGACAGCCAAAAGGTCCTTGTTGGCAGTAACAACGTGTTTCCCAGCTTCCAAGCCACGAGTGATAAAGGTCTTAGCAGGTTCGATACGCCCCATCAATTCCACTACAATCGTAATGTCTTGGTCTGATAAAATGTCATCCACATTGGTTACAAAGTTAAAGTCATTCCCTGCTGCAAGCAAGCGATTCTTTTCTTCTTCATCCTTGACCAATACCTTGGCAACTTCAATCTCTGAATGTGCTGATTGATTGATTTTTTCTCCATTTTCCTTTAGGAGGAAAGGCACGCCACTTGCAACGGTACCAAATCCTAGTAAAGCAATTTTAACTGTCATGTTTGTCTCCTCGAAATTTTCTAATATAGCCATTATAACAGAATTTTGTGAAAATTCCTATTATAGTAAATCACTATTTCAGTATAAAAAGAAAAAACGAATCCCATGATTCGTCTTTCTTGATAGATGAAAATTGATTTTAAAAATTATAAACCAATCTTTTGCAGATTGAGTATTGCATCGTGATTCATCAAGACTTGACCATACTCTTGCAAGACTGAACGACTGATGTCACTATCGTCCGCAAACTCACGCATACGAGCCAACAGCCAAGCTGGATATGGACTTGGATGATTTTCAATATCCACTAAAATGGTCAAATAATAGCGCTCGTTCATCTTGTAGAGTTCAGAAGTTTCCATCTCAAAAGTCACTGTCTTGGCAAATGCCACCAAGTCAGCCAATTTTGCAAAAGAAAGGATGTAGTAGATATAAGGCTCTTTCTTACTTTCAACTTCTTGTTGATCCTGCTCCTGCTCTTCTTCCTTGGCTTCGACTTGCTCTAGTGATTGAATGGCTTCGATGTCATCTTTAGTCCTTTCTGCAATGCTCTTTTCCAAGGTTTTGATAAATTCATCTGGAGACATTTGAGCCAATTCTTCCATATCTGGTAAATCCGATAAATCTTCAAAATCTAGATTTTGGTCAATCTTTGATTTGGTTACAAAGACATCGACCTTATCAGGTTTTGGAGTCACACGGAAGCTCAACATGCCTGTATCTAGGAAGCTATCAGGCATCTCTAACTCATCTAAGATAGCATAAAAGAACTCTTCTGTTTTTTCTTGAGGAACGAGAAAGTCAGCAATCTCCATGCCACGATCCATCAAATCCTCTAAAGACATCGTGATTTTCAAAGTTGTATCACTAATTTGTTTCATTTTCATTGCTAGTAACCTCATACTTTCAGTTCTATCTATTATACTAGATTTTTACGATTTTATCAAAAGAAGGCTCCTCTATACGGATAGATTTTCCCTAGGGTATTTCTATAGGAGACTCCAAAAGAAAATTTCTGCAGACAGATAGAAAAAGCCTTCAAAATCGGCTCTTAGCCAACTTTGAAGACCTGATGCATCAGAATACTTATAATTTAAAGGTTGCTACACCGAGGATAGAACGATTTAGGTTTCTAAGAATTTGAAGACTTTGTTCAAATTTCTTATAACGAGTCACTCCATACTCTTCAACAAGAAGGACTGTATCTCTTTCTAAAAGCGATGGCACATCTTGTAAATCGACAAAATGCATTCCTTTCAAAGCCTCTTGATTTTGTTTCAATTTATCTAGGATAGCTTTATTTGAGCTAACGATGGTCAATTCCTGTCCAGCATTTTTGTATGACAAAACATCTGCTAGGTTGGCAATTGTTGTAATCTCTGTTACAAAATCAATTTGATACTGAGAAAAATCACCTGCTCTATTGATTGTTGGATTAAAGAGATAAACTAACACATTTCCCATCACAACCAAAATCACACAAACCACTCCAATAACAGCTAAACGAAGAATCAGATTTTTCACATTTAATCCAAGCGCTGTCTCACCATTTGCATTCAATTCTTTAGAGTTGATGGTTTCCAATTTTTCAATTTTTACATTTGCAAAAGTGTGTTTAAATTTCTCAATCAATCCATCAATTTTTCGCTCCAACAAGTCATTAGTATCTTTACTTGGTGTCAAAATTTTCACACCAACCCCTGCATCGTCAATCATATAGTAGACGGTCAGTTTTTTCCACCAATAATCATTCGTAGAATTTTTCAAGGTTGTTTCTGTCGTATCTAATTCACTGGCAATTTTTTTCAACTCACTGGGTTCTACATCATTGAAAAGATAAGCTCCATTCAAATTACCATCAATCAATTTCCCATAAAAATCACTATAACCACCAATTTGATGATTCAAAATCGTTTTGGCCGAATCTTCTGGAGGAGTGATTTTATAGCTAAGATAAGTTGAATAACTTGTTGTATCTTTGACAGTGTTTTTATTCCTAACTGCTTTAATTGTAAATGGTACAGCAATGAGAGCAAATAAAACGATGAGAGCTAAAATATTTACTTTTCGTTTTTTGTAAAGATTTGCAAATAAATCAGCTACTGAATAATGTTCAAACATGATTTTTTTCTCCTTTGTTGAGTAGATACTGGTTCTCTTTTGTAAGCATTTTTGCTACAAATATAATCACAAGAACAATTCCCCAGAATTGCATTGTAAATAGATTGAAGAAACTTTCTGAAAAGCTACTTCTTGGCATAAAGAATAAATTATTCAAGATGAGTAGGGACAAGGCAAATAGGATTGTTCTTGAACGATAGGCTACTTGCAGCATGGCTATGAATAACATACCTAGCAAGAGACTAAGTAGAAAGACTCCTATCATACCATAGTCTGTATACAACTCCATGATATAACTACTTCCGATACCATGTCCTTTCAAGTATTCCTTGTTCAAAACAAGATAGGACAAATTGTGGGCATAACTATTACTATCAATAGCTAGCTCCACACTATTGGTTGTATGTTCAAAGGCTTTTCCTCCGAAAATGGCCCCCAAGCTTCCCCTTGCAAAATAATCAAGGACAGGACCAAAAGTAAAATTACGGAAATCTCGGTAAGGGAGGCTACTGTTAAATAGAAAACCTCTAGCCAAAACACCAAAACTAGTCCCTTGTTTATAGATAAAGTCAAGTAAGATATCCCAGAAACCTGTATGGGAAACTTGGACATTATCCCGCACATAATTGAGCACTCCCATCGCTAACATGAGAATAGGAGAACCTACAAAAATTGCTAACTTTTCTTTAAACCCAATCCATTTTCCCTTTTCAGTTTGCTCCCGCATAAAGTAATAAACAAAAGCAAATAAAATACTTAAAATAAAGGGATTTCGTGTCCCGATTGCCAAATGAATAGTATTGGCTACAATAAAGGAGATAAGCACTGCTGTTGCCTGCCATTTCTTTGGCTTGGTGGCCAAATACATACACATTGCATAGACCGTAAAGGTTGATAAGATATAGGTAAAATAAGGCAGTTTACTTTCAAAATTTGCATAGTAGGCATAGTAGGAAGTCTGCAAGCGATACAGGAGTCGTTCAAATAACCGAATGAAATAGAAAGGATAGGTTAGAAGAAAAACTCCTAGTGATACAAAGCGTAACCTCTTGGTATAAACCTCTTTTAGAGAATTTCCTATATTTGCTACTTTTATTTTCTTCCTAGCTATGAAGTAACGAGCCAGGACGCCTCCTGTGGTCAAGCCCAGAATCGAAACCATGACGACTATAAAGGCAAAACGATAGGCTATCGGATGATAGGTATCCAGAGCGCCATCCCTAAAATAATCAATGGTCGGTCTTGATACCAGAAAGACAAAAATAGTTAAATAGAAAATAAAATGGATTAAGTAATACTTGATGTCATTCCAGCAGGCAATTAAGCTACTAACCAGTAAGAACAATAAAGTAGAAAGCAAGCTAACATTGTTATTATTAAACAGATATACAATTCCACTTACTAGCGTCAAGGCATAACTGACTATGGTCAAACTAAATAACAATCGTTTTCCATCAATCATTTGCTCACCCCCGTTCTAATGTAATTTTTTAGATTTTTCAATATTTTTCAGTAATAAGAATCGGTATAAGGAAATGTTTATGAATAGAGCCAAAGCACTAATTCTTCTCCCCTTACGGAAAATTGGATTCCTAGCAATAGCAAAGGCATGGCCTTTTAAAAAACGATGAATCTGAGAATAGGCTTCAAACTGTTTATACTGATCATCTAGCAACATCTTATCCAGAATAAAGAAGTAAGCATAGGCCAATCTGAAAAAAGCGACCTCTTTCAAATCAGGATAGTTTTTCATAACTTCATTGTAAAACTTTTGGTAGATATCAATATAGGCTAAATCCTTCTCTGCATAGGGTTTGGTCGTAATACTATCCCCTCTATGAAAATAGTAATAATAAGGTTTGGTATTAACAACGTACCTCTTGGCCAACTTGATCAAATCAAAATGATAATAGGCATCTTCGTAAATCAATCCCTTAGGAAAGGATAGGGCAGTTGCAATCTCTCTCTTGATTAGCTTATTGCAGATCGTTCCAGGTATTTTTTCACCTATGAGATATTCCCTTAGAAATGTTTGAGAATCACAGACAAAATAGTCATCCTGATTAGCTGACTGTGGACTTTCATCATTAGCATAGACATTCATGACACCACAGCTTGAAACATCCGCATCTTCTTGAACTAATTGCTCATATAAGCTCTGAATCATTTCTGGATGGATATAATCATCTGAATCAATAAAAATCAGATAATCCCCCTGAGCCTGCTTCATTCCATCATTTCGTGCTTGCGACAATCCTTCGTTCTTTTTATGAAGTACTAACACCCTGTCATCTTGTTCAGCGATTGAATCACATAAGCGACCACTTTCATCCGTTGCACCATCATCAACAAGAATAATTTCCAGATTTTGATAGGTCTGCTTCTGAATGGAAGCTATCGATTTTTCTAGGTACTGCGCCACATTATAAACTGGCACAATGACACTAATTAATGCAGTTCCCATGCTACTCCTCTAATAGTTTTTCTACTTGTTCGATTTGTTTGGCAATTGTGAATTGTTGAATGAATTGGCTAGCCTCATCGACATCAAAGTTTGAGGCAGAAGTCATGTAGTTCGTAATTGCCTGAGCTGCCTCTTGATTGCTCTCAATGATTTGTCCAAATCGTCCTTCTTGTGATAGTTCCTCAGCCCCTCCAACATCCGTAGAGACAAAAGGGATTCCAAGGCTCAAGGATTCCACATAAACACCAGGAAAACCTTCTTGTTTAGACATAGACAAGAGAACTTTCATCTGAGACAAATATTGATAAGGATTTTTTTGATAACCAAGGAAATGTACATGGTCCTCAAGCTCATACTCTTTGACTCGCTTTTTCAGTTCCTCTTCCATATCACCAGCACCTATAAAGTAAAGGTGATAGTTTTTCCCCTCTTGGTGTAATAATCGTATCACTTCCACCACACGGTCAGAACCCTTATTTTCCTCAATCCGTCCGATAGCACAGATACTTTGAGGCGCAATCTCGATATCAATCTTCTCTTGAGATTTTTCTAAAATAGTCTTAAAATCATATCCATTGTAGACCGTCTGTAATTTAGAAGCATAATCTGGATAGACTTCCTTGATAGAATGACTGGTCTTTTTTGAAATTCCTACAATGATATCCGCATCATCCAACTGGCGTCTATGTGATTCCCTTTTGGAGCTATCCTTAAGAAATTCTTCGATACTTCCATGAATCCAAGAGATTTTCTTGACTTCTTTTCTTTTAGAAAACAACAGTGGTGGATTCATAATGGTAAAAGAAACTTCAACATCATAGTCATCTTTTACAAGCAAGCGACGAGTCAGCCTTGGAAAATAAATTCTCATTCTCCACAAAAGAGCTCGTAACCATCTGGCTTGGCGATAATCCTGAAAGGATTTTAAAATGCCTACATGTTTAGGAACTGATTCGTATCCCTTGTCAAAATGCTCCATTTCAAGAATATCAATATCATACTTTTCTGGATCCAGATTTGAAACAATGGTAGATAAAATCTTCTCTGCTCCACCTCCGAGAGAAAAAGACCACATAAAAAATAAGATTTTTTTCTTAGCCACCATATTCTCCCTTGTATTCTGTATAAGACTTATCCATATCAGCGATGACAGCATCATGATGCGGTAGCTGCTTGTCTGCTGGTGGTGGCGTCATATAATCCCCAAAAGCAGTACTGAGATAGGCATCATAACCAACTGGAATAGGCATCTCTGTCCCCTCAAATGGTAGGAAAAGATTGTCTTCAAAGGATGCGATTGGGTACTTGTTTCTCATGTAACCAGGACCTGAGCATAGTTCCGTGATGCCATCGCTCTCAGCCAAACCATACTTGGTCATTTCTTTTTCAGCTTTTTTCCAAATGCGATAACGGAGAGATTTTGGAGTCACACCCAGTAAAATACGGCTTCCCCATTTCATAAGTGCGCCATGCTTTTCCGGAATAGTTTGCGCACAAAAGAGTGAATAAATCAGTGCCCAACGAACCTGTTTCTTCCGCTCAGCTGGATTTTTCGGATAATAATCCAAAGGCAAGACATCCAAGGCCAGACCATGTGGCAATTCTAAATCCTGCTGGTAAGGTTTGATACAGGTGGTTTCCTTATCACGAATGGTAATAAAAAGATTGCGGTCTACAAAATCCTTGTGACTCTTTGACAAGAAATAACGTTCATCTGCATAACGAGGCCATAATTCTGCTAATTTCTCATAATCCTTACGGGGCATGAAAAAGTCTAGGTCGTCGTCCCAAGGAATGAAACCCTTGTTTCGAAGGGCACCAATAGCACCTCCCCCACAGAGGTAACAAAGCAAATCATGTTCTTTACAAAAGCCCACAAAATATTCAGCCATCTCCAGACTACGAGCCTGAATTGCTTTTAAATCAGTCATATTTTTCATTATTCTTTCTATCGTATCGTTTCATTATACCACAAATAGGGGGTGAAAATCTATTGCAGACTGTAAAAAATCAAAGCCTGACCGCTATCCAAATAGCCTTCAAGCTTTGATTCTCCTATCTTATTTTATCTCAAACCCATCTGAGACAATTTATTCTGATATTTGTTTTGATCAACAAGCAAGCCCAAGCCTCCATAAACATCATAGGCATCTACCCAGTCACCCAGTTCTGGAATCGTCAATTTTTCAATACCATTTTTTGCTCCATCCAAAACAGATAAACCGTTTGTTAGGAGGAAAGTATAGGGTGCATTGGTTGAGGTCATAGCAAAAACCTTTCCAAGAGCTTCAGAACCAGTGAAAAGTTTAGTAGGATCTTTAATTTGCTCTAAAATTGCTGTTAAAACTTGTTGCTGTCTTTTGGTACGGCCGTAATCCGCCTCATCGTCATCACGGAAACGAGCATAATTGAGCAGGGTCGAGCCATTCATCTGCTGTTTTCCGACTTTAATAGTCTGGGTTGGAGACTCAGTCTCAGTAGCATGTAAATCATCTCCGACTGTAGCTTCTGTTAGTGGACGCCCATTCAATGTTGAAAATTGGGCATCAATTGTCACCCCATCAGGGAAAAGTGTGTCAATCGCTGTTGCAAAGGCCTGAAAATCGACCAAGGCATAGTACTTAATGTCCAAGTCAAAATTATCTTTCAAGACTTGGCGAACCATTTCTGCCCCTTTTTGCCCCTCTTGTTCTCCTAACTCATAGGCTACGTTTAACTTGTTATCCGTCTGTTTTCTACCGTTAATGACTTGGCTATAACCGTCTATATAAACCAAATTATCACGCATGAAGCTGACTAGCTTCATTTTCTTATCTGAGCCGCCAACATTTAATACCATAATAGAGTCCGTCCGAGTCTCAGCACTATTTTGACCAATTCGACCATCCGTTCCCATAATCAAAATATTGACCCCGTCTCTAGTGTCCTGACCATTAAAGACTTGAACCTGTGCTGCCTTAGCATCAGCAGTTTTCTTTGCGCTAGCATCTTGGTAACCACGTAAAAACATGAATACCATGGCCAAAGCCACACAGACCAGAAGAGAGAAAATCACCATAAAAATGCGTTTAAGACGGAGCTTTCGTCTTTTCTTTTTGGGAGGAGCAGAGAGTGCTTGTGATTTGGATTGTGAGCGACTCCGGTTCGCATAGCTTGGTAAGTCAACCTGCTCTTCTCTTTCTTGTTCCAAGCTGGAACTACTATTTACCCTAGCAAGAGTTAGCTTTTCTTGCAAATAGGCAAACTCATTTTTTTCTCTCTCATTGAGATAGTGAATATTTTTTAGTAAATAATCATAACGTAATTTTTCATGATGACTGAGAGGATTTTCTTTACTCATCTTCTCTCCTTTCCATGATCTGATATTGGATAAATAGGATAGGCACCCAGAATTTTATACTGGATTCCAATCGCTTCTAGTTCTTTTTGGGCAAAGTGGACCAAGTCCTTATCAGCATAGTCTACATCGATAATGAAAAAGTATTCGCCTAGCGCTGTCTTGAGTGGACGACTTTCAATTTTTGTTAAGTCAATTCCTCGCCAAGCAAAGGTCGACAGGGCCTTATAAAGTGCACCTGGAAGGTTGTCAGGTAAGGTCAAGGCCAAACTCATTTTCTCAGTTTGTGCTTGCAAGGGAATAGCTGCACCTTCAGCTCCCAGAACCCAGAAACGTGTGAAATTGGCTTCCATTTCCTGAATATCCTCAGCAATCAGTTCTAAGCCATATTCTTGAGCAGAACTTCTAGGTGCAATTGCCGCAAAAGGCTGGTCTGGATGTTCTGAAATAAAGCGGGCCGCATAAGCTGTACTAGCTGTTACCTCGATTTGAGCCTCTGGATACTGTTCATCGATGAATTTCTTTCCTTGAGCCAAGGCCTGTGGATGTGAAAAAATCTTTTCAATCTTAGTGTGACCTGGAACCACCATCAACTGCTGATGAATAGGCTGAACAATTTCTGCCACTGCTTGGATGCGAGCCTGATGAAAAAGGTAGTCCAAGGTTTCATGAACACTACCCTCGATAGAGTTTTCAACTGGCACCACAGAATAGTCCACCAAGCCCTGCTCATAGGCCTTGATGACATCTGTAATGTTGGAAAAAGCCTGCAATTCCTCATGAGGAAAAGCTGTCTGCACAACGTGGTGTGAAAATGATCCCTTGGGACCTAGATAAGCAATTTTCATCTCAGTTCCTCTATAATTTCCTCTGGACTTAGCTTGGTCACATCCAAAACCCGACTAGCCACTTCCTCATACCAAGCCTGTCTTTCTTTAAAAATAGCTGCAAGTTCTTCCTTACTATTATTTAGAAAAAGCGGACGCTGATTGTCCTTATCAGCTGCGATACGTTGGTAGAGGATTTCAAAATCAGCTTTCAGGTAGATATTATCAGAATTTGTCTTTAGTAAGTCACGATTTCTCTGAGAAATAACCACTCCTCCTCCAGTTGACACGACTTGGTCTGTTTGTAGTAAATCAGCTAGGACTTCTGATTCTATCTGACGAAAGGCCGCTTCTCCCTTTTCAGCGAAAAAATTCGTAATGGACATACCTAGGCGTTTCTCAATCAGGGCATCCATATCAAGGTAATTAGGGTCCAAGCCTCTTGCAATAGTCGATTTTCCAGCCCCCATAAAGCCTAATAACACCTTAGCCATGAATCAAGCTCTCCAAATCATCAAAGAAGCTAGGATAGCTAGTATTGATGGCTTCTGCACGATCAAGCTCCACTTCACCATCTGCAACCAAGAGGGCTGCGATGGATGTCATCATACCGATACGATGATCTCCAAAAGTATTGACTCTAGCACCGTGAAGAGCTGATTTTCCTTTGATAATCATCCCATCTGCCGTAGGAGTAATATCTGCTCCCATACTATTTAAGGCGTCTGCCACAACCTGAATACGGTCTGTTTCCTTAACCTTAAGTTCCTCAGCATCCTTAATAACTGTTACACCTTGGGCTTGGGTCGCAAGTAGAGCGATAACTGGCAATTCATCAATCAAACGTGGAATCAAGGCACCGCCAATCTCTGTTCCTTTGAGGTCTGAAGACTCAACAGTTAAGGTTGCGGATTTAGCGACTGGGTCAATTTCAGTTACTTCTAGTTTTCCACCCATGGCGCGAATGACATCAATGATACCTGTACGCGTTTCGTTGATGCCCACATTTTTAAGCACCACACGAGAGTTTGGAACAATTAAACCTGCGACCAACCAAAAGGCTGCACTGGAAATATCTCCTGGAACAACCACCTTTTTTCCTGTCAATTTTTGCGGTCCTTGGACTGTGATTTTCTTGCCATCCACACTTAAATGACCACCAAATTGCTGTAACATATCTTCAGTATGATTACGGGTGCACTCTTTTTCAATAATAACTGACTCCCCCTGAGCCTGCAAGGCCGCAAACATCAAGGCTGACTTGACTTGGGCAGAGGCAATTGGCAACTCATAATGAATAGGTCTTAGGTTTTTCGTCCCTTGCAAACGCAAAGGAGGCAAATCTCGCTCAGTTTGCCCTGAAATACTGACGCCCATTTTTTTCAGAGGAATCGTCACACGGTCCATAGGACGTTTGGAAAGACTATCGTCTCCGAACATTTCTACTTCAAAATCTGCACCTGCAAGGACACCTGAAATCAGGCGAATCGAGGTACCAGAATTTCCCATATCAAGGGCATTTTGCGGAGCTTTTAAGCCTTCTATACCCACACCTTGAATGGTAATAACCCCATCTTTGTCCTCAATTTCAACACCAAGGTCACGAAAAACCTGCATGGTCGAAAGAACGTCTTCACCTCGCAGAATATCATAAACCTTGGTCTCACCCTCAGCCAAACTTCCAAAGATAATGGAACGGTGGCTGATAGACTTGTCACCTGGAACGCGGATACTGCCATGTAAGTGGCGAATGTTTGTTTTTAGTTTCATACTGGACCTCATACTTGCAATACTTTTACCTATTTTATCATAAAAAGCCAGAAATTCCTTAAAAATTCTGACTTTAGGATAGTTCTTTTCTTATTTTAGCAATTCTGAAACTGGTTCGAAAACAATTTTTTCAATGTCAGAAAGGTAAATTGCCAATTGTTGTTGCTTGGTAAAGAATTCTGACAAGAGGCTGTTCCCTTGAATCTGTTTACCAAAGCCTTCCATTTTCGCTTGGAAGGATGCGTCTGGCATTTGCCCTGTCTGGGCTAGTCTTTGAATTTCTTCTTGGAAGGCAACATATTCTGTAAAGATTTTACTTGCCTCAGCATCTGCTGCAATCGCATCTTTAGCTGCTTTAACAGCCTTGTATTCTGGCAATTCGCGTAGACCGCGACTGAGTTCGTTTGCACTATCGTAAATATTTGACATGATGTTCTCCTTATTTGATGACGACTGTATAGTCTGTATTTTCTGTTATGAGATGCTCGGCTCGTTCCAAGTCTTGAGCATTTTTAAATGAAATTTGTAGGATCCCGTGAATATCTTCACGGTTTTCCTCATTGATATGAATATTGACCAAGGAAGTTCCTCGCAGCAATTCCAAGATTCGTAAAATAACGTCTTCTTCATCAGGAACATCGACATAAAGGTCATAAGAGCTATCCACACCGCCACGCTTATGGATTTCCATGGCCTGACGTTGTTCACGCGCTTGGTTAAAAAAGTTCCAAATTTGCTCTTCATCTCCCTTACTAATGGCCTGACCAATCGCTTCCAAACGCTCCTTGAAATCCGCAATGCGGTCTAGAATAGTTTCACGATTGGACAAGAGAATGGAGGTCCACATACCCGGCTCGCTTTCCGCAATTCGGGTCATATCTCGAAAACCACCAGCCGCAAAGCGCCTTGCCATCTCATGTTCTTGAGCATAGACCGCAGTCTGCTCCATGAGACTAGAAGCCAGAATATGAGGAAAATGGCTAATCTGAGAAGTCACCCGATCATGCTCCTTGGCATCAATCTCGATAAAGCGAGCATGAAGACCTGAAAGCAGATCCCTCATTTCCTCAAGCGTATCCTGACCTGTCAGGCTTGAAGGTGTAAAGATATAATAGGCATTTTCAAAAAGATTGACATCCGCAGAAGCAGCCCCTGTCTTGTGACTACCAGCCATGGGATGGGCCCCGACAAAGCGAACAGACTTGCCAGACAAATAGTTCTCCGCCGCATCCACAATGGCTGACTTGGTTGA
Source organism: Streptococcus sp. k-402 (assembly GCF_013277515.1). Classification (GTDB taxonomy): domain Bacteria; phylum Bacillota; class Bacilli; order Lactobacillales; family Streptococcaceae; genus Streptococcus. The sequence continues at coordinate 56,192 of NZ_VMNB01000006.1, read as the reverse complement.
ACCAGCATCTGAAATAATGACGCCTTCTTTCAAGTCCAAGTGGGCCAACTCCTTAATGAAAGCAATGGTTTGCTTGATTGGCAAGCTGAGAATGATGATATCTGCCAAAGGAGCAAAACTGGCAAAATCATCCGTTGCACGGTCAATCATGCCTTCTTTCAAGGCAATATCTCTCGAAGCTTGACTGCGATTATAGCCTAAAATTTCATAATCTGGATGATCGCGTTTGATACCAAGTGCCATAGAGGCACCAATCAAACCAAGACCTGCGATATAGATTGTTTTTGCCATAGGAACTCCTTAATAATTCTTTGTATAGTCTCGGTGTTTGGCTACCGCTTCTTTTAGTTCCTCAAGATTATCTGATGAGAATTTTTCGAGGATTTCTTGTGCCAAAACCGTTGCCACAACAGCTTCCATAACCACTCCTGCAGCTGGAAGAGCGGTCGGATCACTTCTCTCCACGGTTGCCTTATAAGGTTCGTGGGTTTCGATATCCACACTCATAAGAGGCTTATAAAGAGTAGGAATGGGTTTCATGACACCACGAACAACAATGGGTTGCCCATTAGTCATACCACCTTCAAAGCCCCCTAGATTGTTGGTACGGCGGGTATAACCGTCTTCTTTAGACCAGAGAATTTCATCCATAACTTGGCTGCCTTTACGATAACCAGCCTCAAATCCAAGACCAAATTCCACCCCTTTAAAGGCATTGATAGAGACAACAGCTTGGGCCAATCTTGCATCCAATTTTCTGTCCCATTGGACATAGGAACCAAGACCAACTGGAACACCTCCAACGACTGTCTCCACAACCCCACCGATGGTATCACCGTCACGTTTGATTTGGTCAATATAATCCTTGATTTCTTGTTCCCTTTCTTGGTTGACAATAGAAACTTCTGACTGGGCAGCTCGTTCCTTAATCTCCGCAACTGTCAGATTTTCAGGTACATCTATTTCCTTGCCACCAAAGACTACGACATGGTTGGCAATCTCCATATCCAGCTCAGTCAAGAGGCGTTTAGCTACTGCTCCGACTGCCACTCGCATGGTGGTTTCACGAGCTGATGAACGCTCCAAAGAATTTCGCAAATCATCAAAACGGTACTTGATGCCCCCAACCAAATCGGCATGACCTGGCCGAGGATGAGTGATTTTCCGTTTGCTTTTTAGGCGGTCTTCAATGTCCTCAGCAGACATGATATCCAGCCATTTTTGGTGGTCTTTATTGACGACATCCATGGTAATGGGAGCCCCCGTCGTCTTCCCGTGGCGAACACCCGAAGTAAAGACAACCTGGTCACTCTCAATCTTCATACGACCACCACGACCGTAGCCACCCTGACGGCGTCTAAGGTCTCCATTGATATCCTCGACTGTCAAAGGTAGTCCAGCTGGAATTCCCTCAATGATAGCCGTTAGACGGGGGCCGTGTGATTCTCCTGCAGTTAAATATCTCATACACTCTCCTTATTTTACCAAGTAGTCTTTCATCTCTTCCAGAGAAACTGGGTGAATGGTTGCTGAACCAAGCTCTGGTACCAAGACCAATTTCAAGGTGTTGCCACGCGCTTTTTTGTCATGAGTAAGAGCTTGATAAAGCTTGTCAACATCCCAGTTTTCATAGTTAACAGGCAAGCCAAATTTCTGACACATTTCTGTGATGGACTGGGTAATGCCAGCTGGCATGAGACCCTTTTTCTCAGCAACCTTGGAAATCTGCACCATGCCCATGGCCACAGCTTCACCATGCATGACTTTTCCATAACCGGCAGTTGCTTCAATGGCATGGCCAATAGTGTGGCCAAAGTTGAGGTAAAGGCGAACACCATTGTCCAGCTCATCCTCAACCACCATCTTGCGCTTGACCTGACAAGAATGTTCAATCAAGGTCTCTGCATGTTCCAAAATGCTCTCAACAGAACCATCCAGCTCCGTCAAGATTTGCCACAGTTCTGGATCCTCAATCAAGCCGTACTTGATAACCTCACCCATTCCTTCAATCAACTCTCTCTTTCCGAGTGTTTCAAGGACAAGCGGATCAATCAGAACCCCGTCTGGTTGGGCAAAGGTACCCACCATATTTTTAGCAAATGGAGTGTTAACGCCTGTCTTTCCGCCGATAGAAGAATCAACCTGAGCTGTCAAGCTGGTCGGAATCTGAACAAAGTGAATACCCCGCATATAGGTAGAGGCTACGAAACCAGCCAGGTCTCCAACGACACCACCTCCGAGAGCCACGACTCCATCGCTACGAGTCAGACCTTGCTTGACTAAAAATTCATAGACTTTCTGGACAGTGGTTAAATTCTTTCTTTCTTCCCCTTCTAAAAAGTCAAAAACTGCTACCTGAAAACCAGCATCTTCTAGGCTGAGCTTGACCTTCTCTGCATAAAGAGAAGCTACATGGTTATCTGTCACAATGACTACCTTTTGTGGTTGCCAGAGTTCTCGCAACCATTGGCCAGCCTGAGCCAGACAACCTTTTTCAATCTGAATATCATAAGGATGATGAGGAATATCGATTCTGATTTTCATAGGAGAATCTCCCTTTCTTTATTGGTATTTTTCTGTTAAGGACTGCCAAATCTCTTCTGTTGGCATTTCCTTGCCTGTCCACAGTTGAAAAGCTTCTGCAGCTTGATAGAGCAACATTCCCAGACCATTAACCGCTGGTTTGCCCTGACTTCTGGCCCATTTTAAAAATGGCGTTTCAAAGGGTTGGTAAATAATATCTGCTACTAAAAGAGTTTCTGATAGGACAATGTTTTCAGGAACTGGAGATGATTGACCATCCATCCCTACACTTGTCGCATTGACCAGTAGATCCGACCCAGCAATCCTTGCTTGCAGTTCAGAAACATCTTCTAAAGCATACAAGTCCACTTTAAAGCCTGTCTGCTCCTGTAACTTGTCTAGGTAAGGTCTTGTTTTTTCCATGGAAACTGAACGAACAAAGACCGAAATCTGACTGACGCCGTCCAAAATAGCTTGTGCCAAAATGGACTTGGCCGCACCACCTGCACCCAGCAGGGTCATCTTCTTACCTGAAATTGTAAAAGAAGGCAAGCTCTTAAAAAATCCCTTGCCATCTGTATTATATCCAATTAAAGTGCCATTCTCATTAACAACCGTATTAACTGCACCAATCAAGCGCGCCTCATCGCTCAATTCATCCAAATAAGGAATCACTTGCTCCTTATAGGGCATGGACAGGTTGATACCAAACATCTGGTAGCGACGAATATTAGCCACTGTGACTTCCAAGTCACTCGCTTCAATCTCCCAAGCTACATAAGCACCGTTGGTAGCTGTCGCCTCAAAGGCACTATTGTGAATAAAGGGGGAAATAGAATGCTTAATAGGATTGGCAACAACGGCAGCTAAACGTGTATAGCCATCAAGCTTCATCCAAAATCTCCCGAATTTTTTTCATGTTAGCTAGAGAAATCTGACCTGGGGCACTTGCCTCATCCAGACTGGCAAAAGACCAACTCGAACCAGTCACATCCGCAGTGATACGAGAGACCTTACCCACCTTACCCATAGAAATGGTCACATATTCCTGTTCAGGATTGAGGGTTTTAAAGCCTCGTGTATAGTTCATCAAGTCTAAGACATCCTGCTCCGTGTGAGCCATCACTGCAACCTTAACAAGTTTTGGATTTAGGGTCGTCAACTCTGACAAGATTTCCATCATATTTTCAGGTGTTTCTTGGAAATTATGGTAACTCAAAACGAGATTTGGGAAGTCCAGCATTTCCTCAAAAACATCCTTGTAGCTATAGTACTCAAAATCAATATAGTCTGGTTGATAGAGTTGCGCCACTTCCTTGATTAGATGGATATATTCTTCTGGAGAAAGGTCGATTTCTCCCCCTTCAGAGCGAGTTCGTAGCGTGAAAACCAACTCACGGCCTGCAAATTTTTCAAAAATAGCTGGAGCCACCTGCAAAATCGCTTCCTTAGGCAGATAGTCGGCACGCCATTCAATAATATCAGCATCTTGATACCTTGTGGCATCCAGAGCCTGAGCCTCCTCTAAACTTCTTGGCATTACTGAAACGATTAATTTCATTTACTAACCTTCATACTAATCACCTTGAGGTAATTACTACTTTCATCTTTTTTATTATAGGCAAAATCTGCTGGAAGACCATATTTGTTTAAAATCTGGTAACTTCTTCCTGCAAAGCCTTTATCAATTTGTTCTGTAAATTTCTGGCGGGAAACATTGGCAGCATTGGTACTGGCAATGATAATTCCTCCCGGATTTAAAATCTCAAGACTCTGGGATATCAACTTGTGATAATCCTTAGCCACAGAGAAAGTTTGTTTTTTATTTCGAGCAAAACTAGGCGGATCTAGGACAATGACATCGTAGGTCAAGCCTTTTCGTTTGGCATATTTGAAATATTCAAAGACATCCATGACTATAAAACGATGGTCGTCTGTACTGATTCCATTTGCCTGAAAATGCGCTTGAGACAATTCTCGTGAACGTTTGGCTAAATCAACAGAAGTTGTCTGACTTGCTCCTCCCATAGCTGCAGCTACTGAAAAGGCTGCTGTGTAGGAAAACATATTGAGCAAGGATTTACCCATAGCCAATCCATCAACCAGGCTCCCACGAACCTCGTGCTGGTCTAGGAAAATCCCTGTCATCAAGCCATCGTTCATAAAGACTTGATACAGAACACCATTTTCCAAAACAGTGAAAAAGTCAGGTGCTTCTTGACCATAAACATGGGCAGATTCATAGTCCAATCCTTTAAAGCGGATCTTCTCATAGGTCCCTAAAACCTCAGGAAAAACCTGTCTAAAGGCTTCTGAGATGGTCTGACGAATCTGATAAACATAAGAGTTATACCAAGAAAAGACAGCATAGTCGCCATAAAGGTCCACTGTCAGACCGCCAAAGCCATCTCCCTCTTGGTTGAAGAGACGAAAGGCAGTTGTCAAATCATCTTGATAATAGGATTTTCTCTTTTCTTTAGCTTGTCTAAACAGCGTTTCAAAGAAAGCTTGATTGAAGGCCACCTTGTCCTTACTAACAAACCAGCCCAAGCCCTTGTTTTGCTGGGAAAGGTAGGCAGTCCCAAGAAAGATTCCTTCCTGACTCTGCACTTCTACTTCCTGATCCTTAAGATTGACATTCTCAAGATCACTGGCTTCTAGTAAAACTAGCCCCTTAGCGAGCTTCTTTTCAACCCTTTTGCTAACTCTTATTCTATTCATAACTACCATTATATCAAACTTTTAGACAATTCTCAAAAAAGAAACTACCCTTGCTTTTTTACTCTTCTTTTAAAAAATGGTATACTAATACTAATAAAAAATTAGGAAGTAAATGTGTGAAAAGCAATTTTAACAAAATCCAAAAAGCCGTCGGTACCAGACTGGGTTTTGTCCTAACCCTTTTAATCCTCTATTGGCTCAAAACCTTATTAGCCTATGCCGTTGACTTTAATTTAGATATTCAAGTAGGCAAGTTGCAGGGAAATTACCTTGCCTTTATCGCCTTTTTCAACCCCCTTCCTCTAGGACTACTCCTGCTGGCTCTAGCCCTCTATGCTCGCTCAACTAAGATCTTTTATGGTCTGAGTATAGCTATTTATAGCCTTTTATTCATTTGGCTCTATTCCAATGTCTTTTACTATCGAGAATTTAGCGACTTTATCACGGCTAATACCATGAAGGTGGTCAGCAAGGTGTCTGTCGGCACTGCAGAACTAGAGTTACTGCGTCCTTGGGATTTCATCTATTTTATGGATTTCCCACTGCTGACTTTCCTTTTCTATAAAAAATTCATCCATTTGGATAGGAGACCTTTCAAATTTCGCTCCAGTATTGCCATCACTGCTCTCTCAGCCCTGCTCTTTTCAGCTAATCTTTTTTTGGCTGAAATCGAGCGTCCCGATCTCCTATCGCGAGGATTTTCGAATTATTATGTTGTCCGCGCCCTCAGTTTACCAGCTTTTCTAGGTTATAGTGCCAACCAATCCTATAGCGCTAATAAAGAACGTGCTAAGGCCTCTGAGACTGACCTTCAACCTATTACAGATTATATTCAAGAGCATTCGGCTAAGCCCAATCCAGACTATTTTGGCTTAGCCAAAGGAAAAAATGTGATTTATCTCCACTTGGAGAGTTTCCAACAGTTCCTGCTTGACTATAAACTCAACCTAGATGGAACTGAGCATGAAGTCACTCCCTTCCTAAATTCCCTCTACCATTCGCAATCTACCCTAGCCTTTTCGAATATCTTTAACCAAGTCAAGGCTGGTAAAACCTCAGATGCAGAAACCATGCTGGAGACTGGTTTGTTTGGACTTGACCAAGGTTCCTTTATGGTCAATTACGGTGGCACCAATACCCAGCAGGCAGCTCCTTTTATCCTATCAAAAAATGGCTACCAATCAAGTGCTGTCTTTCACGGCAATATCGGGACCTTCTGGAATCGAAATACGACCTACAAACAATGGGGCTATCAATACTTCTTTGATGCATCCTACTTCACCAAGCAAGACAGTAGCAATTCTTTCCAATATGGTTTAAATGATAAAATCATGATGAAAGATTCTATCCAGTATCTGGAGCATTTGCAGCAGCCTTTTTATGCCAAGTATATCACGGTGTCCAATCACTATCCCTATGCTAGCAATCTGACAGGCGATGAGCTTGGTTTCCCACTGGCTAAAACCAAAGATGAAACGATCAATGGCTACTTCCAAACCGCCAACTATCTGGATAGTGCTATCAAGGCCTTCTTTGACTATCTCAAAGAAAGTGGCCTCTATGAAAAATCTATCATCGTCATCTACGGAGACCATTATGGTATTTCCAACTCCCGAAATCCTGAGCTGGCACCCTTGATTGGAAAGACTTCTGAGAACTGGTCTAATTACGACAATGCCATGTTGCAACGAGTGCCTTTTATGGTGGTCATGCCTGGTTATGAAAAGGGGCAAATCATCAATACCTACGGTGGACAAATCGATATCTTACCGACTCTCGAACACCTCCTTGGTATTGAGTCCAGTTCCTTTCTTCAAGTCGGCCAAGACCTTCTGTCTCCAGATCATCAAGAAATCGTTGCCTTTCGGACTGCCAATTCCTTCGTCACACCAAAATACACCAGCTACGACGGACGAACCTACTATACTGAAAGTGGTCTTGAAATCAGTAATCTTGATGAACAAACTCAGACTGAACTGGAAAGCGTTCGGCAGGCAGCCAGTCAACAACTGAAAATCAGCGACCAGATTCAAACTGGCGATTTGATCCGTTTCTACCAAGCAGATCATCTTGGAAAAGTTGATACTGAAAGTATTTCTTACCTCAATTCTTTACCAATTCTTCAAAAGATTGAGCAGGAAAAAGGTAGTCAGTCAACTAGTCTTTTTAGCCAACGACAAGGCAAAACTAGTACTGACCTTTTCAAGGCACCAAGTTACCAAGAACTCCATCCCGAGTCGGCAGAAACCGAATCAAAATCACAATAAAAGATGCTCTTCCGTCTTGGAGGAGCATTTCTTTTTATCAAATAAAATTCAACGAAAATCAAATAACAAACTAAGAAACTAACCTGTAAGATTGTAGGTAGAGAGGTTGTACCTGCAATATATGTCTGTCAAGTTTAGTGACGTAGATAGTAGAAGAAAGATGAGATGATAAATCAGCTTCAGCAGGTATCTGGAAAATTTGATTTTATAGAGAAGCCTTTTGTTACAAACTCAATATACTATCAATAAATAATATTATAGAAGCAAGAATAATTAAAATTTCACCTATTTGCATCATTCTATTTCGAACTCTAAATATATGTTCTATCAAAAATACTTGGATCACACACATTATAGGAATGAAAGTTTTTGAAATTGAAAAATATCCCAATAAATAAACTATAAACAACAAAAATAGAACTATATTATATTTCTTATTCAAAACATTCCTCCCTATATATGTTTGATTACCAATCTTAATCATTTACAACTACATTATAACAAACGACAAAATTCTTGTTAACAAATATTGCCATTTTTTAAAATTTTTTGTGATTCGAATGTGATAAACTACTTTGTGTACGATAAACTATGAACCTTTTGTGCCATATTTTTCTCCTTTCGCTTTACAATTGGCTTGAACACCTTTATTGTATCGCGTTCGGAGTTTTTTGGTATAACCTTCGACGCGCACCCGCATAGCGAGTGGTTTTTTTGTCTCGCACCTAACGGAGCGAGACGGACTGAAAGTCACATAATTAAAAAGTTGGAGCTCAACACTCCAACAATTGCTATTAAAATGTTTGGCGTTTTGCTTTACGCTCTGCACGACCGCGAGCGCGATTTTCAGCACGCTTGGTTTTGCGACGTTTTTCATCAACCGCCCATTTAATTTTTTTCTTATAACCTGGTTTGACTTTTTTCTTTTTCTTTTTAACCAAACCAATCATTTCGATATCAAGTTTATCTTGTTTTTTCTCACGGTTGGCACGACGATCACGGTCATAAGTATCTTGAAATTCCCCGTCTTTGACCATCTTCGGAGTAAATTTAATTCCTAATTTCTCCAACTCACGGATATCCGAGTCATCACTTGGCTGGTAAAGGGTAATAGCTGTACCTGGTAGGCCGTTTCGTCCAGTTCGACCAACACGGTGCACAAAGAAGGATAAATCTTGTGGAATGGCATCATTGATGACATGACTAACACCTTCAATGTCAATTCCACGCGCTGCCAAATCTGTTGCGACAATATACTCAAAATCCAGATTTTTCACTTGATTCATGATACGCTTGCGCTCACGAGGGGCAATATCCCCATGAATTTTTGCCACCTTCAAGCCTTGAGCAGTCAGATATGAATGTAATTCATCAGCACGCGTTTTAGTGTTAACAAAAATCATTGCCAAATAGGGTTGCATCAACTGAGTCAACTGGTAAATTTGAGCATTCTTGTCACGTCCCTTAGTAGAAATCAACCAATTATCAATGGTATCAGAAATGACCGTTTTGGTCTTGATTTTCTCCATGACAGGATTTGATAAGTATTTTTTCAAGAATGGTTGCAGTTTTTGTGGAATAGTCGCTGAGAAGACCATGAATTGCAGGTCTTTTGGAAGGCTTCCAGCAATCTTATCAACAGTTTCTAAGAATCCCATATCCAAGGTCATGTCTGCCTCATCGACCACAAAGGTCTTAGCCTTGTGAATAGCTAGGTCACCAGACTTAACTAAGTCATAAATACGGCCTGGCGTTCCAATAACAATATGAGGCTGATTGCTTGCCAATTTCTCAATCTGGCGAGCCTTATCCGTACCACCCACATAATTAACCACACGAACTTCGACATCTGAGTGGGCAGCAATCTGACGGGCTGCTTGGTAAATTTGAGTAGCCAACTCACGACTCGGTGCAGTAATCACTGCTTGTACACTATCGCTGGCTTCATCTAGTTGCTGGAAAATCGGTAACAAGAAAGTGTGAGTCTTACCTGAACCTGTTTTTGATTCACCGACTAGGTCACGACCTGCCAAAACAATAGGAATCAACTTATCTTGCACCTCTGTTGGAGTTGTAAATTTCAGCTCCTCCAAGGCTTCTCTAATATAGTTTTTAAATTGAAATTTCGTAAATGACATAATATCCTCGATTCTATCTATCCTATCAATTATACCACATTTTATTCCATTTCAGTAATCCCACTTATTTAGGCTATTTCCAGTAACTTTTCTAGTCAGAAAAAGGCTGGAATTTGAGAATTCCAACCTCTTTTCATACTCAATGAAAATCAAAGAGCAAACTAGGAAACTAGCCGCAGGCTGTACTTGAGTACGGCAAGGCGACGTTGACGTGGTTTGAAGAGATTTTCGAAGAGTATCAGTCATTATTTCCAGTTTAAAATAGTATTCAAGCCATAGTGATCACTCACTTGCGGACTATTGTTGCCATCAAATACGACATGTAAATTTTCTACCGCTAACTCCTTGCTAGTAAAAACATAGTCGATTCGAAGGGGTTCTGTATTCCCCTTCCAGCCATCAATTTCTGGTGGAACAGTATAGTTACCGCTTTTCTCTTGAGCAACTTCAAATGCGTCTTGTAAGTCTAATGGACTAGCTAAAATAGCTTGGTAGCCTTCCTGTCCAGCCGGATTGTTGAAATCTCCAGCTAGCAAAAGCGGCTTGTTCAATTCTTTCAAGACAGCCTCAAATCGTGCCCATTCTTCTTGGAAACCTTTATCCCACCAAGAAAGGTGAACACTTGCAACTGCAAGCTCCTTACCATCAACTACAGTTTCAGCCAGGGCAACACGGCGAGTATGATAGTCTGTTGGATCATCCACATCTGAAACCAAAATTTCTCTTACTTCAATCGGTGTTTTAGATAAGATTGCCACACCTTCATGATAGCGGTCATATCCGATATGATTATAGGCCCAAGTCCAGTAGTAATTTTTCCCTTGCTCAGACAACTTTTCAACCAAAAGTCTAACATAATGGTCTTGATGAATCGGCTCAGCTGCTGGCAAAGCTTGATAAAAATTATTGACCTCCACCTCTGGAGATGTGATCTCCTGATTGATTTCTTGGAAACAAATCAAATCATAATCCTTTTCAAGAATATCCTCAAGCAAAATCTGGAATTTTTCCTCAGCTTCTTTTTCCATCCAACTGTGAGTATTGAGTGTTAAAAATTTCATTCTTTTCTCCCAAAATAAGAGGTTGGAATACAGCTTCCAACCTCAAGTATATTACAATTCTACTTTAGCAACTGCTGTTTTAGCTGCAAGAGAACCTGTTTTTTCTAATTTAACTGATTTAATTGCATCACCATTTGTGAAGACAACTACTGTTGAAGTTTCACGTCCTGCTGCACGGATAGCATCCAAGTCAGCTGTGACAAGGAGATCTCCTGCTGCAACTTTCTGTCCTTCAGCAACATGAACTGTAAATGGTTTACCTTCAAGACTTACTGTGTCCAAACCAATGTGAACCAATACTTCAAGACCTGGTTCGGTCACAATACCAAGAGCATGTTTTGTTGGGAAGATGCTTGATACAGTACCTGAAACTGGAGATACGATATTTCCATTTGCAGGTTCTACCGCAAATCCATCACCCATCATTTTTTGAGCAAATACTGGATCTTTTACTTGTTCCAAAGCAACAACTTGACCGTCTGCTACTGAGTAAACTTCCTCAGTAAGACCTTTGAAGTGAACAATGTTTTGTTGTGCTTCAGTCATTTGGCTTGGAAGAGTTTCAGGAATGATTTCACCTGAATCAAGGATATCTTGGATATCTGATTTCAATACGTCAGCTTTTGGTCCGTAGATAGCTTGAACCCCTTGTCCTTTCATGACAAGACCCATAGCTCCTTCTGCTTTCCATTGTTCTGCGTCACCGACTTTGTCAGCATCTTTTACAGTTACACGAAGACGAGTCATACATGCATCAACATCAACGATGTTTGCACGTCCACCAAGAAGGTTGATAATGTTTACAGCTTGAGAGCCTGCTGCAACTTTCACTTCGCTGCTAGATTCTTCTGAACCTTCAGCAGTTTCGTAGTTTCCGTTACGCCCTGGAGTTGCGTAGTTGAATTTTTGAATCATGAAGTTTGCGATAAAGTACATGATTACAGCAAAGAGAACAGTTACCCAAATGAAGTTAATGATATCCATACCGATACCAGCACTGATTGCAATAGGTGTACGAGTCAAGAACTCGATTGAACCGAATGAGTGCATACGTAGGTTTACGACGTCAGCCATAGCGAAGGCAGCACCTTGAACAAGTGAGTAAACAAGATACATAGGTGTTGCTACAAACATGAACATGTATTCGATTGGTTCAGTAACCCCTGTCAAGAATGTTGCAAGAGCTGTCGCAATCATCATACCTTTGTATTTATGTTTCTTGTCAGCATCAACATTACGGTAGATAGCCACAACCACACCCATCAAGATACCGAATGAACCGATCATTTGTCCAACTTTGAAACGAGCTGGGTGAACAGTATCTAACAAGTGTTGGTATTGACTAGCATCAGTACCTTTAAGGTTTACAAGGTCTGTTACCCATGCAAGCCAAAGTGGATCTTGACCAAATACTTGGCTACCTTTTGCTGCACCAGTTAAGACCTCATAAGTACCACCAAGAGCTGTGTAGTTCATTGGGATAGTCAACATGTGGTGAAGACCAAATGGCAAGAGCAAACGTTCCAATGTACCATACAAGAATGGTGCAAGGATTGGAGCAGTTTCTTGTGAGTTAGCAATCCAGATACCAAAGCTATTGATACCAGTTTGCACAAGTGGCCAGAAAGCTGAAAGTACAATTGCAGCAATTATTGAACGAAGAATAACTACAAACGGTACAAAACGTTTTCCGTTAAAGAATGAAAGTGCATCAGGAAGCTTACGGAAGTTATAGTATTTATTGTAAGCAGTTGCTCCAATAAAACCAGAAATAATCCCTACGAAGACACCCATGTTCAATGCTGGGGCTTCCATAACACTAATGAAGTAATCAGCAACTTTGATTTGCCCACCCAATAGTGTTGAAACCATAGCATCTGGATTTTTCAACATATCGCCTGATACACCAAAGATTGTACCAGTGATACGGTTAATCAAGATGAAGGCAAGACCAGCGGCGAAAGCACCACCAGCACGTTCTTTAGCCCAGCTTCCTCCAATAGCGAGGGCGAACAAGATATGAAGGTTAACGATAACTCCCCAACCGATTTGCTCTAGTACACCACCAGTAATAACGAGTGGTGCAAAGGTTGGGTTAATCATCACGATAGACTTACCGATTGAAATCATCAAACCAGCAGCCGGCATAACCGCGATAACCACCATCAAAGCCTTACCGAATTTTTGCCAAAATTCGAAAGACAAGACATTTTTGAATGTATCTTTCATCATTCAAATCTCCTTTATTTTTATTTAGGCAAACGTTTTACGAAAACGTTTGCACCTTTTATGATTTAATTATACCACTTTAATTTTTTTTGTAAAGGCTTTTATTCAAAAAAATACTCTTTTTTCAAAAAAATTTCTAGTGCCAAATTTCAAGTTCAAGTTAGCCATCAAGAAGTCTTCTCTGAGCGACTTCTTTATACTCTTCGAAAATCTCTTCAAACCACGTCAGCGTCGCCTTACCGTATATATGTGACTGACTTCGTCAGTCTTATCTATAACCTCAAAACAGTATTTTGAGCATCCTATGGCTAGCTACCTAGTTTGCTCTTTGATTTCCATTGAGTATTAGAAGTCCCTTTTCTAAAATTTTTATAGCAAAAAAGGAGATTTTACAACCTCCTCATAAAAATAATTATTTTACCTAAATCTTCAAGAATCGGCGCATGGAAATTCCTGATCCCAGTGAACCAATAAAAATTCCAATCACAAATAGTAGGGCAATCATCAAAGGACTAAATAAATCTGGACTAATCATGGATAGATTTTGCCCTACCAACGATTTGTTGACAGATTGGTAAACCATTTGATAAACAATAAAGACTAAAACAGATGGTGCGATAGCTCCCAATAAACCGATAAAGGCTCCTTCTAACAAGAACGGTCCACGAATATAACTGTTTTTAGCTCCAACCAAGCGCATGATTTGAATTTCGCGACTGCGGGAAATAATGGTAATACGAATGGTATTTGAAATCAAGAAAACTGCGACAAAAATTAACAAGGCAGCAATCCCTAGTCCCCAAACACGGATAAATGAAGCTAACTTGAAGAGTCTTTCTGTATTGGCACCGCCATCTTGAACCTCAGAGACACCTTCAATTTTTTTAGCATCTTCGGCTATAGTTTTTACATCATTTGGAGTGTTTGCCTCTACAATATAGGCATCATAGAGAGGATTGGCATCTCCTTCAAAGATTTTCCAGTTATCTCCCATTGTCTCAGTTAATTTTTCATATTGTTCTTCTTTACTTGAAAAGGTAACACTCTTAACCGTAGACATGTTCTTCAAAGAATCATATACCTTGTGGTAGTCATTATTTGTAACAGTTTGACCTTCTTTTTCAATTGTCTGACTGTTATCTTCCACATCCTTTCGGATATAAACTACTACACGGACATTATTTTCAATATCTGTAGCTAGTTTCGCTGTATTGAAAATAACAGATGCAAATATGGCCACCAAGGTCAAAGTAATCATGACTGAACTGACAGCAGCTACTGTCATCCAACCATTTCGTTTCAAACTTTTTAAGGCTTCAAATAAATGGCGAAAAAATCTACTAATCATCGTATCCATACTCTCCTTTTGATTCGTCACGAACGACACGACCATTTTCAATGGCAATGACACGGTGGCGCAAGGTATTTACAATCTGGCTATTATGAGTCGCCATCAAAATAGTTGTCCCTTGTAGGTTAATCCGTTCCAAGAGATTCATAATTTCCCATGAATTGTCAGGATCCAGGTTTCCTGTTGGTTCATCGGCTATCAGTACTTTGGGATTATTTACAATGGCACGCGCAATCGCAATCCGCTGTTGCTCCCCACCTGAGAGTTCATTTGGGAAAGAACGAACCTTATGCTTCAAGCCAACCAAGTCCAAAACTTCCATCACTCGTTTTTTGATATTACGGCGATTTTCCCCGATTACTTCCATAGCGTATGCAATATTCTCATAAACAGTTTTCTTTGGCAAGAGTTTATAATCCTGGAAGACAACCCCAACACTACGACGTAGAAGCGGGACATCTTTCTTTTTAATCTTAACCAGATTAAAACCAGCAACTGATAGGCTTCCTTTATCGATTTTTACTTCACGATACAGAGAACGAATAAAAGTTGACTTCCCTGCTCCTGAAGGTCCTACGATGTAAGCAAATTCCCCCGGTTGAACGCTGACCGAAACACCGCGTAGGGCAGTCGTTCCGTTGTCGTATTTTTTGACGACATCTCTCATTTCAATGATTGACATGTGACTTCCTTTCTATCTTAGCTAATGCGCCACTTGAGATAGGCATCGATAAAACCATCTAGGTCCCCATCCATAACCTTATCTACCTGAGCAACCTCAAAGCTAGTTCGGTGATCTTTTACCATAGTATAAGGTGTGAAGACATAAGAACGGATTTGGCTTCCCCATGTGATCTCCTTTTTCTCACCTTTGAGAGAATCTACCTCCGCAGCCTTCTTCTCTTGCTCCATTTGATAGAGCTTAGCCTGCAACATCTTCATGGCACGATCTCTATTTCCATACTGGGTACGATCGACCGTTGATTGGACAACAATTCCAGTTGGAATGTGGGTCAAACGTACACCTGTTGAAACCTTGTTGACGTTTTGTCCACCAGCACCACCTGAACGGAAGGTATCCATCTTGATATCATCTTCACGGATTTCCACTTCAATAGTATCATCCAATTCTGGCATCACTTCTACGGATGTGAAAGATGTATGGCGACGTTTGGCAGAGTCAAACGGCGAAATTCGCACCAAACGGTGCACACCCATTTCTGACTTGAGAAGACCATAGGCATTAGGCCCTTCAAATGATAAGGTCACCGACTTAATACCAGCCTCATCACCTGCTTGATAATCCAATACTTCTACTTTAAAGCCTTTAGCATTACCATAACGAGTATACATACGAAGCAACATATCACCCCAGTCCTGAGCCTCAGTACCACCAGAACCTGGATGGATTTCCAAGATGGCATTATTGTGGTCATAAGGTTCTGACAAGAGTAGAGTCATCTCATAGCTGGTCATCATCTTATCAAGTTCGGCTAACTGCTCTACCAGTTCTTCTTGAACTGACTCGTCTTCAGCTAAAAAGTCTAATAAAATTTCGACTTCATCCTGCAACTCTTCCATTTTGTGGAAGGTGTTATAGGTGTTTTTTAATTCATTTAATTCTTGCGACGTTTTTTGGGCCGCGATATTATCGTTCCAAAAGTCAGGTTCTGTCATCTTGTTTTCCAAGATGGCAATCTCTTCCTCTAGCCCTTCGAGGTCAAAGAGACCCCCTGAAAGAAGCTAATTTTTCACGATTTGCGTCAATTTTCTGACGGATTACTGAAATGTCCATAAATACTCCTTTTTTACATCATTTCATTATAGCATATTTTATCATTTCTTTCCATCTTTTGCTATAATCCCTTTTTTATGAAAAAAGAAGCTATAAAAAAAGAAGCCTTTGGGCTTCCCTTCTTACAAGACTTTTGCTGAAGTGCGAGTGATTTCTTCCACTTGAATACCATTTGCTTCAAATTTTTCTTTCAAGGCTGGTAAATCAATTGATCCATCGATTTGCACTTCGATAATCACCTTACCATCCTTGCGCGGAATATTGACTGTATGGGAGATATTCAAATTTTCTTCAACGATTAGAGAAACAATCTTACCAAGAACGCCAACTTCATCTTCCGTAACAAAGCGCACACGAATTCCTTCTTCTCCATAACCAGCAATTTCAAGAAAGGCTTGGAAAACGTCACGGTCCGTAATAACTCCGTATACTTGATGATTATCTACGACAGGAAGAATACCAATCTTGTTTTTCAACATTAAATAAGTTGCATCCTCAAGACTCGCATAGCCTGAAACAGTGACAACATCGCGAATCATGACATCTTTTACTTTTGTCTTATTCAGAAGATAATTCATCTCATAGATAGAAAGACTGGTTGCTTTCGATGGACTTGCTTGTGCAATGGTTCCCTCAGTCACCAAACCAACCAATTGATCATTTTCGATAACGGGCAAACGGTGCAAGCCTTGCTCTCTCATCAAATCTGCTGCATGAGATACTGTTGTATCTGGACTAATATACACTACCTTGCGGGTCATAAAATCTTTAACTGCCATGAGACTTCTCCTTTTCTATTCTTATCCCTATTATACAATCTTTTTGTAAATCTATCAAACGCTTACATTTCTTTTTCAAAATTCAGAAAAGTATGAATAAGCTAGCAAAAAGAGCTCTGAAATCGAGCTCTGTGAATGAAAGTAAGATAGCTTTCATTCGATTTTTTAATTATTAGAAATTAAGCTTTCAATATATATGTAGATTACTTTGTAATCTCCATCTACCGACTAAAAAGGTCCCCCGGACTAAATTGATGATTACTTCGTAATCCTCATCCACCGACTAAAACAATCCACTGGATAAGATAATTGCTTCGCAATCTTTATCTACAACCTAAACTAGTCTCCCAGACTATGCGATGATTGCTTCGCAATCTCTATCCACCGATTAAAAAGGTCCCCCGGACCTTTTTAACCACCCAGATATGCTTTTCTGACTTCTTCTGATGAAGCAAGTTCTTTTCCTGTTCCTGATAGGACAATTTTTCCTGTTTCCAGTACATAGCCTCGGTCAGAGATTGCGAGTGCTTTATTGGCATTTTGTTCAATCAAGAGGACGGTTGTTCCTTGCTTCTGTATATCTTGAATGATATCAAAAATCTCTTGGATAAATATTGGTGCAAGTCCCATTGATGGTTCATCTAAAAGAAGAAGTTTTGGTGTTGACATGAGGGCGCGTCCCATGGCAAGCATTTGTTGCTCTCCCCCTGAAAGAGTAGCTGCGTCCTGGTTCTTGCGTTCTTCAAGACGAGGGAAGCGTGAAAAGACCTTCTTCAAGTTAGCTTGATTTTCTTCACGATTTTTCTTTAAGAAAGCTCCCATTTCAAGATTTTCCATAACAGTCAAGCCAGGAAAGACGTGGCGTCCTTCTGGAACTTGTGAAAGACCACCTGCCACGATTTTCTGAGCCGGCATTTTTTGGATTTCTTGACCTAAAAATTCAATCTTTCCAGAGCTTGGTCTAACCAAACCTGACAAGGTACGGAGAATGGTTGTTTTACCAGCACCATTGGCACCGATAAGGGAAACAACTTCTCCTTCATTCACTTCAAAGCTTACATCACGGACTGCCTGGATCATGCCGTAATGCACAGAAAGATTATCAACTTTTAACATAGACATTAGGCTTCACCTCCTAGATAAGCTTCGATAACGCGTTTATTGGTCTTAATTTCGTCTGGAGTTCCTTGGGCAATCAAACGGCCATATTCAAGTACGTAGATACGTTCTGTTACTTCCATGACCAGATTCATATCGTGTTCAATCAGCATGATCGTAATCTTAAATTCATCTTTGATACGACGAATTAACTCAGTCAATTCAGCTGTTTCCTGAGGGTTCATACCTGCTGCTGGTTCATCTAAAAAGAGAATTTTAGGTTCCGTAGCAAGGGCACGAACAATTTCCAAACGACGTTGTTGTCCGTAGGCGAGGTTTTTAGCAAGAGTTTCTGAATCCCCATCTAAATCAAAGATTTTCAACAATTCCAAGGCTTTAGCTTTTAATTCTTTTTCACTCTTGTAAAAAGCTGGTAAGCGCAAAAAACTAGCAAAAACATGCTGTTTGTGATGGTTGCCAAAAGCAATCAAAACATTGTCCAAAACGGTTAAATCTTTAAAGAGACGGATATTTTGGAAAGTACGTCCAAGTCCCAAAGAAGCAATCTTATAAGGCGCCTTTCCATTCAAAAGGTGACCATCTAGGGTTACTGTTCCCTCACTTGGTTCATAAACACCTGTCAAGAGGTTGAAAAGAGTGGTTTTACCAGCTCCATTTGGACCGATTAGTCCAACCAGTTCCCCTTCGTTCAATTCAAGAGTCACATCTCCAACAGCTGTTAGACCGCCAAAATGTTTGGTTAACTGTTTTACTTCAAGTAATGCCATTAGTTTTGTTCCTCCTTCTTAGATTTTTTAAAGAAACGTGATAGACTCAATTCCCATGTCCCAAGTAGTCCACCTGGTCTGAAAATCATTACCAATACCAAGGCTAAAGCATAAATAATCATACGCACGCTGGCAACATCTTGGAGAAGCATATTCAAAATTCCAAGAACAATAGCTGAAACAATGGCACCTGTAATGGAACCAAGGCCACCAAATACAACAATAATCAAAACGTTGATTGAGTTGATGAATGTGTAATCTTTCGGTACAACAGATCCAATAAATCCTGCCTGAAGTGACCCTGCAATACTTGCAGTAATGGCACCAAAGACAAAGGCAATGATTTTAATTTTAGTTGTATTAACACCGACTGACTCTGCAGCGATTTCATCTTCACGAACAGAGAGGGTTGAACGACCAATTGGACTACGCAAGAAGTTCAAGGTTGCAATGGTTGTAATCACAACAAAGAAGTAAACCATTTGCCAAGTTGTAAAGTTTGGAATTCCCAAGATACCTGCCGCACCATTTGTAAGACTTCCACCATTGATGATAAAGATACGGATAATTTCAGAAACACCTAGAGTCGCTACCGCAAGATAGTCTCCCTTCAAACGTAAGGTTGGAATTCCGACAAGCAAGGCAACTGCTCCTGAAAGCAAAGCTCCTACCAGCATGGCTCCAAAGAAGGCACCGTAGGTTGGTGATTTAGAACCAATAATAGCTGCTGCATAGGCACCAATCGCCATGAAACCAGCATGACCAAGTGAAAATTGTCCTGAAAAACCAACGATTAAGTTGAGACCAACAGCCAGAATAATATTGATTCCGATTTGTTGTAAAATCTGTACATAGAATAGGTTGAGTACTCCGACTGAAACCAGTACACTAATCAAGCCATAGCCAGCTAACAAAAGGAGTAACCATAGAATATTAACTTTTAAATTTTCCTTCATCGTTTACACCTTCTCTTTCACATTTTTACCAAGGATACCAGCTGGGCGGACAATCAAGATCAACAACAAGATTCCATAAACAATGGCATCACGGAAGTCTGACATTCCAAAGGCTGTCGCAAAGGTTTCCAATAGACCAATCACAAAGCCACCAAGAGCCGCACCAGGAATAATTCCAATACCACCAAGTACCGCGGCAACGAAAGATTTAAGACCTGGAGTAACCCCCATCAAAGGCTCAAGAGAGTTATAATAGAGGGCAATCAGAACACCAGCCGCACCCGCAAGAGCAGAACCCAAAGCAAAGGTAAAGCTGATCGTACGGTTTACATTGATCCCCATCAATTGCGCCGCATCGCTATCTACGGATACTGCACGCATGGCTTTCCCCATCTTAGTCTTTTGAACAATGACTTGTAACAAAATCATCAAAATCAAGGAAATGGCCAAGATCATTAACTGCACGTTTGTTAGGCTAACTGGTCCCAAATCATAGCGAACTGTTTGAATCGCTTGAGGAAAGGCACGGGTATTGGCACCAACCAGATAGACCATCCCATACTCCAATAGGAAAGAAACCCCAATAGCCGTAATCAAAACAGCAATACGCGTAGAGTGGCGCAAAGGTCTGTAAGCAAGGAACTCAATCACGACACCAAGAATAGCTGTCGCTAACATAGCTACAATAAGAGCTACAAAGAAATTCATTTGGAAAGAATTAATCAAGAAATAACCGATAAAGGCTCCCATCATATAAATATCACCGTGGGCGAAATTGATGAGCTTGATAATTCCGTAAACCATGGTATATCCTAGGGCTAACAGCGCGTATACGCTACCTAGAATCAAACCATTTACTAGTTGTTGGAGCATAAGATTCACTCTTTCTATTTATAATTTTGAGGGTTTTCCCTCACTTTTTGATAGGTTCTTAAACATCGAAACAGGGAGTGAGTCCGAGTCTCATTCCCTATTTCAACATTTTCTATTATGGTTTTACAACTTCTGCTGCTTCAACCTTACCATTGTTCATGGTCATCATGTAAGCAGTTTTGACTGTGTTGTGGTCTGCATCAAAGCTTGTTTGACCAGTTACACCTTCAAAATCTTTTGTTTTAGCAAGGTTATCCTTGATTTCACCAGAGTTTTTAGCACCTTTTGCTGCGTTTGCTACAAGGTGAACTGAGTCATAAGCCAAAGCTGCAAATGTTGAAGGCTCTTCGTTGTACTTAGCACGGTATGCGTCAAGGAAGGCTTTTGCTTTAGCTGAAACTTCTACAGTAGTTGAGAAGCCTGAGATAAAGTAGATGTTTGATGCTTTTTCAGCAGTTGCTTGTTGTACAAATTCTTCACCGTTGAATCCATCACCACCAACGATTGGTTTTTCAATTCCCATGCCACGCGCTTGGTTTACAATTTTACCAGCTTCAGTGTAGTAACCAGGGACGATGATAGCATCAAAGTCTTTCCCTTTCATTTTTGTAAGGGCTGCTTGGAAGTCTGTGTCACCTGCTACGAAAGTTTCATCTGCAACAATTTCACCCTTGTAGGATTCGCGGAAAGATTTAGCAATCCCTTTAGCATAGTCGCTGGCATTGTCAGTGTAAAGAACAACTTTCTTAGCATTTAATTTTTCAGAAACATAGTTTGAGATAATTTTTCCTTGGAAGCTATCTTGGAAAGTTCCGATAAAGAGGTAATCTTGACCTTTAGTCAACCCATCTTGAGTCGCACTTGGCGAAATCAATGGAACACCTGCTTTTGTAGCGTTCGCTACCGCAGCTGCAGTTGCACCAGATGTCGCAGGTCCTACGATTGCTGATACTTTAGATTGAGTTACAAGGTTAGTTGTTACTGAAGCAGCCTCTGCTGTTTCAGACTTGTTATCTTTATCAACTACTTCGATTTGTTTTCCATCGATACCACCTGCGGCATTGATTTCATCAACAGCAAGTTGGGCACCTTTTTGTTCAGATGTTCCGTAGGCTGCTACAGCACCAGTTTCTTCGAAGTTAAATCCGATTTTGATTGTCTTTTCATCTACTGAGTTACCAGCAGCGTTTGACGCTCCAGACTTCACTTCTCCACAGGCTGCAAGAAGTGCTACACTTGCAAGCGCCACAAACGATAGGGCAAATTTTTTCTTCATCTTTTTTGTCTCCTTATTTCTTAAATAAATAGCATGTTAAGAATATACCGAATTATCAGAAAATTGTCAACACTATTCTTAAACTTTTTCGATGATAACGTTTTCCTCTCGATAAAGATTGCCCACAAAGGGTGTTTCCAGCTCTTGGATATGACAAACTCTGACTTTTTTTATAAACTTTTCCTTGCTCAAGCGCCCGACCAATTGCTCCACTTCTTGAGTTGGAACATAGAGTTGTAAGTAACGATGTTTCTTGGAATGATAGGTAATATCTCCATAATCCTGCAATTTTTTGACATCACGATTATAGTAAAGATAGATAATCAAGCCAGATCGATTGACTTTTTCAAACATGATAAATCCTCTTTCTAAGAAATCTCTCCCTATTATACCAAAAAAAGCAAACCCAGTCGAGTTTGCCTTCTTTGATCATTAGTTCAATGAATTGTTGGCCATGATTTCATCAATAAAGCCATATTCAAGTGTTTCTTGAGCACTCATCCAGTTATCGCGTTCTGCATCTGCATGAACTTTTTCGATTGACTGACCTGAATTTTCAGCCAAGATTTTTTCCAAAGTATTACGAGTTTTAAGCAAGTGTTCTGCAGCAATCGCCATATCAGTTTGTTGTGTACCACCACCTGTACCACCCATTGGTTGGTGAATCATGTATTCAGCATTTGGAAGCATGAAACGTTTACCTTTTGCTCCACTTGATGCGATGACTGTCCCCATAGATGCAGCCATTCCCATAACGATAGTTTGGACATCAGCCTTGATAAAGTTCATGGTATCAACGATTGCCAAACCAGCTGAAACAGAACCACCAGGTGTATTAACATAAAGGTAAATATCTTTTGTACTATCTTGGGCATCCAAGAAAAGTAACTGGGCAATAACTGAGTTAGCCATGTTGTCTTCAACTGGGCCTGTCAGCATAATGATGCGGTCTTTGAGAAGACGTGAGTAAATATCGTATGAACGTTCTCCACGGCTTGTTTGTTCAATAACTACAGGAATCATTCATTTCTCCTTTTGAGTTTTATTTGTCAAATGACTGAAGATAAGACTATTATAATATCTTGGTCAAAAAAGGTCAAATTTTTGCTCTGTTTTCATTAGACAGAAACAAAAACTCAACCTCCTTTCACGACTAGAAATCCTTTTCCAAGTCAATCTTCTTTTCGATCTTATTTCGTACCGAACAAGCGGTCTCCAGCATCACCAAGACCTGGAACGATATAACCGTGTTCGTTCAAGCGTTCATCCAAGGCTGCTGTAAAGATTTCTACATCTGGATGAGCTTCTTGAAGGGCTTTTACACCTTCTGGAGCAGATACAAGGCAGACAAATTTGATATTTGATGCACCACGTTTTTTAAGAGAATCAACAGCCAAGATTGCTGAGCCACCTGTTGCCAACATTGGGTCTACGACAAAAATTTGACGTTGGTCAATATCTTCAGGCAATTTCACCAAGTACTCAACTGGTTGAAGTGTTTCTTCATCACGGTACATACCGATATGGCCAACTTTAGCAGCTGGAACCAAGCTCAAGAGCCCATCAACCATCCCGATACCTGCACGCAAGATTGGAACGATGGCCAATTTCTTACCTGCCAATTGTTTTTGAACTGTTTTTGTAATTGGTGTTTCGATTTCCACATCTTCTAGTGGAAGATCACGAAGTACTTCATACCCCATCAACATTGCAATCTCATCTACTAGCTCACGAAAAGCTTTTGTAGAAGTATCTGTACGACGCAAGATTGACAATTTGTGTTGAATCAGCGGGTGATTAATAACTTCAATTTTTCCCATTTTTGGAATTCCTTCTTTCAATTTATTCTTCTTATTATACCAAAAAACGGTTTAAAAATCTTTCTAAACCATTTATTTTTGATAATTTTTACATTAGATCTGCCTCTTTAAGAGCTGTCTGTACGGTCTCAAGTGGTAAATGAGTCAATTCTGTTCCCTTTTCTTGATAGAGGTATTGGGCGTAGTCATCCATTCGGTACTGGTTGATATAAACCACACGCTTACAACCGACCTGAAGCAATTGTTTTGTACAGTTGAGACAAGGAAAATGGGTTACATAGGCTGTAAAGCCTTTAGGAACACCACGTTCTGCACCTTGAAGGATAGCATTGACCTCAGCGTGAAGGGTGCGAACACAGTGACCTTCAATGACCAGACATTCGTGGTCAATACAATGCTCGGTACCTGACACCGAACCATTATATCCAGTGGAAATAACCTTATTATCCTTTACCAGAATCGCGCCCACTTTAGCGCGTTTACAAGTGGAACGATTGGCAATTAGTAGGGCTTGAGCTGCAAAATACTCATCCCAGGCCAGTCTTTTTTCAGTCATATCTCTTCTCCTTTTTCTCTATTTTTTAAAAAATGGTAACCGTAAATCCGCTATCTTTTCAGCAGGTACCTTCATGCCATCCTTGATCCATTTTAAAAGAACAGAGACGATGGCCGAGCTCCAAAAGGAATGAAGATAAGAGCTGACACCTTTTGATTTTCCATGGTATTTTTCTAAAAATTCCTGCATGGCTTGGACAAAGATTTTTTCTAAATGGTAATCCAAGGCCAGTTGAATCACTCTGGCTTCCTTTCTTGCTTCTCGGAAAAGGTGAACCCAGACCAGATAAAGGTCTGTCTTTAAATCGTAATGATGCAGCTGTTTCATAATATTGTGGACAGTTCGTTTAAAGACGCTTTCTAAAATCTCCTCTTTGGAATCATAATTGCGATAAAAGGCTGCACGCGAAACGCCTGCACGTTTGACCAATTCAGAAATACTAATCTTGGTCAAGTCCTTTTTTTCCAAGAGTTGTAAGAGGGCTGTTTCGATGGCTTCTCTAGTTAATAAATTGGATTCTTGGTTTGATTTTCTGAGATTTTCAAGAGATTTTTCAGAGATTCTACGTTCAGACATAACATTTTCTTTCTACTTGTCACAACAGACGGATGAGGCTTTTGTTTCAAGGGTTTTCATGATATAATTGTAAAAAAAGACAGAACCTTTGTCAATGTATAAGTGGCAAAGATGGAGAATTTCTATGACTTGGAAGATTATTGCTGACTCTGGTTGTGATTATCGTCAGCTGGAGACACCAGCTATTGACACGACCTTTGTAAGTGTCCCCTTAACCATTCAAGTAGCTGATCAGGTCTTTGTTGATGATGCCAATCTTGATATTGACCAAATGATGGAAACCATGTATGCAACTGCAGAAGCTTCAAAATCAGCTTGTCCAAGCCCAGATGATTATTTGCGAGCATTTGAAGGAGCCAAAAACATTTTCCTAGTAACCATCACTGGTACTCTTTCTGGCAGCCACAATAGTGCGCAACTGGCCAAGAATATTTATCTGGAAGACCATCCTGATACTAAGATTCATGTAATTGATAGTTTGTCTGCTGGCGGTGAAGTTGACTTGCTCGTAGAAAAATTGAATGATTTGATTGACCAAGGCTTATCTTTTGAAGAAGTGGTTGAAGCTATCACTGCCTATCAAGAAAAAACCAAGTTGCTCTTTGTTCTAGCAAAGGTCGATAACTTGGTAAAAAACGGACGTTTGAGCAAGCTTATCGGTACAGTCGTTGGCCTTCTAAATATCCGTATGGTCGGAGAAGCTAGTGAAACTGGAACTCTCGAATTGCTACAAAAAGCAAGAGGACCAAAGAAATCGATTCAGGCAGCCTATGAGGAGTTAATAAAAGCTGGTTATGCTGGTGGCCGTATTGTCATGGCCCAACGCAATAACGAGAAATGTTGCCAACAGCTTTCAGACCGAATCCGTGAAAATTTCCCACAAGCGGATATTAAAATTCTCCCAACCTCTGGTCTCTGCAGTTTTTATGCAGAAGATGGTGGTTTGCTGATGGGATATGAAATTGATTAATTGCATTCTTAACAAGAGGTGACCATCATCTCTTGTTTTTTATGGTACAATAGAGCTATGAAACATTTTGATACTATCGTCATCGGTGGAGGACCTGCTGGCATGATGGCTACGATTTCCAGTAGCTTTTATGGACAGAAAACCCTCCTCATCGAAAAAAATCGGAAACTTGGAAAAAAATTAGCTGGGACTGGTGGGG
The DNA here is from genome assembly GCF_013277515.1 of Streptococcus sp. k-402. GTDB lineage: Bacteria > Bacillota > Bacilli > Lactobacillales > Streptococcaceae > Streptococcus. The sequence goes on along the minus strand of NZ_VMNB01000006.1, from coordinate 30,216 downwards.
GACGTTGCAATGTCACCAACAACGGAACTCTAGATGACCTACTTGCTGGCATCCCTGGAAACGGGCGCTTTCTCTACAGTGTCTTCTCCCAATTTGATAACCATGATATCATCAACTTTTTTACTGAAAATGGGGTTAAACTCAAGGTCGAGGACCACGGACGCGTCTTTCCTGCTAGTGACAAGTCTCGTACCATTATTGAGGCCTTGGAAAAGAAAATCACTGAGCTCGGTGGTCAAGTTGCTACTCAAACCGAAATTGTTTCGGTTAAAAAGGTAGACGACCAGTTTGTCCTTAAGTCCGCAGACCAAACCTTCACTTGTGATAAACTCATTGTCACAACTGGTGGTAAGTCTTATCCTTCGACTGGTTCGACTGGTTTTGGTCATGAGATTGCCCGCCATTTCAAACATACCATTACCGAGCTTGAGGCTGCTGAAAGTCCTTTGTTGACAGATTTTCCACACAAGGCCTTACAGGGGATTTCTCTGGACGATGTGACCCTAAGCTATGGTAAGCATGTCATCACCCACGATCTGCTCTTTACCCACTTTGGTTTGTCTGGCCCTGCTGCTCTGCGTATGTCTAGTTTTGTCAAGGGTGGGGAGGTTCTCTCACTAGATGTTTTGCCTCAACTTTCTGAGAAGGACTTGGCTAAATTCCTAGAAGAAAGTCGGGAAAAATCCTTGAAAAATGCTTTAAAAACCTTGTTACCAGAACGCTTGGCAGAATTTTTTGTACAAGGCTATCCTGACAAAGTCAAACAACTGACTGAAAAGGAACGTGAAAAACTGCTCCAGTCTATCAAGTCCCTCAAAATCCCTGTGACTGGTAAAATGTCCCTCGCCAAGTCCTTTGTTACCAAGGGTGGCGTCAGTCTTAAGGAAATCAACCCTAAAACTCTGGAAAGTAAGCTGGTACCTGGCCTCCACTTTGCTGGCGAGGTCATGGATATCAACGCCCACACAGGTGGCTTTAACATCACTTCTGCCCTCTGTACTGGCTGGGTTGCGGGATCAAATCTAATCTAAATATACATTACTCAATGGAACAATCTACCCCAAAAGAAAGGAAGCCCTTTGGAACATATTATCTTGTTAAGGGGAGTTACTCCTAATGGAAAAAATGCTATCCCTAAAATGTCTTATCTAGTAGATATCTTGACAGAAGCTGGTTTTCAACAAGTTCGAACCTATATTCAAAGTGGAAATATTATTCTTGAAAGTAACTTAGCTCTCGAAGAAATACGAGAACAGGTTCATACTCTAATAAAGGAAAAGATTGGAGCCAATCTCAAAATAATCATTAAGAATAAGGATGATTTTGAAAACATTGTCCAAGAAAACCCGTTTGGAGAACACTATCTTTATGACCGTATACACGTGATTTTTTATCAAGAATCTATTCCAAGTCTCCCTTTAGAAAAATTGAAAATTGATTACGGTGAAGAAGAAATTTGTATCGGTAACCATTGTCTTTACCTCTATCTCCCTAGAACTGCAAAACAAAAGAAACTCCATACCAACTATCTTGAAAAACTTTTTAATGTAGATTTGACCATGCGAAAATTGAATGTAGTAGAAAAATTATTAAGCAAGTAGTGCTTGAATTTAGAAAAAATCGGAAGAATACTCCTCCGATTTTATTTTGTCTGAGTTTGGACATAATGGGCAATGACATCTGATGTATACTGGGCGGTGCCAGGTCCAAATTTGTCAATGTTTTCCTTAAATTCTGGGTTGTAGACGTAGCCTTTACCGATATGACCGAATACTTCAACGGAGCAGTCGAATCCATAAGTACGAATGGCTTGCAAGAGTTTAGCAGCTTCTTCTTGATTTTCGGCTGCTGTTACAGGTAGACTAGCTTGAAGATTTTGTGACAAGGCTCGAAATACTTGATTGAAGGCAGCCGTAGCTTCGTCTTCGTGACCTTTTTGGCGCTCCAGCGCTTGGTCCATGACTTCTTGTCCATATTTCTCTACCGCCTCGTAGTGGTATTTTTGATGGTCTTGGTAGTTAAATCCAGCGAATTTCTCTTGAATGCTCATTTCTCTTTCTCCTTTTTGTTCTTGAATGGTTTTTTGCAAGGTTGAAATCAAGGTATCCAGATGTTCCCTTTCTCGAGTCAAATAGTCCAACTGCCTAGTCAAATGAGGCAATAAATCTGTCCTTTCTTCCTTTAATAGCTCTGCTATCTTTTCTAAAGAAAAACCTAGATATTTGTAATAAAGAATAACCTGAAGGCGTTCCAAATCCTCCTGACTGTAGGTTCGATAGCCGTTTTCCGACTTTAAAGGAACCAAAAGTCCTATCTTATCGTAGTGGTGCAGGGTCTTGACAGAGACACCTGAAAGCTGGGCAGCTTCTTTTATATGGTACATGATTTCCTCCTTACATTGATAGTATACCCCCTCCCCTTAGGTCAGAGTCAAGCGATTTTGCGAAATTTTTTACTTTATCATAACATGAAAATGGTTTTCTTGACAGACCTTAGAAAACATGATAGGATAGTCAAGTCTATCAATCAAAAGAAACGCTCATTTTGAGTACTGATGAGGCTAGTTGCCAAGGGCAGTAGCTTTTTCTTTTGTAATACTAATTTTAGGAGTTTAACTATGTCTGAAAAATCGCAATGGGGTTCTAAACTGGGCTTTATCCTAGCATCTGCTGGTTCAGCCATCGGACTTGGAGCCGTTTGGAAATTCCCCTACATGACTGCTGCTAACGGTGGAGGAGGCTTTTTACTAGTCTTTCTCATTTCCACTATTTTAATCGGTTTCCCCCTATTGCTGGCTGAATTTGCTCTCGGCCGAAGTGCTGGTGTCTCAGCTATCAAAACCTTTGGAAAACTAGGCAAGAATAGTAAGTACAACTTTATCGGTTGGATTGGTGCCTTTGCCCTCTTTATCCTCTTATCTTTCTACAGTGTTATTGGAGGATGGGTCTTCATTTATTTAGGTATCGCTATCGGTAAAGCTCTCCACCTAGGCATTACCAATGACTATGCTCAGTTATTTACTTCAATCATTTCAAATCCAGCCATTGCCCTAGGAGCTCAAGCAGCCTTTATCTTATTGAATATCTTTATTGTATCACGTGGGGTTCAAAAAGGGATTGAAAGAGCTTCTAAGGTCATGATGCCCCTGCTCTTTATCATCTTTGTCGTCATCATTGGACGCTCTCTCAGTTTGCCAAATGCCATGGAAGGGGTTCTTTACTTCCTCAAACCAGATTTTTCAAAACTGACCAGTGCTGGTCTCCTCTATGCTCTGGGACAATCTTTCTTCGCCCTCTCACTAGGGGTTACAGCCATGCTGACCTATGCTTCTTACTTGGACAAGAAAACCAATCTAGTCCAATCAGGGATTTCTATCGTAGCCATGAATATCTCGGTATCCATCATGGCAGGTCTAGCCATTTTTCCTGCTATGTCAGCCTTCAATATCCAGTCTGAAGGGGGACCGAGCCTGCTCTTTATCGTCTTGCCTCAACTCTTTGACAAGATGCCTTTTGGAACCATTTTCTACATCCTCTTCCTCTTGCTCTTCCTCTTTGCGACGGTCACTTCTTCTGTCGTGATGCTGGAAATCAATGTAGGCAATATCACCAACCAGGACAACAGCAAGCGTGCTAAATGGAGTGTGATTTTAGGAATTTTGACCTTTGTCTTTGGCATTCCTTCAGCCCTATCTTACGGTGTTATGGCGGATGCTCACATCTTTGGGAAGACCTTCTTTGACGCTATGGACTTCTTGGTTTCCAATCTCCTCATGCCATTTGGAGCTCTCTGCCTTTCACTTTTTACAGGCTACATCTTCAAGAAGGCTCTTGCTATGGAGGAACTCCATCTTGATGAAACGGCATGGAAACAAGGACTTTTCCAAGTCTGGCTCTTCCTTCTTCGTTTCATCATTCCAATCATCATCATCGTGGTCTTCATCGCCCAATTTATGTAATCAAAAAGGACTTGAGTAGTAAACTCAGGCCCTTTCTTTTTTATGGATGGCTAACAATCAATTCCAAATCTTGCCCTTCCAGAGTCCAAGCTTCAACATCACTTGGTAGGATAAAGTGGCTGCCTTTTTGGATTGGATAGTTTTTTCCGTCAACAGTCAGTTGACCTTGACCAGCTAAGACACTAAACAAGCTGTAGTCAGCTGTCTTTTCAAAGTCAACTTCTCCAGTAATTTCCCACTTGTAAACTGCAAAGAAATCATTGGATACAAGGAGAGTGGAACGCAAATCATCTGCTTTAACAGTTACAGGACGGCTATTTGCAGGCTCACCAATATTCAAGACATCAATGGATTTTTCAAGGTGAAGTTCACGCAAGTTGCCCTTGTCGTCCTTGCGGTCAAAGTCATAAACGCGATAGGTAGTATCACTAGACTGTTGGGTTTCAAGAATCAAGATGCCTGCACCGATAGCGTGCATAGTTCCACTTGGCACATAGAAGAAATCTCCAGCCTTAACTGGTACTTTTGTCAGCAAGGCATCCCAGTTTTTATCTTCGATTTGCTGGCGGAGTTCTTCTTTTGACTTGGCATTATGCCCGTAGATAATCTCTGAACCTTCATCCGCAGCGATGATGTACCAGCACTCTGTTTTTCCAAGCTCGCCTTCATGCTCGAGTCCATAAGCATCATCTGGATGAACTTGAACACTGAGCCAGTCATTGGCATCGAGAATTTTGGTCAAAAGTGGAAATACAGGCTCTGGACGGTTGCCAAACAATTCACGGTGCTCTGCATATAAAGTAGCCAGGTCTGTTCCCTCGAAACGACCATTGGCAACTTTAGAGACACCATTTGGATGGGCTGAGATAGCCCAGTATTCTCCGATTTTTTCACTTGGGATATCGTAGCCAAACTCATCACGTAGCTTGGTACCACCCCAGATTTTTTCTTGCATAACTGATTGTAAAAATAATGGTTCTGACATCTTGATCTCCTGTCTGATTTTTCTCCCCTCATTATAGCAAAAAAAGAGTTCGAATTGAACTCTTTTTCCTATCTTATAAAGTAGGGAGAAGATTTTGTAAAAATAGTAACGATATACTTTTTTCTTTGATAGAGACGAACATAAAAGACTCTCGTAAAGCTAGCTGTCACTGGACTTTTTTCCTCAACTCTCATTCAAAAATTACTTTAATGAAGCATCTATTTTCATAAACGAACAAAACTGAAACCAGTCTTCTTTTTAAATCAAAGCTGTAATAGCCGTCACAAGGCCAAAAACGATACCTGGTGCATTAGCAGCTGCAAGTGGAATATCTCTTTCCTTCTTGAAAAGACCATAGTAAACCCAGAGACTACAGTTGATAGCTGCGACTAGGGGTTGAATGAAGTTGCCTTTTTGACCGGCAAGATTATTCATGATTTGTGGGAAATATGATACATACATCATAACAGACATAAAGGTCGCTGCCCAGCCCAACACTTTCATTTGTTTTTCAGACATTTTCAAAACCTCTTTTATTCTTTTATACTTTCTATTTTATAATTTAATACAAAAATAAGCAAGACTTTAAGAGTTTTATTATAAAAATGTGAACTATCACAAGCTTGTGATAAGAAACAGACCGGATTACTCCGATCTGTTTAATCCATAAAATGTAAAAATGAATAGCTCTTGTCAATCAATGGATAGATTGATTGATTGTCAGCAAGCCGTGGTTAATGATTGCTGCAATATCTTCAAGACCATGCAAAATAAAACTTCCTACAATCAAACCTATAATAATTGAACAGATAATCATGGTCATACAGATTAGATAAACATCCTTTTTTTGCATCTCTTTCCTCCTAACGAATTAAGAAAATTCACTTACTACAGCTGTTTAATCATATTTCTCCTTTCCATATCAGTCTTATTTTCTGCTCTTATATTTTTATTATAAGATTTTAGGAAAACGCTGTCAACTATTTATATGCAATTTCTTTATATTAAAAAGACCGGATTGCTCCGATCTTTTCAATAGTTCATATTCTCAATTTCTGTTTTAAAAATAGCTAAGGTTAACGTCAAACGACTAAGCACCTTATTTCATACGATAAAAATCAAGCACTAGACCAGCTGGACCTTTTACAAGCAAGGATTCTGTTCCCCAATCGGTTACAGTTGGACCGTTTAAAACCTGGATACCAAGTTCTTTCAACCGTTGGTAGTTCTGGTCTACATCCTCAACCTCTATATGAAGAATGATTCCTGACTGAAAATTTTCCAAAGGAACCAAATGATTTTGAGACAACATCAGACAGTGACTGCCAATCGTAAACTGAGCAAAACCATCATCAGCATAATCTGCCTGTTTATCCAAAATACGCTCCAAGTCAGCACAGACTTGGGGAACATCTGAAACGATAATATCTAATTGATTTAAATTCATTTACTATCCTCCATAAAAAGACCGGATTGCTCCGATCTTTTTATGTTTCTCTCTATGAAAATCAAAGAATAAACAAGGCATCAAACTGCAGGCAGTACTGGAGTACGGCAAGGTGAAGATAACGCAGTTTATATTTGATTTTCGACGAGAGAAATTATTTAATTGCGCGTGATTGCAACCCTTCTTCTTCCAAGAAGAGACGGAATGGTACGAGTTCTTCTGCTTCGTATTTTTCCTTGAAGGCTTTGATTGCTTCTTCTGAGTGAAGTTTTGGATCCAATTCAAGTACTTCTACTGGAAGTGGGCGGTGTGGAGTGATGCGAGCATCGATCACAACAGTTTTACCTTCTTTGTTGAGTTTAACAGCTTCTGCAACAACTGCATCGATGTCTTCGATACGGTCAACTGTAAATCCTACAGCACCTTGCGCTTCAGCGATTTTCGCATAGTCAGCATTAGGGAAGTCACAACCAAACAAGTGTTTGTTTGTGTCTTCGTATTTGTCCTTGATGAAGGCATATTTACCATTTGAGAAGACAACGTTAATAACTGGAAGGTCGTATTGAACGTTTGTGATAACGTCTGGGTAGCACATGTTGAATGCACCGTCACCCATGATGTTCCATACTTGGCGATCTGGATTGTCTTTCTTAGCAGCGATACCACCAGGAAGGGCAATACCCATTGTCGCAAAGAGTGGAGATGTACGCCACATGTTCTTAGGTGTCATGTGAAGGTGACGAGTAGATGTTTGAGTAGTGTCACCTACGTCGATTGAGTAGATAGCGTCTTGATCAGCATGTTTGTTGATTGCATTGTAAACTTGATACAATTGCAATTCACCCTCAGTTTTACCTTCGATTTTGTTCATGTAATCACGCCAGTTTTGGTTATTCTTAACGTTTGCACGCCACCATGGAGTAGATTCAACTGGGTTCACTTTGTCAAGGATAGCTTTAGCTGCTTGACCTGCGTCACCAAGGATTGAAGCGTCAAGGGCGTGACGTTTACCAAGTTTGTAAGGGTCGATATCGACTTGGATGAATTTTTCAGTGTTCTTGAATGCTTCGTAAACTTCAGCAAATGGGAAGTTTGAACCAAGGAAAAGAACTGTGTCTGCTTCAAAGACCACTTCGTTGGCTGGTTTCCAACCAACACGGTAAGCAGAACCTGTCAAACCTTCATAGTTCCATTCGAAAGCTTCAAAGTTTTTACCAGTTGTGATGATTGGTGCTTTGATTTTACGTGACAATTCAGTAATCACTTCACCAGCTTTAACACCACCGTAACCAGCATAGATAACTGGACGTTCAGCATTGTTCAAGATTTCAACAGCTTTGTCGATTTCAACTTCGTTCAAAGCAGGAGCGATGAATGAACGCTCGTATGAACCTGAACCGTAGTATGAATTTTCATCGATTTCTTGGAAGCCGAAGTTTACTGGGATTTCAACAACAGCTGGACCTTTTTTAGAAACTGCAGCACGGCAAGCTTCGTCAATAACTTTTGGTAATTGCTCAGCATAAGCTACACGTTTGTTATATACAGCGATACCGTTGTACATTGGGTTTTGGTTCAATTCTTGGAAAGCATCCATGTTCAATTCGTTAACTGGACGTGATCCAAGGATTGCTAGGAATGGAGTGTTATCCATAGCTGCATCGTAAACACCGTTAATCAAGTGAGTCGCACCTGGACCACCTGAACCAACTGCAACCCCGATTGAGCCGCCGAATTTAGCTTGCATAACCGCTGCAAGAGCACCTGTTTCTTCGTGGCGAACTTGCAAGAAGCGGATATCTTTATCTTCAGCCAAAGCGTCCATCAATGAGCTGAGTGTTCCTGATGGGATACCGTAGATTGTGTCTACGCCCCATGTTTTCAATACATTAAGCATTGCTGCAGATGCAGTAATTTTCCCTTGAGTCATAATGATAACTCTCCTTCAATTTTTTTAGACTTGGAGAATACGATTACATAGAATTGGAAACGTTCTCCAAATTTTTACTATTCCACTGTATCATATTTATGCTGACTTTTCTAAAAATCTGCTCAAAACTCTCTATTCTCTATTCTAATACAGTTTTGAAAGTGCTGTCATTCCTGTTTTATAACAAAGAAATCTAGTCATTACTTTTAGTCTATTTTAGTAAAGTTTAAGAGAAGAGAACTGGTCAAAACAGATACAGAACTAAAGGCCATGGCTAGACCTGCCAATTCTGGATTGAGAGCTAGTCCAACACCTGAAAAGACTCCTGCTGCTATCGGAATTCCGACGACATTGTAGATAAAGGCCCAGAAAAGATTGAGCAGAATTCGATTAAAGGTTTTCTTACTCATGTCAAAGGCACGCACCACTCCTAGGAGGTTATTAGTTGTCAACACCAAATCTGCTGACTCGATGGCGATATCCGTTCCAGCTCCCATAGCAATCCCCACATCTGCTACACTGAGGGCAGGAGCGTCATTGATGCCATCACCAACAAAGGCTACTTTGCCAGCCGCTTGTAGTTTATGGATTTCGTTGGCTTTTTCTTCTGGCAAGACACCTGCAATGACCTCTTCGATTCCGATTTGATCTGCAATAGCACGCGCCACACCAGCATTATCTCCTGTCAGCATGACTGTTTTAAGACCACGTTTTTTCAACTGACTGATGGCAAGCTTAGCATTTTCCTTGGGAATATCTTGCAAAGCAAGCAAGCCTTTGATTTCATTGTCAACAGCTAAAAACACAACTGTCTTAGCTTCTTTTTCCAGTTCTTCTAGTTTTTCCTGATAAGTGCTAGAAATATCCATGCCATCCAGCATTTTAGCATTTCCAAGCAGAACTTGTTTTCCATTGATTTGCCCTGAGACACCTTTTCCGTGCAAGGCTTGGAAATTTTCCACAGTGTGAAGCTCAAGTCCAGCTTCACTCGCTCGTTTCACAACGGCTTCAGCCAGTGGGTGTTGAGAAGCTTCTTCCAAGGAAGCTGCCAATCCAAGCACTTCTACTTCGTCGCCAATGATATCTGTTACCACAGGCTTCCCTTCCGTCAAAGTCCCAGTCTTATCAAAGACAATAGTTTGAACTTTCTGGATTTCCTGTAGAACCATTCCATTTTTGAGAAGAACTCCCATCTTGGCACTGCGTCCTGTCCCTACCATAAGGGCTGTCGGTGTTGCAAGACCCAAGGTACAAGGGCAGGCAATAATCAGAACTGCTACTCCATAGAGAAGCGAAGATACAAAGCTAGCTCCAAGCACAACTACACTATCCCTGAGCAAGACAAACCAAACCCAAAAGGTCACAATCCCTAAAATGACAACTGCTGGGACAAAAATGCCTGAAATTTTATCCGTCAAGTCCTGAATCGGCGCACGACTTGTCTGAGCTTTCTTTACAAAATCAACAATCTGAGCCAAAACAGTCTCTGAACCAATTTTTTCTGCTCTAAAAACAAGTGTTCCGCTATTATTGATGGTTGAGCCAATGACAGTATCTCCAACTGTCTTGTCCACAGGCAGACTCTCACCTGTCACCATAGACTCATCAATACTGGACACACCTTCGACTACAACCCCATCAACCGCAATCTTTTCACCGGGACGCACTCGAATCAGGTCACCTACCTTGACTTGTTCCAAAGGAACTTGAACATAGTGATCCTCACGCAAGACTTCTGCAGTTTTAGCCTGCAAGTCAAGTAATTTCTCCACAGCTTGGGAAGTATTTTTCCGCATTTTCTCCTCAAAAACGGCTCCCATAAGAACGAAGAAGAAGATAAATGCAGCACTTTCAAAGTAAACGGGGAGGCCAGCGAAGAGGGCAACTAAGCTATAGAAATAGGCCACTAGGGTTCCCAGAGCAACCAAGGTATCCATGTTGGCATTGTGCTTTTTAAAACTAGCCCAAGCACTTTGGATATAAGGACCACCTGCTACTAGCATAATCGGTGTTGTGGCTAAAAAGGTGCCCCAACGCATGACTTGGTGACTAATTCCTCCTGTCGACATCCCAATCATGAGAATCACAAGAGGCACAGTAAAGATACTGGTAATCCAAAAACGCTGTAAAAGTGATAGAGATTTTCGAGTCTTCTCAACTACGGTATAACTCCCCTTTTGCATCTTCATACCACAAGAAAATTCATGTTGACCTAATTCTTGAGGTGTAAAACGAATGACTTTCTCCTCATCTACGCCGATTGGTTCCAAGATACCTTCTTCTTTAAACAGAATTTCCTTATAACAGTTTGAAGGTGTTGTACGATGAAAGGTAATCTCAGCTGGAATTCCTTTTTGCAGTTGAATGTGGGCTGGATGATAGCCTTTGTCTGCCGTGATACGGATTTTTTGAACACCATTTTCAAGACTTGCTTTTATAATTTCAGTCATATTATTCTCCTATTCTACAATCATCTTACCGTGCATCATATTCATGCCACAAGAGAAACCATACTCTCCAGCCTGCTCAGGCGTGATTTCCACTACATACTCTTCACCCATGGGCAGGTCCGCATGTACACCAAAGTCTGGAAAGACGATCTGATCCAGACAGGGTGAAGGATCCTTGCGGTCAAAGACAATGCGGGCTGGCACTGATTTCTTGAGGACAATCAACTCAGGCGTATAGCCCCCCATGACCTCCACTCGAATCTCTTGGTAGCTCTTTTTTTGCTGGGCCTTTTGTCTAGATTTTTCAGGCTTTTTGAAAAACCAAAACAAGATAAACGCGATAAGGGAAATACAAATAATGGTTACAATACTATTTAACATGACGTCTCCTTTACATACAATTACATTTTACTTTTGTTACAGCGCTTGATTTCTTCTCAGAAATCACAGCTTCCAAGTCTTCCAAGTCAGCCTGAGTAAAATCACATTCAGCAATCAAATCAGCCAACAAGTTCTTAATCCTACGAGAACAAACCTTGTCCTTGATATCTTGGACAAGTAAATCCCGACTTTGGTCCAAAGTTAAAAGGGCTGAATAAACAAAGGACTTACCTTCTTTCTTCCTTGTCAGACACTCTTTCTCAACCAAACGAGCCAAAAGAGTTTGAATGGTTGACTTTGACCAGTCGAACCGCTCCGCCAGAACCCTGATCAAATCCGTACTGGTCTGCTCTCCTTGCATCCAAATAATCTTCATGACCTGCCATTCTGCATCTGAAATCTGCATCATCACACCTCCAAAATCTACATTCGTCAATTACAATTATCAGTATACTCTCAAAGTCTACGTTTGTCAATTATAAAATCAATCTTTTCTTCGAAAAATAGGATTTTAATCATTTGAAAAACGATTTGCAGTCAAATATTACTATATAAACAATAAAAATATGCTATACTAAAGAAAAAAGAAAACAACCACTAGGGGTGCGTAAAGCTGAGATTAACAACTGTTAGACCCTTTGACTCAATCTAGGTAATGCTAGCTGATGGAAGTGGAAATGATAATGGGGACTAGCAGTCTTCTATTACCTTTCTAAAACAGACCAGCTTGTTCTTAAGAATACAAACTTCAGTTGGTTGGGAGGTTTTAGATGACTTATTTACCCGTTGCTTTGACCATTGCAGGTACTGACCCCAGTGGTGGTGCTGGCATTATGGCTGATTTAAAGTCGTTCCAAGCTAGAGATGTCTATGGAATGGCTGTTGTAACCAGTCTTGTCGCTCAAAATACCAGAGGTGTTCAATTAATCGAGCACGTTTCTCCTCAAATGTTGAAAGCCCAATTGGACAGTGTCTTTTCTGATATTCCACCTCAGGCTGTAAAAACTGGGATGTTGGCAACTACCGAAATCATGGAAATCATCCAACCCTATCTTAAAAAGTTGGACTGTCCCTATGTTTTAGATCCAGTTATGGTAGCGACTAGCGGAGATGCCTTGATCGACTCAAGTGCTAGAGACTATCTCAAAACAAACTTACTACCTCTAGCAACTATTATTACGCCAAATCTTCCTGAGGCAGAAGAGATTGTTGGTTTTTCAATCCATGATCCTGAAGACATGCAGCGTGCTGGTCGCCTGATTCTAAAAGAATTTGGTCCTCAGTCTGTAGTCATCAAAGGTGGTCATCTCGAAGGCGGTGCTAAGGATTTCCTCTTTACCAAGGATGAACAGTTTGTCTGGGAAAGCCCACGAATTCAAACCTGTCACACCCATGGTACTGGATGTACCTTTGCTGCAGTAATTACTGCTGAACTAGCCAAGGGAAAAAGCCTTTATCAGGCAGTTGATAAGGCCAAGGCCTTTATCACAAAAGCTATTCAAGACGCTCCTCAACTTGGTCATGGTTCTGGCCCAGTCAACCATACAACTTTTAAAGATTAAGAAAAAAACTCTCTAGTTCCCACTTTAAGGGAATTAGAGAGTTTTTATACTCTTCGAAAATCTCTTCAAACTACGTCAGCTTCCATCTGCAACCTCAAAACACTGTTTTGAGCTGACTTCATCAGTCTTATCTAAAACCTCAAGGCAGGGCTTTGAGCAACCTGAGGCTAGCTTCCTCTTTGATTTTCATTGAGTATTAGTTAGGAAATAATGTCATGCAACTTTGTTAAAAAGGCTTGCGTTTTTGCCTCAATATCTTCTGCCTGCATCAAATCACGTACAACAGCTACACCAGCTATGCCAGTGCCCATAATCTGGTCAATGTTCTCTGAAGTCAAGCCTCCAATAGCAACTACTGGAATGGCAACCGTTTGGCAAATTGTTTTCAAGGTCGATATCAGAGTAATGGGTGCATTTTCCTTGGTGGTTGTCGGAAAAATGGCTCCTGTCCCCAAGTAATCTGCACCTAATTTCTCCGCTTCCAGAGCTCTTTTTATTGTTTTAGCGGTGACACCGAGGATTTTTTCAGGACCCAAGACTTTGCGAGCTACCGAAACTGGTAATTCATCATCTCCGATATGCAGACCTGCTGCATCAACTGCAAGACAGACATCCAAACGATCATCGATGATCAAGGGTACCTGATAAGCATCTGTTATTTCCTTGACTTCTTTTGCCAGCTGATAATATTGATTGGTTGTGAGATTTTTTTCTCGCAATTGGACTATGGTAACCCCTGAACGGCAGGCCGTCTCAACTTTTGCAAGAAAGCTTTCCACGGAATCTTGATAGCGATTGGTTACCAGATATAGTCTAAGTGCTTCTCTATTCATAAACCTCTCCTTTGATGGTATCTAGCCAATTTTCATCTCTTCTTAGGAGCGAAAGCTGATTGAGTACTTGGTAACGAAATTCTTCCAATCCCATTCCTTGAACAACTATTTTCTCAGCAGCGATATTGAGATAAGAGACTGCTAAGCAAGAAGCTTCAAAACCAGTCTTTCCTTGGCTGAGAAAAACAGCTGTTAAGGCTCCAACCAAGTCTCCTGTCCCTGTTATCCAGTCTAATTCAGTACAGCCATTCTCCAGTACAGCAACTTGATTCTCCGAAACAATAAGGTCCTTGGGGCCAGTAACTAAGAAAGACATACCAGGATAGGTCTGACACCAATCTTTCAAGACTTGAAGCAAATCCTCCGTTTCTTGATCTTTAGCACTCGCATCGACCCCAACGCCGTGGTGCTTTAAGCCAACAAGACTTCGAATTTCTGACATATTTCCTTTAAGTACCGTAGGTCTATGGTCTAAAAGGTCTTTAACTAAGCTCTTACGAATAGAGGAAGCCGTTACGCCAACCGCATCTACTACCATTGGAAGAGAAACTTGAGCTGCATACGAGGCTGCCATGCGGATTGCTTTTTCCTTCTCAGCTGACAAATGCCCCAAATTGATGAAGAGTGCCTGGCTTTGCTTAGTAAAATCAAGAACCTCACGGGGATCATCTGCCATGACAGGTTTGCATCCCAGAGCCAAAATTCCATTTGCCAGCATCTCACAAGAAATCTCATTGGTAATACAGTGAATGAGGAAACTAGAGCCTATAGGAAAAGGATTTGTCAATGCCTGCATCAGTCTATCCTTTCAGCAAAGAAATATCCTTGCACTTTTTTAAAGAATTCCTGCTTGATTAAAAATCGAAAGGCAATAAAGGAAATCACTGTACCAATCAAGGTTGCTCCGAAAAATCGAGGCGTGTAGATAAACCAGCTGAGCTTAGCAGCTGATCCTGTAAAGAGTACCATAACAGGATAGGAAACAATAGAACCAATAATACCTGTTCCCAAAATTTCTCCCAAGGCAGAAAAATAAAATTTTCGACCATACTTATAAAAGAGACCTGCAAGGAGGGCTCCAAAAGTCGCTCCTGTGAGAGCTAAAGGAGGAATCCCTTGAGTCGTCATACGGATAAAGGCTGTGACTGTAGCCATGGCCAAGGCATAAACAGGTCCCATCATGATTCCCGCTAGAATATTGACTACACTGGACATCGGTGCCATTCCCTCAATCCGAAAGATAGGCGTAAGGACTACATCAAGGGCAATCATCATAGATAAAATGGTTAATTTGTGAACTTGTAGTTGGTGCTTTCTCATATTCCTATTCTTCTCCTGTTTCTAAAGACTGTAAATCACTCTTCCATGTCTGGTGTTGGTAGGCCATTTCCCAAAACTTGGCTTCCATATGAACACTGATGTGGAAGGCATCTAGCATTTTTTGCTTGTCTGTCTCGTCACTTTCTCGATAGAGCTGATTGACCAGTGCTCCCTCCTCTCTGATCTGTTGCTCTAACTCATCCGTAATATAAGTTTCAATCCATTGTTGATAGAGAGGATTTGGTGATGGTTTAAGATTAAGTGATTTGCCTATATCATGGTATAACCAAGGACAAGGCAGCAAACTTGCAAAGGCAATGCCCAAGTTTGGCTCTGCAAATTGCCGATAAATGTGAGAGATATAATGATAGCAGGTTGGAGCGATTGGATGTTGCTCCATTTCCTGGTCGCTGATTTCCAATTCCTTGAAAAATTGTTGGCGAATAAATAACTCACCCTCCACTAAACCCTGAGCATTTTGTTTCAAGAGTCTTTTCATCTCTTGGTTTGAAGCCTTATCAGCCAAAAGATGATAGATTTCTGAGAAGGCCTTCAGATAGTAGGCATCCTGAATCAGGTAATAGCGGAAAATGGCAGGTTCTAAATTCCCCTCTTGTAATTGTAAAATAAAGGGATGATGAAAGGAAGCCTGCCAAGCTTTCTTGGATAATTCCATCGCAATATCTGTAAATTCCATAATAACTCCTTTATAAAAATAGACTGGTTTGAAGCAATAAAAAGAAAAGCAGGTAGATGAATATTGTCCTTTGAGGAATATAAAAAGTCCTATAGCTATTCTTCAACTGTGCATGTTCGTCATATCCATGCGCCGACAGAGCTCTCAGGTAAAGATGGCGCCACCTAAAGACTGTCATCAGAACCTTGCTGTAAATCAAGGGAGACCAAACATGCAGTTCTTGACCGCGTAATAAGCACGCTTCCTTGAGGGACTTGATTTCTTGCTGGATAAGGGGGAAGGAATTGAATACCACAATTAAGGCATAAGCCCAAGACCGTGATAACCCCTTTTGAGCCAAGTACAATAGTAACTCTTTTAGTGAGATGCTTGAGATAAATACAATCCCTATACAAACTGTCACAAAAGCTCTGGTACCAAGTATAACTGCTTGGGAAACATCACCATGCAAATGAACTGCCCAGTAGTTAGCAAAGGATGGCAAAATGGCAAGCAGAATAATCCAAGCTAACATTTTAAATCGACGGTAATAGAGCATAAAGAGAATACAAAATGCGACTACCGAAAGATTAAGAACAATCGAAGGAATAAAAGATGTTTCCAAGGATAAAATCAGCAAAAAGAGACTGATAATCGGTGTCTGGGTTGCTACTTTGACCATACTACCTCACCTCCCCTTGGGTATTGCTACTCTGAGATGTGAGTGGTTTGGTAATTGTCACTGCTTTCACATGACTGAGACCCTGACTAGTCATCTCAATCCAATAATCAACTACAGAGATCAAAGGATCTAAACGATGGCTAATGATCAGAAAACTTCTTCCTTGATTTCTCTCCTCCACAATCCACTGACAAAAATAATGGCAAGCTCTATCATCCAAACCTGCAAAAGGTTCATCTAGTAAAATCACAGAAGCCTTGCTGGTCAAGATGGTCAAGAGCTGAAGAATCTTTTGCTGACCACCACTTAATTGATAGGGACTCTTATCGAGCGCCTGCTCCAAATCAAAATACCGTAAAGCTTGAAAAATCCGCTGATTTCTTTCAGAATCAGGTCCATCTAATTGAAGCTCTTCTCGCAGACTGACTCTGATAAACTGTTTCTCAGCTTCCTGAACAACACCCGTCAGGTCATGATACAAACTCTTTTTATTTTTTAGAACCGAACTCTTCCAAGTAATGCGCCCCTTATACTTTTGAAATTGAAGAATGGAGCGAAAGAGGGTTGATTTCCCGACACCATTATCACCCAAGATACAGGAAATTCCTTGGTAGAATGTGAAATCCGCAATTGAAAAGAGGGGGCGCTTATCCAGCTCACAAGTTGCTCTATCCATGTGGAATAGTTCTGGGCTAGAAGCAACTTCCTTTGAAGCAACCTGTGTCGTCTCAGAGGTAGGGATTTGAAATACTTCTCTTAGTTGGCCATCTCTTAGCTCCACCATATGATCGATATAGGCTTCATAGTCCGTTAAATCATGGTCGCACAAAATAACTGTCTTCCCATTAGAAGCTAACTCTTTTAGAATCTCCAATATCTCTATCCTACTCTTGCGGTCAATGGAAGCAAAAGGCTCATCCAAGAGATAGACCCTAGGATTCATAGCAAAGAGAACAGCCAAAGCAGCCTTTTGCCTTTCTCCACCTGATAAGTGATGAATGGGACGGTGCAAGATTGCCTTGCAGCGACATTGCTGGACAACCTCTGCTATTTTAGAATCAATTTCCTGAACGGGATGCCCAATATTTTCCAAGGTAAAAACCAGCTCCTCAAACAAGTTCTCCATGGTAAATTGATGATTGGGATTTTGAAATAGAATACCAACCGTCTGGATACGTTCGATGATAGAAAGCTGACTGACCTCGCTCCCGTTTATCAGGACTTGACCGCTATAGGGAAGAGAACTGACTTGGGAAATCATTTGAAAGAGACTAGATTTCCCTGAACCACTGCTCCCAACTAACAAGGTAAAGGCTTGCCCATGAAAGGTAAAATCAATCGGTTCTGAAAAAATTGGAGACTGAATCTCCCGTAATTCCAGCCCCATCTATGCTTTTCCTCCAGTTGCAAACTGATGATAGAGTTTGACAATGGCACGAACCAAGATAGTACAGAAGAAAAAGACGGAAATAAAACGTACCACTAGCAAGGAAAGGACAAAAGGAAGGGAGAAGGCATAGTAACCTAACTTAATGTATTCATAGACAAAACTAACAAGCGTAATCCCAATACTATTGGCAGTTAGAGAGAGCCAACTTTCATAGCGATTTCTAGTTACGATAAAACCAAGTTCACTTCCCAAACCTTGAACCAAGCCGGACAAAAGGGCACCTAGACCGAATTGGCTACCATAAAGGACTTCAGCAAGCGCAGCTAGCACTTCTCCAATCGTTGCACTTCCGACTCTCGGAACAAAGATGGCAGCAATGGGCGCAGCCATACACCAGAGTCCAAAGAGGATTTCATTGGCAAAAGCCTGTAAACCAAGAGGTGTTAAGAGTAGGCTGAGAATATTATACACATATCCTGAACCAACGAAAACCCCACCAAAAAAGATAGACAAGAAAGCAAGCAAGATAACATCTTTTAACTGCCATTTTTTCAACATAAAAAACTCCTTTTTTTAAAGAAAATTGGGGCACTCAAGGTGAGCTACCAAAAGGCTTTATAACACCTTCATCCAGTTTCGTAAAAGAAAAAACTCTAATTACAGATAGGAATTAGAGTTCAGCTTACAAGATTAGACCGTTCTTTTCGACATACGAAAAAAGCGTTTCACATTTCCCTTCGCCAGTCTTAACTGTATCAGGTTCAATGGGTATCATCTCAGCCTAAAGCACCCCAAATGTCTTTATTATTTAATTATGTGATTATTATAACACACATTTTATACTAGTTCAAGAAATTGAACTGGAAATACAGCCTTGCACTCACAAAGACAGCAGATCTTTCTTTTGCAAAAA
The DNA here is from genome assembly GCF_013277515.1 of Streptococcus sp. k-402. Classification (GTDB taxonomy): domain Bacteria; phylum Bacillota; class Bacilli; order Lactobacillales; family Streptococcaceae; genus Streptococcus. The sequence continues at coordinate 11,689 of NZ_VMNB01000006.1, read as the reverse complement.
ACAAATGACCTGTTTGATGAATTAGCCATTCAAGCTGAATCTGGACATATCTTTTTAGAAAAGGAAAACTTCCACTTACTTAGAATCCAAGGATAGATACCTATTGTTCACTCATTTCTCGAACAGTTTTTTCTATATTTTTTGCATACGATATTGCTGAAATGATTGAAACACCGTCAACATTGGTCTTCATAATGTCTTTAATATGTTGCGTCTGTATCCCACCAATTGCAACTAAGGGCATTTGTGGCAATAGTTTTCTCATCAATTTAAGACCTTCATAACCTATAGCGCCACCAGCATCATCTTTTGACTGGGTATCAAATACAGGACCAACACCAACATAATCTACATATTCAACTTTTGACTGTTGAAATTCTTTCTCGTTTTTTATAGAAAGACCAATTATTTTATCTGGCATCAATTTTCTAATTTCATCAACACCTAGGTCATCTTGTCCTACATGAACCCCATCAGCATCTATTTCTAATGCCAACTCTATATCATCATTTACGATAAACGGTACATTGTATTTTTTACAAAGTTTTTTAAGTTTTATTGCTAATTCCAGTTTTTCTTTACCTTCTAAAGCACCTTTACCTTTTTCTCGAAATTGAAATAAAGTTATACCACCTTTTAAAGAATCTTCAACAACTGTATATAAATCCTTACCTAAGCAAGTAGTCGTTCCACAAATAAAATATAATTTTAATAGTTCTTTATTAAACATCTTATTTCACCTTTTTAAATGTTTCTATATCTTTATCAGTAACTTCATATAATGCATTAATAAATTCAACTTTAAACGTTCCTGGTAGATGTCCATTAGGACGCTTTTCTGCCATTTCCCCGGCAATATTATATGCTAACATTGCTGTTTCTAAAGATTTCAATTCTTGACCTTTTTCTAGTCCGATAAAGCTTGCTACTACAGCACCTAATAAGCATCCTGTCCCAATAACTTTTGGCATCATGGCACTACCATTATGAATCGTTACCACTTCTCCATTTACCGCAATAGCATCCACTTCACCTGTTACTACAATTGGAATATTGAACTTAGCGTTGGCTGCTAGAGCAATCTCATCAATATTATCCACACCAGCACTATCTACTCCTTTAGATGCCACATTTATACCTACTAAAGAAGCAATCTCTCCAGCATTTCCCCTAATCGCAGCTAGTTTGTAATTGTTGATTAAATCATCTGCTACTTTTTTTCTATATTCTCCTGCTCCACAGGCTACAGGATCTAAAACTGCAGGGACATTATATTTTTCAGCAATTTTTAGTGCCTCTTGATACAGCTTCCAATTTTCATCCGTTAAAGTCCCAATGTTAATCAATAATCCTCCAGCATATTTTAATAAATCTTCTAAGTCTGCTGGGTACTCGCTCATAGCTGGTGACGCACCCAGTGCTACTAATCCATTTGCTGTGAAATTTTTTACTACATCATTGGTGATGCAAATGACCAAAGGTGCTTTTTCTTTTAATAATTTTAAACTTGTCATATTGAAATCCTTCCTTTTCACTTTATACGATATACTGATTTCGATTTATCTCTATCTTTTGTTAAGAAATTTTTTTCATTTACATTGAATGATTTACCTCATCAAATTTGTAAATATCCTAAACTTTCTCTAGGCGTCATAACCAATATCAAAAAAGGCTAATTCTAAAGCGACCGCTTGATTCCAGCGTTGCTGAAGTTCTGTCAAATCTTCTCGACCTTTCCCAACACGATTGAGTTCGTCAACCAGAAATTGAACCCACTCTGCAAAGAAAGGACCTCTGTGGAGATTGATCCATTCCGAATGAATATAGGCTTCAGGTAGAGCCAAATCTTTAGAACCCCAGTCTAAATAGAGACCTTCTGCAATGACCAGCATGACCAAAAGATGGGCATAGTCTGATGAAGCCACTGCCGAATACATAAGATCCTGAAAGGCTTTTGTTACAGGGTGCAAGGTCACTTCCAGATAATCATTCTCAGATACTTTTAACTCTTTGAAAGCCTTTTGGAAATAACCATCTTCATCTGCTTCAAGAAAGCCTAGTTGCTTGGCAAAACGAAGTTTGGATTCAAGCTGGTCTGCGTGAGCTACGCAGGCACCCAGCATGGATAAGAAGGCATCAAAGAAGTGATAATCTTGAATTAGGTAGTCTTTTAAGACCTTATTCTTAATTGTCCCTGCAAAAAGTTCCTTGACAAAACGATGATTGACAGCAGCCTGCCAATCCTTCTGACTACTTTTTAATAATTCTCCAACAGTCAAACCTGGCTGAAATGCATAAATCTGTGTTTCCATATTTATTTTTCCTCTCTTTACTCCTTAGTAATCAATAAAATACCAAGCAAAATCCTAGTTTCACTTGACCCTTTTAAAGAAAATCTAGGGCATTTGCAGAGAGCTACCTAAACAAGCCTATCCAGTTTTATATAAACAAAAAAACTCCAATTACAATCAAGAATTAGAGTTGACTTACAAGATTAGATCGTTCATTTCGCCATACGAAAAAAACTGTTCACATTTCCCTTCGCCAGTCTTAACTGTATCAGGTTCAATGGGTATCATCTCAGCTTAAAGCACCCCAAATGTCTTTATTATTTAATTACTGCACCAGTATAGCAAAAAATGAAAGCTCTAGCAAGATATTTGACCGAAAAATATCTTTATATAGTTTTTGATAGCGATTTATTCTTCCAATACACGAAGAAAAACCTCCACATTCAGTGGAGGCAATCTCTTTTATCAATACAATTTTAAGTCACGTGGGTCAACTGGGAAGGTTGGGTTGTATGGATTGTGACGGAGCTTGAAGTGTTTGACATCTTCAATAGTCTGAGTTCCAGACAACTGCATGACTGTCTTCAATTCCGCATTCAAGTGTTCAAAGACTTGACGCACACCAACACTACCGCCGAGAGCCAAGCCATAGATAACCGGGCGACCAATAGCTACTAAGTCTGCTCCTGAAGCCAAGGCTTTAAAGACGTGTTGACCACGGCGAACACCAGAGTCAAAGACAATCGGCACACGTTTGTCAACTGCTTCTGCTACTTCTTGAAGTGAGTCGAAGGCAGCTGGTCCACCGTCGATTTGACGACCACCGTGGTTGGTTACCCAGATACCAGAAGCTCCTGCAGCAAGCGAACGTTCAACGTCCTCACGGCATTGTGGTCCCTTGACATACACAGGAAGTCCTGAGTATTCAGCGATAAATTCTACATCGCGTGGAGACAAGCGTTGTTTAGCTGATTTGTAAACAAAGTCCATTGATTTACCAGCACCTTCTGGCAGGTATTCTTCAACAATCGGCATGCCAACTGGGAAGACAAAACCATTACGCTTATCCACTTCACGATTACCCCCTACAGTAGCATCTGCCGTCAAGACAATCGCCTTATAACCTTCAGCCTTCACACGGTCCATGATGTGGCGGTTAATGCCATCATCTTTACTAAAGTAAAATTGGAACCAATGAGGTGTCCCTTGGAGGGCTTCAGAAATCTCTGGAAGGTCAACAGTAGAGTAAGAACTGGTTGTGTAAAGAGAACCGAACTCATGCACACCACGCGCAGTTGCCACTTCACCTTGTTCGTTTGCCAATTTATGAGCCGCAACAGGCGCCATAATGATTGGTGAAGACAATTTTTCACCTGCAAATTCAATTTCTGTACTTGGATTTTCTACATTGCAAAGCGTATGCGGAACGATGAGTTTGTGGTTAAAAGCACGGATGTTCTCCCGTAAAGTAAAAGTATCCTCTGCTCCACTGGCGATATAACCAAAGGCTGCTTTAGGGATCACTTTTTGCGCCATGGGCTCCAAATCATAGGTATTGATGAAATCTACATGACCTTCTGCATTGCTTGTTTTGTATGACATAAACTGTCCTCCTTGATTAAGTAAGCGTTTGCTTTTTACTATACAACTATAATAACTCTTTTTTCAATCATTTTCAAGAGTTTTGTTTGGAAATTTCAGAAATTTTATTTCTATGATAAAAAATCCTTATAACGACAATAAAAAATACATATTATCCAAAGGAGATTTTAAGTGCTACAATAACTGTATTATTTCTAGATGGGAGGTTCTATTTTTGGATTGGTCCATTGTTGAACAATATCTACCACTATATCAAAAGGCATTTCTTCTAACCTTGCATATTTCAGTTTGGGGGATTCTGGGATCCTTTCTGCTCGGTTTAATCGTTAGTATCATCCGACATTATCGAATCCCTGTTTCGGCGCAAGTAGCGACAGCCTATATTGAATTGTCACGTAATACGCCCCTTTTGATTCAACTCTTCTTTCTCTACTTCGGTCTTCCCCGAATCGGGATTGTCCTATCTTCAGAAGTCTGTGCCACTTTAGGACTGGTCTTTTTAGGAGGCTCCTATATGGCAGAATCTTTCCGAAGTGGGCTGGAAGCCGTCAGTCAAACCCAGCAGGAGATTGGATTAGCTATCGGTCTGACACCTGTACAGGTCTTTCGCTATGTGGTTCTTCCGCAAGCAACAGCGGTGGCTCTACCGTCTTTTAGTGCCAATGTCATTTTCCTCATCAAGGAAACCTCTGTTTTCTCAGCAGTGGCTTTAGCCGACCTCATGTACGTCGCCAAGGACTTGATTGGGCTCTATTATGAGACAGACATTGCGCTAGCTATGTTGGTAGTTGCTTATCTGATCATGCTGCTACCCATCTCACTGGTCTTTAGCTGGATAGAAAGGAGGCTCCGCCATGCAGGATTCGGGAATCCAAGTACTCTTTCAGGGGAATAATCTCCTGAGAATCTTACAGGGATTGGGCGTTACGATTGGTATATCCATCCTGTCTGTCCTCTTATCCATGATGTTCGGAACAGTCATGGGAATCATCATGACCTCCCATTCTAGAATCATACGATTTTTAACACGATTGTATCTGGAATTTATCCGTATCATGCCCCAGCTGGTGCTACTTTTCATCGTTTACTTTGGCTTGGCTCGAAACTTTAATATCAATATCTCAGGTGAGACTTCAGCTATTATCGTTTTTACCCTCTGGGGAACAGCTGAAATGGGAGACTTGGTTCGTGGGGCCATCACTTCCCTCCCTAAGCATCAGTTTGAAAGTGGACAGGCGCTAGGTTTAACCAATGTTCAACTTTACTACCACATCATCATCCCACAGGTCTTGAGAAGACTGCTACCGCAGGCTATCAATCTTGTCACTCGGATGATTAAAACCACCTCCTTGGTTGTTTTGATTGGAGTTGTAGAGGTTACCAAGGTTGGACAACAAATCATCGATAGCAATCGCTTGACCATCCCAACCGCTTCCTTTTGGATTTATGGAACCATTCTGGTCTTGTATTTCGCAGTTTGCTTTCCTATTTCCAAACTATCCACTCACCTAGAAAAACATTGGAGGAACTAAATGTCTGAAACTATCTTAGAAATCAAGGAACTAAAAAAATCCTTCGGAGACAATCCCATCCTCCAAGGACTTTCTCTAGATATCAAAAAAGGGGAAGTTGTGGTTATCCTAGGGCCATCTGGTTGTGGAAAAAGTACCCTCCTTCGTTGCCTCAACGGCTTAGAAAGTATTCAAGGTGGAGATATTCTTCTGGACGGTCAGTCTATCGTTGAAAATAAAAAAGACTTTCACCTAGTTCGCCAAAAGATTGGCATGGTCTTTCAAAGTTATGAACTCTTTCCCCATCTGGATGTCCTACAAAACCTCATCCTAGGCCCTATCAAAGCTCAAGGAAGGGACAAGAAGGAAGTAACGGAAGAAGCTCTGCAACTACTAGAACGTGTCGGACTTCTAGATAAACAACATAGCTTTGCCCGTCAATTATCTGGTGGACAGAAGCAACGGGTTGCAATTGTCCGTGCCCTCCTCATGCATCCAGAAATTATCCTCTTTGACGAAGTGACTGCTTCGCTGGATCCAGAAATGGTGCGTGAGGTTCTGGAACTCATCAACGACTTGGCCCAAGAAGGCCGTACCATGATTTTAGTAACCCATGAAATGCAGTTTGCCCAAGCAATTGCCGATCGGATTATCTTCCTCAACCAAGGGAAAATCGCTGAAGAAGGAACGGCTCAAGCCTTCTTTACCAATCCGCAAACCAAACGAGCCCAGGAATTTTTAAACGTCTTTGACTTTAGCCAATTTGGCTCATATCTATAAAGGAGATTTTTATGAAACTACTCAAACCACTCTTAACTGTTTTGGCACTTGCCTTTGCCCTTATCTTTGTCACTGCTTGTAGCTCAGGTGGAAACGCTGGTTCATCCTCTGGCAAAACCACTGCCAAGGCTCGCACAATTGATGAAATCAAAAAAAGCGGTGAGCTACGAATCGCCGTATTTGGAGACAAGAAACCCTTTGGTTACGTTGACAATGACGGTTCTTACCAAGGCTACGATATTGAGCTTGGGAACCAATTAGCGCAAGACCTTGGCGTCAAGGTTAAATACGTTTCAGTCGACGCTGCCAACCGTGCTGAATACTTGATTTCAAACAAGGTAGATATTACTCTTGCCAACTTTACAGTGACTGACGAACGCAAGAAACAAGTTGATTTTGCCCTTCCATATATGAAAGTTTCTCTGGGTGTCGTATCACCTAAGACTGGTCTCATTACAGACGTCAAACAACTTGAAGGTAAAACCTTGATTGTCACAAAAGGAACGACCGCTGAAACTTATTTTGAGAAAAATCACCCAGAAGTAAAACTCCAAAAATACGACCAATACAGTGACTCTTACCAAGCTCTTCTTGACGGACGTGGAGATGCCTTTTCAACTGACAATACTGAAGTCCTAGCTTGGGCGCTTGAAAATAAAGGATTTGAAGTAGGAATTACTTCCCTCGGTAATCCAGATACCATCGCAGCAGCAGTTCAAAAAGGCAACCAAGAATTGCTAGACTTTATTAATAAAGATATTGAAAAATTAGGTAAGGAAAACTTCTTCCACAAGGCCTATGAAAAAACACTCCACCCAACCTACGGTGACGCTGCTAAAGCAGATGATCTAGTTGTTGAAGGTGGAAAAGTTGATTAATACTCTTCGAAAATCTCTTCAAACCACGTCAGCTTCGCCTTGGATTATATATGTGACTGACTTCGTCAGTCTTATCTTCAACCTCAAAGCAGTGCTTTGAGCAACCTGCGGCTATCTTCCTAGTTTGCTTTTTGATTTTCATTGAGTATAAGATCCAATAACATCACAAAAAGAAATCAGGTAATCCTAGTGACTACCTGATTTTCTATGTTTTAAGCATTTTGCCAATTTTCTTGGTCTTCTTTAAAGCGTTTTAGAAGATCGAGTCCTTCTGGTGTAATGTAACCTTCTTCTTGGGCTAGATGGATAAGCTCGCTATAGTTTGAAAGTGTTACCAATTTCAAACCAGCATCCGCAAAGTTCTTATCTGCTTTTGGCAATTGGTAACTGAAAATCGCTACAACTCCAAGTACATCTGCTCCTTCGCGTTTGGCTGCTGCTACAGCTTCAAGAACAGAACCACCCGTTGAAATGAGGTCTTCAACCACTACCATTTTTTGACCTTGAGCTACACGGCCTTCGATTTGGTTACCAGCTCCGTGGTCTTTTGGTTTGCTACGGATGTAAGCAAACGGCAAATTCATCTTATCAGCAATGATAGCTCCGTGTGGAATCCCTGCTGTTGCAGTCCCTGCAATCACTTCAACCTCAGGAAAGGCTTCTTTGATAGCATCTACAAAACCATCTTCAATGAGAGTACGAGTTTCTGGATAGGCAAGAGTTACACGGTTATCCGTATAAATAGGTGACTTGATACCAGAGGCCCAAGTGAAAGGCTCCTCTGGTTTGAGGTAAACGGCTTGGATTTTCAAGAGGTGGCTAGCGATATCTTTAGCAAGTGTCATGGTCTTCTCCTTTTGTTTTTCTAATCTAATTCTTTAATTCCAGTCCTGTGTCCATTCATCCTTGATGGCATGATAAGCTGCAACAGGATCCTCAGCTTGGGTAATGGGACGTCCAACTACGATATAGTCACTCCCAATTTGATAGGCATCAGCAGGTGTCATAACGCGTTTTTGATCTCCAACCACAGCACCTGCAGGACGAATGCCCGGTGTCAGACAGATAAAATCTGGTTTGGTAGCCTGCTTGATGACTTGCACTTCCTGAGCCGAGCAAACAACACCGTCTAATCCCGCTTCAGCTGTCTTCTTAGCATAATGAATGACAGATTCTTGCAGGCTGGTTTGGATATTTTGAAACTCCTGCATCTGGGCCTCTGATGTTGATGTGAGCTGAGTAACAGCAATCAATTTGGCTTGACTTCCAAGACCTTCACGCGCAGCCTTCATCATCTCTACACCCCCAGCCGCATGAACATTGGTCATATCCACACCAAGCTTAGATAAGACCTTCATGGCTGACTTGACTGTATTGGGAATATCATGAAGTTTGAGATCCAAAAAGATACTATGACCCAGACCTTTCAAGTAAGATACAATCTCAGGACCCGTTGCGTAATAAAGCTCCATCCCTACCTTGAGATAAAGGCTTTCTTCTGCTGGGAAAAGAGCTAAAAATTCCTTGACTGCCTCAAAACTAGGAAAATCAAGAGCAATGACTGGACGATGTTCTCGCATAGGTTTCTCCTTTTACCTTTGCTAGTGAGAGAGTCTGGGTAACAGAAACCACGAAAAAAGGAACCTGCCAACAGCAAGGTTCCACGAAAAATGGGTAGTCTCCACCCTTTCACCGTCTAACCTTAGCTGCCTCTCTGGACTGCTTTAAAGGTTTTTTACTATTCTATTATTTCTACTAGCACTTGTCAAGTAAAAACATAGTTACGTATGTGTCGTGATTTTTGAGAAATCCCAGATTTCCATATAAATAAATGCAGATACACGAAAGGGCTAAACATTTTTGTATGCTCAGCCCTTGACAATGATTTCTTCTTATGCTATCATTTTATTGACTGAGTAATACAAGTGTGGTTTGTGTTACTCTGCGGAGTTGGAGGCTCATTTCCAACTCCTTTTTTCGTTGTTTTTTATATCTCTATTATACCAAAATCAGGATAAATGTCAATTATTCCACGCCAAAAAAGCCCAAATCTCACTAGAAATTTTTGCTTATTTATATTTTTGTTTTCGTTGAAATTAGCACTTAAATTATTTCATCTTAAATATCTTTTCTATATTTTTATGTAAACGGGGAAGTTTGTAGTCTTTAGAGTCATTTTTAGGTCGAACACTATCCGCACTGATATGATCCAATGAAGTATACTTATCATAGTCCCTCTTCCATTCTCCAAAAAATAAATCTCTTAATTTTCCTTCACGTTCTAACAATATCATATTCGCTACGGCTATCCCACCTTCACTTGTCCAATACATCCCTCTATGCTTCATTCTATACGTTATTTTTCTATGCTGGCTCTCCATAATCCCAATACCTGCCTTTGGAAGTCCTCTCATCTCCGCTGGTTTCGTATACTGAAAATTCCTCATTAACCTACTCGAATAATATTCAAATTTTTCCTCTCCCTCTTCACTACTAATCAAAGATTCTATAGTATCTAGTGAACGCCTTAATAATTTCTTATTATGCTCTCTAATAGCTTGAAATAAGTCTTCTCTCAACTCTCTCGGATAAGACTTTGTAAATTCTTTAATTTCTTTATTCAAGTGATATTCGTCCCAAAAATGCTCATGTCTCTTAACATTAAATGATTTAGCAATTTCAGTAAATACATGTGGAGTATAACCCTTGCCACAGTCAGAATTGGTAACTAGTACGGTCTCATTTGTAATTTCATATTCATTTTCCAATAAATCCAACAATTCTCTACGAGCTGAGCGATTATCCAATCGGATAAGCTCTTTTTTATTTTCTAGCTCAAAACGATTTGGGCTAATCTGTTTTGAGCCTGTATGAACTACAAAATGTGATAAATCCATATTCCTTTTTTCAGAACCATCTTCAGATGTTTTCACATATACACCATCTCCCTCGATGTAGATGATATCTGCTTTAATTTTTTCAATCTTCTTCTCTTCTTTAAAAAATCGATAATCATCCTTTTCTTCTAGTAATTGATTGGCTAATTTGACGACCTTATTGACCGTATCTTTAGTGACAGTTACATTATAAACCATCTCAATTGTCTCTCCTACCTGACGATAGGGTAGTTTTGTAGCTAGAACCGCAGCTTGATACAATAGTTCCTGTGAATGACGTACATTCTTTTCTAAGCCTAACATTTCATCAACTGGTATTCTACATTCACCATTCTTATACCAACGTTTTCTAGAAAAGGTCACTTCTCCAAATGTAAAAGCTACTGTACGTTCAGACTGATTTTTACAACGATATCCTTTAGATCTCATACTAGAGCTTATCGACTCATCATACTGTGCAATATGCTGTAAAAAATTTTGTTTTGTCTTTTCTTGTTCCTGACTACTAAATTTCAATTCATCAAATTGTTTCATACAATTTTTCATTTCCCTTTCAATTCTTATGAAAATTGTATGATTTTTAAAACAAGTCATCAAATTTATTTTTGTTCCAATAATAAAATAGACTTTTTCTTTAAATTAAAATCAACGCCCTATTTATTATTGAAAAATACTAAAGTGATTTAATTGAGTATCAGAAATTCAACTGTTTCTATTTCAAGGTAAAAATAAAAGCCTGATATAAGAACCAAGCTCAGTACAGTTGTCAGAATCATCATCTCACAACTAATATAACAGATTTTATAATTATAGTTATAGTTATGTTTATATTTGTAATTAGATTTATAAATATAACTGTTTTTTCCAGGGATGACTTTCTCCTCTTAGCTTAAACTGTTGCACCTTTTCTTAGAATTTATCTGACTTTTTTATGAAGTCCCCCTCTTTTTCATCATTGATAGCTCCTTCAAATCCTTTATTTTTAAGATAATTCATATAAAAAAGTTGCTCAGATCGGAAATAATCAAATAATAGCTGTCGGTTATCGTGAACCTGAAAGGCTTCAAGTGCTGAATAATAAGTTGCCTTATTAATATCATCTACAATAAAAGGGGTAAGCCCTTCTTTTAAGCATTGCTTATACAAAAGCAATCGACCTATTCGACCATTGCCATCTGCGAAAGGATGAATCCTTTCAAATTGTGCATGAAAACTTGTTAAGTAATCTAAATCTTTCTGTTTTTTCAAATCATAGCCAATCAGTAAAGAAAGCATCTCATCTTCAGTCTGTTCAACAGAAGCTGTCGCAATTTTTCCTACCTCATTTTGCAATACTTTATAACGCCCAACTGGAGCTATCGGGTTATGCTCAGAACTTGTTCCACTTTTTAGAATACGATGCAGTGTTTTAATATAGTCCTCTGTCAGTGGCTCGTTAACGGTATCTAAGATATAATCAAAACATTTAAAATGATTATTCATTTCTACCAAATCATCAATTTTGATTCCTTTTGCATCAATATTTGCGATCGTCTTTGTCTCATAAATTAAACTAGTCTGCTCTTCTGTCAGACGACTTCCTTCAATTCGGTTAGAATTATAAGCAAAGCGTTTCTGTGTAATATCATAAATACCACCGTGTACTTTTCCTTCTCTCTCTGCTAAGAGCCTTGTAATTAAATCCATTATTTCTCCTTGTAGTAAGCAGTTGTAGTTATGGATATATTTAT
>NZ_VMNB01000005.1:146304-155136 GCF_013277515.1 Streptococcus sp. k-402 | reverse complement strand
GACAGATTTATTGTTTTTTTCATTGTTCAGTACTACAACTTCAGTTGTAGTGCCCTGCACATTGGTTCGTCTTGTTCAGTTTTCAAAGGTCTTTGTCACTCATTTCTCTCAAGCGACAACTATATTAGTATATCACAGTCGCTTTCGCTTGTCAACACTTTTTTGAAACTTTTTTAATCTTTTTTTCATCAAGTGCTTCAACCGCAACATACCATAGTCCGTACGGGATTCGAACCCGTGTTACCGCCGTGAAAAGGCGGTGTCTTAACCCCTTGACCAACGGACCAGAGTTGTTATTTTCAACTCTTACTATTATACAGGCTTTTTAAACTTTGTCAACACCTTTTTTAAACTTTTTTTATTAATTTTACAACAGCTTCAGTTCGAGCTGTATGTGGGAACATATCAACTGACTGGATATAATGGACATTGTAGACTTCTACTAAGCGTACCAAATCACGAGCCAAAGTCGAAACATTACAAGAAATATAGACCATTTTTTCTGGTACATAAGTAAGAATAGTATCTAATAACTTATCGTCCAGACCTGTACGTGGTGGATCCACAATCAGTGCATCTGCCCGGTATCCTTCCTTGTACCAGCGAGGAATAATCTCTTCTGCTGTTCCAGCTTCATAATGAGTATTGTCGAACCCCATTCTTTTAGCATTTCGCTTAGCATCTTCAATAGCTTCTGGAATAATATCCATACCTCTGAGTGTTTTAACTTTCTTTGCAAAGGCAAACCCAATCGTTCCAACTCCACAATAAGCGTCAATCAAATGGTCTTCTTTATTAACATCCAAGGCTTTTACCGCCTCGTTATAAAGAACTTCTGTTTGTTCAGGATTTAGTTGATAGAAAGCTCGAGGGGATAGGGAAAATTCATAATCGAGTACACCTTCTTGAATACTCTCTTGTCCCCAGATAATCTCTGTCTTTTCACCATAAATCTCACTGGTTTTAGCTGTATTTGTATTAACAGCTACTGTCACAACCTCTGGAAAATCTTTAATTAAATCATTTACTAGTTGGGTTAAATTAAGCTGACGATTTGTCACAATAATAATCTGAACCTGTCCAGTCTTTCTTGCTCGTCGGACCATTATAGTTCTAACACCTAGAACTTTTCTCTCATCGGTGATTGGAATCTGGTGATAAGTAAGCAATTCTGCTAGGCGATTAGCAATCACTTGGGTTTCCTTGTCTTGTACCAGGCAATCTTTCAACTCTACTAAATAGTGAGAGTTTTGTGCATATAAGCCCGCCTTGACCTGATTCTTAAATTTTCGAGTCTGAAATTGTAACTTAGCACGGTAGTACTTTGGTTCCTGCATACCAATCGTCGGGCGGATTTCATAATTTTCATATCCTGCAGGGGCAAATTTTTTCAGCGCTTGATGAAGCAAGTCCGTCTTGAACTCCAGTTGCTTATCATAATGCAGGTGCATGATTTGGCAACCTCCGCACTCATTGTAAATAGTACAAGCTGGCACAACTCGAAATTTAGACTTCTTGTTGACCTTCAGTAATTTCGCCTCAACAAAGTTACGTTTAATAGAAGTAATCTGACAATAGATATCTTCTCCTTTGAGAGCACCAGACACAAAGACTAAGGTTTTTTGATAAAAGCCGATTCCTTCACCATTAATTCCCATGCGCTTGATTTTTAATGGTATTTTTTGTTTCACTTTCAGATTCATACCCCTATCTTATCACATTTTGAGTTATAATAGAACTATGAAAATCACAAAACTTGAAAAGAAAAAAAGACTCTATCTGATGGAACTTGATAATGGCGACAAATGCTATATCACCGAAGATACAATTGTTCGTTTTATGTTATCGAGAGATAAGGTGATAAGCGAAGAGGAATTGAAAGAGATTCAGGACTTTGCCAAATTTTCTTACGGTAAGAATCTGGCCCTCTACCATTTATCCTTTAAAGTACGCACTGAAAAAGAGGTCAGAGAATATCTGAAAAAATACGATATTGATGAAAACATAGTTTCTCAAGTCATTATTAATCTTAAAGAAGATAATTGGATTAATGATAGTCAGTACGCTTATGCTATCATCAATGCCAATCAACTTTCAGGAGACAAGGGGCCTTATGTACTGACTCAGAAACTAACACAAAAAGGAATTTCAAAATCCACTATAGAAGAGATATTGAAAGAATTTGATTTTTCGGAAGTTGCTCAACGTGTAGCTAATAAACTATTGAAAAAATATGAAGGAAAACTTCCAACTCGTGCTTTGCAAGATAAGATTATCCAGAATCTGACCAACAAGGGCTTCTCCTACTCTGATGCTAAAAATGCATTTGACCAATTAGATAGTCAAGTTGATGAAGAAACGACTCAAGAACTCATCTTCAAGGAACTTGATAAGCAATATGCTAAGTATGCCCGAAAGTATGAAGGATACGAACTGAAGCAGCGTTTAACTCAAGTTTTAGCACGAAAGGGCTACGATTTTTCGGACATAGCAAGCGCTCTTAGAGAATATCTTTAACATTTCCAAGTGAAATTCACAGATTTTAGATAATTTTATGGTACAATAGTAAATGATAAACTTATAAATTGTAGAAAGTTGGTTAGTTATGAAGCTTCCAAAAGAAGGCGACTTTATTACAATTCAAAGTTATAAGCATGATGGGAGTCTCCACCGAACTTGGCGGGACACCATGGTACTAAAAACAACAGAAAACGCCATTATTGGTGTCAACGATCATACACTGGTTACCGAAAGTGATGGTCGTCGTTGGGTCACTCGAGAACCGGCTATTGTTTACTTTCACAAGAAATATTGGTTTAATATCATTGCCATGATTCGTGATAATGGAACTTCCTACTATTGCAATATGGCTAGCCCCTACTATCTGGATGAAGAAGCACTGAAATATATTGATTACGATTTGGATGTTAAAATTTTTACAGATGGAGAAAAACGTCTCTTGGATGTTGAGGAGTATGAGCGTCACAAACGCAAAATGAATTATTCTGATGACTTGGACTATATTTTAAAAGAACATGTCAAAATTCTTGTTGATTGGATTAACAATGGACGTGGTCCTTTCTCAGAAGCCTATGTAAACATTTGGTACAAGCGCTATGTAGAACTAAAGAATCGGTAAAGTTGTCAAACTAGGGTGAAAGCCCTGGTTTTTTTATTTGAAAAACCCAGCTTTTCAACTGGGTTGGTCTCTATATATCTAATTTAGTAACTGTAAATTTGATATGGGAATAATCTTTTTCAACATCCTTATCCAGCAAGAAAGCTGTAGCGTCCTTCTTAACCTGAACCAAGTCAATATTCTGAGCTTGAGCCGCATAGACACATCCACAATAACATTGACGGTAGATGTCATACTCTTCACACATCTCTACTGAACGTTTGTAGCCTTGATTTTTCTTGAAATCACTTGGAAGATAGTGTGTTGTGTAAATTTTTTGCACATCAATTCCGATGCTGTTGATGGTTTGAGAATTCTTATGAGGACTGATGGTCAAGGCTGAGCCAAAGTAGTCAAAGCCCAAACCCATAGCCACTTGCGCTGTCTTATCCAGTCGGTAGTCAAAGCAAACCTTGCAACGGTCGCCACCTTCAGGCTCTTCTTCCAGTCCTCTGACTAACTTACGGTATTCATTTGGTTCGTAGGGAGCTTCTAGGTACTGAACCGTATTTCCTGTTCGCTCATTGAAATCACTGACGAATTTCTTGGTGACATAGGCACGCTTATGGTATTCTGCCTTGGGATGGATATTGGAATTAGCAAAATAGATGGTCACATCTGCATACTTGGTCAAATATTCTAGTGTATAGGTACTACAAGGGGCACAGCAAACATGCATGAGAATAGTTGGCCGCTGCTCATTTTTCTCCCATACTTGTACCATTTTCTGCATGACACGGTCATAATTAATCTTCTGATTGGGATTCATCTTGCTCAGAATTTCTTCTACATCGATCATGTTCTTCTCCTTTTTCTAGTCTTATTTTATCATATAAATTAGGAGAGCTCAAATCAATTTAGAAGTGAATATCATAAAAAGAGGGTTAGTCATTCCCTCCTTTTGTGTTTTTTATAAATTGTTTTCTATAGAAAGCTTACATCATCCCGCCCATCATGCTTGGATCCATTGCTGGAGCTGGGGCTGCTGGTTCTGGTTTATTGGCTACGACTGCTTCTGTTGTCAAAATCAAACTAGCTACAGATGCTGCATTTTGTAAGGCTGAACGGCTCACTTTAACTGGGTCGATGATTCCCTCTTCAATCATGTTGACCCACTCGCCAGTTGCTGCGTTGAAGCCTGTACCAACTTCAGCATTTTTCAAACGATCGATGACGATAGAGCCTTCAAATCCTGCATTGTGGGCGATTTGACGAACAGGTTCTTCCAAGGCACGGAGAACGATATTGCGTCCTGTTGCTTCATCTCCTGTCAATTCCAAGGCAGCAACTGCTGGAATCACATTGGCAAGAGCTGTTCCACCACCTGCAACGATACCTTCTTCAACGGCTGCACGAGTAGCGTTGAGGGCATCTTCGATGCGGAGTTTCATTTCTTTCAACTCAGTTTCAGTTGCGGCTCCGACCTTAATGACTGCAACACCACCTGACAATTTTGCTAAGCGTTCTTGCAATTTTTCACGGTCAAATTCAGAAGTTGTGGTTTCGATTTGAGACTTGATAACCGCAACACGGTGAGAAATGGCTTCAGGATTTCCAGCACCTTCTACGATAACCGTGCTATCTTTGTCCACAGTTACTCTCGCTGCTTGACCAAGAGCTTCAATTGTCGCATCTTTCAACTCAAGACCAAGGTCTTCTGTGATAACTGTTCCGCCTGTTAAGATGGCAATGTCTTCAAGCATGGCTTTGCGACGGTCACCAAAACCAGGTGCCTTGACTGCTACCACGTTGAAGGTTCCACGAATCTTGTTCAAAACAAGAGTTGGAAGAGCTTCACCATCTACATCATCCGCAATAATCAAGAGGGGACGATTGCTTTGGAGAATACTTTCTAGGAGTGGCAAGATTTCTTGGATATTTGAAATCTTCTTATCAGTAATCAAAATGTATGGATTTTCAAGATCAGCTACCATTTTTTCGCTATCTGTTACCATGTACTGTGAAAGGTAACCACGGTCAAACTGCATACCTTCTACAACTTCAAGCTCTGTTTCCATACCACGTGACTCTTCAATGGTGATGACTCCGTCTTTACCAACTTTTTCCATGGCTTCAGAAATGTATTCACCGACTTTTTCAGAACGAGAAGATACGGCAGCAACCTGAGCGATAGCTTCTTTGTTGGCAACAGGGATGGCATTGTTTTTCAAAGCTTCTACTGCTGCTGCAACTGCTGTTTCAATCCCACGACGAATACCGATTGGATTGGCACCTGCTGTGACGTTTTTAATGCCTTCACGGACGATTGCTTGGGTCAAGACAGTTGCAGTTGTCGTTCCGTCACCTGCGATATCATTGGTTTTAGAAGCGACTTCTGATACCAATTTGGCACCCATATTTTCAAAATGGTCTTCCAATTCGATTTCTTTGGCAATAGTTACACCGTCATTGGTGATGAGTGGTGAACCGAATGATTTTTCAAGGACGACATTTCGACCTTTTGGTCCCAAGGTTACTTTAACAGTGTCTGCAAGGATATCGACACCACGGACCATAGCTGAACGAGCATCAGATGAAAATTTAATTTCTTTTGACATACTTACTTTCTCCTTCTATTCTTCAATGATAGCCAAGATGTTAGCTTCGCCAACGATGATGTACTTTTCATCGCCGTCTTTGACATCAATACCTGCGTGAGCTTCAACTAAGACACGGTCTCCAGCCTTAACACTTGGAGCAACCAAATCACCGTTCAAGGTACGAACACCTTGTCCAGTAGCTACAACTTGGGCTGTTTTGGTTTTTTCTTGGGCTGAACCTGCGAGGACAAAACCTCCAACAGTTTGTTCTTTTTCTTCGATTTTCAAGACCACACGGTCTCCTAATGGTTTCAACATCTGTTTTCCTCCATGATGAACTACATATTATTAGCACTCTTTATAGATGAGTGCTAATTCATAGTTCTATTGTATCACTTGGTCAGAAATAGTCAAGAAAAAAGTCTGACTTTCTCAAGATAAAAAGCCTGAGACCAACTCAGACTTTTCAATGTTTAAAATGGCAATTCTTCCTCTTCCAAAACCAAATCTGCCAAATCCTGCCCTACGTTATTTTCACGCATAGCACGTTGGGCACGACTTTCCAAGAGTTGGAATCCTGTCACAAGGACTTCGGTCACGTAGTTCATCTGACCATTTTTCTCAAAACGACGGGTACGTAATTCTCCATCCACTGAAATGAGACTACCTTTAGTTGCGTAGCTTACCAAGGTTTCTGCTAGTCTGCCCCATAGAACCATATTGACAAAGTCAGCTTCACGTTCACCGTTTTGGTCTTTGTAACGACGGTTGACTGCAATAGTCGCGCGCGCTACTGACTTGTCATTGTTGGTTTTATGCAATTCTGGTGTAGACGTCAAACGCCCAATCAAGATAACTTTATTATACATATTTTTTCCTCCTACTTATCTATTCGTAGGAAATCAAAAAAAGTTACAGAAATTTGTAACTTTTCGAGGAAATTTTTTAGTTTTTATGAACCATGAAACCTGTCGCCTGTTGATTGGCCATTATGGTCATATCTGTAATCTGCACACGACGAGGTTGACTGGTCACATAGACTACTGTGTCTGCGATGTCTGGTGCCTGCAAGGCTTCGATTCCTTGGTAAACGGACGCAGCCCGCTCTTTGTCACCATGAAAACGAACTGTAGAGAAATCTGTTTCGACAATTCCAGGCTGAATGGTCGTCACCTTGATATCCGTTGCGATGGTATCAATTCGCAATCCATCTGAAAAGGTCTTAACCGCTGCCTTGGTAGCTGAGTAAACAGCGGCACCAGCATAGGCGTAGATTCCTGCGGTTGACCCCATGTTGATAATATGTCCTTGATTGGCTTTTACCATTGCTGGCAAGAAACAGTGAGTAACTGCCATCAAACCTTTGACATTGGTATCCAGCATGATCAACATATCGAGCTCTTCATAATCCTGATAGGGTGCTAAACCTAGAGCCAGTCCAGCATTGTTGACCAGAATATCAATCTTCCCTATCGTTTCTAGAATATCAGAGCAGACAGTCTTTACCATGGTCATATCCGTGACATCTAGTGGAAAGGTCCAGACAGTTTGATTTGGGAAGGCTCCTGAAAACTCAATTTTTAAGGCTTCAAGTCTGTCTGTCCGTCGTCCTGTTAGAACGACATTCTCACCCTGCTCCAGATAAGCACGCGCAATTGCTTCACCGATTCCTGATGTCGCTCCTGTAATCACTACATTTTTTGCCATCTTATTTCCTTCTATCTGCTCTATCAGATACTGACAACTTCCTAGGCAGTCCAGTGTTTAGCTGGGTCGAATGGTGTTCCGACAACTTGGTCTTCTGATAATTCAATAATACCACGTTTTTGCGGAGCATTTGGCAGATACAATTCACGAGGACTGCACATCATGCCAAAACTCTTTTCACCACGAAGTTCGCCTGGGAAAATGAGGTTGCCTTTGGGCATCATAGCTCCAGGAAGAGCCACAATGGTTTTCAACCCAAGACGCGCATTAGGAGCCCCTGCAACGATTTGTACAGTCTTGTCACTTGATACTGCAACTTGGCAGATGTTGAGGTGGTCACTATCTGGATGGGCTACCATCTCGACAATCTCACCAACAACAAACTTAGGTTCCTTGTCATTGACAATTTCTTCTGTAAATCCTTCCGTCTGCAATTCTTGATTCAAACGAGCGACTTGCTCATCTGATAAAAAGACTTGACCGCGCTCTGCAATTTCAAAGAAACTTGAAACTTCAAAAATATTCCAAGCCACTGTTTCCCCATTATCTTTGAGGAAAACACGAGCCACCTTGCCTTTGCGCTCCACATCCAGTTTGGCATCTCCGCTATTTTTCACGATGACCATAAGGACATCACCGACATGTTCTTTGTTATATGTAAAAATCATTGTTTCTATTTTCTCCTATTTCAGTCCTGCTAAAAAGTCATTAATTTGTTGCTTGCTTTTACGGTCGCGATTAACAAAACGACCAATTTCCTTGTCCTTTTCTAGAACAACAAGGCTAGGAATTCCATAAACATCCCAGAGTTTAGCCAAATCCATATACTGGTCGCGGTCCACCCGAATAAAGGTGAACTCTGGATTGGTTTCCTCAATTTCTGGCAAGGCAGGATAGATGTAACGACAATCGCCACACCAGTCCGCCACAAAAAGAAAGACCTTCTTGCCATCTTTTTCTACTAAAGATGCTAATTCTTCTAAACTTGCTGGTTGTATCATAAGACTTCCTCCTCATAGACTAGGTCTTCATTTTCATAGACAAAGGTATAATGACGGCCATCCTCAAAAATGACGCCACCAACCAAGCTCTCTAGACTGCTTTCATAGACTTGAACATAGAGGGTCGCAATTTCCCCCATATCTGAAAAATGGTCTCGCACAATCGCTGTCAACTCTTCCTGAGTCTTCATGAGCTTATGGTCATCTGCAACTTTTTTCGTAGCAAGGGCAAGGCTCCCAATACCAAGCAGAGCCAGACCTGCCATCCACATTTTTTTAGCTTTCATACCATTCATTTTAACACAAAAAAGGCTTTAGGACAAATGAGGAAGCAGCAGAAAAGCAAGTAAAAAGCCTCTTCCTTTAAGGAAAAGGACTTCTTATACTAGAGCAAACTAGGAAGCTA
>NZ_VMNB01000005.1:28649-146283 GCF_013277515.1 Streptococcus sp. k-402 | reverse complement strand
AAACACGGTTTTGAGGTTGTAGGTAAGGCGACACTGACGTGGTTTGAAGAGATTTTCGAAGGGTATGATTCTTATTGCCAGGCACCTGAGTTACCAACGTAGTAACCATCAGGTGTGTAGGTATTGCGAAGCATCTTACCTGATGAAGCTAGATAATACCACTTGCCATTATCTTTGACCCAATCATTCGCTAGCATGGCACCAGAAGAACTTACATAATACCATTCTCCCTTGTCATAAACCCAAGCGCTTGCTTTCATAGCTCCTGAAGTTGATAAATAGTACCACTTGCCTTGGTCGTAAATCCAGTCACCAGCAATCATAGCTCCTGATGATTTAAAGGCATACCAGTTACCACCTTGATAAAGCCAAGTTTGATTGAACATGACTCCTTTATCATTCATAAAGTACCAGTTTCCATTGTCCTTAATCCAATCCTTCTGCACTAATTGACCTTGTTTTTGATAGTACCAGTTTTGATTTGATTTTAGCCAACTTTCTGCTTTTACAATCGGATAAAGTTCTTTGAAAGATCCTCCATCATATTTACGACTGATAGATTTTAGTTTTTCAAGCTTCAACTCGCCATTGTCATAGTCTGCCCAAGCATATACTTTTTGACCATTGACAGTCTCTGGTAAGGTAGCAGTGTAAGTCTTGGTTTGATAGTTCCATTTTGTATCAAGGTAGGTGTATTGATCATTTGATTCTTCAATACGATAGTAACCTCTCTTTCCACTATCATTATGAATATCATCCACAACTTTCGTTGACCAGGTCTTTACTTCGTTTCCGCTCTTAGCTTCTACCTTGATATCTCCTCTATAGCCATAAGGTACGTAGAAATTCAGGTAACGCCCCTCTACGCCAATCATAGACTTGTCCTTTTCTTGACCTAGAAAATTGACTGTCTGATCTTGACCATCGAGACTAACCGTCCACTCGATTTTCTCGGTTTTTGGCAAATCCAAGACTTTAATATCCACTTCATGGCCATTGTTAAATCGAAGAATCTTGCCATCTTGATACTGCACTCCACACTTAACAACCCATTCTTCTTTAAGCTCAAATGCCTGCCCTGAATGTGGAAAAGCCAGTAAAGCTAGACCAGCTAGAGACAAACCAAATAATGTGATTTTTTTCATTGTAGTTCCTCCTTAGGATTTTTTATGTTAATTATATCACTATGTTTTTATTTTGCAACTCATATCCTAAATATGCAAGCAAAAAAACCTCTGAGATTGTTCTCAAAGGTTATAATCTAGCTAATTGCTGTTCTCAACTGCTGCAGTGACAAAGGCAGTGTATAGTTCTTCTGGGCGGTTTGGACGACTTGACAGTTCAGGGTGATACTGACAAGCTACAAAGAATTTATTTTCTGGAATTTCCACGATTTCTACCAAACGATTGTCTGGAGAAACTCCTGAGAAGACAAAGCCTGCTGCCTCAAACTGCTCACGGAAGGCGTTGTTAAACTCATAGCGGTGACGGTGACGGCGTTGCACCACTTCTTGATTGTGATAAGCAGCTGCTGCCTTAGAGCCACGTTTCAACTTAGATGGATAAAGCCCCAAACGAAGGGTTCCACCCATATCCTCAACATCAATCTGATCACGCATGATATCAATGATAGGGTACTTTGTTTCTGGTGCAAGCTCTGCAGAATTAGCACCTTCAAGTCCCAAAACGTGACGAGCAAACTCGATACAAGTTAACTGCATTCCCAAGCAGACACCTAACATTGGAACATCATTTTCACGCGCATAGCGAATGGCTTGGATTTTCCCTTCCGTACCACGTTGACCAAAACCACCTGGTACGATGATTCCGTCCGCATCCGACAAGAACTCTGCTACATTCTCTGCTGTCACATCATTGGCATTGATCCAATTGATTTTAACTTCTGCGTCGTTGGCATAACCAGAGTGTTTCAAGGCTTCAACCACAGAAATGTAAGCATCTTGCAACTCAACATACTTACCGACAAGGGAAATCTTGACTTGTTTCTTGAGGTTCATGACCTTGTCCACCATAGCTGACCATTCTCTCATATCTGCTACTGGTGCGTCTAATTTCAAATGGTCACAGACAATTTGGTCCATGCCTTGTGCCTGCAAGTTCAATGGAATTTGGTAAAGGTGTTCAACATCCAACGATTCGATAACGGCTTCTGGTGCCACATCACAGAACTGTGCTAGTTTGTTTTTAATTCCTTGACCAGCTGGCTCTTCTGTACGAATAACCAACATATTTGGCTGGATTCCCAGTCCACGCAATTCTTTTACAGAGTGTTGAGTTGGTTTGGTTTTCATTTCACCAGCGGCCTTAAGGTAAGGAAGCAGGGTTGTATGGATGTACATAACATTATCCGCACCCACATCTGCCTTCATCTGACGAAGGGCCTCTAGGAATGGCAAGGACTCGATATCCCCAACGGTTCCACCGACCTCTGTGATAATGACATCAGAGTCAGTCGTTAAAGCGGCACGCTTGATTTTTTCTTTCAAAGCATCTGTGATATGAGGAATAACCTGAACAGTTGCCCCAAGGTATTCTCCACGACGTTCCTTACGAAGAACTTCACTGTAAATTTTACCAGTTGTCACGTTGGAATATTTATTGAGATTAATATCGATGAAA
Organism: Streptococcus sp. k-402; assembly: GCF_013277515.1. Taxonomy (GTDB): domain Bacteria; phylum Bacillota; class Bacilli; order Lactobacillales; family Streptococcaceae; genus Streptococcus. Next base: position 143,643 of record NZ_VMNB01000005.1, on the reverse strand, counting down.
CGTTCATAGTGACCCAAGTCCAAATCTGTCTCAGCTCCGTCATCTGTCACAAAAACTTCCCCGTGCTGGTAAGGGCTCATAGTTCCCGGATCGATATTGATATAAGGGTCAAACTTTTGAATGGTTACTTTGAGACCACGATTTTTCAAGAGACGGCCCAGACTCGCTGCCACAATCCCTTTCCCAATAGACGATACCACACCACCAGTTACAAAAATATATTTCGTAGACATAGATTCCTCTTTCTAAAATGCTCAAGACCTTGTTAACTACGAGGGGACATAGAAAACAAGACCCTACTAATAAGAATAATCTGGGACGACTGCACCAGATTCACAACTAAAATACAAGAAGATAACTTCTTGAAAAAACAAAAATAGCTCCCTAAGAACTAGGGAGCCCCGACCTCTAAAAGAGGTGCCCGAACAATATGATACCTAAAAATAGGATAATTGTCAATAGCTAACTTTTATTCCTCGATGTTTTCAGCATCCTCATCTGAAAACTCGTCGTCGTCTTCGTTGAGATCCACGTCTTCACCCAAGTCATCAGGAGCAATTTCGTTGATTTCTGCATCGTAAGCTTCCACTTCATTTTTCTCATCATCTGGATTTTCATCATCGTATGAAAGAGCTGGATCTGCTTCGTATGCATCTTCGTCTTCTGGATCATCTGCATTGTAGTCAATGGCATCTGAATCGCCATCCATGAAGGCATTGACGCGTTTTTTCTTAGCTTTTGGTGCTACTTCATCGTCATCATTTTCTTCAAGAGCGATGATTTCTTCGTCGATTTCGTCCACACCATACCATGAACGAAGACCCCATTTGTTGTCTCCAAGAGAGATAAAGCTACCGTCAAAGTTCAACTCTGTGTAGAACAAAGGCAAAGCTTCACGGATATCGCTGTTTGATGTTCCAAGGTAGTTTTGAATTTCGTTTACAAGATCGCTAAAATGCATCTCATGATCGCGACCACGAAGTTCCAAGATAGCACGCGCTACCTCAATCATAGATAGTTCACTTTTTTCTTGCCCAGCAAATACTTCTAATTCCAAAGCGTTTCTCCTCATTTATACTACTATCGCCAGAGCGAACAGACTCTGACCTCATTTTATCATTTACTCTTTATTTTACGATAATTTTGCAGAATAGTCAAAGGTTAAGGGGGAGAAAGTGAGTTGATTTGAACTGGGGGTAACTTCTCAAAGTAACTTCCATTTGGATGGCCAAAGTGGAAATTAGTCTAAAACGGATTTTTATTTCTTTACTACCCAGCCGATGGCATCGCTTGGTGGATTTTCAGTATCAATCCAGATAAATTCAATACCGATTTCCCCATTTTTAAACTTAGTCAAACGAATACCGTTGATTTCCAATTCATTGAGTCGTTGACCTGTCAAGACCTCTCGTTCTTTCAACTGGAAAACACCACGCAAGATCCAATTTCCAAGGATTTCTTGCTTATCAGTTGACTGAATTGCCTTTCCAGCTTCTTGATTTATATAGGCGTTAATAACATCACCAGAAGATAAAAAGCGTAGTTTAAAAGTTCTTTCTTCTTTAGATAAAGCTAATTTTTTAGTTCCAGGCTCAAAAGCCCCAAATCCAGGACCAAAGAAGTCTGGCCTTTCGTCATGAAAGTTCTTAGAGTCTGGCAGAGGAATGTAAACTTCACTAACTGGACGATAAACCAGCTGTTCAATCTCTTTGATGAGTTTTTTATTGCCAGTATTGTGGACAAAGTGAATCAAGTCCTCACGAATCGCCTTCATCTGAATTTTTTCTTCCTTGCTAGTCCACTTTTTCAAGAGGATTTCTTCTAAAGAAAAAGTCACAAAAGCTAGTTCTTCTGGAGCGAGACTGTTTTTGAATTTTTCCCGAATCTTTAAAATCCGTGGCATACGATCTTTCTTAGCTAATTTTGAACCACCATTAAAGGCATTAAAACCAGAATTTTCTTCTACATTTCCATGTTTGTCTGTGATAACCCAAGACACCGTTTCTAAGATATCGGATTGTCTCTTTTCAGCGGTCAGTAAATGAAGATTTTCAAAGAGAGAAAAAGGATCTTCGATATAATGGACATCCCAAGTATCTACCACAATGTCTTTATTATTAAAAGTCATGTGGAGCTGACTGTCAGCTGCCGTGTACTTGTAGTGGTGTTGCCCATCCGTAAATCGAAAATTAGTTGGATTATTTTTAGTAGTTGATCCTTCAATGACTAGATTATCAATATCAACTGGTAAATAAGTCGTCTCGCCAACAAAAATCCTAGGATTTTCTCCCTTTGGTGTCGGCATCAGAACGTGATAAACAGCTTCAACATTGACCGAATCTGAGTTAAAACCCTTAATTTGTGCCTTAGAAGATTCGATTCTCTGATTTCTTAAGGTCGCAATCTTTCGTGCCAACTCTTCATAGCGTTGATAGTTTTTCTTGTCTGCTGTTGCTTTATCTGCTGAGATATCTGCATGGAATTTGATATCACCCAACAATTCCGTCCAAGATTGAGAATCTTTCTTGAACTGGGCAATTTTTTGGTCTCCCGAATTAATCCCAAAAGACTTGATACCCACTAGGTATTTGTGATTTTCATCTACAACGACGGAAGCATCATAGGAGGTGTTGGCGATATCTTCTCCAACGGCATTAAAGGCTTTTTGAAAAACAGTCTCCTGAAATTTGGAGTTGACAATCGGAGCAACATAATTCTCTGTTTGTCCCTCATCTTCAGATTCTGCCTTTTGAGAGAAAGCTTGGCTCAAGCTAGCGAAGTTAGTAATTAAGGTTTTGTATTTATCTTTTTGTTCAGACTTTAGATGTTCCCACATAAGCACCCTCTTTTCTATTTTCAGTATATCAAAAGAAGATTAGTTTTTCACTAACCCTCTTATATATTCGTCAATTAATACTGTAAAATTCGAGATTTCCTCGTTTTTTAACCAATTTTAAATAATCTTCACCAGACAGAAGGGCTAAACCATCGTCATAAGACTTGATTTTTTCAAGAGCTTGATCATAGCTATCTACAAAGTCCTTAACATAGGACTGCCCTTCAAATTGTCCATTCATCTTGGTGTAGATAATGGCAATTTTTCCTGAGCGTTCAAGTTGAGATTGCCCCTGACTTTCATTTAAAGCCTTGGCAATATTTTCTGCGATACGTTTAATCACGGGCACAACAACACTGTTTCCAGCTTGCTTGTATAACTGACCATTCGAAACCTCTTCTGGGATTTTAAAGGATTTAGGATAACCTTGAACGTTAAAAGTTTCTTTCGGAGTTAGCTTACGAATCTCCCCACTGTCTGTCAGAATCAATGGAACATTATGTCCACCTGTCCCCATATTGGCTGTCAGGGTTGGGACAACGCCATTCTTATTTTCACGAACATACTGGCGACGCCATTGGTAAACCGTATCTTGACTGGTGACTTCAAATTTCAACTGGTCGTAGAAATTCTGCTTGCCTTCACGGTAGTAGTAGACCTCATCTAGCTTATCACCAAAGTTAATCACATCCTGAAGAGTAGTAATCAGCTTGATTTCCTCTGGAAATTCAAACAAGTCGTAGGCTTCCTTGGTATCAAAACCGACAATATAAATCCGCTCACGGTTTTGTGGGATATTTCCGTAGTCTTTCCCATTGAGAACCTTCCACTTGATAAAGTAGTTGTTCTCGGTCAAGGCTTCACGAATAACCTTGAAGGTATTGCCATGGTCATGACCAACCATATTCTTGACGTTTTCGATGAAAATAGCACGAGGTTTACGCCCCTCAATCATGCGAAGCAACTCAAAGAAAAGATCGCCACGATCATCATCAAAGCCCTTGCGATAACCCGCAATACTAAAGGCCTGACAAGGGAAACCTCCCATAATCACATCTACGCGCCCAGCTGGGATATCTTCCGGCTGAACATCGTGAATATCACGACCATCCAAATAGGTATCTGGATGATTTAGCTGATAAGTCTGACGCGCATACTTATCAAATTCATTGGCATACACCACTCTGAACTCGTTGGTCTGTTCAAATCCCAACTCAATTCCCCCAACACCTGAGAAGAAAGCTGCAATGTTGTACTTCTCAGGTCGGTTCGAACTTACAGAATTTGTCATGTAGTAACCTGCTTTCTAAAAGATAACTATCCTATTACTAGATTTAAATAATTCTCATCATTTATTTTTTTTAGATAATTTGAGTAAAAAATGTATTCAATTCCTTTACCAGGTCTTGCAACTGAATAATTAAGGTAATACATTTTATTTGAGTAATCTTGATACATTCTAAATATTTCGTCTGAAAGGTCATAAGTTAAAATCCAATTCTTATCTTTCATACTATTTTTTATTGTTTCAGAAAGTGATAAATGATCCTCATGATTATAAAAATTTGTATATAATCCTGGTCCTTTTTTATAATATGGTGGATCAAAAAATGTAAATGAATATTTCGTTTTACTTATGTTTCTTCTGATAAAAACTTCAGCATCAAGATTATATAATTTAATTCTTGATTTTAGACTAGCAATTTTTTTAATTTTTCTGATTAATTCTACTTTATTAAATCTACAATCCAGTTTATAATTCCCTTTTTGTGATTTTCCTCCAATAACTCCTGCTTTTAAAATTCCAGATCTATTTGTTCTGTTTAAAAATAATGTTGCAAATCCTAATTCCAAAATAGAGTTCGAATTTGATTTATTTTCATAAATATTTTTTTGAATGTACCATTCATCCATAGTTATCGGAGTTTCTTCAATTTTCTTAACCAATTCGTCAGTGTAATTTAGTACTGAATACCAAAAAGAATAAATAGCTTTATCAAAATCATTAATCATAATTTTTTGAACATCATTATTGAATAGTAACTTTAATGCAACTCCGGCACCACCGGCATATGGTTCAATGTAAGTTTTGCATTTATTTACTTTAATAAGTTCCTTAACAAAGGAATATAATTTAGTCTTTCCGCCAGGATAACGCAATGGAGAAATATTATTTGTACTTTTTTTACACATTTTTTTACCTCTCTAATTTATTCAGTAAAAATAGGTGGTGCTCCATTTTCTTGTAAAACTCTATCGATTATTGAACGTAAATCCCCTTTAAACTTAGTAATCCTATCTCTATTTTTCTTATCTTTTATCATAAAATTTCTATATTTGTTAATATTTCTAACACTTTCCGAATCTATCCAATTTTTATAAGACTTTACATTTTCATTAGAAATATTCGCAAGATCTATTGGTATTTTATATCTAGAAAACTGTTGTATAAACTGAGATTTCGGTTGAAACTTCATAAAAAATTCATCACTTTCATCCAGTGAAAGAATATAATTAACTATTTCCTTTTCAAACGGTAATTTTAAATCTGTTAAACTTGGTAATACAATAAAATTTTCGAATGTTGTAATATCTTTTAAATCGGTATCTTTAACATCAGCATCAAAAACAATTATTGATTTAGACTCTTTTAATAGAGATGCACCATTTTTAGCTAGAAACTTTAAACTTTTCCAACCTGTACCCGGATTGCTAGAGTTAGATAAGTTAGAAATGAACTCACAAATCTGAGAAGCTTTGGTACCTATAATAGATTTAACATATTTGATAGCTATTTCATCTTCACATAATATTTTTATCTTAAAGGGAAGCTTTTCATGTTCCAATTCAGAAGTTAGTGTCAATTCCTCTTTTACAAATTTATAATCTGTATTTTGATAAATCTGTAAATCTCTTGAGTATCTATTAGTAATAAAGTTTAATGCTATAATTTCTTTGTTAATAATATCTTTGTATTTTTTCAAAACAGATTCAATTAAAAATAATGAATGAGTATTTAAAATAATTTGAACATTATTCTTTCTTGACCAATCTAGCAAATACTCAAATAGGTTTAATTGAGCAATCGGATGCAAACTGGATTCAAATTCATCAATAGCTAGAAGACCAGTTAACAAATCAGAGTCAGTCTGTTTTTCCTTAACTCTTTCAAAGGATAAAAGTGTTTGAATAAAAGAGCTAAGATTATCTTCGCCAGATGAAATTGAATTTATATCATACTCAGCATCGGTGCCACCTGGCCCAATTGGATTTTTATTAATTTTACCCATCTTAGCTTCATATGTATCAAAATTTTTGAAAGAAGTTTTTCCGAAAATACTTTCATAAAATTGCGATATTTTCTTCTTTTCATTTTCATTGTACGAAACTATTTTACTATTAACATCTTTTTCTGAAAATTCAACTAAAGGAAATAGCCTTTTTAAGTTAATATATACTGTAGGTAATGTAAAAAATCCATCACCTGACCCACTCCCACTAGGAACCAATCTAAAACGATCAGAACGTTTGTACATTTTTACAGGTTCTTCTAATTTGTGAACATCATCGTCCTCTTTAATTTTCATTTTTATATTGTATAGATAATTTTTATCATCTTTTTCTAATGAAAGTTTAAATACCTCGCTAAATTCAGTGCTCATTTTCTGATCAAAAACATTTTTTTCATTAGTTTGAAATGGGTGAACAATCAATCCCATTAGTGTGGATTTCATACTTCCATTTCGTCCAGAAACAATTGTAATTTGTTTCCCCATTTTTAATTCTTGATTCTGAATCTTACGAAAATTCTTTATAAATATTCCATCAATTGATTTGATTTTTATTGCTTTATTATCTTTAATTCCCAACTCTTTTTTGGAAGAATAACTATCCATTATATAAACTCCTTCTTTTAGTTACTCTCTATTATACCAAAAAACACGGTTTACCACCGTGTTTCTGTGTTTATTTAACGAGTTTCTTCATCTCATCAATACGTGCTACGGTCGCGTCGTATTTCGCTTGGTAGTCGGCTTGTTTGTCGCGTTCTTTTTGGACGACTTCTGGTTTTGCGTTGGCTACGAAGCGTTCGTTAGAGAGTTTCTTACCAACCATATCCAGTTCTTTTTGCCATTTAGCGAGTTCCTTGTCGAGACGAGCCAATTCTTCTTCGACATTAAGGAGGTCTACCAGTGGCAGGTAGATTTCTGCTCCAGTGATGACGCTTGACATTGCGAGTTCAGGTGCAGGAATATTTGACGCGATCTCCAAGTGTTCTGGATTTGTGAAGCGTTTGATGTAGTTGACATTGCTGTTAAAGAAGGCTTCTAAGTCGCTATCGCTTGTCTTAACAAGGATGGTGATAGGCTTGCTTGGAGCAACGTTTACTTCCGCACGCGCATTACGAACGGCACGAATCAAGTCTTTGAGACTTTCGACACCAGTGTGGGCAACAAGGTCTTCAAAGGCTGGGTTGACAGTTGGGTATTCTGCTGTAACGATAGAGCCTTCTGTGATTTGTCCAAAGATTTCCTCTGTCACAAATGGCATGATTGGGTGGAGGAGACGAAGGATCTTGTCCAAAGTATAAAGGAGAACAGAACGTGTGATGACTTTCTCTTCTTCGTTGTCGCTATAAAGGACTTCCTTGGTCAACTCAACGTACCAGTCCGCAAATTCATCCCAGATGAAGTTGTAGAGGATGTGTCCAGCTACACCAAACTCAAACTTGTCAAAGTTGGCAGTAGCTTTTCCGATCGTTTCATTGAGGTTGTGGAGAATCCAGCGATCTGTGACATTTCCAGCTTCCTTGTTGATCACTTTTTCGACATTGGCAGTTGCTTGCTCAAGGGTCAAACCTTCATTGTTCATGAGGATGTAGCGAGAGATGTTCCAGATTTTGTTAATGAAGTTCCATGAAGCATCCATTTTCTCGTAAGAGAAGCGCACGTCTTGGCCTGGCGCAGAACCGTTTGAAAGGAACCAACGAAGGGCATCGGCACCGTATTTCTCGATGACATCCATCGGGTCAATCCCGTTTCCGAGAGATTTAGACATCTTGCGTCCTTGCTCGTCACGAATAAGACCGTGGATAAGCACGTTTTGGAATGGCTGACGACCAGTGAATTCCAAGGATTGGAAGATCATACGAGACACCCAGAAGAAGATGATGTCGTAACCTGTTACCAAGGTTGAAGTTGGGAAGTATCGTTTGAAATCTTCTGAGTCGACATCAGGCCAGCCCATGGTTGAGAATGGCCAAAGGGCCGAACTGAACCAAGTATCCAAGACGTCTTCGTCCTGAGTCCACCCGTCACCTTCTGGAGCTTCTTCGCCGACATATATTTCACCCTCAGCATTGTACCAAGCAGGGATTTGGTGACCCCACCAAAGCTGACGAGAGATTACCCAGTCGTGGACATTTTCCATCCATTGGAGGAAGGTATCGTTGAAACGAGGTGGGTAGAACTCTACCTTGTCCTCTGTGTCTTGGTTGGCAATAGCATTTTTCGCCAATTGGTCCATCTTGACGAACCATTGAGTAGACAAGCGTGGCTCAACCACTACACCTGTACGCTCTGAGTGTCCAACACTGTGGACACGTTTTTCAATTTTAACGAGGGCGCCGATTTCTTCCAACTTAGTAACGACTGCCTTACGAGCTTCAAAACGGTCCATACCTGCAAATTCGAAGGCCAAGTCGTTCATGGTTCCGTCATCGTTCATGACGTTAACTTGTGGCAAGTTGTGGCGTTGACCAACCAAGAAGTCGTTTGGATCATGAGCAGGTGTGATTTTCACGACACCAGTACCAAACTCAGGATCGGCGTGTTCATCACCAACGATTGGAATCAGTTTGTTAGCGATTGGAAGGATAACATTTTTACCGATCAAGTCCTTGTAGCGTGAATCTTCTGGATTGACCGCAACCGCAACGTCCCCAAACATAGTCTCAGGACGAGTTGTGGCAACTTCAAGGGCGCGTGAGCCATCTTCCAGCATGTAGTTCATATGGTAGAAGGCACCTTCGACATCCTTGTGGATAACTTCAATATCAGAAAGAGCTGTGCGAGCTGCTGGGTCCCAGTTGATGATAAACTCACCACGGTAGATCCTGCCTTTCTTGTAAAGGTCCACAAAGACCTTGCGAACAGCTTTCGACAAACCTTCATCAAGAGTGAAACGCTCGCGAGAGTAGTCTACAGAGAGACCCATCTTGCCCCATTGTTCCTTGATGGTCGTCGCATATTCGTCTTTCCATTCCCAGACTTTCTCTAGGAATTTCTCACGGCCGAGGTCATAACGGGAAATGCCCTCACCACGCAAGCGCTCCTCGACCTTAGCCTGAGTCGCAATCCCCGCGTGGTCCATACCTGGAAGCCAAAGCGTATCAAATCCTTGCATGCGTTTTTGACGGATGATGATATCTTGCAAAGTAGTATCCCAAGCGTGACCAAGGTGAAGTTTACCAGTTACGTTTGGTGGTGGAATGACGATTGAATAAGGCTTAGCCTTTTGATTGCCTGAAGGCTTGAAAACATCAGCGTCAAGCCATTTTTGGTAACGACCAGTCTCAACCTCGGCTGGATTGTATTTAGGTGAAAGTTCTTTAGACATGTGTGTGTCCTTTCTCTATTGTATTCATTTTATTTTGAATCTGCTTAGCAGCTTCTTCTGCAGACAAATTCGTATTATTTATTTTAAGGTAGTGGTGCAACTCATTCGGTTGATGTTGGGAATTTAATTGAAGGGTTTCAGCGGTCTCTAAAATTTCTCTTTCAGATATCTCAATATGTCGTTTCAAGGGCTTGTGCTTCAACCGGTTCTCCGTTTGATTTCGACGTAAACGCTCCTCAAGACTTGTTTCCAACTCAACAAACAGAATCTCTTGATGAAAGTTATCCAATAAATCCTGAATTTGTTTTAAATACATCAGCTGGTACTGATTTGAAAAATCAATTACGTCTGTTAAAATTACTGATCGCTGATTTCTTGCACTTGCTCCAAGGAAAGAAAAGGTAATTCCACGAACAAATTCCCACATCTCCTCTGTATAATTCTGATAGATTTCTAGTGCAAAATCGATGGCTTGATGGTTATAAAAGAGGGTAGAATCCGTCAGTCGAGATAGTTCTTGACCAATCGTCATTTTTCCTGAGGCCGGAGCACCAATGATGAAAAGATGCATCAAATTACCTCCCACTCACTCCTCAGCAAGCCATATCTCAAATCATCACAGCGCTTGCCTTGGGCATCTTTACGATCTCTTATGCGAGCTTCGAGGGTAAATCCAAGTTTTTCTGCGACTCGTTGACTTTGGACATTGTATCCAAAACAAGTTAGTTCAATCTTGTGAAGACCCAAATCTTTAAAGGCTAAGTCAATCAAGGCATGCGCTGCTTCTGGTACATAGCCTCGACCCCAATAGTCTGTATGCAAGGTATAGCCAAGTTCTAGCACATCATCCGCATGGCGATGGTTGAAGTCAACAGAACCAATGACTTTATCGGTTCCCTTGACGACAATCCCATAGCCAGCTGGGAGATTTTCCTTTTTATTGCGTTCGGGAAGGATATGCCCCAGATAATAAATCTCATCTTCCAAGGTCTTGACGGGTGGAAAACCTGCTGGATAAGAGACTTCTGGGAGACTGGCGTATGCATGGATATCCTCAGCATCTGCCACTGTACGAACTCGTAGGACGAGTCGTTCGGTTTCCAACCGTTCATCATCCAAAACAAAACCTTTGATGATAAATTCTTTCAAAGTCTTAGTTGCCCAAATTCTAAATTGAGTAGCCTTACTGGAATTTACTCGATAACCAACTGAAATGATAGCATCCAGATTGTAATATTCAAGTTCATGCCGGACAGCTCTATTTCCCTCTTGTTGAACCTGTGCAAATTTTGCACAAGTTGACACCTTATCTAACTCACCACTATCATAAATGTTTTTCAAGTGCTTTGTAATGACACTTCGTTCAACTCCAAAGAGCTCTGCAAGACCTTTTTGAGTCAACCAAAGATTTTCATCTTGTAAAAGGATATTTAGCTGAACATGGCCATTGGGTGTGGTATACAGGATGAAATTAGAAATTTCATTCAAGACAATTCACCTCCCCCCTTCAGTAAACAATTACTTCTCGTTTTTAAACTTTATGCCGTTTTCCTTCAACTTCTTAACGGTTACGGGACCAATTCCCTTCAAAGCGACAACTTCTTTTTCAGTCCATTTTTTGAAATCTGAAGATGTACGAATCCCATTTTCAACAAAGATGTGAACAAGATCCATCCGAATTCCCTTCATTTTTTCCTCATTCATAAAGGAGTGCCAATCGGATACCTCGGATAAACTTCTTATCATACTGGAATGAGCCGAAAATACTGGTTTACGGCGGAACTTTTCGGCCTCGTTTGTTAAAAATTTCGTTAAAATAATATTTTCTAGTAAATAATCAAACAGAGGATACAAACTAGCTTGTAACGATTCAACTGAATTTGGACAATAGCATTCTTGGTCTTCTATATCTATAACCTTGAATTGCCAATCTTCCTCTATAAAGAATTCAACAGCTTCATCATTGATTTCCACTAATTTTGCAAATAGCTGACTTGCTTCCTCAATTTTTCCTTGAGAAAAAGCAGAGATGATGGCATGAATAAGAATGGTATCATCCCGTTTCCCTTTATTTAATTCTTCACGATAGAAACGTTCAACCTTTAGTTCCTGACCAGTAATATGATACAAGGAAAGCATACAGAAGACAAAATTAGGAGGAAAACGTTCAGGTCGCTTACTCAAATATAGGTCAATCAATTCTATAGCCTTAGAATTGAAGTTCTCCATCATATAATACTCAATCAGAAACATCAGAGCAGACAGGATAGGGCGTGCTTCAAAATAATTCCAACTATTGTATCCATTCACTTTCCATTTTTCTAAAACTAGAATTTCAAAATCCAATACTTTTTTAAAAGTCGACAAATCAAAATCTTCAACTTCTGATAATAATAAATGAAAATCAGCCGCAAAATAATCTGGATTTATTTTTAAAACTTGCTTTAACAATTTATTTCGCTTCTGTGTATTCGGAGTATGCATAGCTTCTCTAAATAAAGCATGATCCTGATTCCAATCAAAAGTCCTATTTTTCAGTTGGTAATTGATTAGCTGAACATCTGGATACTCTCCGTGTTCATCAGCATATTGCATCACTGCTGTATGTAGTTCATCGAAATTTTGAATGGTCCGACGTTCTACAAAAGTTGGATTTTTGGCCATAATTTCTGTCCAGGTAGCCTCTTCTTCAGAAATAACTTTGATATCCAACTTTTGCTGGCGTTTTAATTCTTTTTTTCTATTTTTCTTTTTAGCCATCTATTTTCTCCTCTAATTCATCCTTCAATAGATTCGACTCAACTGACTTAGAAATCCTTACAGTCTCAGATACAGGCTTTATTGGAGAATTCCAGTTTCTCTGTAGCTTGTTTACTTTGAAGGTTGTACCCCAAGCCTGACCAAGGTAGAGTTTTTCCAGTTACATTTGGTGGTCGGAATCACGAACGAAAAAGATTGAGACTTTTGAACTCCTTGAGTCTTGAGAACGTCTTCATGAAGTTGTTTTGTTAACGACCAACCTAAACATAGGATGGAGTGTATTTAGGTGAAAGTTATTTAGACATTATTTTTTCTCCTTTTATGAATATTTCTTTTATATCTACGATTTATTAATATACTGTGCATATTGTCACGATACACATAATATCCATTACAGGTGTTTAAATAGAAATATTGTAATAACCAAATTATAATCTTCCCAATAACTAATGATAATATGAAACAAACGAAAATAATTATAGTTGAGGCAAATAATTCAGACATCCAATCAGCTTCGGGAGTTATAAATTCGACCAATTTCTTCTTAATCTTTAAACCCCAAATAATTTCGGTTAACTTTGGAATAATACTCAACATTAATAGAGTAAGAAAACCATATAGTTGAGTTCGATATAGGTGTCTATCCATTTTCTCAGTTCTTATTGGTTTTTTCTTATGTTTTTTTGTATCGAATTGAGAATTTATTTCTCCAATTAGACTAGGAATTAAAATTGGCAAAAACCATGTTAAAGCATTTATTAATTCATTTTCAACTTGATTAAATACTGCTAACAGTAATATACAGATTGAACCAATTAACCATGATGCTATTACTTCTTTGGTATCTTTTGCACCATGTCTAATTAGATTATAAATCATCCACCAGCATATTAAATAAAGTGCAATAAGTGAACTGAACATAAGAATGTCAGTTATTAAATCAGAATGAAAATCAATAACATTAGAAATAAAGTAATAAATATAGATATAATACCATAAAAACGAAATAATAAGCATCGTGGCATATACATTCCACAGTGTCTTTCCCTTTACGATATCTATTTTATTAACTTTTTGAAATATCTTGATTGATCCTACAGTTTTTATAACAGATAATACAAATGGTATTATTAAAACTATTACAATGCTAAACCAGTAATCCAATTGATTTTCATGTATACTATAATTATTTGAAAAATATTTATATAATTTTATTAAGGTTGATTCAACTAGATTTTTATTATAGAGAAAGTATATCAACATTCCACAAAATATTCCATCAAAAGTATTTATAAAAGCCAAGGACTCCATACTTTTAGAAAGAAAATCTTTTAACTTATGAAACTGACTTGTATAGTTAAAAACATATATCAGTAGCGATGTAAATTGGAAAAATATTAAAAATCTAAAATCATTAATAAAAAAAAGAATTAAGGACAAAAGAGAAATAATCCAATAAGAAACAACATATTCTTTATATAAAAATTTTTTAGCTAGTAATTTAAATGAAAAACTTAACGAGAATAAAAAAATAATTATTTCTAGAATAGACAATGCAGTGCTCTTGCTGAAAATCAAACTTAATAAAAAGAGGGATAGTGATAAACCTAAAGCGGAGGCAATTGATATCAAAGGTAAATAGGCAAATGTCCTCAAAAGTATTCCCCGAATTTTGGGAAAAATACCCCATAATCTATTATTAGATTTAAAATAACAAATCAACTTCATTTATTCTCTCTCATCTAATGGTTGTTTTATGTCCCCCACTCACTCCTCAGCAAGCCATATCTCAAATCATCACAACGATTGCCTTGAACATCTTTACGGTCTCGGATACGAGCTTCGAGGGTAAAACCAAGTTTTTCTGCGACACGTTGACTTTGGACGTTATAGCCAAAACAAGTCAGCTCAATCTTGTGAAGACCCAATTCTTTAAATCCTAGGTCAATCAATGCTTGCGCTGCTTCTGGTACATAACCTCGACCCCAATAGTCTGGGTGCAGGGTATAGCCAAGCTCTAGCACATCGTCCTCATGGCGGTGGTTGAAGTCAACAGAACCAATGACTTTATCGGTTCCTTTGACGACAATCCCGTAGCCAGCTGGGAGATTTTCCTTTTGATTGCGTTCGGGAAGGATATGCTCTAGATAGTAAACCTCATCTTCCAAGGTCTTGACGGGTAGAAAGCCTGCTGGGTAAGAGACTTCCGGACGACTAGCATAGTCAAAGATATCCTCAGCATCCGCTACTGTGCGGACTCGTAAAACGAGACGTTCTGTTTCCAAGCGTTCTGGCAGTTCAGTTCTTGCCATCCTTTTTCCTCGCTTTCTTAATGAAGCTTCCCATAGAACCAACTCGGTCATCTAAATAACGATAAACGCGCTGGTGACCATCCCCCATAAAGTAAGTCGGCGCAAAACGGTCATTCTTAAAATGCCCCTTGTCATCCAAAAGTTCTGGAGCAGCTAGTCGTTCGATAATCTTGGCAAAGATATGACAGATTCCATCTTCCTCGATAATCCTATCTACCTGACAATCCAAAACGACTGGACAATCCTCTAAAATCGGTGCCTCAGTTCGTTCAGAAATTTCATAATGTACTCCCAAACGTTCCAATTTCTCCTGATGACTGATAAAACCAGCCTGCTCCATCTCGAGCATGAGATTTTCATCAGGGATATTCACAGTAAATTTTTGATAATGTTTAATTTGATCTGCGACATTCTCTCTCGCAACGACTCCAACCACAATCCAATCTCCCAAGCTATAAGAGGAGCTACAGGTCGTAATATTGTGTCCAAAATTCTGATCCTGATATCCCAAAATGAAAATAGGAAAGCCATAGTAGAGTTTACTTGTTTTAAAAGATTGCTTCATGACAACCTCCTTTGACCAATATACAAAAGAAAAGCCCTGCCATCTACATGACAGGGACGAATATGCTTATCCGCGGTACCACCCAATTTCGGGCAGTTGCCCGCAACTCTCGTCTTTAAAACAAAAAGACACTTTTATTTCAATTTTTCATCCATTAGCAACTAGTTTTGACACATTTGTGGACTTCTCAGCACCGCCACTTTCTGTAAAATGCGAGATTCAAAACACCTCTAATGGCTCTATTGTAGCAAGTTTTTCACGGAATTGCAAGGGACAAGAAAGATTACTTGAACTTGATGCCATTTTCTTTCAATTTCTTAATGGTAGCTGGGCCGATTCCTTTCAAGGCAAGGAGTTCTTTTTCAGTCCAGTTTTTGAAATCTGAAGCAGACTTGATTCCTTCATCATAGAAAGTTTTGGCACGGTCAAGTGGAAGTCCACCCAAGTTTGCTGCAAAATCTTCTACAGAATTGGCTACCTTTTGTGCTTGTTCTTTGGTAGCTTCGACTGCTTGTTCAACTTTTTTAGAAACAGCCTTACCAGCTTGGCTTGCTGACTGCTCAGCACGTTTTACGACTTTTTTTGTCTCTTCTACAACCTTAGTCACAGTACTTGAAAAAGCACCTGCACGACAGAGGCTATTTCGTAATTGTTTTTTACGATTGAGTTTCTTTGACATGATAAAATCCTTTCAATAAAAAATCCCTGTTCTGACAAGGATTTAATATAAATATTCTATCAAGATTTTAGTAAAAAATCAAGAATCTATCTCATTTAATAATTTCGCTCACCAAACAAGCCATCTGGCAAATCATGGAATCCCTTGCCTGCTTTGAAGTTTTCAAACTTACCAAACAAGAACTGATAAGCATCCAGGCGACTCTCGTAGCGAATCATGGCATCTTTGGCACGTTCGTCTTGATCTTCTTCGTAGACTTTTTGGCTTTCCTTGTGCGCCATGTCGTTAATCATAATCTGGGTATTGACCCAGGCTTCAAATTCCTTCATAAATTCTTGTTCGTAACTCATTTTTTCTCCTTATTCTAATCCACGGAAATAGTCCGTGTCAATCTCACGGTAGGGCTGAATATCCTGAACATACTCCAACACACCTTGGAATTCTCCCTCTTCATCATGAACTGCCGCGTAGGTGATGTGAACAAACTTACCTCGTGACTCAGACTTGAACCACATTTCATACTTGTCTTTGCTTCCCTCACGAAGCCCCTTCATGATGGCCTTGACCTTGTCCAAGTACTTAGGTGGATGGCAGAGTTCGACATTGCGCCCAACTTGGGACGGCGTCCGTTTGAAAATCATCTCGTCAGCCGGCGTATTGTCATTGTAATACTGGAAAATATCGTCTTTATTGACAAAGGTAATCTCCATGGGGAGGTGATTGAGGATGAGATTGGCCTGCTCGACCGATAGATAGCCATTGCCAAAAGCCTGTTGACTATGGCGGTCCAGCACTGCTTCCTTTTCCTTAGGGGTAAAGGTAATGGTAAACTGGCCTTCTGGCGTATCGATAACTTGCTGAACTTGCCCTTCTGGCGTATCTGGCTGCACAGGCTCCCCTACACTCTTTTCTTCAACAAAACTTTGGCGTTCTGGTACCCATTTTTCTGACGGACGGATGATGGCATAACCGTAGGCATCGCTCTCCTCCGCAATCTGCAGCCAGTCATCCTGAGTAAAGGACTCAAGGAGAATCATGAGAAGGATGGACTCTTCCTTGAAAACCATACTTTCAAACTCTGTCGCAAAGGCTTCAAAATCTTCTTTTACACTGTGAATCGACACTTCTGGTAGTGACTTGGCTGTCGCTAAAGCTGTTTGAAAGAGTTCTCTGATCTGGTCATCCACTCCCCACATAACTTTTGGAGGCGAATCGTGACCATAGCGCTCCATGATAGGAAAGAAGAGTTCTTCTTTACGTTGGTAATGGATATCAAATTGACCTACAAGTCCCATCTGACGCACCAAACCCTTACGCATCTCCGCAAGCATTTCTTCATCTTCCATGGACTCATAGGTATCTAACAATCTCCGAATGCGAATCAAGGCCGCACGGAGGGCCAAATTTTCTTCCTTAAAGACCCGAACTGGGTGACCTGGGTGCTCGGTATCTGCAACTTCGACATCCTTAACAGCATTTTTAAAAAGATTGGCATGAACATCACAGAGTTCCATGACATCTTCAAAAGTAACACCTGAGTCTGAGTTCATCAGCTCGTGCTCCATGAGAGAAATCTCGATGGCTGAGACACCCGCAAAGGTCGCATCAAAGCGCTCCTGAACCGACTCAGGAGAGGCGCCATTGTGCAATTCTAACAAAATATCCCGTAGGATATGAATCCGTTCATCTGCCATTAGTCTAATCCAATCACTTCGTAGCCATTGGCTTCCAACGTGCGGACAATCTTGTCCATAGGGGTTCCTTCAAGCTTAGAACCCTGTTTGAGCGATACTTTGCGACCAACAGTATTACGCATCAAGGGATTGGCAAGGGGTTTAAATCCAAGCTCAACTAAGATTTCCAAGACTTCTGGATGCTTGTCCACCACTTCTGCAACAGGAATTGACACATCGATGATATTGTCCATAACGACCTCCATTGTATGTTCTAAAATGATTTTACTGCTTATATTATACCATATGGAAAGAGATTAAAAAACTAGCAGTGGAGTTCCTGCTAGTTCTCTGCGACTTGGATTACCATCTAGATAAGTTTAAAGAGCCAATCCAATATTTTAAATAATAGCTTGTAAAACAGCAATTGGACTGCAAAAGAGATGATCATCCAAAAGAATTTCACAATTCCAATAATCGGTTTGATAAAAAGAATAGCAAGAAGTCCCCAGAAAAATTTCATTCTCTCTCCTCTGGCTTGATGAGCCACCGAGCCGTATCCATTAACTTGTCGGCAATAAAAAGTTTCCCCAGACCGATAACGACATTGTCATCTTTCTTTATCGTTTTCATTACTTTTACACCTTGCACGGTCAAAAAGTAATTCCCATAAGTTTTAGCTAGAATTTTTATGAGTCCCATATTACTCTCCTTCGAGGATTTCAGCCTCTTTTCGGATTGTTTCAACATCTTCTTGATATTGAACTTCACTATAGTTGACTAGCTTGGATAATTCTTTCTGCAAGCTTTCCCCCATTGGTTTCATAGTTGCAAAGGTTAAACCACCTGAAATGATACCACCCAAGATAGGAATGAATTTTCCCATTCCTTTTGCCAGCCCTCCCTTGGTCAGATTCACACCAAATATTTTTAAGACTTTTTTCAAAATAGGGTACCAAAGCGTCTTTGTTAACGCTTTATTAGGTACTGTTTTCATTACCTGTTTGGCAATTGTTATACCACCAGCACGTAGCAAAGCAGCGGTTCCATTTACCCCCAACATGACACCTAGATAAAGCAAGAGGGTATTTTGGGCATCTTCACTCAACTCATCGCGTGAAGCCCAAAGATCCCCATATCCATAAATATAGCCTAGTTCTTGAGCTAATTTTAAAGAAAAAGCATAAAATTGAGCTACATCCGCTGGTATGGTAATTGCCATGGCAAGTCCACCTGGTAATCCAGCAACAACAGACGTTCCACTCGCTAATAAAACATGATCCCTAATACAGGCATTAGCCACTCGATCTAATATTTCTTGAGATAAGAGAGACGTTGGGCCTTGTTCTAATAAAGTAGGAATGTCCTGTGGATCCAATTCTTTGGAAAACTTATCCACTAAAAATTTCGAACGATCAACCTTAACAACAGGTAGTTTCACCACTTGTTGCAATACTTGCATAGCCAAC
Source organism: Streptococcus sp. k-402 (assembly GCF_013277515.1). Taxonomy (GTDB): domain Bacteria; phylum Bacillota; class Bacilli; order Lactobacillales; family Streptococcaceae; genus Streptococcus. The sequence continues at coordinate 124,731 of NZ_VMNB01000005.1, read as the reverse complement.
TCTTGTTCAGCCATATACAAACTCCTTTTACTTCTGTAAGTTATATTCTATGATAGCATACTCTTTTAAAGTATTTTCAAATTCCCCTCAAAAATTTTCAAAAAATCCTTAGCAACTTATTTGTTAAAGATTTTTAATAGTCTTTGTAGAGACAGCTAAAATATTCCACTCCTACCTTTACAACATGATATTCTATCTATGAACGATAGTCTATTATTGTTTTACCTAGAATGTCCCTTGAATAGGTACTAGCTATGAACTTTCGAGTTTCATTTTATAAATCCATAATTTCTTTTTTCTTTCGATCAAATTCTTCCTGAGATAGTATCCCTGCGTCTAAAAGAGATTTTAGTTTTGTAAGGGCTTCGATTTGTTCATCTAATGATAAACTTGGTTTCATTGCTTTTTCGTCTAAAGCTTGTGCCATATTCATACCAAAAATCATCCCTGCACCATCACCTAGACCATGTTGCTCCACTCCTGATGCAATTTTTTGTTGTGCTGCAATATTAGAAGCTTTCTGCGATACATCATCATAAGCTTTTAAATTCATCTTATTTGATGAAAATTGTTTAACCAATTCCTTAGATTCTGATGAGAACTCAATATTAGCAATGGCAACTTTTACAATCTCAAATCCAAAACGTTCTTTCCAAGTCCCTGCATACTGTCCATCATTCGATACTTGGGTTGCAAGAACTGAAGCTTGTGACGGCAATTGTGAAATACGATAAGTTGTGGACAAAGAATTAAGTGCAACAATAAAAGATTGGAGAAACTCTGTCACTATTTGTGATCTAGCTTGAGCACTGTCGAAAGTATAATAAGTCACATTGGCAGGAAGAAAATTTCTGATAAATTGCTTAGCATCTGTAATTTGGATAGAAAATGTTCCAAAAGCACGTACTTCTAAATCTGTCCCATAAAACAAATCATTATACATGACTGGACCGCGAGTCCCAAATTTAATATCACGAATTTCTCTCAAATTAACAAAGCAAATCTGTTTTTGCTGATCACTTTGACCACCGAATCCAACACGATTAACAACATTGTCAAACAGTGACTTTTTCAATCCATCACCGTTAAAAACACTGCTCTCACCATTTTGGTATTCATATCCACCTGGTTCTGTAATAATTTCCTCGATACCAGATTGACTAAAGATAAAGGCAGCAGTGTTTTCTGGAATAAAAATCTTGGATCCATTCGAAATAACACCTACAGATCCCTTCGTATTGACACCCCTACCATTATTACTTTCTTGAACAATACCGGGACTTACAGCTGTATGTTCATCAAAAGCTTGAACTGTGATAATTTCTTTCCACTGATCTGCAAATGTCCCACCGATAGAATCTGTGATGGCTTTTATCAACCCCATTTAATTGCCCCCTTATAAACTCTGCTCCATATCACAATAGGCACATCTTACTGTTTGCTTCACTTGACCTGACAAAGGTGCTCCACAAAAGCTACACTTGGTTGAAATCTTTTCTGGCTCTGCATCCTTAATCCCAAGCCCTGCTTTAAAAGTGTCAAATGTATCCTTAAATGTTTCTGCTAAAACATCTGCTCCAAACAAGCTACTATCCCCCAAGGTTTCAAAATTACTTGTATCCCCTGAAATCAATTTAATAATGTTTCTAGCCCACTTGTCAGTATCCTTAGTATTATTAAATGCAAAGATAGCTTGTCCGCCATTATAATAAATTTCCAGCCGTTTCACACCATTGGTTTTGGTTACTGAAACTTGAGGTTTCCCTTCAAAAATTTTAATCTGGTTAATGGGTATGGTAACTTGGTCTTTTTTTCCTCCCCACAAACCTTTTTTGATATATATTAAGTGTAGATTCGTTAAAATTAATTCATCTGTAGACAAACCATTTTTCCCAAAACTCACATGGTCACTATTCATAACCATATATTCATGTGGCAATAATTGATAATCCATATTGAACTCCACTCTTCCTATTAAAGACTAGCTTTCCACTGCTCCACTTGTTCATGTAGATTATCACGATAATCTTTTAGAGTCTTAATCACTTCTTCTTTCCCTTGAATCGGTGCTTTCTTTAATGGACCATATTGTTTTTTCAAATCTTCCATTTCTTTTTTAGTGCTATCTTTTAGTTCTTGGATAGCAGCGCTATCTTCTAAAACAGTTCCTTTAAAGGCTTCGTCTGCTTCTGTATAGTAATTATCAATTATTTTCTCATTCATAATCAAGTAATCTTCATAGGTTTTTATAGACTCAATTGTCGTATCACTAACATCTTGTGGATTAAAATCGCTTGAACTGAGTTTTTCTTTTGCTTTGGCAAACAACCCCTTCTTTTCAGAACTACTAGATGAAGCTTCTGTTTGATTCTCACTAGAAGAGCTACTTGTTTTTTCAGAAAGAGAACTACAAGCAACTAGAGTAGAGACAGAAAGACATAGCAAAGCTAAACGACAAACTTTTTTTACATTATTCATTGATAGGATCTCCTTTTATTTATGAAATCATCATATCATATTTCCTAAAAAAAAAAAGCATTTTCTAATTAGATAACATTAAAAAATACAGAATCCCTTTCTTAAAAGAATATTTTTCCATTTCAAATTCCACCTATTTTCCCCACCAAAAAAAGAGGGTTGCCCCTCTTCTTAGTTCTTATCCAGATTGCGTAACATTTCATCAATCTTGTTTCCATATTCGATGGACTCGTCTTTGACGAAGGTCAAATCTGGGATTTTGTACAATTTCAAATTGCGACCAAGTTCACGTTTGATGGTACCAGTTGCTTTCTCAAGCCCGATTTGGGCTTTTTGATTATCTGAAGCAAGGTTACTCAAAATGGTGTAGTAAACCTTGGCAACAGACAAGTCACCCAGCATCTGAACATCTGTGATGGTCACGCCTTGGACACGCGGATCACGGACTTTCTTTTGCAAAATCTCATTGACTTCACGCTTGATTTCCATGCCCACACGATCCGTACGGAAATGATTTGCCATGATATTCCTTTCTCTACTTTGAACCAAAAGCTAGGCCAGCAGACCTAGCTATTTCTATTAGATAGAGGAACTAGAGCCATTTGAATCTAGGAAACAAGCCTTAGATAGAACTAAAGTTCATCAAGGCGCTGTTGACGACGAGTCAAATGAGCTATCGTTTCTCTATTATCTCTTGATTTCTTCCATGACATAAGCCTCAATCACATCATCAGTCTTGATATCATTGTAGCCATCGATCATCAATCCACCTTCACGACCGTTTGTAACTTCTTTAACGTCGTCTTTGTAGTGTTTCAAGCTTGCAAGTTCACCGTCATAGATAACGACACCGTCACGGATAACACGGACTTTAGAGTCACGGGTAACCTTACCGTTGATAACCATGAATCCACCGATAGTTCCCACTTTAGACACCTTGAAGGTTTCACGGATAACTGCTTCACCGATAACTTTTTCTTCAAATTCTGGATCAAGCATCCCTTTCATAGCTTCTTCCATCTCTTCGATAACCTTGTAGATAATACTGTGGAGACGGATTTCCACATCGTCAGCTTCTGCTTGTTGACGAGCTTGTGGTGTAGGGCGTACATTGAAACCAACGATAAAGGCATTTGAAGCTTCAGCAAGGGTCACGTCTGATTCGTTGATAGCACCAACCGCTGAGTGAACGATGGTAACTTTAACACCTTCCACATCGATTTTCTGAAGTGATGCAGAAAGGGCTTCAACTGAACCTTGTACATCGGCCTTGATAATAACGTTAACTGATTTGAGTTCACCAGCTTTAAGGGTATCAAAGAGGTTTTCAAGGCTGACACGTTGGGTAGCTTGACGTTGCTTCATAAGGGCACGTTTGGCACGTTCTTCACCAGCTGCACGCGCAGATTTTTCATCTTCGTAAACAGCAAAGTGGTCACCTGCCATTGGCGCTTCGTTCAAACCTGTGATTGAAACTGGTGTTGATGGCCCTGCAACCTTAACACGACGACCAAGGTCATTGGTCATGGCACGGACACGACCGAAGGTATTTCCGACAACGATTGGGTCTTGGACATTCAAGGTACCTTGTTGAACAAGAAGGGTTGCGACCGCACCTTTTCCTTTATCCAAGCGTGCTTCGATAACTGTACCGATCGCACGAACTGTTGGGTCTGCTTTAAGTTCTTGGATTTCAGCCACAAGAAGGACTGTTTCCAACAATTCTTCGATGTTTTGGTTGAATTTAGCTGAGATTTCAACAAATTCAGAATCTCCACCCCAAGCGGTTGACATGACACCATGCTCTGCCAATTCACCGATAACACGTTCTGGGTTGGCACCTGGTTTATCAATCTTGTTAATGGCTACGATGATTGGAACGTTGGCTGCTTTTGAGTGGTTGATGGCTTCAATTGTCTGAGGCATAACCCCGTCATCTGCCGCTACGACCAGGATAGTAATATCGGTAACAGATGCACCGCGCGCACGCATAGATGTAAAGGCCGCGTGTCCTGGTGTATCAAGGAAGGTAATCTTCTTGCCATTTTCCACGATTTGGTAGGCACCGATATGCTGAGTGATACCACCTGCTTCACCTGTCGCAACGCGAGAGTTACGAAGGGTATCCAAAAGAGTTGTTTTACCATGGTCAACGTGTCCCATGATGGTTACAACTGGTGGACGCTCAACCAATTCATCTTCATTGAGATAACCATCTTCGACAAAGAAACGTTCGATGTCGGCATTATCCACTTCAACCTTTTGTTTAGCTTCAATACCATAATCCACCATGAGGAGTTCGATGGTTTCTCCATCCAAGGATTGGTTTTGTGTGGCCATGACACCCATCATAAAGAGTTTCTTAACGATTTCAGCTGGTTCACGTTTGATACGTTTTGCGATTTCCGCAACGGTCATACCATCTGTATACTCAAATTCTGTTGGCAATTCATGGAATTTACGCTCTGTAACAGGTTTTGGAGTCTGATTACGGTTGTTCTTGTTATTGCCTTTTTTGTTCTTTTTGTTGTTATTCCAGTTACTATTCTTTTGATTTCTCACTTGATTTTGACTACTTCGATTCTTTTGTTGTTTTCTAGGACCATCTTCTTCGTGATCATAATCGTCACGATTTTTGTCTGGTCGAGCTTGTTTTTTACGACGTGTATCCACTGCAGGTTCTTTTTTCTCAGGGACGACTTCAACCACTGCTTGAACTTGCTGTGCTTGTTGCGCTTGTTCAGCTAACTTAGCCGCTTCTTCAAAGATTTCCTCTGGTTCCTTGCGTTTATTAGCTTGAGCCAAGGCTTCTTTAGCAGCCTGATACTGCTTGAAGCGTTCCTCGCTTGAACGTGCGTACTCTGCATTTTGCTCTGCTTTTAGGGCTGCTGCACGGGCTTTAAAGTCAACACGTGGAGCCGCTTGATTTGGACGTTTGTCCCCTTGTTGACGGCGCTCATTTCCACGATTTTGCTGACCTTGCTGTTTCTTAGCTTGGTCATTAAAGCGACGATTGTCGCGGTTGCCTTGACCTTGTTTTCCACCATTGCGACCGTCGTTTTTCTGACGGTTCCCGTTTTGTTGTTGGTCACGGTTATTGCCCTTATTTTGCTTGCGTCGTTCTGCCTGCTCTTTGGCACGGGCTTCACGCTCAGCCTTGAAATTACGGCTTTGTGGTTTAGCCGCTACTTTTTCTGTTTTCGGAGCGACTGGCTCAGCTGGTTTTGCCTCTTCCTTGGCTACAGCTGGTTTTACTGGTTCAGACTTTTCGGCTTTCTTTTCTGCACTTGCTTTTGGGGCTGCAGGTTTTGCCTCTTCCTTGGCTACAGCTGGTTTAGCTGGCTCAGATTTTTCGGCTTTCTTTTCTGTACTTGCTTTTGGTGCTGCAGGTTTTGCTTCTGCTTTCGGAGCAGCTGCAGGCTTAAAGCTGGCAGCGATTTTTGCAGCGACAGCTTCTTCCACACTTGATGAGTGGCTTTTCACATCCAAGCCCAACTCTTTTGCACGCGCTACAACTTCCTTACTTTCTTTTCCAAGTTCTTTTGCGATTTCGTACAATCTTTTCTTAGACAAATCATGTCCTCCTCTTCTATTCCATAAGAGACCTCATTTTCTTTGTAAATCCAGCATCTGTCACAGCCAAAACCTTTCTTGATTTTCCGACTGCTATGCTTAATTCCAGTGTTGAAAACACGGTTACAATTTCTACTTGATAATAATGACTTTTATCTTGAATCTTCTTGGTCAGATTGGGTCCAGCATCATGGGCTAGAAAGACCAACTTGGCCTTGCCGTCTTGAATGGCCTTGACCACCAATTCTTCACCCGATATAATCCGCCCTGCTCGCTGAGCAAGTCCCAAGAGATTGCTTATCTTTTGCTTATTCAAGTCCTAACTCTCTTCTTTTCACTTTGTGATCCACATAAGCGATCAACTCGTCATAAAAGCTTTCTTCAACTTCCATGCTAAAGCTACGGTTAAAGACCTTCTTCTTTTTCGCCTCTAGGGCTTCTGCATTGTCTAGTTTGATATAAGCGCCACGGCCATTGGCCTTGCCTGTCGGATCAATAAAGACTTGTCCTTCCTTGTTTTTGACAATGCGGAGCAAATCTCGCTTATCAATCACTTCGTTAGACACGACAGACTTGCGCAAAGGGATTTTTCTCGTTTTCATCTTTCCCTCCTCTAGCAGCTTTTATTCTTCTACAGTATCGTTTTCTGCTTCCAAATCTACCAAACCAGCTTCTTCCATGGCTTCAAATTCACTAGCAGACTTGATATCGATACGGTAACCAGTCAAGTGAGCCGCCAAGCGAACGTTTTGCCCACGACGACCGATAGCAAGAGAAAGCTTGTTATCAGGAACAACCACCAAGGCACGTTTGCTGTCGTTTTCATCAAAGATAACTTGGTCAACCTCAGCAGGAGCGATGGCATTGTAGATAAATTCAGCTGGATCTGCTACCCACTCGATAACATCAATATTTTCTTCGATTGGTACCATGCGGTCATTTTTAGCATCGTAGCGAGCTGGATGGAACTTGCTAGTAATCTTCTTGATATTAGCACCACCACGTCCAACGATTGTACCGATAGCGTCCACGTTTGGATTATGACTGCGAACGGCAACCTTAGTACGGTCACCAGCTTCACGGGCCACGCTCATGATTTCAACAGTTCCATCATAAACTTCTGGAATTTCTTGCTCCATCAAACGTTTGATCATTTCTGGATGGCTACGGCTAACAAAGACGTTGACACCGCGAGGGTTGTCTTCAACCTTGTAGACATACACTTCGATACGATCATGAGAAGCAAAAACTTCACCAGGAATTTGGTCTTGTTTTGACAATTGGGCTTCGATACTGCCAAGGTTGACATAGATAAAGCGGTTGTCAAAGCGTTCTACCGTACCAGACATGATTTCTTGTTCATGTTCTTTGTAAGTATTGTAAGTAATGGCACGTGTTTGCTTGCGCATTTTTTCCATGATGGTTTGTTTGGCAGATTGGGCTGCCACACGACCAAACTCACCTGGTGCTTCTTCAAATTTAATCTTGTCACCAAGCTCGTAAGCTGAGTTAATGGCAAGAGCATCTTTTAAGCTGATTTCCAAACGACTATCAAATACTTCATCAACCACTTCACGAACAGTATAAACTGTAAAGTCACCTGTTTTTTCGTTGAAATCAATAGCTACACTGTCTGATTGACCATAGCGTCTGCGATAAGCGGAACGAAGCGACTCTACTACTGCGTCGATGATATCTTCTTTTTTGATTCCCTTGTCTTCTTCCAAAATGCGGAAGGCCTCTAGCATTTCTTTACTCATGTTTTCTTCACTTTTGAATCCTCAAAAGCTATCCTTTCTTTTTCTATAATTTAACTGCTAAACGTGCTTTTGATACTAAACTGTATGGAATTTGGACGGTTTTCTTACGCGTCTTGTCCATATATTCCATAGTCAACTCGTCCTCTTCGAAGGCCAACAAGGTTCCTTCAAAGACCTTTTGCTTATCGATGGCTTGGTAGAGCCCGACATGGATGTATTTCCCAATCGCTCCAGCGACGGCATCCTTGGTTTTCAAAGGACGTTCCAAGCCTGGACTAGTGATTTCTAGGAAATATTGTTCTGGGAAGGGATCTGGCTTGATGGTGTCTAGGACAGGACTGATAATTTCTGTCAAGTCCGCTGTATCGTTCAAGGTAATTCCTTCAGGTTTATCTACAAAAATACTGAGAATCATGTCACTGCCAATCTTTCCATACTCGATATCCACGAGTTCGAAAGGCGCTTGGATGACAGGTTCTACAACTTCTCTGACTAATTCTATGATTGTTGCGATTGCGTCCACCTCCTCATAAGCAAGAGGCGAAGATATTTCCCCGCCTCACTTTTCATATTCTTACTCTTAGTATAGCACGTTTGCTAACTTATGTAAAGCAAAAGCACTTATACAGCCTGATTTCAGGCTTTTTCTTAAAATTCTGCCTCAACTCGGTAGATAACTTGCCCCTTGTTGGAGAATTTTTGCTCATATTCTGTCATGACATTGCCTTCAAAATCACTGGCATGTAAATCAAGCCAAACACCATTGAGCTTCATGCCATACTGAGAAAAGCTCACTAGGCTGTACTCAAACAAGCCACGGTTATCCGTCTTGAAATGAATTTCTCCATTTTCAGGCAAGATGCGCTTGAAGGTATCCAAGAAGGTTTTGTAGGTCAAACGACGCTTTTCATGGCGTTTTTTCGGCCAAGGATCTGAAAAGTTCAGATACAAGCGATCAATCTCACCGTCTTCAAAGTAGTCAGTCAAGTCAGAACCATCCACCCACAAGAGCTTGATATTAGGAACTCCAACTTCAAGCACCTTGTCCAAAGCGTAGCTCAAAACAGACTTTTGAATATCAATCCCGATATAGTTGATATCAGGGTTTTGCTTGGCCATACCTGAAACAAAGACACCCTTTCCACTTCCAACTTCCACATGAATGGGCTTGTCATTGCCAAACAAGTCCCGCCATTTCCCCTTGGCTTCCAAGGGATTGAGGACCACATACTGGGGATTTGCCTCTAGTAATTCTGTCGCCCCTTTACGATTTCTAACTCTCATCTTCTCTTTCCATACTTGTCTCGGAAGTGACGCAGGCCATGAATCTCCCGATTAACATTTTCTAAATCTTGGTTCATATAATACTTGGAAATCTGGCTCAAATAAGACAATTGACCGTACCAATACAATTTACTTAATACCGTTTGATTGTACTTGTAACCGTAGTAGGTCAACCATTCCTTCCACTGATGTTCTGGAATATAATGGCAGAGCATATGGGCCACATCAAACATGCGGTCGGTCAAGCGAACCGAATCCCAATCTACCAAATAAATCAAGCCACTATCTGTCTCAATCCAATTACTATGTCGTACATCTCCATGGACAATGGTCGCATAGTCCTCTCTAAATCCTGGAATAGTCTGACGTAAATCAGCCATCACTTCACTGATAAAATGATTTTTACGCAAAGCATCTGGAGCCGTTTCTTGCCAAGACTGTAGTAAATCTACAGGTGTTTCCATGGCATAGCCCAAACGACTCAACTGTGTCATCAACGGACGTGAGCGATGCAGACGAGTCAAAATATTGACGATTTGTTTACGATTCATATCATAGGGGGTCAATATCTTGCCTGTCAACCATTCTTGAGCACACATATCACGCCCATCTGCCAAACGGCGACTCCATAATAATTGTGGAGCAATTTGTTCTCTAGCTAGACCAGGTAGGATTGGAGAGGTGTTCATTTTTACAAAGATACGCTTCCCATCAGGATAGCTACCCATATAAGCCTTGCCACTTTTCCCAGGTATGGGAGTCAGTGTTAGCTCATTATCACCCAAATCCATTTCTTTCCTCCGTATAAAGTTTCCTTACTATTCTACTAGTTTTTGGCCTATTCGTCAACCGCTCCACACCCGATTCTCAAAGAAAAGCCTCTGGATTGGCTTGGGTATCATTATAGAAAGAAAAAGGCAAGCACCGTCTTCTGCTTACCTTTCATGATTTTTATAAATAATATAAGAGTGGCCAAGCATTGTAAAACATGTGAACTAGAGTAGAAACCCATAGGTTTTGGCTCTTTTTATAAGCAAAGCCCAGCAACAAGCCCCCAAGTAGATAAAAAATAAACGAAGGGACATTAGAAGGACCATGCATAAAAGAAAAGAGAGAGGAAGTTAGCACAAGCCCTAACCAAGAATTGTCAAAAACCGCACCTTGAAGAAGTCCTCTGAAAATGAGTTCCTCCTGGATGGGGCCAAAAACTGAGGAAGTCAAAATCAAAGACAGGGAAATTCCTCTGCTGACTTCCGCCAAGTGTTGAACTCCTGCGCCAGAAGAAATAGCAAAGAAATGAATATAAACCAGCGTCTCAAGTACACTTAGAAGAAAGATTACAATGAACAGCAAAAGTTCTTTCCTGCTTAACATCCCAAAAGAAATCATTTCAAACTTTCTAGCATAAGTAACACTCACCAAAGTTACAAGAAGACTTACAATAATCAGTGCAGGCTCATTTTGAAAAAAATCCCCATGGTTAATCGTATAAGGAACTGTAATGACGATTATTAGTACTAAAAATCCAAAGCACAAGGCATGAAATTTATCAAAAAACTCCATCAAATTATCCTCCTCAACAAACTTCCCTACAAGTCATCCTTTAACTCTAGTCTTTCCAAAACAAACCATTTGAGTAACCAAAATCCGACCACATAACCACCCCCTAAAAAGATAGCCATTAAAGATAGCATGGGGTTTAGGAAATAAAAGGCCATAACAGATACAAAGGTTAGCACAAAAACATTAAAGGTAATGGTGTCAGAAGCCAAGACCAGAATATAAGGAGTCAACCAGTCTAAGGTTTTGGAATCTAGGAAAAATAAGTGTTTATACATGGTAACCTCCTCTATGGCTGAAAAGCAAGACTTTTGTTTTTTTACCCCAAGACCCTATGTAAAAAAGTGAGCAAAAATGGTAAGTTTGCGATGATATTATTAACAATATGAATCGAATAAGAAGGATAGATACTCTTCGTATAACGTGTTAGACAGGCAAATAGACAGCCCACTGCCGTATAGACAAGAATATCTGCGAAACTTGGCAAGCTAGAAAAGTGGGGCAAGGCAAATAAGAATGACGGAAAGAGAAGATCCAGCCCCCACCTCGAATTCTTAAAGAAGGCATGTTGAAGCAGTCCTCTACACACCAATTCTTCCATCAGAGGTCCTAGTACGATTAAGGTTAGGTAAACACCAAACTCCGCAAAATTGGTCTCACTATAGGCAATAAACAAATTCCAACCTTCGTTCGTCCCCTGAACGTGTTTAGCTGTCAGATAGTTAAAACAGATAAGCACAACAGCTGCTAACACCGTCAGGACGGAATAGCTCAACCACTTTTTTCTAGGGATACGAAAGAGATAAGCATGGCCCGACCTAACCAAAATCCAAATCATCAAGCAGATAAAGAGAAGGCTGATGATGTTTCGAATCCAGATAATATTTCCTACCCAAGACGAGAACTCCCAATAATTGCTCCAAAATTGGGTCGTCCAAGACAGTCCGAAAAACAGAAACAAATAAGAAAGAATTGCACTCGTTTTGAAAAGAATAGGGTGTTTTTTCATAGAATTCCTCCTACTATCTACAAGACAGGATGGCTCGCCTTGTCAGGCTCTATTACTGCAAGATTAAGAAGACAGCTTGTTCTTTTTAAGGCTAACCTGACTACTAGATAATAGATACATTAAGGCATTAAAGACAATGAAAATATGTCCATAGAATAAAATCAACCTCGCATCCAAACCAAGATAAAGTTTGACCATCAAAAAGATGAGCAAAAGAATTTGAAACCATAAGGTTTTTCCAAAAATAAATTTAAAGCGGTTTCGAATGTCTACTTCCTTGATTTTTACCGCCACCCCTTTATTAGCAAGAAGGAAAATGCCTGCTTCAAATAATCCACTGTAGAGAACAAGCCACCCAATCGATACATTAGAGATTTGTAAAAATGTCCCTAAAAGAATATTCAACACACTACTCAAGAAAATAACAAGAAATAATCTATATTTCATTTTAAATACCTCCATTCACTTATTTCACGGACAGTTTAATAGAGCCTTCTAATCAAAGATTCTGTCAGAAGAAGAAGGCAAGCTACTTTTTATAATACTTCAAGCCCCAAATGAGCAAAAGCATGATAAGCAAGCAGAGAATAGCGCCAATATAGGCAATTAGTTGTTGGTAAGATTCTCCTGCTGTGATACCTCTATACAAACAAATGATAGACATAAAACCTGTCAAACCGATATACATAAGTTGATTGGTTCTAGGACTAACCAAATCATCATCTTCAAACTCTCTTATCCTCATCTCCCTAGTGAGGTAAACAGTAACCAAAATAGAGGCCAAGTTAATAACCACTAAAAGAAATTGGAAAACCAATGAAAAATTTAAAAACTGACGAGATAGAAATAGATAAGTAGAGACAAGCAAGGGCAACTGACCTAGGAACAATCTCGTAAGGAAGATGTTCCGTTTTTTAGCAAGAAAAGCTTTCATTTCTTTGCTCCTTTCTTTTTAGTTAAAGCAAAATAGATCACAACCGCAATCATATAGGCTATGGTATAAAATAGATGATACCAAATACTCTCCCTAAGCGGATAAAGAAGGGTAGACATGATCAGATATAGAACGAAAATAATCAGTATTTTTTTCTTCATAAAATTTCCTCCTAAATGTATGCTTTATCTTAGTTTAGCTACAACCTTTACACTGCTAGTATAGCACTCATTTTATCCTTGGAACACTCACATCATAAATGGTCATCAAAACATCTTGAATTGTAAAAAATTAAAAAAGCAAGCATGGAAAACATACTTGCCATTTACACCATATTGATACCAACTTAATTTGTAGATTTTTTATCCTGCTATCACATATCATTTTAACAGGCGAAACAATATTAAAGAAACTCCCCTGTAGATTAAACTAGCGATAAAAAATCTCTTTATCTAATTAGATCTATCTTTATTCTTCTTTGGAGATTTTAAAAATTTTTCCCTAATTAAAGAAGTAATAAAAGAAACAAACATACCAACAACAAAAACAATAAGAAAACTTTTGAAATCCATAATTACCTCCAAGTACAGCTCCTCTACATACAAGCTCAAGCCTTTAAGCAACCATAATAGCCAATTGTAACGTTGTTTTTGCATTCACGAGGAATACCTCTTTTTACTTTCGTCCTATTACAACCTTAATAAGGCTAGTATACTACTATTTTTTAAAATTTTCCATCCAAATCACAAACGGTCATCAAAACATCTTGAATTGTTAAAAATAAAAAAAGCAAGCATGAAAAACATACTTGCCCTGGGGAACTTGACAATGTGAAAATACAAAATAGAAAACTACTCACCCTCACTTCCGTATGTTCTCATATATTCTCATGATCGCAACAAGGATAGCAGCTGTTCCACTTGCCAAAGCGATAAGGGTAATGATAATGTTGAGAATTTCAGGCGTACTCCCTATTCTGTTGACAAGACGGAGTAGAGATATAACTGCCAACTGAATCAGGAGTATTGATTCTACTCTTATCAATGAAGTCAGTTGGTTTTCAACTGCATATAAAAAGACTGGTAACATAACACAGGCTATAGCAATCACAAACAGGTTGCTCCCTGTTCCTTCTCCCTTATTCACCACGGAAATCATGAGAAGATTCGATGCTATAATCAACGTAGAACAGATGATAAAAAAGGATTTCTTATTCATATAGGGTACCTCATATACTATGGCATTTTAATTGATGGCTACAGGCGGTACTTCTTTCCACAGATCTTCTAATCATCAACTGACATCGAGTGAACTGTTAAAACCTGACGAAAGACTTGATTTTGACAGGTGGTATTTAGACTGGTATTAGGATGGCTTTCCACAATTTTCATAACAGTATAGAGACCAACTCCTCTCTCTTCCCCTTTAGAACTGGCTCCAAAGGAGAAAATCTCAGAAATATCTATGCCCTCTTCTTTGATGGAATTTTCAATGATAAAGGTCTCCTGTGCTCCATTTTTTAAAAAGGCGATTGAAACATGAGGTTGACTGGCCTCTGCACTGGCTTCAATAGCATTGTCACAAAGGATGGACACAATGGTTAGAAAATCAAGTAGACTCATCCCCTCGACCTGAATCTCCTCAGGAACTTCGACATTAAAGACAATCTTCTTATCTCTAGCTTTTAGAAATTTCCCTGCTAGAAGACTTTTGAGGGCACGGTCCCGAATATTTACCAATCTGCCAAGGTCATATTTGTTGTCCTGCAATTTCTGACTAGAATCCTTTAAGACCGAGTCGTAGACCTCTTTTATCTGCTCCATATCCTCCTCTTCAATGCCCAGACGTAAACTGGTCAAGAGGTTGGTGTAGTCATGGCGAAAACTCCGGACTTCCTTGTAAAGTTCCTCTATATGCCGACTATAGCGTTCCATATCTCTGTAGCGCAAGGCCTGTTCTTGGTCCAATCTCTCATGGAGTTTGTCCTTCAAATAGGTATCTAGCTTCTTGATAATACCCATAAAAAAGAGTAGGTAAAAGACTAGGATGAGATGGCGAACAGTCGTTGATTGAATACCTTGTTCATATTCAAAGAAAGACAGACTTTGCATCACTAGATAGTAAGCCCCCATTATCCAGTTAATCGTAGTCAGGGACTTTTGAAAACCTTTATCGAGAGTCTCCCTTCTCAAACTAGTAAAATCATAGTCTAACCATTTCAAAAAGGCTAGAGAAATAAAGCAAATGAAAATTTTTATACATAACCAAATAAAAGAGCGGTCATCATACACATGCCCTTGCCCCAAAAATGGAATCACAAAATAGGAGACTACCCTGAAAAAAAGATTCACCAACATCATTGGGAAGAGACCATAAAAGAAGAGTAGTTTTTTAGGAAGCCCTCTTAACAATAAGAAAGATAAACCAATGCCGTACAAGGGTTCCATAAAATAAGTTAGGTAAGTATTTCCTACTATATAGCTAATCGTTACAAAAACAACTGCTAAAAGTAGCTTAAAAAGAAAGGACTTAAAAACTCTCTCCAGAGTTAGAACAATTCCATCCACCTTAAAAAATATAAACAATTCCAATCCAGATATCAAAAACACATATACTATCTTCCAAACTAATTCCATTCCAGCACCTCACTCAATGTAAGTTATTGATGGCCTCAGACACTTCTCTGACCTTATAACGCGCAATCATACAGCTTCCTCCATTGGGAAAGAAAAGGAGTTTCTCTTTCTTATCCAAACGAACTACATTGGCAGGATTAATGAGAAAAGAGCGATGGCACTGCAAGAGACGGGGCTCCTGCTTGAAAACCTCCTCTAAACTCGCTGTAAATTCCAACCTGTCTGTCTTGGTATAGAGAATAACACGATGGGCTCTGGGCGACGTTTCGAGATAGTAGACCTCTTTAAAAGGATACTGGAATTGAGCAAATTTTGATTTAAAGTAAAAGCAATCTTCCGCCAGACTTTTACTATCCTGACTATTGGCATAGAGGAGGGCTGTCTCGATCCGAGATTCAAACTCCTCTGCCGAAAGGGCCTTATCAATGTAGTCCAAAGCTGACACCTGGTAGCGAAAGGACAGGGGCATAAACTCCGAGTGAGTCGTCACAAAGACGATGAGAGCATAAGGATCCCTATCCCGAATCTTTCTAGCCACTTCCAGACCCTTCATCTCCTCATTTCGAATCTCAATATCCAAAAAGAATAGATGATGGGCCCCCTTCTCATGCACTTCAGCCAGCAGTTGCTCTGGTTTGCCAAAAACTTCAAAAGAGCTGGGAGTGATGTGATGTTCTTTCAAGAGTTTCTCAATGGTCGTTTCAATCCTAGTCTGTTGGGAAAAATCATCTTCTAAAACAAATATTCTCATCTTCTTACTCTCCTTGTTTCGATTTCTTCCTAAAAAGAGAATAGCAAAAATACTATGATACAAGCCAACCAAATCCTAAACAGGCCTTTAATGCTCCTGAAGGGTAGCTTGTTCCTCAAATAAGCATGATAATCTTACCACTATTTTATCATAAAATCTTAACAGTACCATTCAGGAAATTTCAAGGACAATTAAAGATTTTATGGTTGAAAAGGAGATAAAAGTGATAGACTGACAGTATCAAAACACAGTTGCTAGAAACAAGACTAGCACCCAGATTAGAGGAGGAATTCTCATGACAGATACAGACCCTATCAAAAGAGCTCAAACCTTGATTACTGACTTAAACAAAACCTACCAAGCATGCAAACAGGCAAGCGCTGACGACGTCCGCTTTCAGGAGCAATTAGACTCTATTCTTGGTTTTCTAGCCAAGGCTGAGACAGTGGATAATCGAGTCTTGATTGAACTGGAAAAATTCTACCAGACTTCCAGTCTTCTCATGGGACTCAGCGCCCTCAATCCAGATGCTCCAACTCGCGCCGCTTGGCGGGCCTATGACCGCTTCCACTTTGACCAAGTCAAGACCAAGTTGAGTCTCTACGGACCAACCATTATCCTGTAGAAAATAAAAGAAGCTGAGACAAACTGAACTCAACTTCTTTTTTAGTGTCATATAGGCAAGATTAATCCAGCATCTGACGTTTTACTTGATAAGGTAAGTACAAGACTAGTAAAACCAAACCTGCACCCAGCAAGGCTAGAAGGGCTAGTTTTTCTTGGAAGGTAATCAACCCAACAACTAATTCCACAAGTAAAACAAAACTGGTCAATCCTCGGACTACAGCCTGCAAGCCTTTTTCCTTTTGCCCCTTGTCTAGTGGAAAGAGTTGGGTCAAATACTGGTAGTCAAAGGCATGATAGAGGGCCAGCAACTGGAAGAGCAAGAGGTAGTTAAAGAGAACTACCACTGCTGTCGCAATCCAAGCTTGCTCGATAAAGACCTGCGCCAGTATGGAAAGCAAGAGCAGACGGAGACTGAGGGCAAAGAGGTCTCCATTTCGCAGATAAGAACGCAGATAGAGATTTTGCCAAATCTTCCCAGGCACCTTCTGAACAGCCTTTAGGATAAAGTCCAGATAAGCACGACGCTTGACGCTGTTTGAAAGCCCCTTGACCTGCGTAAAGAGGGCAAAGAAACGAAGCAAGACTTGCTTACGCTTGCTTTCTTGGGAAATGACATAGTCCCAGTCCAGTCCAGTTTCCGTGAAAAATTTGCTGGCCTTTTGACGAAAGAGGAAATATTTACCTACTCCCAATAAAAGCACATAGACCAGAAAAACAGGCAAGCCATAGCCCATTGCTAAAAATAAAGGCGCAAATAACAGCAAGAAAAGGGTCTGGACAAAGAGCCAAAAGACTAGGGAAATGCCAGTTTGACGCTTGAGATGGAGCTTGATTTCCTCTTCTCCAACCAAGAGAAAGAGCTTGTCTGGAGCCTCCATATAGGTGGCAATTCCTCCCCAAAGCAACAGTAAAACAGAGGTAATTCCTACAAACAAAAGGATAGGCCAATGATTTTCAGGAAAATCTTGCAAGAGTTGACTGTACTGGTAGGCTAGAAATCCCAGCAGAACAAGCAGGAACAAGACAAAGTGGTCATTGAGAACATAGCGCAGATAACCAAGACACTCCTTACGAAAAGCCTGCTTTCTCTTTAAAAACAAGTCTCTCATAGCTCCTCCTCTTTGGTCAGAGCCAAGTAAATATCATTCAAACTAGCCTCAGGCATATCAAAGGCTTCGCGCAGTTGCAGGAGATTTCCCTTGGCACGCACCTCTCCCTTGTGAAGAATGACAAAGGCATCACACATCTTCTCCGCCGAATCCAGCACGTGGGTACTCATGAGAATGGACTTGCCCTTTTGCTTTTCCACTTCCAAAAGCTGAATCAAGTCTGCAATAGCTAGCGGATCCAGACCAAGGAAGGGCTCATCCACTATGAAAAGACTTGGATCCACCACAAAAGCACAGATAATCATGACCTTCTGCTTCATCCCTTTTGAAAAATGAACAGGAAACCAGTCCAATTTCTGGTCCAGACGGAACATTTTTAACAAAGGTTCCACTCGATCAAAAGCCACTTTCTGCTCAATACCATAAGCCATAGCAACCGTTTCGATATGCTCTCTGAGGGTCAAGTCCTCATACAGGCTGGGCGTTTCTGGAATGTAGCCAATCTGCTTGCGGTAACTTGTCGCATCTTCTTGCAGGGTCAAGTCATTGATATTGATAGAGCCACTATAAGGTGTCAACAGACCGATAATCTCATTGATAGTCGTCGATTTCCCAGCACCATTGAGACCAATCAAACCGACCAACTGTCCACTTTCAACGGTAAAAGACACATCTTTCAAAACAGGAACATGAACATAGCCACCTGTCAGGTTTTTAATTTCTAACATATTTTCTCCAAATCTGGTATAATGTAGCTATATTATATCAAAATTCAATACAGTAGAGGTAGATTTTATGTCAGATTGCATTTTTTGTAAAATCATCGCAGGGGAAATTCCTGCTTCAAAAGTATATGAAGATGAGCAGGTTCTTGCCTTTCTTGATATCTCTCAAGTGACACCAGGACATACCTTGGTCGTACCTAAAAAGCACTATCGCAATCTTTTGGAAATGGATGCTACTAGCGCCAGCCAACTCTTTGCCCAAGTACCAAAAGTAGCTCAAAAAGTCATGAAAGCTACCAAGGCTACTGGTATGAATATCATTGCCAACTGTGAAGAAATCGCAGGGCAAACCGTCTTTCATACCCACGTTCACCTCGTGCCTCGCTACAGTGCGGACGATGACCTCAAGATTGATTTTATTGCCCACGAACCAGACTTTGACAAACTTGCTCAAGTCGCTGAAACTATCAAAAACGCCTAAGGAGTTGCCATGAAATTATCCAACCTACTGCTATTTGCAGGAGCTGCAGCTGGAAGTTATTTGGTCACAAAAAATCGCCAAACCATCACAGATGAAGTCTTGAATACCACTGACCGCGTTCAATCTATCAAGGATGATGTGGATATTATCCAAAACAGCCTACAAATCATTGACCAGCAAAAAGAACTCATCAAGGAATACCAAGAAGACCTGACTTACAAGTTTAAGGTCTTGGAAAAGGATATCCAGACTAGACTAGCTGTTATCAAAGAAACACAGGAAACTGAAGATAAGTAAAAAGAGCCCAACGGCTCTTTTTAAAACGTAAACAAGTTATATTTCATCAACTATACATCATAATTTAGGCAGCTCATTCACCATTTCACAACTAAATCGAAGACTTTCCGCCGTAATGAAAACACCTGAAACAGTTTGGTTTTAGGTGTCCAGAAACTTTGAGACCTAGGCTCAAAATTTAGGTACGGAACTTCGAAGAAGGTCGCTACCGTCCGTCATTACTTAAGGAAAGTCTTAAAAAATCTATAAACAAAAAAGAGCCACTCGGCTCTTTTTGCTTTATTCTCCTTCAAAGGCATCTTTAATATGGTCAAAGAAGCCCTTTTTCTTTGGATTGACTTTTAAATCACCAGCAGCTGCGAATTCTTTCAAGGCTGCTTTTTGGCGGTCGTTCAAGCCTGTCGGTGTTACGACATTAACAGTAACGTATTGGTCACCAACTGCACCACCACGAAGACTCGGAGCTCCCTTGCCACGTAAACGGAATTTCTTACCAGTCTGAGTTCCCTCTGGTATAACCAATTCAACATCACCGTGAACAGTTGGAATATCTACTGTGTCACCAAGAGCTGCTTGGACAAAGTTGAGGTTGAGATTGTAGAAGATAGTGGTTCCTTCACGTTCAAACTTATCACTAGCTTCCACAGAAACCACCACATACAAGTCACCATAAGGTCCACCGTTAAAGCCTGCTTCACCTTGACCTGCTAGGCGAATTTGTTGACCAGTTTCCACACCAGCAGGGATTTTTACATGTACACTATGGGCTTGTTTTTCATGACCTGTTCCGTGACAAGTTGTACATGGATCTTTGATTTCTTTTCCGCGACCATGACAGACATCACAGGTTACTTGGCGACGCATCATACCAAGCGGAGTCTGCGTATCGACGTTAATGACACCAGCGCCATGACAGCGTCCACAAGTAACTGGACTTGTTCCTGGTTTAGCACCTGAGCCATTACATGTACGACAGCTTGCTTCACGGTTGTACTTGACTTCTTTTTCAGCTCCAAAAATAGCTTCTTCAAAAGTCAAATTCACACGATACTGGAGGTCATCCCCCTGACGAGGAGCATTTGGATTGCGTGAAGCACCGCCTCCGCCGAAGAAACTTGAGAAGATATCTTCAAAACCACCGAAGCCTCCTGCCCCATTGAAACCGCCAGCTCCACCACCAAAGCCTCCAAAGCCACCGTTGGCTCCAGCAGCACCATATTGGTCATAGGCAGCACGTTTTTGGTCGTCACTCAAAGTCTCATAGGCTTCCTGAACTTCCTTGTACTTTTCCTCAGCACCAGGCTCCTTGTTGATATCTGGGTGGTATTTTTTCGAAAGCTTACGATAAGCCTTTTTGATCTCGTCTGCCGAAGCGTTTTTTGACACCCCCAGACGATCATAAAATTCAGTATTGTTCATACAAGATACCAAGACCGTAAAATTCGACTGAAAAATAGGAAATCTGACGCTGGAGCGATGCTCCTAGACAGATTTATCTTTTTTCCGAGAATTTAGGTCGGGTTCAATTCCCTGAACACCTTTGTTCCTTTCTATTGATATTTTGAATCAAACCTCGATTTAGGTCAGGTTCAATTCCTTTCTGTTATATTGAGTAAGAAATTTGGGAACCCGTGTTCAGTCACGAACACCTTTGTTCCTTTCTATAATTTTCATGTAAATCTTTAGAGGATGTTTTCTATACTCTGCTTCACTTCATCAAACTCTTTGTCCGATAGAGTAAATATCAAATCCTCTTCAGCATACTCGTTCTGTTCTTTAAAATAGTTGTCCGTATTCTCTGCCAACCCTAAACCGAAAATCACTTTTCTTGCAAACTCTTGATGTGCAAAACCGATAGCCGTAATGATTTGTTTATCTTGGACAAGAACTTTCGGTTGGAAATTCTCACGTGGAAGAAATTTAAAATAGTCAAAGAAGTTTTGCCAAATTCCACCTGTAAATTTCGTGTCGTTCAACAAGCCTGATTTCGCCAATAAAAGGGGCGCTGAAGAAATGGCTGCAATTAGGATATCTTGCTCATTAAGACTTCTCAAAAACGAGATCAATCTCTCATCTTGTAGAGCAGGACCTATATTTACCATTCCTGGCAAAATCACACAAGAATAATCTTCTATACGGATCTGATCCAATGTTTTCGTCGGTTGACAGGACAAACCATCCTCAGAGACCACCATCGAATTCTCAGAAGCGACATAATCAATCGTGATATCAAAAGACAGAGCTAAAGTACTTGTTAAAGCGGTTATCTCATAAAGAGAAAAATTAGGATAAATGATACAAAGTACTTTTTTCATACGCAACATCCTCTATTTTATCGAAAAACAGAGGCTGGGTTGCAACCTCTGGATTTCTTCTTATCATTACGACGCTCGAGTTTTAAAAATCAAACTAGTAATGCTAAATTGAGCACGCCCTAACCTCTTGGTGAAAAAGATAAATCTTTCTAGAAACTAAAGTTTCTACGTAAGATTTCCTATTTTCACTGTGAGGTTTTAACGGGCTTTGCATCTTATTTTTCAGTAAACTCTCCATCTACGACGTCATCGCCTGCGTTTCCTGTTGCTTGTGCGCCTTCTGCTCCTGCTTGAGCTTGTTGAGCTGCTGCAGCTTGTTCATAGAGTTTCACAGCAAGTCCTTGAGCTTTTTCGTTCAACGCTTCAAGTTTTGCTTTCATGTCGTCCAAGTTGTTGTCTTCTTGAGCTTTCTTAAGGTCATCAAGGGCAGCTTGGGCAGCATCACGTTCTGCGTCGAAACCTTTTCCTTCAGTTTCCTTGATAGTCTTTTCAGTTGCGAAGATTGCTTGGTCTACTTCGTTACGAAGGTCCACTTCTTCTTTACGTTTCTTATCTGCTTCAGCATTAGCTTCTGCATCTTTCATCATGCGGTCAATTTCTTCGTCAGTCAAGCCTGAGTTTGATTGGATGACAATTGTTTGTTCTTTTTGAGTTCCAAGGTCTTTAGCCTTAACAGAAACGATACCGTTCTTGTCAATGTCAAATGTTACTTCGATTTGAGGAATTCCACGAGGTGCAGCTGGGATATCTGTCAATTGGAAACGTCCAAGAGTCTTGTTATCTGCTGCCATTGGGCGTTCACCTTGAAGAACATGGATATCAACGGCTGGTTGGTTGTCTGCAGCAGTTGAGAAGACTTGTGATTTAGATGTTGGAATTGTTGTGTTACGGTCGATGAGTTTTGTGAAGACACCACCCATTGTTTCGATACCAAGTGACAATGGTGTTACATCAAGAAGGACAACGTCTTTAACATCACCAGTGATAACACCACCTTGGATGGCAGCACCCATAGCAACTACTTCGTCAGGGTTTACTGATTTGTTTGGTTCTTTACCAGTTTCAGCTTTAACAGCTTCTACAACGGCTGGGATACGAGTTGAACCACCAACAAGGATAACTTCGTCGATTTCTGACAAACTCAAACCTGCATCTGAAAGGGCTTGACGAACTGGAACTTTTGTACGTTCTACAAGGTCACGAGTCAAATCGTCAAATTTCGCACGAGTCAAGGTCATTTCCAAGTGAAGAGGTCCAGCTTCACCAGCAGTGATAAATGGCAAGCTGATTTGAGTTGAAGTTACACCAGAAAGGTCTTTCTTCGCTTTTTCAGCTGCATCTTTCAAACGTTGCATTGCCATCTTGTCAGTAGACAAGTCAATACCGTTTTCTTTCTTGAATTCTGCTACCAAGTGGTCGATGATTTTTTGGTCAAAGTCATCACCACCAAGTTTGTTGTCCCCTGCAGTTGACAATACATCGAAGACACCGTCACCCAATTCAAGGATAGAGACGTCAAATGTACCACCACCAAGGTCGAATACCAAGATTTTTTCTTCTTTATCAGTCTTGTCCAAACCGTAAGCAAGAGCGGCTGCAGTTGGTTCATTGACGATACGTTCTACTTCAAGACCAGCGATTTTACCAGCGTCTTTGGTTGCTTGACGTTGAGCATCGTTGAAGTAAGCTGGAACTGTGATAACTGCTTTAGTTACTTTTTCACCAAGGTAGTCTTCAGCGTAGCCTTTCAAGTATTGAAGAATCATAGCTGAAATTTCTTGTGGAGTGTATTCTTTTCCGTTAGCAGAAACTTTTTCAGAAGTTCCCATTTTAGATTTGATAGAGATGACTGTATCTGGATTTGTAACTGCTTGACGTTTTGCAGCATCACCAACGATGATTTCGCCGTTTTTGAATGAGACTACAGATGGAGTTGTGCGGTTTCCTTCTGGGTTTGCGATGATTTTGCTTTCAGTTCCTTCAAGAACTGCAACTGCTGAGTTTGTTGTACCTAAGTCAATACCGATAATTTTAGACATGTGTTTTCTCCTTAAATTTTATATTCTATTTTTCTTTTTGATACTCTTCTTAAGTGGCGGCGCCGTCAGAGCTTGACTTCGTCAATCTCTTTGACTAAACTTTGAGCCTAAGGTCTCAAAGTTTGCGCAAATAGCGCCACGGCGAAGAGTATCGTCTTTGGTTCGCTTCGCTCACTATTGCAAAGCCAAATATATTTTATCTTTCTTCATAGTTTATTGTCGTTTCGGACAAGTTTTTTTTAAGCTATCTAGCCTAGTTGTAAACCACTACCATAGCCGGTCTTAGGATGCGGTCATGGAGTTTGTAGCCTTTTTGGAAAACTTGGGCGATGGTATCTGCTGGGTGTTCATCGTCTGCTGGGAGAGTTTGGATGGCCATATGGTAGTTATGGTCAAATTCACCGTCAGCTGCAATTTCTTCGATTCCTTCTTCTTTCAAAGCGTGAATCAAGCTTTCTTGCACCATTTCCAAGCCCTTCTTCACATCATCTGTCAAACCTTCAACGGCGAGTGCACGCTCAAGGTTGTCCAAAGAAGGGAGAATTGCTTTGGCTAAGTCCTGGCTACGATAACGTTGCAAGTTTTGACGCTCTTCATTGGCACGGCGTTGGATATTTTGCATTTCTGCATGAGCGCGAAGGTATTTGTTTTCGAACTCATCTGCACGTTCATTTGCCAAGTCCAACTCTGACTTCTCAGGAGTTGTTTCTTCTACCGTTTCCACAACTTCCTCTTCTTGGACTTCTTCTACTTCTTCATTTTTTATATCTTGGGCCATTTTCGCCTCCTTTAATGATTTCAATCTTAATGTACTTCGTAATGATTACTGCTGAGGTAGCGGTAAAAATCTGTCAACTTCATAGTCAAAACACGATTGACTACATTAACTTGGTTGATTAGCTGTTGGTAATCCAGATTAACTGGACCGATAATGGCTAGAATTCCAACTCCCCGATAAGGAATTAGGAACTTGCTACTAATCACAGCTAGGTCAGCTAGACAGGACTCTTGACTGTCTGCAACACGGACATTTTGCATCTGATCTTCACGCAGTCCCTCACGAATCTCCAAGGCCACCTTTTGCGGTTGGTCAAAGAACTGATAAGCTGCCAGATTGGCAAAATTCAAGAGATTAATCTTGCCCGCCACCACAATGTTTTCGTTGAACATTTCCTTAAAGATATGTTCAAAGAGATCGATAACATTGTCCGTTGTTGTAAAGTAACGCTGGATAATCTGCGGAATCTCCGTCCGAATCTTGTAGTGAATATCTAGAACGGTGTGACCGAGGAAACGTTCCTGAATGATGCTCTTCAGTTTCAGCAAATCCTCCTGCAAGAAGTTCCTTGGAATCAGAAACTGACTGGTAACCGTTCGAGACTCGTCTAGGGTGAATACTGCCAAGGCTGTATGTTGGCCCAAAACAACGATATCAAAGGCTGTCAAACGTTGCCTGCTCGGCTCAACATCCAATGCTACTACCGTACAGCCACTCAAGTCTGTCAGTAGGTTAGCAGCCTCTTGCAGAATATCCTCCAATTTGAAGAATTCCTGATCAAAGGCTTTGACAATCTCATAAACCTCATTTTCAGCCAGTCGGTCAAAATCCAGTGAGTGTTTCACATAGTACTGAAAACCAGCAACACTTGGCATCCGACCACTTGAAGTATGAGCTTTCTCAAGCAAACCTTGCTTTTCTAAAGCCGCCATGTCATTACGAATGGTTGCACTGCTAGAGTTAATAGACTCTTGCAGGGCTTTGGATCCGACAGGTTCGTGCGTTTTGGTAAAGATGTCAATAATCAGATTTAAAATATCCTGCTGACGCTCTGTAACCATCTCATCACTCCTTTCTGTCTGATCGATTAGCACTCGATACGCTCAAGTGCTAACTCATGATTCTATTATACACCCTTAAAAGAGAATGTCAAGACAAAAACTCAAAAAATTAGCACTCTTTTATCAAGAGTGCTAAAAATCAGTCTAAAGACCTAGAACCTTACTGTTTATCTACTCGGTATGCCCTTTTAAGTCTAAAAAAACCATAGATTAGATAAGAAATCATAAGAGCATATAAAACAAAAATAATGAAGAAAGACATAGAAAGATCTTCTCTAAACGAACTCATACAAACAACAAGACCGCCTGAGAAAGCAACTGTACATGAACGAAGTCTATTTCGCATAACTTCCCATCTGAGCCCCTTACTCATATAGACTTGATCCTCTGGAAGTAAATTAGAAGACGATTTACGAAGAATCGAACAAGAACCTGCTCCTATCAATTCCCAACCTCTATTTCTAAAATCTTGCAGTTCATACTTATACTTTTTAAGAAATCTAGAATCATAGATACAGTAGATGACATCGTCTGGTTGACATTGGTCAAAATAGAACAAACCAAAACGACTCGTTCTATACCTCCAACCTTTCAAATGCATCTCATGTAAATATTCTTCTTCCTTGTCCAAATCAACAATGGTGAAAATCCGAAATTCTACTCTGCTATTCATTTTCTTACTCCAAAATTAGAAAACATGCCGGGTGTTATTTATTAGATAATTCTTTCCACTTTTGACTCAATCTCCAAAAAATATAAGAAATCTGAATCGCATGAACTATCAATAAAACACCATCTATTATAACAATCAAAAGCATTTCCCAACTGAAAGAACTACCTCCAGCGACAAACTTTGAGAAAACCGGTAGTAGAGCTAAAAAGAGAAGCAAAATAGGAAACATCCTCCTCGTTAAAATCCGTTTGACCATAGCTAACTTCCCGGCCACGTCGTTATAAATTTCAAACTCGGCATCCGACTCAATTCCAGAATGAAGTTTTCTAAAGTAGGAAAAACCATTAAAGTCTGTAATATGCTCCCAGCCACAGTCTTTAAATAATTGTAAATAGGAGGCTCTATCGGATTTTCTCATGGGATAAAAGTCCAACTGATAAGACACCTGCTCCGGTTGGCACTTTTCAAAAGTATACTTAACCGCAACTACTAAGTTAGAATAGGTTACTTCTTTGAGTTTCCAGCCCTCAGCATGCATTTTTCTAAGATATAAAGCCTCTCTATCATAATCCGCAATGGTAGCAATTCTATAAACAACCTTCTTTTCCATCATCTTCCCTCCCGACTATTTCTGTAGAGCCGTTCAATACGCTTCAATTCAATATCTAAGACTTTTCGTCCCAAGTCTGTGATCTGATAGATTTTACGCTTCTCCTCTTCTCGGACAAAGGAAATCAAACCATCCTTTTCCATTTTTGACAAGGTTCCATACATAGTCCCAGGACTAATCGAAACTTGCGAATCTGTCATCTCCTTGACCTTTTGCGTAATACTATAACCATGACCTTCCTTTTGCAGACAGAACAAGATATAAAAGCCCGTTTCCGTCATCGGAAGATAAACTCGACGAATCTTATCCGTTAATTCCATTTATAACCATCTCCTATTCAGTTCGATATATCGCACTTCGTTATATAAAATATATCACACCTCGATATAAAACGCAAGAAAAAAGATCACCCACAGGCAATCTTTCTTCTATATTAATAAAGATCTAGATAGTTATCAATTTCCCATTGTGAAACGAAGGTTGCATAACTTGCCCATTCGATTCGCTTGGCTTCAAGGAAACTAGTATAGATATGTTCTCCAAGAGCCGCTCTGACAACTTCATCTTCTGTCAAAGCTTTCAAAGCATTGTGAAGAGTTGATGGAAGATCTGTAATACCAGCTTCCTTGCGCTCTTCTGCTGTCATGATGTAGATATTTTCTTCGATAGGAGCTGGTGCTTCGATTTTATTTTCAATACCATGCAAACCAACTTCCAAAAGAACAGCCATAGCGATGTATGGGTTTGCCATCGGATCCACTGAACGCAACTCAAGACGAGTTCCCATACCACGTGAAGCAGGCACGCGCACAAGTGGCGAACGGTTACGACCAGCCCAAGCAATGTAAACAGGGGCTTCATAACCTGGAACCAAACGTTTGTATGAGTTAACCGTTGGATTCATGATAGCAGTATAGTTGTAAGCATGTTTGATCAAACCACCAAGGAAATGGTAGGCCGTTTCTGACAACTGCATTCCTTTTGGATCATTTGGATCAAAGAAGGCATTGTTTCCTTCTGCATCAAACAAGGACATATTACAGTGCATACCTGATCCAGCAATACCAAATTTTGGTTTGGCCATAAAGGTTGCGTAAAGCCCATGTTTGCGAGCAATGGTTTTAACAACAAGTTTAAAGATTTGAATCTTATCACAAGCACGGAGAACTTCATCGTACTTGAAGTCAATCTCATGCTGTCCAACCGCAACCTCGTGGTGACTCGCTTCTACTTCAAATCCCATTTTGGTCAAGACATTGACAATCTCACGACGTGTATTGTCCGCAAGGTCCGTAGGTGCCAAATCAAAGTAGCCACCCTTGTCATTCACTTCAAGTGTCGGATCTCCATTTTCATCTAGTTTAAATAGGAAGAATTCTGGCTCTGGACCAAGGTTGAAGGATTTGAATCCTACTTCTTCCATGTGACGAAGAGCACGTTTCAAATTGCCACGAGGGTCACCTGCAAATGGTTCACCTTCTGTTGTATAGACATCACAGATCAGACCTGCAACACTTCCATTTTCATCTCCCCACGGGAAGACTGTCCATGTATCCAAGTCAGGGTACAAGTACATATCTGACTCATTGATACGTACAAAACCTTCAATAGAAGATCCATCAAACATAGCCTTATTTGACAAGACCTTATCTAACTGTTCATCTGTAGCAGGAATTTCGACGTTTTTCATGGTTCCCAAAATATCTGAAAACATGAGACGAATAAAGGTAACATTTTTTTCCTCGACTTCACGACGAATATCTGCAGCTGTGATTGGCATGAGTTTTCTCCTTAATGTATGACTACTTGCGATTGCCTAACCGCGACCAAAAGGTGACTGTACTGAAGCAAAGCGACCCTGTTGGAGGAGTTCATTGTGAAGTGCACGGCGCACCTCAGTCTGACTCACCGCTTTCTTGGATTTCGCTTCACGTTCAGCATATTTTTTCTTAATGGCAGCGATATTATAACCTTCAGAGAGATAATCTTTGATTTCAAGTAGACGATCCATGTCATTCAAGGAATACATGCGACGGTTCCCTTCGTTTCGATCTGGTTTGATCAACTCTTGATCTTCATAATAACGAATCTGACGCGCCGATAGATCGGTCAACTTCATAACACTGCCGATAGGAAAAACAGCCATATTTCGGCGAAATTCTTTTTCCTTCATTTACAGTTTCCTTCTTTCTGTCTATTATAGTCTAAAAAAAGACAAACGTCAATTGATAATGTTATAAAATGTAACATTATTTTTCTTTTTTCTCTAAAAAGAGCCGAATACGATCAATATCGTAATTTACGAGAATTGCGACAAAAACTCCCATGAACGTTTCTGATACACGCGCAAACACGTACAAAATCGTTTCACCACTCGGAATCGATAAGGTAATGATTAACATAGCTGCTACACCACCTATGACACCTGCTTTGTTATTCATGGCTACATTTGTCATAATGGTTAACATGGTGCAGATTGGAACAACTACCAAGGTCACCCAAAAGGCTTCGTGGAAAAAGGTATTTAATAAGAAGAAGACCAGGGCATAGAGGCCACCGATACTATTTCCAAGAATACGCGAAGTCCCAAAATGGACACTCTTATCAAAACTCTCCCTCAGGCTAAAAACGGCTGTCAAAGCACCAATTTGAAGACCTTTCCAACCAAAAAAGCCAAAAATCAAGAGAACTAGAAAAACAGCAATACCTGTTTTAAAGGTTCGCATACCAAGTTTGAACTGGGATTTATCGAATTTATATTTTTTAAAATAACTCATAATCTAAACTTTCTATTTCCATTTTATCATAATTTGGGTAATTTTATGAGGAATAGTTGAGAGGAAGCGTTTTTATTTTGAGTAAAAGAAAAGAGGAATCTTCATCCCTCTCTTCTTTGATTCATTTATAAAATCTTATTTTTCTGTCAAGGCTGCAAGTCCTGGAAGAACTTTACCTTCGAGAAGTTCCATTGATGCTCCACCACCAGTAGAGATCCATGAGAATTTATCTGCACGTCCAAGGTTGATCGCTGCAGCAGCTGAGTCACCACCACCGATGATTGATTTAACTCCTGGTTGTTTCACGATAGCGTCCATCACACCGATTGTACCAGCTTGGAAGTCTGGGTTTTCAAATACACCCATAGGTCCGTTCCATACAACTGTTTTGGCACCAGTCAAAGCTTCGTCAAATTTAGCGATAGATTTTGGACCGATGTCAAGACCAAGGAAGCCTTCAGAAACTGCTTCACCTTCAGTGTCACGCACTTCAGTGTAGCCAGCAAATGCGTTAGCTTCTTTTGAGTCAACTGGCAAGATCAATTTACCGTTTGCTTTTTCAAGAAGAGCTTTCGCAACATCCAATTTGTCTTCTTCTACAAGTGAGTTACCGATTTCGATACCTTGTGCTTTGTAGAATGTGTAAGTCATACCACCACCGATAAGGACTTTGTCAGCTTTTTCAAGCAAGTTTTCGATAACACCGATCTTGTCTGAAACTTTTGAACCACCAAGGATTGCTACGAATGGACGTTCTGGAGTTTCAACTGCTTCTTGGATGTAAGCAATTTCGTTTTCAAGAAGGAAACCAGCAACTGCTTTTTCAACGTTTGCTGAGATACCAACGTTAGATGCGTGTGCACGGTGAGCTGTACCGAATGCATCGTTTACGAAGATACCATCTCCAAGTGATGCCCAATATTTACCAAGTTCAGGATCGTTTTTAGATTCTTTCTTGCCGTCAACATCTTCGTAACGAGTATTTTCAACCAAGAGAACTTGTCCATCTTCAAGAGCGTTAATAGCTGCTTCCAATTCAGCACCACGAGTAACACCTGGGAAAACAACGTCTTGGCCCAATTTAGCTGCCATGTCTGCTGCTACAGGAGCAAGTGATTTACCAGCTTTATCAGCTTCTTCTTTCACACGTCCAAGGTGAGAGAAAAGAATTGCACGTCCACCTTGTTCAATGATGTACTTAATAGTTGGAAGAGCTGCTGTGATACGGTTGTCGTTAGTAATTACGCCATCTTTCAATGGTACGTTGAAGTCAACACGAACGAGGACTTTTTTACCTTTCAAGTCAACGTCTTTAACAGTAAGTTTTGCCATGTTACAAAAACCCCTTTATTTATTTTATTCGAAACTATTATATCACACTTTGGAAATATAAGGAAAGATTTCACAAGATTTTTCGATATTTAATCTTCATGTCATGCTAGAGTGTATTATTTTTACTTTTTCTCACGAATTTTCTTTCTAAAATCTTAGCTTAACACTTGTTAGATTTACTTTTATCCTTTAAAATAGAATAGGAGATATTCCGCGATTATTTTTCGGAGGAAAAAGAAATGTCCATTAATTGGCAGGAAATTTTATTTCACTTTTTAGGTGGTCTGGGACTATTCTTATATAGTATCAAGACCATGGGAGACGGTTTACAACAAGCTGCTGGAGATCGCCTTCGTTTTTACATTGACAAATATACTAGTAATCCTTTCTTTGGAGTTCTGGTTGGTATTGGGATGACTGCTCTAATTCAGTCTAGTTCTGGTGTAACAGTTATCACAGTTGGCTTGGTCAGTGCCGGTCTCTTAACCTTACGTCAGGCTATCGGAATTGTCATGGGGGCTAATATCGGGACAACAGTCACATCCTTTCTTATTGGATTTAAACTAGGTGACTATGCCCTACCTATGCTCTTTATCGGTGCCGTCTGTCTCTTTTTTACGAAAAATCGGACAGTTAATAATATCGGACGCATCCTCTTTGGTGTCGGTGGTATCTTTTTTGCCCTCAATCTCATGAGCGGTGCAATGGCTCCACTCAAAGATTTACAGGTCTTTAAAGACTATATGATTGAGCTAAGTAAAAATCCTGTTTTGGGTGTCTTTGTCGGTACCGGCTTGACCTTACTGATTCAAGCTTCCTCGGCTACCATCGGGATTTTACAAAACCTCTACGCCAGCAATCTCATTGACCTGCAAGGAGCTTTGCCAGTTCTATTTGGTGACAATATCGGGACAACCATTACAGCCATCATTGCCTCTTTAGGTGCTAATATTGCAGCTAAACGGGTAGCAGGAGCTCATGTTGCCTTCAACGTTATCGGAACAGTCGTCTGCGTTATTTTTCTAGTTCCTTTTACAGCCCTGATTCATTGGTTTGAATCTACGCTAAATCTAGCACCAGAAATGACCATCGCCTTTGCTCACGGAACCTTTAATATTACCAACACCATTGTTCAATTTCCATTTATCGGAGCTCTGGCTTACTTTGTAACCAAGATTATTCCTGGAGAGGACGAGGTTGTCAAATACGAACCCTTATATCTTGATGAACATTTCATCAAACAAGCCCCATCTATCGCTCTCGGAAATGCTAAGAAAGAGCTCTTGCACTTAGGAAACTACGCTGCTAAAGCCTTTGACCTTTCCTATAAGTATATCATTGACTTGGATGAAAAAGTTGCTGAAAAAGGGCATAAAACCGAAGAAGCAATTAACACCATCGATGAGCAATTAACACGTTATCTCATTGCCCTTTCAAGCGAAGCTCTCAGTCAAAAAGAAAGCGAAGTGCTCACCAATATCCTTGATTCCTCCCGTGATTTGGAACGGATTGGGGACCACGCAGAGGCTCTACTCAATCTGACTGACTACCTTCAACGGAAAAATGTTGAATTTTCTGATGCCGCCTTGAAAGAATTAGAGGAAGTTTATCGTCAAACTAGTGACTTTATCAAAGATGCTCTGGATAGTGTGGAAAACAATGATATTGAAAAAGCACGCGGTCTTGTAGAACGTCATGAAGCAATCAATAACATAGAACGTGTTCTCAGAAAAACCCACATCAAACGCCTCAACAAGGGCGAATGTTCAACACAAGCTGGGGTCAACTTTATCGACATCATCTCACACTACACTCGTGTATCAGACCACGCTATGAACCTTGCCGAAAAGGTTTTTGCAGAACAAATCTAAGAACCAAGAAGCTATCCTGAATGAGATGGCTTTTTGCTTTTCCTAAGCAAGAATTTCTTTTCTACCATATAGAAAAATGCTTTGATCCACAATGGAATCAAAGCATTTTAAAAATCTCCCCATACATAAGCGCAGAAGCTGCGGTTCCTCTGTACTTGGCTTCTTCTCTTTTAATAAAGCGAGCCAAGTTGAGCAACTCAGGTGCCGGATGTCTGGGATTCTTGAGCAATTCACGATTGACCAGTCCTGAGAGACGAACTGCCAGCAATTGCTCATTTGTAGTAGGCAGTTTTTTAGCAGTCTCTAGGAGAGCAGCAACTAAATCTTCACTCAAATCATCTCGAGCATGATTGTAAAGATCTTTTATAAGGCTTTCTAGGTTTGGTTCTACCATCCCTACCACCTCCCTTATGGTTTAATAATTTTTAATCAAATCAACTGTTGAACGATCCAATTTCTTCACCAAGGCTTGCAAGAAAGCTTGCGCTTCTAGGAAGTCATCCATTGCATAGAGGGTTTGGTGAGAATGGATATAACGAGCGCAAACACCGATTGTTGTAGATGGGACACCACCATTTTTCAGATGAGCTGCGCCAGCATCCGTTCCGCCTTTACCACAGTAGTATTGGTACTTGATACCAGCTTCTTCAGCCGTTGTCAAAAGAAAATCCTTCATCCCTGGGAGAAGCAAGTGACCTGGATCGTAGAAACGAATCAAGGTTCCATCCCCAATCTTACCTTGGTCACCATAAACATCACCAGCAGGTGAACAGTCAACTGCTAGGAAAACTTCTGGGTCAAACTTAGTTGTGGAAGTATGAGCACCACGAAGACCAACTTCTTCTTGGACGTTAGAGCCAAGATAGAGTTCATTGCCAAGTTTTTGACCTGACAGAGCTTCTGCTAACTCGCTCACCATGAGAACTCCATAGCGATTGTCCCAAGCTTTTGAAATGATATTTTTTTCATTAGCTGTCAAGATTGCAGAACTATCTGGTACGATGGTGTCGCCAGGACGGATGCCAAAGCTTTCTGCCTCAGCCTTATCCGTAAAACCGCCATCAAAAACGATATCTGCAATAGCAGGCATGGTTGGTCCACCCTTTCCACGAGTCAAATGTGGAGGGACAGAACCCGAAATCACAGGAATTTCACGACCGTCACGAGTCAAGAGTTTGAAACGTTGGCTGCTAACCACCATAGGATTCCAACCACCGATTTCTACGACACGGAAGGTACCATCTGGCTTAATCTCACTAACCATAAAACCAACTTCATCCATATGAGAAGCGACCAAGACACGTGGCGCATCTGCAGCTTCTGAATGTTTGATACCAAAAATACCACCCAAGCCATCTGTCACCACTTCATCCACATGCGGTGTCAACTTTTCACGAAGATAGGCACGGACAGGCGCTTCATGACCTGAGATCGCAGCAAGTTCTGTTACTTCTTTGATTTTTGAAAATAATGTTGTCATTTCAGTTCCTTCTTTCTTTCATCCATTTTACCACTTTTTATAGGAGAAGGATAGCGGGAAGGTGGATTTCTAAATTAGTATCTTAGTCCTGCTCTATCTTATAAAAAGCTTGTATTTTCTTGCATGTGAGGTGAAATCTAAGAACTATTCCAAGACCAACCAAACTATTAATTCCCAAATAAAAAACAATCCAATGCTATATTTGTTCAGTTTTTTCATGAAATTTGCAGAAAATAGTTGACTTTGCCTTCTTCTTTCTTTAAAATAGTACAAAACTAGGAAAAGGAAAAAATCATGACCAAAACAATTCTTGTCACAGGTGGAGCTGGCTACATTGGCTCCCATACCGTTAAAGCTCTTTTAAATGCTGGCTATCAGGTACATGTTCTAGATAATCTCTCTACAGGAAATCGAGCGGCTGTAGATAGTCGTGCTAGCTTTAAACAACTGGATGTTTATGATTCTAGTGTCCTAAAAACTTACTTAGAAGAAAATCAGATTGATGCTGTTCTCCATTGTGCAGGTGAAATTGTTGTAAGCGAAAGTATTGAAAATCCAAGTAAATACTTCACTGCCAATGTTGCTGGTATGAACCAAGTTCTCAAAGTCTTATCTGAAGTTGGCATTCAAAAAATCATGTTCTCTTCGACTGCTTCCCTCTATGGTAATAACTGTATTGACAAGCCTGCAACTGAAGATACCCTACTCGACCCTGTCAACCCTTATGCAGAGACAAAACTGATGGGCGAACGAATGATTTACTGGATGGCCAATCGCTACGACTGGAAATATGTTATTTTCCGTTACTTTAATGTTGCTGGGGCTGAAATGGATGCTTCAAACGGTCTGCGTGTAAAAAATCCAACTCATATTATTCCCAATATCAATAAGACCGCATTGGGACAAAATGATAGCCTGAAAATATTTGGAGATGACTACGATACACGTGATGGTTCATGTATTCGAGATTACATTCATGTCTTGGATCTTGCACAGGCTCACGTTAAAGGGATGAATTACCTCTTTCAAGAAGACAGTTCTTCTCAAATCTTTAACTTAGGAACTGAAAAAGGCTATACCGTCAAAGAAATCTTTAAAACTGCTGAAGAATTACTGAATCAAAAAATCCCACACGAGATTGTTGCGCGTCGTGCTGGTGACCCAGCTAGCGTCCTAGCAGACGCCTCAAAAGCTAAACAATATCTTGATTGGAAGGCTAGCTACTCCCTTGAAGATATTATTTTATCGGATTATCATTGGCGTGTTAAAGAAGGCAAAAACATTTTGGAATAGGAAAACAGAGGAGAAAGCCTTGGCGCTCTCTCCTTGTTTTATTCATTAAATTGTCAGAAAATTTATTGACAGATTAAATAAATCATGTTACAGTAATATCCGCAGGTATCTTTCGGTACCAAATCTACATGAAAGGATAGGGTATGAAACTTTCTCATTATTTAATTGGCTTACTTCTACTCCTAGTCTTTCTCTCTATTAGCATTGGGACCAGTGATTTTTCATGGGGAAAACTCTTTGCTCTGGATCATGAAACTTGGCTTCTCTTTCAAGAGTCCCGTCTTCCAAGAACCATCAGTATTCTTCTGACTGCCTCTAGTATGAGTATGGCAGGACTTCTCATGCAGACTATCACTCAAAATCAGTTTGCTGCTCCAAGTACAGTTGGGACCACTGAAGCCGCCAAACTGGGAATGG
Organism: Streptococcus sp. k-402; assembly: GCF_013277515.1. Taxonomy (GTDB): domain Bacteria; phylum Bacillota; class Bacilli; order Lactobacillales; family Streptococcaceae; genus Streptococcus. The sequence continues at coordinate 88,861 of NZ_VMNB01000005.1, read as the reverse complement.
TATTGAGCCTCTTTGTCTTTCCGTCGGCTAGTCTGACCCAAAAGATGCTCTTCGCTTTTGTTTCATCCATCGTACTTACTCTCTTCTTCCTAGCCTTTATGACCATTTTTACTATAAAGGAAAGGTGGATGTTGCCTCTGATTGGGATCATCTATAGTGGAATTATCGGTTCTGTGACAGAAGTTGTCGCCTACCGTTTCAATCTGGTTCAGAGTATGACAGCTTGGACCCAGGGCTCCTTCTCCATGATTCAGACTCATCAGTATGAATGGCTTTTCTTAGGGCTCATTATCCTGATAGCCGTTTGGAAATTATCCCAAACTTTTACCATCATGAATCTAGGAAAAGAAACCAGTGAAAGTTTGGGGATTTCTTACTCCCTACTTGAAAAACTGGCCCTCTTTCTGGTGGCGCTAACGACTAGTGTCACCATGATTACCGTGGGTGGCTTGCCATTTCTCGGAGTCATCGTTCCCAATCTTGTCCGCAAGCGCTATGGAGATAATTTGAGTCAAACCAAACTCATGGTCGCACTAGTCGGTGCCAATCTAGTTCTGGCCTGCGATATCCTATCCCGAGTTCTAATTCGGCCCTATGAACTGTCTGTCAGTCTTCTACTAGGAATCATTGGTAGCCTCGTCTTTATCCTACTTCTATGGAGAGGGGGACGAAGAGATGCAGTCTAAAAGCAAACATACCAAGCTCTTCTGGCTTCTCATTATTCTGGCCATCGGAGCTTGTCTTCTCTACTTTTGGCCCATCACTCACTTGTCATCCTTTGCTTGGAAGTTGCGTTCCCAAAAGATCATCGTTTATCTCTTGGTAGCCATCGCGACTGGGATTTCGACTATTAGTTTTCAAACCCTAACGGAAAATCGCTTCCTGACGCCTAGTATTTTAGGAATCGAATCCTTCTACGTCCTACTGCAAACTCTGCTACTGGTTTTTGAAAGTAAGTTTCTTCAACTTGGCAAGTCTCCTATCTTAGAATTCCTAATCTTACTTCTCGTCCAATCCCTCTTCTTTCTCGCCTTGCAAGGCTACTTGAAGACACTGATGAAACAAGATCTGGTCTTCATCCTGCTGATCTGTCTAGCCTTCGGAAGTCTCTTTCGAAATATCAGTACCTTCCTCCAGGTCCTAATGGATCCAAACGAATACGATAAACTGCAGAACAGTCTCTTTGCCTCCTTTCAACATCTCAATACTCCCATCCTAGCCATCGGCTCTCTGATCATCCTTGCTTTGACAATCTTTTTCTTTCGAAAAGCAGTCATTCTGGATGTCTTGCACCTACAAAGAGAAACAGCTCAGATATTGGGACTCGATGTTGAAAAAGAACAGAAAAAGCTCCTCTGGGGCATCGTACTTTTAACTTCAACGGCCACTGCCTTGGTAGGGCCTATGGCCTTCTTCGGCTTTATGCTGGTTAACCTCACCTACCTGATTGTCAAAGACTATCGGCACAAGTTGCTCTTTATCGTGGCCATTCTGGTCGGATTTATCAGTTTGACCTTGGGGCAAGCCCTCATCGAACGAGTTTTTGCGCTGGAAATTCGCATCAGTATGATTATCGAGAGCGTAGGTGGTCTCTTATTCTTTATCTTACTCTACAGGAGGGCGCGTCAGTGAAACTGGAAAACATTGACAAATCCATTCAAAAACAGGATATTTTGCAAGGCATTTCGCTTGAAGTCAGTCCTCAGAAACTGACAGCCTTCATTGGTCCAAATGGTGCTGGAAAATCGACTCTCCTCTCCATCATGAGCAGACTGACCAAGAAAGATCAGGGAATTCTCAGTATCAAAGGTCGTGAAATCGAGAGTTGGAATTCGCAAGAACTAGCCCAAGAACTGACCATCCTAAAGCAGAAGATCAATTACCAGGCAAAATTAACCGTTGAAGAACTGGTCAGCTTTGGACGTTTTCCCTACAGCCGAGGACGCCTGAGAGAAGAAGACTGGGAAAAAATTCGAGAAACTCTGAACTATCTGGAACTGATAAACTTAAAAGACCGCTACATCGATAGCCTGTCTGGAGGCCAGCTCCAGCGGGTCTTTATCGCCATGGTACTAGCCCAAGATACAGACTTTATCTTGCTAGACGAACCGCTCAACAATCTCGATATCAAGCAAAGCGTCAGCATGATGCAGATTCTCAAGCGACTGGTGGAGGAACTCGGAAAGACCATTATCATCGTCCTCCACGATATCAACATGGCCAGTCAGTATGCGGATGAAATTGTTGCCTTCAAGGACGGTCAAGTCTTTAGCAAGGGAACCACAAATCAGATCATGCAGGCTGACCTGCTCAGTCAACTTTATGAGATTCCTATCACGCTGGCTGATATCAATGGCAAAAAGATCTGTATCTATAGCTAGTAACATAGAAACTCGAGTTAGAAGAAATTTTGTCTCTTAGTCAAAAAAACCTAGAGACTCCATAAATCGTTATCACATTTTAAAAAGGAGAAATCATGAAAACATCCCTTAAACTTTATCTCGCTGCCCTAGTGGCCAGCTTCTTGCTCCTACTTGGTGCATGTAGTACAAACTCAAGCACAAGCCAGACGGAGACAAGCAGCTCTGCTCCAACAGAGGTAACCATTAAAAGTTCACTAGGTGTAGTCACACTTTCAAAAGTCCCTGAAAAGATTGTGACCTTTGACCTCGGTGCTGCGGATACTATTCGCGCTTTAGGTTTTGAAAAGAATATCGTCGGAATGCCTACAAAAACTGTTCCGACTTATCTTAAAGACCTAGCTGGAAAAGTTAAAAATGTTGGTTCTATGGTTGAGCCAGACCTAGAAGCCCTTGCTGCTCTTGAACCAGACCTAATTATCGCTTCACCACGTACCCAAAAATTCGTAGATAAGTTCAACGAAATCGCTCCGACTGTTCTCTTCCAAGCAAGCAAAGATGACTACTGGACTTCTACCAAGACTAATATCGAATCCCTAGCAAGCGCCTTCAGCGAAACAGGTACACAGAAAGCCAAGGAAGAATTGGCCAAGCTAGACAAGAGCATCCAAGAAGTCGCTACTAAAAATGAAAGCTCTGACAAAAAAGCCCTTGCTATCCTCCTCAACGAAGGAAAAATGGCTGCCTTTGGTGCCCAATCTCGTTTCTCTTTCTTGTACCAAACCTTGAAATTCAAGCCAACTGATACTCAATTTGAAGATTCTCGCCACGGACAAGAAGTCAGCTTTGAAAGTGTCAAAGAAATCAACCCTGACATCCTCTTTGTCATCAACCGTACCCTTGCCATCGGTGGGGACAACTCTAGCAACGACGGTGTCCTAGAAAATGCCCTTATCGCTGAAACACCTGCCGCTAAAAATGGTAAAATTATCCAACTCACACCAGACCTCTGGTATCTAAGCGGAGGCGGTCTTGAATCAACAAAACTCATGATTGAAGACGCACAAAAAGGCTTGAAATAAGCAACTTCAAACTCATACTCTTCGAAAATCAAATTCAAACCACGTCAACGTCGCCTTGCCGTACTCAAGTACAGCCTGCGGCTAGTTTCCTAGTTTGCTCTTTGATTTTCATTGAGTATCAACTAACATCTTTACATGATAAAACGCATCCTATCAAGCTCACTCAAACCTGATAGGATGCGTTTTTATCATTTCACTAAAATATTTTTACCTAGCCTCATTTTTCTTCTTGATTCCGTTTAAGGGAAAAATGGTCTGGGACGGGGTCCTTACCTGTTTTCGACCAAGGATGGCAACGTAAAATTCGAGCCAAGCCCATCAAAACACCCTTGAAGCCATGTTTTTCAATAGCCTCAATCATGTAGTTGGAACAAGTCGGCTCAAAGCGACAAGAGGGTGGAAAGGCTGGTGAGATAAAACGTTGGTAAAAGCGCACAGGCGCTATTAAAATTCGTTTCATTATTTCTTGGTTACAGCCATGGTGTGTAGTTGGCTGATTTCTTTTTTATTAAGACGACGGGATTCTCCTGGACGGAGTCCTGTCAAGTCTAGATGTCCGAAACGAGTTCGTGACAACTTGTCCACTTGGAGACCGACAGCTTCAAACATCTTTTTAACCTGGTGGTTACGCCCTTCATGGATGGTCAACTGCACCACAGAGCGGTTTTTGACTGGATCAACTTTGAAAATCTCATAGACAGCTGGTTTGGTTTTCTTACCATCAATCTCAAGTCCACGGGTTAAGGGGCGGAGATTATCCTTATTGGCCACACCTTTAACACGCGCGACATAAACCTTGTCAATCTCATTACGAGGGTGAATCATCTCATCCGTAAAATCCCCATCATTAGTCAAAATCAAAACTCCTGATGTATCCCAATCCAAACGACCTACAGGGTAGATGCGCTCCTTCACGTTAGGCAAGAGGTCGACAACAGTCTTACGCCCCTTGTCATCTGTCACACTGGAAATGACACCGCGTGGTTTGTTAAGCAGATAGTAAACCTTTTCTTCGTTGTAGATAGGCTGGCCTTCAACTTCGACCTTGTCGCCTGACTTGATGGTCGTTGCTAGTTCACGTACCACTTGGCCGTTAACCGTCACCAAACCTTGCTTGATCAGCTCTTCTGCTTTTCTCCTACTGGCCACACCTGCGTGGGCAATATACTTATTGATTCTCATCTTCTTCTATCCTTTCACCAAATAATTGGCTTTCTTGGGCTTGAATCTCAAGCTCATCAATCACTGGTAATTCTTCTAAATGGTTTATCCCCATGTAATCTAGGAAATAATCTGTAGTCACATAGAGGTTGGGACGACCCAACACTTCTTTTTTCCCGTCTTCTTTAATCAAGTCAAAAGCCTGCAACTTTGCCAAGGCTCCACTCGAGTTGACCCCACGGATGGCATCAATCTCTATCCGTGTGATGGGCTGTTTGTAAGCAATGATGGACAAGGTCTCAAGGGCAGCCCGAGATAAACTCTGGTTGATAGGTGCCTTAGAGTATTCCTTCAAAATCTCTGCAAATTGAGGTTTGGTCACCAATCTATAAGCGCCCCCTGTCTCAATCAGAGCCAAACTGGAATCTGGGTCCTTTTCATACTTCTGAGCTAATTTTTCTAAACTCTGTTGGATGCCTGTCGGTGGCAGAGAGAGGAGTTCAGCTAACTGGCGGACTCTAATCCCATCTTCACCCGCTACAAACAAGAGCGCTTCTATTTTTGCTAAAGTACTCATCTTTCCTCTCTATCAAGTCTAGCTTTGGGCCACTTGACTTTCTTCCTTCTTTTCCATGAGATAAATATCTCCGAAACTCTCCTCTTGCACAAGAATCAGCTCCTGGGTTTTGATTAACTCTAGGGTTGCCAAAAAGAGGGTGATGACCTCTTGGACATTCTGGGCTTCCTTAAACAAATCCTGCAAGCGCAATTGATCTCGTCCAGTCATGGACTCTTTCACGATGACCATCATATCCTCAATCTTATACTCATCCCGCAAGATAGTCGTGTGATTCTGTGCAAACTCCTCTTTTTTCTTGGCTAGGATATTTGAAAAAGCCAAAAAGAGGTCAATGGTCGTCTTGTCATGCACAAGCTCCGCATCTTCGTAAATCAATTCTGTCGGTGCTTTGGAATAGTACTGGGCCCGATCTTGGTGCTTGGCTTCCAAGTGCTCCCCCAAGAGCTTGAACTTGCGGTATTCTTCGATTTGAGAGAGAAGATCCTGCTCTAGGTCATCCTCCAAGTCTGTCACTTCTGCTACCTTTGGCAAGAGCATGCGGCTCTTGATCAACATGAGCTGACTGGCCATAACCATATACTCACCCGTCACTTCCAGACGCATAGCCTGAAGGGTTGAGACATAGGCTAGATACTGTTCGATAACTTCCGTAATAGGCACATCGTAGATATCCATCTGGTACTTAGAAACCAGGTGCAAGAGCAAGTCCAAGGGCCCTTCAAAATCTTTTAATTTAATATCCATTATCTATATTTTTCTAAGGTCAGGACTGTTTTTAATCCTAATTTTTTTGCAATTTCGTACAAATCGACCTTGTTTTCAATTTGTCGTAGAATGAACTGTTCCCGCAAGGCTTGAGCTGATAAGGATGGAAACCCTTTCTCCTTGACAAAGGACTCTAGCTGACGAAAGGCCCACTGACGAGAATAGGCTTTCCCTCCCCTTTCAAAGAGGTAGGTCTGGCCCATCAAGGGTTCCAATTCTAACAGCAAGGTCGTAGGAATGGTGACAATCCTCTGTTGGGAAGCCTTCTGGATTCGCAACACCTGAAAATCCAGATTGATATCCTCAACCTTGAGAGCTAAAATCTCACTCGGCAAGAGTCCCATTTCTAGGATTAAGAGCGCTAGCAAGCGACCCTCTGGATAATTACTTTCCTGCCAAAAAGAGTCTAGGCCTAGAATTTCTGGTTTTGCGGTCTTCTTTTCAGCTTGTTTGGCTAATTCTAAGCGGTAAAAGCTATCCACTTCTCCTTTTTGATAGAGAAAGTAGAGAAATTGGTTACAGGCCGAAATCTTTCGCTTCTGGGCGCTGATTTTTAGATTGGCTAGCTGGGCTTGGTAAATCTTGAGACTAGTCTCAGAAATCCGCTCACCTACAATGTCTAAAAATTGCTCCAGATCATACTTATAGGACTGCTTAGAATTGGTAGACAAGCCCTGCTTTTCTTCTAAAAAGTCTGAAATCCTATCTCTCATTTGCATCGAATCTCATAGTCCTTACTAAAGTCATGCAAGAGGGCATTCACTGCCTTGAGGATAGACTTGCGCGTGATAATTCCTTGGAAAATACCAGACGCATCCACAACTGGCAAGAAAGACTCATCTACCAGCTTGTGCAAGACCTCCGTAATAGTAAAATCAGGCGAGACGACCGCTACGTCCGTTCTCGTCATGTAAACAATATCCGTATCTGCCATGATTTCTTGACTCAAGTCATGCTCCATCTGGTAAGCCATAATATCTCTGAGCCCAATCGTCCCAACAAACTGTTTTTCATCTGTCACAACAGGAACACGGGTATAGGTCATCTGACTGAGCAAGAGGGTCGCATGATCCGCATTGTGGGTATCAATCAACACAGCTAGATTTTCAGCAGGAGTCAAAAAAGTTTCTTCTTGTCCCAACAAGAAAGTCTCAAACTCCTTGGCAATCATCGGCTAAACTCCTTGGATAAGCTCGGATACACCTCATGGTCTCGTGTCAAAAAGTCCACTTTAAAATAACTGTCATCAATCTCCACACGAGCATAGAGACATTCTCTGATGCTCCCACGTGGTTGACTGATGGAACCTGGATTTAGAAAGAGGGTCTTGCCTTCCATCCAAGCACTTGGCACATGCAAGTGACCATAGAGGCAAATATCGGCCTCTTCTTCCTGAGCCCAGTAGTCCAACTTTTGAAAGTTGAAATTGATATCAAACAAGTGACCATGAGTTTGGATAATCTTGGTCGAACCAAGCTCAGTCACCAAACGTTCTGGATAGCCGGCATAAAAGTCCATGTTCCCTTTAACAACACGGATGCCTTCCCAAAGGGGAGAATCAGGACGCAGTTCAGAATCACCGTTATGAAAAACGGCATCAACTTTGCCCACATAGCGATCACGGATTTCTTCCACAATCAAGCTATCTCCATGGGAATCGCTCATTACAATGATGGTTTGCTTTGCCATGATGGAAATACCTCCAAAAGTTTCTTAACGGCTAAGGCACGGTGAGATTGACTATTTTTTTCTTCAAGGGTTAATTCAGCTGAGGACTTGCCTGTCTCTCCTACAAGGAAGAGAGGGTCATAGCCAAAGCCATTTTCACCCTTAGGTTCAAAGTTAATGTAGCCAGGCCAGTCTGCTTCAACAACCAAGCTTTCCTTGTTGGGACTGGCTACGACTAGGGTTGTATGGAATTGAGCCGAGCGGTCCTTGAGTTCAAAGACCATGGCCAATTCGTGCAAGAGTTTGGCATTGTTTTCACGGTCAGTAGCTCCCACTCCTGCGAAACGAGCTGACCAGACACCTGGCAAGCCACCAAGGACATCGACTTTGAGACCTGAGTCATCTGCCAAAACCATCTTGCCCGTTAATTGAGAAATGGTTTCTGCCTTGAGACGGGCATTTTCTTCGAAGGTCATGCCTGTTTCAGCTACTTCAGGCAAGTCAGGATAGTCATTAAGATTTTCCACATCGTAGCCTAACTTATCAAAGATAGCTCGGAACTCTTTGGTCTTGCCTTCGTTTCGAGTCGCAATCAACAAGGTTTCTCTGACCTTGCTTGTCTCAAAGAATACTTCTACATCAACACCTTCTTTAGGCAATTCTACATGCAGGAGTTGCCCATTTTCAACTAAGAGAAAAGCCCCCTGACGTTGGATGACTTCCACATTTCGTCCCATTTCTTGGTTGAGGATATCTACCACAAAAGACAATAAACGGTAGAGAGAACCATAGCGTAAAACAGTAACAGAAACAGGAAAACCTCGATCCTCATCTCGAAATCTTTGGGCAAACTCCAATAGAGGAAAATCCAAATCATCATCCGTCAACGTCCGGACGCCACCAAAAATACCATAGGACCCGACATACCAGTCCTGTTCATCCTTGTATTCATAAATTTTATTTGTCATAATTCTACATGCTCCACATGAATCTCTTTTTCAAGCCATTCTTCACCAATTTGTGCAAAACTTTGGCTGCTGGCTGTTGTGTAAAAACGGTGATTAAGTGGTCCAGCATCGCGACCACGATTGATTTCAAAATAATTGAGTAAGACTGAAATGTCCCGTACGCACTCTGCCCCACTATCGATAAGTTGAACCTTGGGCCCCATAACATTTTGAATAATAGGTCTGAGAAGCGGATAATGGGTACAACCCAAAATCAGGCTATCTACCTTTCCAACCAAGGGACGTAGGGTTTCATAGACCACTTTCTTGGTGACACTGGTTGACAGGGCACCCGACTCCACCAAGGGAGCAAACTTGGGACAGGCCAAACTCTCCACCTGTAAGTCCGGATCCAAATCATGGATTTTCTGACGGTAGATGTCTGATTGTACCGTCATGGGTGTTCCAATCACTCCGATTTTCCCACCTTGGCTGGACTTGATTGCTGCCGAAGCTCCTGGCAAAATCACACCCAAGACAGGAATATCTAGTTGAGCCTTGATTTCTTCCCAGACGACCGCAGTCGCAGTATTACAAGCAATGACAATCATTTTGACATCCTTGGTCAAAAGAAAGTTGACCAACTGCCAAGTATATTCACGAATTTGCTCAGCAGGACGGGGCCCGTAAGGCGCCCGTGCCGAATCTCCAATATAGACGATTTCTTCATGGGGAAGCTGGCGCATGAGCTCGCGCACAACGGTCAAGCCCCCGACACCCGAATCCAAAAAACCAATCGGTCGATTATCCATACAGTCTTCTTTCTAGTCTTTTTTCTGATTGATAGCTCATTATGATTACTTGTCTCTATGAACTGAATGACAGCCTGATCAACAACTATCTCTCTTAATCATAATCAAATATCAATAGAATGCAAGGAAAAAGTCTCATCCCTAAACCCTTAGCTAACATAGTGAGAAGTCTGGAACTTTCATCCCAGACTTTTCCTTATTTATTTTTTCTTTTTATTGTTAGCAAGGGCTGCCTTTTGTTGGCGGATGATTTGGTGGTAAACTTGTTGTACCTTAGCTTCGCTTGGTTTTTGACCATTTGCACTCAAAAGAGTACGAACTGCTTCAGCATTCAAACGTGGGTTGTCAGCGAATTCTTTTTCAATTTGCTTACGAACCAAGTACATTCCTCCAAGAGCTCCTCCTAGAAAAGCTAGCACAATCAATACAATTGCTAATAGTAAATCCATCATTTTTCTCCTGTTTCTTTTTGAGTCTCTTTCATTATACCACAAACTAGCCACCCTGACCAGTTTGTTTTACGCTTTCAGGGAGGGAATAGACAGCAAAAAGAACCCTGCTTTTCTACGAAAGAGGGCTCCTTACTGACTTTATACTCAATGAAAATCAAATAGCAAACTAGGAAGCTAGCCGCATGCTGCTCAAAACACTGTTTTGAGGTTGCAGATAGAGCTGACGTGGTTTAAAGAGATCTTCGAAGAGTATCAATTTCATATTTCTGCCTATCCATTTGTACTAATAAAAGACTGAGACACCAGATCTCAGCCTTTTTCTTTATCCCAAAACTAATTCATCACTGACCAGACTTTGCCCACTATTTTTCTGGAAGAGATGCATGAGATCTTCAACTGTCAGATGCTTTTTCTCCTCTCCCTTAACATCCACCACTATCTTGCCTTGATAGAGCATAATGAGACGATTACCATACTCAATCGCATGGTTCATATCATGGGTAATCATCAAAGTCGTCAACTGATGGTGTTCCACAATCTTTTGCGTCAAATCCATCACCATTTGACTAGTTTTCGGGTCAAGTGCCGCAGTATGTTCATCCAAAAGCAAAAGTTTGGGTTTCACCAGAGCTGCCATGACTAGGGTCAAAGCCTGTCTTTGCCCTCCTGAGAGATATTGAGTATCCACTTTCAAGCGGTTTTCAAGGCCAATATTCAACTCTCTCAGGGCTTCTTGGAACTGGATTCTGTCCTTCTCCTTCACACCCCAGCCAAGCCCTCTCTTCTGCCCGCGTCTCAAGGCAATAGCCATATTCTCCTCAATCGTCAAACGAGAAGCTGTCCCCATCTTCGGATCTTGAAAAACACGGGCGATATCCTTGGCTCTCTTTCTTACACTCAGATTTTTAATGGATTTGCCTGCCAGTAGAAGGTCCCCTTCATCCACCGATAGATTGCCAGCCAAGATATTCATCAAAGTGGATTTCCCTGCTCCATTTCCACCGATAACAGAGATAAAATCTCCCTCTTCAACTTCTAAATCTAATCCTTTGAGGACATGGTTCTCATTGACCGTCCCTGCTTCAAATGTTTTGTGAATATTTTCAAGTGTTAACAAACTTACCATAACTTTCTCCTCCTATTCATTTCTCAATTTCAGACCACGAATCTTTGATCTCTTTTGCAATTCTGGTGCAAATAAAACCAAGGCGAGCAAGATTGCATTAAAGAGACGAACTAAGTTTTGATCTAGATTTGGAATTTCATAGATATTTAAAATAATCAAACGGTATACAATAGCACCGATTCCGATGGATAACAAGCGACCTCCAATGGTCAAGTCGTGAATCAAGACTTCCGCAATAATCACTGCACTCAAACCAACAACAATGGTTCCTGTCCCAGAAGTCACATCTGAAAATCCATCATTTTGGGCAAACAAGGAACCACATAGGGCAATCAAGCCGTTTGAAATCATGTAACCAACAATCTTCATGGTGTCTACATTGACCCCATTGGCCTCACTCATCGGAATATTGTCTCCAGTCGAACGCAAGACCAAGCCAATCTCTGTTTTCATCAAAAGAGTCAAGACCAAACAAACAAGTAAGAGACAGGCCAAACTGAATGAGAAAACAGCTTCTTCAGTTGTCAGCCCTAAGCTCGCCAATTGTTTAAAGACAGTTGAAGAATCTCCCAAGGAAAGATTGGGCACGCTTCCCATGATTTTAATATTGATTGAATAAAGCCCTGTCAAGGTCACAATACCTGTCAAGAGAGCTGGAATTTTCATCTTGGTGTGGAGCATTCCTGATACCAGACCTGCTACCATACCTGCCAGCAAAGCAAGTACGGTCGCAATCCAAGGATTTGTCCCTGCCTGTATCTGTGATACAACGACTGCTGCCCCCAGAGGAAAGGCTCCCTCAGCAGTCATATCCGCAATATCCAAAATACGGAAAGTCAAGTAGACCCCAATAGCCATAATCGACCACAACAAACCTTCTGATAAACTAGATAATACAAAATTCATCTTAAATCTCCTTATTCCTTGCTTTCTAACTTACTAATATCAATTCCCAATGCATCTGCCATTTCTTGATTGGTATGCAATTCCAGTTTTTCAGGCAACTCAACTGCTATATTTTCTGGCTTCTCACCCTTTAAGACACGAACCAGCATGCGAGCTGTCTGTCTTCCCAATTCTTCATAATTGGTTCCGTAGTTATACAAGCCACCAACCGCAACCATTTCTGTTGAACCACCAAATACTGGAACCTTGTGTTTAATAGAAACCTGCTTGACTGTTTCCATGGTTGATGAAATGATATTATCCGTTGGTACAAAAACCATATCCACCTCTGCCATCAAGCTTTCTGCAGCAGCCTTGACGTTATTACTGTCCAAGATTGTTTTTTCAACAACGGTAAAGCCTTTTTCTTCCAGAAGGCGCTTAGCTTCATCCTTTTGGACAACCGAGTTTGGCTCGCTCTGAGTATAGAGGATTCCAATCGTTTTAGCTTTTGGCAACACTTTCTTTATCAAATTGATTTGGGTTGAAATGGCATCTGATGACTGATCGCTTGTCCCAGTTACATTGCCCCCAGGATGCTCTCTTGACTCAACTAACTTGGCACTGACAGGATCTGTTACCGCTGAAAAGATAACAGGTGTCGTTTGTGTTGTATTGGCCAAGCTCTGAGCAGAAGGCGTTGCGATAGCTAGAACGACATCACTAGATTCTGCTAGTTGCTGGGAAATCGTTTTTAGATTTCGTTGTTCTCCCTGTGCATTTTGCAAATCAATCTCAATATTTTTCCCTTCAATATAGCCTTGCTTGGCCAGTTCATCCACAAATCCTTCTCTAGTAGCGTCTAAGGACTGGTGGGTAATAAATTGCGAAATACCGATACGAAACACATCTTTTTTCTTATCTGCCTTCAACTGATGCAAACTAATCAGAGAGGTCAAGAGAATCCCCACTACCAAGAGGGGGGCTAGTAATTTTCGAACAACTTTCATAATGAAACTCCTTCTCAGAAAAGATAATACTCAATGAAAATCAAAGAGCAAACTAGGAAACTAGCCGCAGGCTGTACTTGAGTACGGCAAGGCGACGTTGACGTGGTTTGAATTTGATTTTCGAAGAGTATAAAACAAAAAACCGCCTAGATAATACCTAAACGGATGCTTGAAATAATCTAACAAGTTATAACTTAGCTAGTCCATTTAGATATTCATCTATATGGACCATAATCAAAAATCTTAGCCACATAGATACAAACAAATTGCTTGAACTGTTTGCATCCATGGTGACATGTCTACAAACACTATCTAAAGTAGCTAAAGTAAAAGTTTTGATTCATCGTTACAGCTTGTTTCTTATTCATTTCTTTTTCTGCTTTCTTTTTTGATGTTTCCTATCTTACCACCTTTTTCATCACCTGTCAAGAATATTTCAGAATATTTTAAAATTTTTCGAAAATTCTTTCAGGATGCTTTCAAAGTTTTTCAAATCAGTCCAACAAAAAAAGGTTTATAATTTCCATAAAAATTGACATGGAAATTATAAAACCATTATTAGTTTAATCCTTGTTGATAACGCGCCAATTCGGCTTGGTTAGCCCAAACATAGTGACCTGGACGGATTTCAACCATAGACGGCTTATCAGTCTCATAGTCGTGTTGACTTGGATCATAAACCTTCAAGACCTTCTTACGTTCCAAGATTGGATCTGGAATTGGTACCGCTGAAAGTAAGGCTTGAGTATATGGGTGAATTGGATTGTTAAACAATTCTTCTGTCTCTGCAACCTCTACAATAACACCCTTGTAAATAACTGCGATACGATCTGAAATAAAGCGAACGACCGACAAATCATGGGCGATAAAGAGATAGGTCAAACCGAGCTCTTTTTGGAATTTTTTAAGCAAGTTCAAGACTTGGGCACGTACAGAAACGTCCAAGGCTGAAATGGGCTCATCCGCAATAACAAAATCTGGTTGCATGACCAAGGCACGGGCAATACCGATACGTTGACGTTGACCACCTGAGAACTCATGAGGGTAACGAGTCAAGTGCTCAGCAAGAAGCCCCACTTCACGGATAATATTTTTAACTTTCTCTTTACGTTCTTCTTCATCTTTGAACAGATGATGATTGTAAAGACCTTCAGAAATAATATAATCAACAGTCGCACGTTCATTCAAACTTGCCGCAGGGTCTTGGAAAATCATCTGGATACGACGAATCAATTCTGCAGCTTGTTCACGCGATTTCTTACCATTAATCTTTTGACCTTCAAAAATGATATCTCCATTACTTGTATCATTGAGACCGATTATCGCACGACCAATAGTTGTTTTCCCACTACCGGACTCACCTACAAGCGAGAAAGTTTCTCCCTTGTTGATAAAGAAGTTAGCATTTTTAACTGCGACAAACTTCTTACTTCCTTCACCGAAGGAAATTTCTAAATCTTTGATTTCTACTAATTTTTCAGACATTTCCTTCCTCCTAGTCTTCCAGATGGGCAAATCCCATTTTTTCACGGATCTTATCGTGGAGATTTGCAATCACAGCTGGTTTTTCTACTTTTGGAGCATCCTCATGAAGAAGCCAAGTTTTAGCCCAATGTGTCTCTGATACTGAGAATTGAGGAGCTTTTTGTTCGAAGTCAATCTGCATTGCATAGTCAGAGCGCAAGGCAAAGGCATCCCCTTTCAGGTCAGTATAAAGCGACGGAGGTGTTCCTGGGATTGAGTAAAGATCCCCTTTATCATCAGCAAGCTGAGGCAAGCTAGACAAGAGACTCCATGTATATGGATGGCGAGGGTCATAGAAGACTTCCTCAACAGTTCCATACTCAACGATTTCTCCTGCATACATAACCGCTACCTTATCCGCAATACTTGCTACCACACCAAGGTCGTGGGTGATAAAGATTGTTGTAAAATGATACTCGTTTTGTAAAGATTTCAGCAAATCAATAATCTGAGCTTGAATAGTCACATCCAAGGCAGTTGTTGGCTCATCACAGATCAAGACATCAGGTCGGCAGGCAAGGGCAATCGCAATAACGATACGTTGACGCATTCCTCCAGAATATTGGAATGGGTATTCATCAAAACGTCTATCTGCATCTGGAATCCCAACCTTATTCATGTAGTCAATGGCCAATTCTTTCGCTTCTTTGGCTGTTTTTCCTTGGTGTTTTACAATAACTTCTGTAATCTGACTACCAATTGTTTTAATTGGGTCCAAACTAGTCATTGGATCTTGGAAGATAGTCGCAATCTTAGCACCACGAATTTGTTCCCAATCTTTGTGAGAAGATAGAGCTGTCAAATCTTGACCACGGTAGTCAATACTACCTTGGGCAATGCGACCATTTTCTTCGAGCATACCTGTGAAGGTCTTTGTCAAAACAGATTTTCCTGATCCTGACTCACCTACCAAGGCTAATACTTCTCCTTCAACTAGTTCAAGGGAAACGCCGCGAATGGCTGTCAATACTTTGTCACGAACGTCAAATTCCACGACAATATCGCGAGCAGTCAAAATTACATTTTTTTCTTTTGTCATTTCTACTCCTATCTATGTGTACGTGGATCACTAGCATCCGCTAAGTTTTGACCAACTACGAAAAGGGACAAGGATACCAAGACAAGAGTTGTCAATGGAATCCAGAACAAGTAAGCATTAGTTGTTACGTTTTGTGAATAATCTGAAATCAAACGACCCAAACTTGGTACGGTAATCGGTAATCCAAGACCGAAGAATGACAAGAAGGCTTCGTATGAGATAAAGCTTGGAAGCATTTGGGTCATGGTTGTCACAATAACAGATACCAATTGTGGCATAATGTTTTTGGCAACAATCTTCAAGGTCGGTGTTCCCAAAGTACGTGACGCCAAGTTGTATTCCAAATCACGATAACGCAAGATTTGCACACGGATCATGAAGGCAATTCCAATCCATGTTGTTACACTCATGGCAAAAATCAGATTCCAGAATCCAGCTCCGATTGAGTAAGTCAAGACAATGACAATCAAAAGAGATGGGATGTTTGAGATGACGTTATAAACTTCCATCATCACGCGGTCAACTGATTTTGAAATACCCCAAATACCACCGACAAAAACACCGATAACCAAGTTAATCACTGTCGCAATCACAGAAATGAGGATAGAGTTACGAGCTCCGAACCAGACACCGTCAAAGAGAGATTTACCGTTACTGTCAGTACCGAACCAATGCTCAGCATTTGGCTTGATATAACGAGCACTAAAGTCGTTTACCTTGCTGACATCATTGAAATCAAACTTAGAAAACATTGGGTAGATGAAACTCATCAAAATGATGGCTACTAAGATTCCCAACATGACTACAGTTGATTTTTTCTTCATAAATTGTCTAAACACTGACTTCCAGTAAGAATATGCTGGCGCATCAATAGTTTCAGAGGCAAAATCGTCACGTTTTACAAACTGAAATTTTTCTTTATCGATTGTAGACATTATTTGCCTCCTTTCTCAGTCAATTTAATACGTGGGTCAATAATGGTCATCCAAATATCTCCTAAAAGAAGGGAGAAGATAGAAATACATGTAAAGATGAAGACAAGACCAACGACCATAGAGTTATTAGATGCTTTTACAGAGTCAATCAACATTTTACCCATACCTGGGAAGGCAAAGACTGTTTCAGTAAGGGTTGCACCACCGATAACCCCAATAACGGCACCAGGAATTCCTGAAACCAGCGGAACCATGGCATTTTTGAAGATGTGTTTGTTTGAAATTTCTTTTTCAGACAAACCTTTTGCACGAGCAAAACGAACAAAGTCTTGAGATTGCAAGTCAATCATGTAACGACGAATCCAAATAGCTGTACCAGGAGCACCCAACAAACCAAGGATGACTGCTGGTAAAACGTAAGAACGCCAATCTCCAGCCCCTAAGATAGGGAATGAATCTGGTAAACCAATTGAGGAACCAAGCAATCGAACAATATAAACAAGGGCGATTGTTGGAAGTGCCATCAAGAAGGTCAAAGCCCCTGTTGAGAAGCTATCGATCCAAGTGTTCTTGAAGCGAGCCATGGCTGAACCAAGTGGCACGGCAATCGCATAAGAAATCACCAAACCAATCAAACCAGCAATAGCAGAGCTGACAATCATAGATGGATATTGGTAATTACTTTCAGTCGCTGTATAAGGATCATCTTTCCCATAGCTAGCTACTTCACGAGAGTCAGCCTGACTAGGTGACTTGTAGGTTCTCGAGTAAATATTTACAGAAGACGTTTTCTTACCTGTTGGGAACTGAACTTGAGCAGTTTTGGTTTGTCCTTGACCTTGAGTAATAACCTGAAGAACTGGTGTATTAGCATAGGTTGGGTAAGAGTCACCTAAATTGATATTCACAAAATTTTGATGCACAAATGGGAACTGACTGTTGAAGTACAAGAGATATTTATGTTTAGTACCCGAACCGACCAATGACCAACCGATAGCTGGATCATTTTCGAAACGAAGGTAACGTTTCAAGTCTGGATTTTCAGGGTCTTGAATTTTATTTGTATGGTCAATGTCAATCAAGTTAACATAGAAGTGAAAAACACGTTCAAAAATTGGAATTTCACGAGTAGCATAGAATTGACCACTTTCAGTAAATTCTCCCAAAGTCCAACCATGACCTAATTGATTGATGTACTTTTCATAAATAGCTTTATTGGTCGCATTTGCCTCTACTGTTACAGAAGAATCCATGCTACTTGCCTTTTCTTGCAACTCCTTAGTATCGTAATACTCAATGTAGCCCATACGCTCAAACACAGTATTTTCATAGTTATCACGTTTATCAGCCGTTGTCGCAATTTTATTATAGTTAGGATCCTGCTTGAAAATCAATTTTCGAGGAACCAAGGTATAGATAATCGTGTAGGTCAAAGTCGTTACTAAGAAAATCGAAACCAATGACCGCAAAACACGCATAAAAATATATTTTTTCATATTATTTCCTTTAAAAATCCCAAAAGAACCTTCTCCTCATGGAGAGAAAGTTCTATTAGAAATTATTTACTTCACATGACTTGCCAATTCTTTTTGAGCTTTCTCATTTGATTCAGCTTTTTCTTTCAACCATTTTTCACGAGCTTTTTCATACTCTTCTTTGGTGATTGCTTTTTCACCAACTTCAGTGTACTTCAAGTATCCTGAATTTTCACCTTTAAGACCAGATTCAGAATATGATGAGCTAAATGGTAGAACTTTTGAAACATATGAAACGGCTGTTTCTTTAGGAGAAGCCATTACTGGAATTGTCAAAGCATTGTCAGTCAACCAAGCTTGTGCTACCGCGTATTTTTCATAACGTTTTTGAACATCTTGGTTTTCGCTGTTTGCATCATCAAGTAATTTTCCATAGTCAGCTAAAGCAAGTTTGCTTACTACTGATGCATCCGTGTTTTGGTCAATACCAAGGTAAAGGCGAGTGTTTCCTCCCTTGATGACAAACTGATCTAAGAAAGTAGAAGGATCTTGATAGTCAGGGTTCCATCCTAGCAAGGTGTGGATATCCCAATCTTGCTCTTTAGCTGTTGGAGCACTAAATGAAATTGGTAAAGCTTCTGCTTGAGTCATTTGTTGCAAGTCTACAACAACATTATCTGAGCCCAATACTTTTTCAATTGATTGCTTCAATGATTGAACACGGTTTACAACCGCTGTTGATTCTTGGATAACCAAGGCATCCAAGTGGATTGGGAATTCAACACCTTCAGCTTGTAGGCTTGATTTAGCTTTAGCAAAGACTTCTTTAGCTTTTTCTTCATTGTAAAGGCCATTTTGAGAATCTGCTAGAGATACGTTTGACCAAGTAGAAGAATTTGTCTTAGCCAAGCTATCTTGTACCAATTCACCAAATGTTTTCTTACCAACTTGAAGATTATATGGTGCAAATGTATTACGGATGGCTACCGCCGCTCCATCAGTACCATTTGTTTGAGCTGAGTAAGAATTGCGATCGACTGCAAAGTTCAAGGCTTGACGGAATTCCTTATTTAGCAAAGCTTTTTGAGTAGATGTCTTTTGGGCATCACTTGTCTTAGCAGTGTGGTTATAGGTTGTACGGCCATAGTTCAAGCTGACAGTTGCAACACCCGCACCTGGTTCATTAAAGTAAATGTTATCTTTGAAATCAGCTGCATATTTTTCATATGTAGAACTTGTAGGGAAGATACGAGCCTTGCTATATTGACCATCAGAAAAACCTTTGGCAATTACATCTTGATCCTTACCATCCCAGAAAGTGAACTTAACGTTCTCAATTTTTACATTTTCTTTATCCCAGTAAGCATCATTTTTAGCCATCTCGATAGATGATTTAGGAGTTACAGCCTTCAAGACAAATGGACCGTTATAAAGAATAGAGTTAGCATCTGTTGGAGAACCAAAACCTTCCCCTTTTGAAGCTAAGAATTCTTCATTAACTGGCATCAAAACACCACTAGTGGTCTTGTCATTCCAGAAAGTTTCTGGCTGGTTCAAGGTATACTCTAGTGTTTGGTCATCGAGTGCTTTTACTCCGACGGTTGAAAAATCGCTTGTTTCACCCTTAATATATGCTTCTAATCCCTTAATAGAAGAGCTAACGATTGAAAGTCCTTTTGATTTCCCATCTACCGCATGTTTCAAACCAGTAACGAAGTCTTTAGCAGTGACAGGAGCGTACTCTTCTCCCTCTGCTGTCACCCATTTAGCATCCTTACGGATTTTATAGGTATACGTCAAACCATCTTTTGAAACTGTCCATGATTCAGCAATAGAAGGAACCAGATTACCATATTTATCGTTAGCCAACAAACCATCTACAGCATTTGTTGTGATGAATGATGTTGAATCGATATTGCTGACGATATAATCCAAGGTTTCTGGATCTGTTTGATAAACATATTGGTAATCTTTTGCTAGTTTCGCATTATTTGAACTAGTGTTTGAACACGCAGCTAGAACTCCTGACGCTAATAAGGTAGCTCCTGCTACAGCAAGCACTTGACTTTTTTTCATTTCTTCACTCCTCGTAATAAAGTATAGGTTATTATCGATTATACCATAGATTTTAAGATGTTTCAAGAAAAATAAACGAATTTTCAGAATATTTAGGCTTATTCATACAAAAAATCTAAAAAAACTATTGACTGAGAATGATTTTCAAGGTATAATAATAAACGTTAAGGCGGTATAGCCAAGTGGTAAGGCACGGCTCTGCAAAAGCTTGATCGTCGGTTCAAATCCGTCTACCGCCTTCTATAACTTGATTTATCAAGTTTCATTTAAATAGAAAGCCCAATTTAAAGGGCTTTTTTCTTTTTCCTCGAATAAATACGTATAACTTTAAAAAACTTTTGGGGCGAGTTTGGGTCAAAGTTCTTTCCATGACATAATTCCCTCATGAAATCAACTGAAAAAAGCTTCGTCACGCATGGTGACAAAAGCCTCTAGTTTACTCTGTTTCTTCTTCTATTTCGACTTCGGTAATTTGGACTTTTACCTTGGTAACACGTCCATTTTTCACTTTATCATTGGTTAAGATAAGTTGTTTATTTTGGCTGACCAATTCATAGCTGAGTTTCTCAGTCGTCGGAATGGTTCCAACTCCTGTCAAATAATAACCAGCGATGGTATCAACGTCATCACTTTCCAGTTCAACATCAAAGTAATTATTGAAATCATTGAGGGTCATAGTTCCTTGAACAATGTAGGTATCCTCGCCAATCTGATGAACATCTATTGCTGCCTTGTCCGTTTCATCATCAATTTCACCAACAATTTCCTCTAAAAGGTCTTCCAAGGTCACCAAACCAGCCATACCGCCGTATTCATCCAGTAAGATTGCCATTTGTCTTTGGGTGTTTCGCAATTCTTTTAGCAAGTCATCCACAAAAATAGTTTCAGGTACAAAAAGTGGATCTTGTAAGATTTTCTTCCATACAATGTTATCAAAACCGTCCACAAAACCAGCCTTAAGGAGACTCTTAGTGTGAATGATTCCAATCACATTGTCCTTATCCCCATCGTAAACTGGTATACGGGAAAAGTTTTGTTTTAAAATACTTTGGATAATGGCTTGACTATCATCCTGAATATCCACCATAAAGGCATCCGTTCGAGGAACCATAACCTCTCGTGCCATCAGTTCATCGAGCGAAAAGACACCTTGTAGCATCTCAATCTCATCAGCATCCAATGTTTCTTCACTATTTGTCAGCATATAGGCAATTTCATCACGGGTCATCTTTTCATCCGCATCATCGAATGACATAGGAGTCAAATGGCTCAAGAAATTGGTCGAAGCAGCTAAAAGCCAAACAAAAGGACTGACTAGTTTTCCGATCCCAATGATAACCGGCGCTGTACGAATGGCCAAGGCATCCTTTAGATTAAGAGCGATTCTCTTAGGATATAATTCCCCAAAAACGATGGAAATATAGGTCAAAAATGCCAAGGATAGAAAAGTTGCCACGGCTTGTGCTGTTTCGCCATTCCCAAGCCAAGAGGCAATCACACGTCCTAGAGTATCAGCTAAACTCGCCCCTGATAAGATTGTAATCAGGGTGATTCCTACCTGAATGGTTGATAAAAAGTGGTTAGGATTTTCTAGTACCTTCAGCAGGCGGATGTAGCGTCTGTCTCCTTCTTCCGCCTTTTGTTCAACTCGGGCACGATTAAGAGAAACCATGGCCATTTCTGTGGCTGAGAAAAAGGCATTTAATATCGTCAAGATAAACAATAAAACAAATTGTAGCAACAAATTCTGACTACTTGGGTCTTCCATAGTTCTTCTCCTAAAATAGTATCTTATCCTTTATTATATCACAAAATCTAGTCCAGTACATATTATTTTTTATCAGTGTCTATTCTAGTTCTACTTAAATTGTCCAGAAAAGAACTCCTATATCCACAAGTGACATAGGAGTTTATTTCATATTTTACTGAGTTACAGTTACTTCTCCAGTTCGGTAATCCAGTTGAAGTCCCTTTTGAACATTGGGAACTAGAACATTGAATTCCAATTCTCCATCCGAAGACTTGGCTTCAATCTGTGAAGCTGAAGGAACTAAATCCTCGTTTGAAGCGTAGTAAAGGGTTACACGGTAACGGACACGCTTGTTTTTATCCAAGGCTTTACGCACCTTACTTTCATAGTAGTTTTGACCAGTCGAATCCTCGGCCTGCGCCTGATTTGCCCAGGCTGTCTGAACAGCAATGTTTTTAGGATTGCTTGTCGAGGCATCAAAACCATCCAAACCACCGATTAAGGCATAGCCTAACAAGTGACCTCTATCGACTGCATGGGTATAAGAGCCCTTTAGATTCTTGACCTGATGCCAACCTGGTGGAGTCCAAGAAGTCGAACCATTCCCGGTTTCTTCACGATTCTTGTACTGGCGAGTAGCCTTAGACAAGAGGGCATTAGCTACGGTTGGCACTGTTTCCTTGCCCACTGTCTTTGTCTTATTATCAGCGTAGGGCTTACTTGAAACCTTGGCATTTAGGTTTGTTTTATTACCATTGACGATAAAAGCACCAGCCCCGTTCCACTCCAGACTCCCTTTTATTTGGCTTTTGACTGCGTCTGTTAAGACACTTTCCGCCAATTCTTGACCAGGCGCGTCTGGTGATTG
The DNA here is from genome assembly GCF_013277515.1 of Streptococcus sp. k-402. GTDB lineage: Bacteria > Bacillota > Bacilli > Lactobacillales > Streptococcaceae > Streptococcus. The sequence continues at coordinate 66,346 of NZ_VMNB01000005.1, read as the reverse complement.
ACTTTTCTGACTCATTTTTGTCTTAGCAGCCTGATTTCCTAGTTCAGTCTGCTTAATATAGTAGCTCCCCGCAGATAAGAGCAATAACACTAGCAAACCAATCAGTGTCTGTCTTGTTTTTTTGTTCATATTTCTCCTTATCTTTAGAAAAAGGCTGGTCTCCCAGCCTAATTTCCTGTAAATTTATGAATCAATTCCTGCCATTTTGCTGGAGACAGGATAGCCCACGGATCTTGACCCTTGCCCAAGATTCCATAACCGACCATTAAACCGATTCCTAGGGCTAGAACGCCTAAAATCAGTACTATGATGACTAAAAGTAAACGCTTGACTACGTAGCTTGATTTCTTATTCATCTTCATCACTTGCCTCAATCCGCTGAATCTTAGCACCTAACTGCGCCAATTTCTCATGGAAACGGTAGTAGCCTCTATCCAAGTGAACCAATTTACCAACTACAGTTTCTCCCTGTGCTACCAAACCTGTCAAAATCAAGGCTGCACTGGCACGAAGGTCAGTAGAAAGAACTTCCGCTCCCTGCAAAGGTTGCCCACCAACAATACGAGCTGTATCACGGATAATCTCCGAGTGTAAGCCCATACGACGCATTTCTTCTAGGTGTTGGAAACGATTTTCGAAAACTGTCTCCACCATGGTTGATTCGCCTTTTGCAACTGTCATCAAGGCTGTAAATTGAGCCTGCATATCTGTTGGAAATCCTGGGTGGGGCAAGGTTTTCACATGGACAGCTTTTAGATTTTCTAGTTGAGAGCGAACGCGAATTCCTTCCGTCTCCTCCGTCACTTCCACTCCCATTTCAAGCAATTTGGCAATCAAGGGACGGTTGTGCTCCCAAACAGCGTCTTTAATCAAGACATCACCACCAGTCATGGCAGCAGCTACCATAAAGGTTCCTGCTTCGATACGGTCTTGGACTACATTGTGAGTCGTACCATGAAGTTTCTCAACACCAGTAATGGTAATGGTCTCTGTACCAGCACCCTTAACCTTGGCTCCCATTTCATTGAGGAGAATGGCTAGGTCCACAATCTCAGGCTCACGCGCAACATTTTCAATCACTGTCACCCCATCAGCTAGAGTTGCAGCCATCATCAAGTTCTGCGTAGCACCAACACTTGGAAAGTCCATATAGATATGGGCACCGTGTAAGCGATCAGCCTTGGCTTCGATGTAACCAGCTGTCTGGCTAATCTTAGCCCCCATAGCTTCCAGACCTTTCAAATGAAGATCAATAGGACGGCTACCAATCGTACAACCACCTGGCATGGATACCTTAGCATGACCTACACGGGCAAGAATTGGTCCCAAGACAACGATGGAGGCGCGCATCTTGCTGACATACTTATAAGGGGCTTCCTCAGTGATGTCGCCAGTAGCATCCACCTCGACAAGATGAGCCTCCTCATCAAAGTCAACCTTGGCATTCAAACCACCAACCACCTGATTCATAATAAAGACATCCGACAAGATCGGTACATTCTGTAAGACTGTCTTTCCTTCACTTGCTAGAATAGTCGCTGCCAACAAGGGCAAGACTGCATTCTTTGCTCCTTCAATCGTAACACTTCCTACCAGACGATTATCGCCACCTTGAACCACAATTTTGTCCATACTCGTTTCCTTTACTCTTGATTTTATAATAATCCTCTAAGCGCTTCTTGCCACAACTGATACAGGCTGATAAAGAAAGAACTCAGGATGTAGCCCATGACAATGCTAAAAAAGGCTACTAATAAACGAACTTTTCCTGTATTCTCAGCTGTCACTTTTAAAACCTTTTCCCATCTAACAAGATTCTTTAAAAGGTAAAAACTCACATAAATAAAGAGCATGTGACTGCTTAGAGTGAATAATAATTGAACCATTTGACTATTATACCATCTTCTCTGTTTGTGCGCTAGTTTGGAAACTTAACTTAAAACTAGGGGTTGTTTTTCAAGTAATCAATTGCATCTTGTAAGGTTTTAACTGGCACGATTTTCATATCTGTCTTGATTGTTTTAGCTGCTTCTAGGGCTGTTTGGTAGTTGTTTTTCGCATTCGGATGCGCTTTTTGTTCTTCTTCGCTAACAGGGTTATCAGGGGCAAAGAAAATAGCAGCACCTGCCCTAGCCGAAGCTACAACCTTTTTATCAATACCTCCAATGTCCCCCACATTCCCATCACGGTCAATGGTTCCTGTACCGGCAACAATACGACCATTACGAAGACCTGGGTGAGCTATTTGAGTATAGATAGCTAGACTAAACATGAGACCAGCACTTGGGCCGCCAATACCAGCTGTTGAAAAGCTAATTGGGATATTGCTGATTACCTCTGTACGATCAATCAAGCCGATTCCAATCCCATTTTTTCCATTTTCCAAGCTGATAATCTTTCCTTCTGCAGACTTGGTTTGCCCATCCTCTTCATAGGTGACCTTGACGGAGTCCCCTAATTTTTGAGAACTGACGTAATCAATCAAGTCTTTGGAACTATCAAAGGTCTGATCATTGACTGCTGTGACCGTATCAGAGATATTGAGAATCCCTTTAAAGGTTGAATTATCCGTCACATTCAAGACATAAACCCCAAAGTACTTGAGTTCGATATCCTTACCAGCTGTTTTTAGACCTTGATACTTGGCCATATTTTGTGATGTTTGCATGTAGAATTGATTGATTCGCATAAATTCTACATCTGAAGAACCACCTGTAGTCTCCTGAGCACTACGAATATCTGTAAAAGGCGTCAACCAAGCATAAACCATATGGGCTAAAGTGGCATGCTGGACACCAACCGTAACGAAGTGATAGGCCCCAGCCGCCTGATCTTCTGTGTCATTTACTTTAAGGACTTGGCGAATATCTTCCGAACCACCTGGAACCTCTATATAGTAGGGCAAGGGCACCACAAATGCCAAGAAAGTCGCTATCAAGGCCGCAATGACATATAAGGGCCATCTAATCTTTTTTTTCATTTCTTATTTCCTCCAAAATACTCTCAGGAACATAGCAGGCAATATCCTGACCAAACTTCAATAGTTCTCTAACACCTGATGAACTGAGATAGAGATGTTCAGGTCTGCTATGTAAATAAATGGTCTCTATATCAGGAGACAGCTGATGGTTGTAGTAATCAAAACTGGCTTCATATTGCAAATCCGCTGCATTCCTCAAACCACGCACTAGGCAAGTAGCCCCCAGTCTTTTCGCAACATCAACTACCAATTCATCATGAGAAGAGACGACTTCAACATTCCCCAAATCTTCCAAAGCCTTTTCTAATCCCCGTTTACGATTTTCGATAGGGAGAAATCCTTGTTTGTGGGGATTAAAAAAAATACCAACATAGAGCTTATCAAAAAGTCTGCTCGCCCGTTCAATCATATCCAGATGCCCATTTGTCATCGGATCAAATGAGCCTGTGAATAAGCCAATCTTATCTGACATAGACTGTCACCTTACTAATTCCATAAATCTTTTCCTTCCAGATACCCAGGCAGGCAATTTCTTCTGGAAGTTCAACGGCCTTATCCGTCTCACACACAACCATGACATCTTCAGAAAAAAGCTCTCTCTCAGCCATTTTTTCAATATCTGCTACCATTTGTTCCTTGGCATAAGGAGGGTCTAAGAAAATAAGGTCAAATTCCCCAGATACCTGCTCCAATGCCCTTTCTGCATCCATCTTGAGGAGTTGAAATTTTCCAACATCCTTGGTCATCTGGATATTTTCAGCCACGATGGTCTGAGCCTTACGGTCTCGCTCCACCAAAACAGAGCTGGACATGCCACGCGATACTGCTTCGATAGATAAACCACCACTACCTGCATAAAGGTCCAAGACTCGTCCCCCTTCAAAGTAGGGACCAATCATGTTAAAAATGGCTCCCCTAACCTTATCTGAAGTAGGTCTTGTCGTCTTGCCCTCTAGTGTCTTGAGGGGACGTCCCCCATAGATTCCTGATACGATTTTCATACTGTTTATTATACCAAATTATAGACAAAAAGAGAAAGAAAACCGAACCTTGCGGTTCGATTCTCTACAAAATATTTTCGTAAGTATCGCGGACTTCTTGAGGCCAAACACTTGTTTGCACTTCTCCGATGTGTCTCTTGCGAAGTAGGAACATGGCCATACGAGATTGTCCAATTCCTCCACCGATTGTCAATGGGAATAGGCCATTCAATAGAGCCTTGTGCCATTCCAATTCCAAGCGGTCTTCATCACCTGTGATGGCAACCTGACGGCGAAGGGTTTCTTCATCTACACGAATCCCCATAGAAGACAACTCAAAGGCTCCACCCAGAGATTCATTCCAGACAAGAATATCACCATTTAGACCCTTGTAGCCATTTTCAGACTCGCTTGTCCAGTCATCATAGTCTGGTGCACGTCCATCGTGCGGTTTACCATCTGGCAACTCGCCACCGATACCAATCAAAAAGACGGCTCCAAATTCTTTACAAATCGCATTTTCACGTTCTTTCGGTGTCAAGTCTGGGTAGCGTTCTACCAATTCTTCTGTATGAATAAAGGTGATTTGTTTTGGCAAGATAGACTCGATGTCATAACGGGCTTCAACAGCTAGCTCAGTCAGGCGAATAGCCTTATAAATCTTCTCAACTGTTTCTTTTAGATAAACGATGTTACGCTTACCATTTGGGATAACCTTCTCCCAGTCCCACTGGTCAACATAAACAGAGTGGGTTGCATCCAAGGAATCCTCATCTGGACGAAGGGCCTTCATGTGGACAAAGAGACCCTCTCCTTCACCAAAGCCAAAACGAGCCAAGGTGTGGCGTTTCCATTTAGCAAGGGAGTGCACCACTTCATAAGTAGCATCAGGGATTTGGAGAACCTTGACCGATACGGCATTCTCCACACCTGATAAGTTGTCCTGCATCCCATCACCGACCCTACTCAAGATAGGACCTTGAACTTCGACAACTTCTAACTTATCTTTCAAATACTGGGTAAAAGTATTTTTGACAAAGGAAATTTCTTCTTGTTGGTGAATAAAACTTTTCTTCATAGGCTACTCCTCAAAAATTAGTTAAAAACATTATACACCTATTTCCAAGAAAAGAAAAGAGAAAATTTAAAAAAATCAGTGTCACTCAAAACACTGATTTTATAGACCTTTTAATCATTACGACCAAAGATACGTAAAATACTTAGGAAGAGATTGATAAAATCAAGATAGATACTGAGAGCCATTGACACCACCCAGCCTGTCGCTACACGACCTTGCGATTGTTCATAGACAAGGCGAATTTTTTGGTTATCCCAAGCAATCAGTCCTGAGAAAACCAAGACCATGGCTACGCTAATCATATAATCAAAGAAACCACTAGACAAGAAAATATTGACTATCATAGCAATAATCAAACCGATCAGAGCCGCCATCATAGCTCGACCAAGACCGCTCAAATCTTTCTTGGTGAAGATACCAACTGCAGCCATGACAAAGAAGAGAAGGGCGCTCGATACAAAGGCAGATAAAACTGTACCCGGAGTATAGAAGGCTACCACAAAACTAAGGGTAAAACCGTTTAAAACAGAGTATAGCAAAAATACTGGAAGAGCAGCTGGACTATTTCTTGAAGCCATGCTACTGGCAACGAAAACCAAGGCCAATTCTGCAAAGGTTGCAATGGTCAACCAGAGACGCCCCTGCATCAAAAAGTAAAGCAACTGAGACTGAAAGACCGTCAACATAAGGCCTGATACCAAAGCAGATAGTCCGATTCCCAGACCAACAAAGGCATATACCTTAGCGTAAAATTGATTGAGACCTACACGGTCATGTATAATAGTGTGATTCATCTTTTCTCCTTTTCTATGAACATCTTTCCTTGATTATAACAAAAAAAGTTAAAATTAGCTTAAATGGAAAATCAAAATACCAGCTGCAACGGCAACATTCAAACTCTCCGCCTGCCCCTTCATGCTAATATGGACCAACTGGTCTGCACTTTCAGCCATAAGGGGACTAATTCCTTGGCCCTCATTTCCCATGACTAGTACAAAATTTTCTATAGGAGGCAGTTCTCTGTAATCAACAGAATCTTTAGATAGGGTGGTTGCCAGCACTGGGATAGCTGCTTCCTTAGCTTCCTCGAGAAGCGCTTGGCTCGACATCCGGTAAATAGGCAGATGAAAATGACTGCCTTGCATGGAACGTAAGGTCTTGAGACTGTAGATATCTGCCGATTTATCCGAAACAATTACTCCAGTAAAACCTGCTGCATCCGCAGTCCGAATGATAGTTCCTACATTACCAGGATCTTGCACATCTTCCAAAAACAAGAACTTGCCCTGACTCAAATCAGCTTGTCCTACTTCTTCTTTTTGAACCACCGCAACGATTCCCTGTGGAGTCTGAGAATCCGCCAAATCTAGTAAAATATCCTCTGACACCCAGATAGTTTGCGGAAAAGCAGCTAACTGATTTCGGTAACTTTCTAGGGCAAAGATTTTCTCAATCGTCACTCCAGCTTGGACAGCTTCTTCAAACAAGTGCCAGCCTTCAATCAAATAGGCAGACTTGCGGTATTTTTTTTGGTGTAATTTCTTGGCATTTTTTACCACAGAATTGGCTTTTGAGCTTATAATAGTCATAGAAATATTATAACACAATCAAAGGGGTTTGGTATGCAAAAGGTTAGAATGATTGCCCAAGGTAGGGTACAGGGAGTCGGCTTTCGTTGGGGTGTTTACAGCTTGGCACTTGAAATTGGTGGCATCACAGGTCGGGTATGGAATAACGACGATGGCACAGTGGAAATCTTAGCCCAAGCAGACTCATCTGCTATCATGGCAAAATTTATCCAAGAAATCCGAAAAGGACCCACACATTTTTCAAAAGTCAGCTACTTAGATGTCAAACTAAGTAACTTTCCTCCTTACCCTGACTTTAAAATCGCAAATTAGGTCTCTAGAACTATTGTATATTTTGTAAAAAAACAGTAGAATAGAAAGGTATAATTTTTAAAGAAGGAATAAAAACAGTGAAATCTATTAAACGTTTTGCACTCTCGGCTATGGGAGTGTCTATGTTGCTTGTCTTGACTGGCTGTGTTAGCGTCGATAAAGCCACAGGTCAGCCAATAGGATTTATTTGGAATACTATCGGAGCGCCTATGGCTGAAGCTATCAAGTACTTCGCTACTGATCAAGGTCTAGGCTTTGGTGTCGCTATCATCATCGTAACCATTATCGTGCGCTTGATTATCTTGCCACTTGGTATCTACCAATCATGGAAGGCAACGCTTCACTCTGAAAAGATGAATGCCCTCAAGCACGTCCTTGAGCCACACCAAACTCGTCTCAAAGAAGCAACTACTCAAGAAGAAAAACTCGAAGCCCAACAAGCTCTCTTTGCCGCTCAAAAAGAGCATGGCATCAGCATGTTTGGTGGTGTAGGATGTTTCCCTATCCTCCTTCAAATGCCTTTCTTCTCTGCTATCTACTTTGCTGCCCAACATACTGAAGGTGTTGCTCAAGCAAGCTACCTAGGAATTCCTCTAGGTTCTCCAAGTATGATTTTGGTTGCCTTCGCTGGTGTCCTTTACTATCTTCAATCGCTCCTTTCACTTCACGGAGTAGAAGATGAAATGCAAAGAGAACAAATTAAAAAAATGATTTACATGAGCCCACTCATGATCGTCGTCTTCTCCCTCTTCTCACCAGCCAGTGTTACACTTTACTGGGTTGTCGGTGGTTTCATGATGATTCTCCAACAGTTTATCGTCAACTATATCGTTCGTCCAAAACTTCGCAAAAAAGTCCGTGAAGAACTGGCGAAGAATCCACCAAAAGCAAGTGCTTTCTCTACACCAAGTGGACGAAAAGACGTTACCCCTGAACAACCAACTGCTATCACAAGCAAGAAAAAACACAAAAATCGCAACGCTGGAAAACAACGTTCGAGATAAGAAGAAAAAGGCTTAGCTAGTTTGCTAAGTCTTTTTTGCAAGTCATACTCTTCAAAAATCTCTTCAAACCACGTCAGCTTCGCCTTGCCGTACGTATGGTTACTGACTTCGTCAGTTCTATTCACAACCTCAAAACAGTGCTTTGAGCTAACTTCGTCAGTTCTATTCACAACCTCAAAACAGTGTTTTGAGCTAACTTCGTCAGTTCTATCTACAACCTCAAAACCATGTTTTGAGCAGCCTGCGGCTAGCTTCCTAGTTTGCTCTTTGATTTTCATTGAGTATCAAAAGCCCGATGTTTCCATCAGGCTTCTTTTTTATCCATGTACACGTTTCATATAGTCTTGATAACTTTCGGTATCCATGAGTTTTTTAGCGTTCTTGACGCGATCTGCTGTTGGTGGTTTGACTCCTTCGAGTGAGTATGGGATTCCCAATTCACGCCATTTGAACTCACCCATGGTGTGATAAGGAAGGATTTCAAACTTATCAACATTTTTGAGGGTCTTGACGAACTTCCCAAGTTCAATCAAGTCATCGTCTCTGTCTGTCAAACCTGGAACTAGCACGTGGCGAATCCAGACAGGTTTTCCAATATCTGATAGATACTGGGCACAGGCCAGAATGTTTTTATTGGTTTGGCTAGTGACAATCTTGTGCTGTTCTTCGTTGATTTCCTTGATATCCAAGAGAACCAAGTCAGTGACAGCCATGAGTTTGTCAAATTTTTCAAGGTAACGTGGTTTATTACGGAAAGGAAGGGCACAGGTATCCAAGGTACAGTGGATTCCGTGTTCTTTGGCCTTGGTAAAGAGAGCAATCAGGAAATCAATCTGCAAGAGGGCTTCTCCTCCACTGACTGTAATACCACCCTTATTTCCCCAGAAACCGCGGTAGCGCAAGGCCTCTGTCAAGACATCATCTACCGTCCGTTCACGTGATTTATTGGACTCCATAGCCCAAGTATCTGGGTTGTGACAGTACTGGCAACGCATGTGACAGCCCTGCAAAAAGACAATAAAGCGAATCCCAGGCCCATCTACTGACCCAAAGCTTTCTGTCGAATGCACCATTCCTGTCACTTGTCCATAATCAATTGTTTCTTCAGACATATCGTTACCTTCCTTGAAAACGTTTTATAGTTTTATTATATCACGACTTGAAGGAAAAACAAGATTTTTGCCTATTTTTTAGAAAGCAATCTGTTTTTCAATTTCATTTTCAATCTATTCTCAGATTATTCTTCAAAATCAAAGCCATACAAGGTTGCAAAATAGTCCTCAGGGCGCTCTGCACGGCGGATTTTGCGCACTTTGCCTTCTTCAGTATAGAGGATTTCCGCAGAACGAAGTTTGGCATTGTACTGGTAGCCCATTGAAAAACCGTGGGCACCTGTATCATGAATTACCAGCAAATCACCGATTTCTGTATGAGGCAGTTCGCGATTCACTGCAAATTTATCATTGTTTTCGCAGAGTGAACCGACCACATCTACCACCTCAGATGCTCCTTCTGGACGAGTCATGTTGGTAATATGGTGGTAGGCTCCGTACATGGCTGGACGCATAAGGTTAACCGCTGAAGCATCCACGCCCAGATAAGTACGGTAAGTTTTTTTCTTATGAGTAACTCTTGTGACTAAAGCACCGTGAGGGGCTAACATAAAGCGACCCAATTCTGTGAAAATCTTGACCTGACCAAGACCAGATGGCGTAAGAACCTCTTCATAAACCTTACGAACTCCCTCACCAATCAAGGCGATGTCATTTGGTTCCTGATATGGACGATAGTTAACACCAATACCACCAGAAAGATTGATAAAGTCTAGTGAAATACCCAACTTTTCCTTGATTTCAACGGCCAATTCAAAAAGCTGACGCGCCAACTCTGGATAATAGAGATGAGTCACCGTATTAGATGCTAGGAAGGAGTGAATTCCAAAAGTTTTGGCGCCTTTTTCCTTCAAGATGGCAAAAGCTTTAAAGAGCTGGTCCTTAGTCATTCCAAACTTGGCCTCACCAGGATTGTCCATAATGTCTGTTCCCAATTCAAAAACACCACCAGGATTGTAACGACAAGAGATGATTTCTGGAATGCCTGCTGCACGCTCTAGATGTTCAATATCTTCAAAAGCATCCAAGTTAATGGTCGCACCTAATTCACGCGCATAGGCATATTCCTTGTCTGGCGTGTTGTTAGAAGAGAACATGATCTCAGAACCAGGGAAATTCAGTTTATGACTCATCAAAAGCTCCACATAACTAGAGCAGTCCACACCGCAACCTTCCTCTTGGAGAATTTTCAAAATAGCTGGAGTTGGAGTAGCCTTAACTGCAAAATATTCCTTAAAGCCCTTGTTCCACGAAAATGCTTGGTTGACGGCTCTTGCCTTTTCACGAATTCCCTTCTCATCATACAAGTGAAAGGGAGTCGGGAACTCGGCAACAATCGCTTCTAAGTCTTCTTTATTGATAAATGGTGTTTTCATAAGTTTCCTTCTATTCTATTTGCAAAGAAAGGCTGGAACTATCGTTCCAACCTTTAGTTCTATCTCTTATTTATCTTCGTCAAAGATATTACCAACCTCAACATCGATGGCTTGGTTCTTGACATCAATATTGGTTACCTTCAAGAGTGACTTGTAGTCAAACTGCTTTTCACGTTCTTCTTGGGCATTGTCCGCAAAGACCGCTACACCTGCCAGTTCTGAGTCGAACTCTCGCAAGAGACTGATCATCCCATTGACAGTTCCGCCGCCTTTCAAGAAGTCATCCACAATCAAGACACGGCTGCCTGCCCTGAGACTGCGTTTTGAAAGGAACATTTTCTCAATGCGGTCTCCACTTGAACCGGATACATAGTTGACGCTGACAGTTGAACCTTCGGTAATTTTCAGGTCACGGCGCACAATGACAAAGGGAACATTGAGGACATTGGCAACTGCATTTGCAAGTGGAACCCCCTTAGTCGCTACTGTCATAACCGCGTCAATTTTTTGGTCCATAAAGCTCTTGGCAATAATGCGACCAATATTTTTCAAGATGGCTGGTGTGCTAAGCAAATCGGACAGGTAGATATAACCACCTGGCAAGATACGGTCACTTTCTGACAACTTGGCACGCAAGTCCTCAACCATTTCCTTGGCATCATGGCTTGAGATTGATGGTGTGAAAATGACACCACCACCAGCACCAGTTACTGTCTGGATATGACCGATTTCAATTTCCTCAAAGGCGCGTTTGATAATGACGATATCCTCTGAGATAGATGATTTAGCAGATTCATACTTTTCAGCAAAAGTATTGAGACTAGTTAGTTTATAAGGATGATTAATCAAATAGTTGGAAATGACAACCATCCGATCACTTCTTCTTAATTTCATTTCTATTTCCTATTCCATTTTTATTCAAAAAATCAAAAAGCAAACTAGAAAGCTGGTCGCTGGTGATTCAAAACACTGTTTTGAGATTGTCGATAGAACTGACAAATCCTGTAATATACCTGCATATATACATACGACAAGGCGATACTACCCTAGTTTGAAGAGATTTTCGAAGAGTATTCATTTTTGTCTTTTACTTATTATACCATATTCACATAAAAAAACGAACATTCTTGTTCTAAAAAATGCTCATTTTTCTTAAATTATTAATCTAAATCTGGTTTATAGAAGGAACGATTGTCCATAGCGAAGATTTTATTGGTCATCTCTCCCTTATCCACCAAAGCCAGAGCTGTTGACATCATCATCATGCTAGCATCCAGATTGTCAATCATATGGATAATCTCTGCTTCCATAATGCGTGGACGGACTGGACTTCCATACTCAAGTAAGCCGTGGTGACTGAGGATGACGTGACGAAGCAAAACGACTTCTTCCTTGGTATCATCAATGCCAAGTTCCATAACTGTCTTGGTAATTTCGCTATCAATCAAAGCAATATGCCCAAGGAGATTGCCTCGCACTGTGTACTCGGTCTGGTCTGGTCCCGTCAACTCGATGACTTTAGCTAAGTCATGTAGCATAATACCCGCATAGAGCAGACTCTTATTGAGCTGAGGATAGACTTCGCTAATAGCATCTGCCAAACGCACCATGGTTGCAGTGTGGAAAGCCAAACCCGTTTCAAAGGCATGGTGGTTGGTCTTGGCAGCTGGATAGGAGTAAAATTCCTTATCATACTTAGTATAGAGCTTTCGGACAATCCGTTGCCAGACAGGATTTTCAATTTTGAAAATCATTTGCGACATATAGTCACGGATTTCCTTGACATCAACTGGCGACTTGACCTTGAAATCAGCTGGATCATTGGGTTCACCGGGTTGAGGCAAGCGTAGAGTGATTTGATTGACCTGTGGAGTGTTGTTATAAACTTCTCGGCGCCCTTTCATGTGGACAACCTTACCTGCGGTAAAGGCCTCAACGTTATGAGGTTGGGCATCCCAGAGTTTCCCTTCAATCTCGCCACTATCATCTTGGAAGGTAAAGGCTAAGTAGTTTTTCCCAGCTCGAGTTTGCCTCAGGTCAGCTGATTTGATTAGGTAAAAACCTTCAAACAGCTCATCTTTTTTCATGTGACTAATCTTCATATTCTTCCTCATTTTCTTGGAAATGGAGTAGATCAAGCGCAGGCTCACCTTCTGATAACTCAATGTGACGGAGCGTCCGCTCGATAGCTGTAGTGCGACGGTTTAATAATTCATCAATATTGCCAGAAGCATGTTGGAGATGTTTTTGTGCCTTGACCAGAATACCACCAAACTTGCCAAATTCGGTCTTGACGCTGGCAAGAGTCTTGCTGATATGGTCGGCACTCTTTTGGATATTGAGAGTCTTGAAGCCAACCGATAGGGAGTTGAGCAAAGCTGATAGGGTACTTGGACCTGCAACAATAATCTGCTCCTCCCGTCTCAAATCATCAAAGAAGACCGGATTGCGGACAATTTCTGAGTAGAGACCTTCTGTCGGAACAAACAAAACTCCAAAATTGGTAGTCCGAGGCGGTGCTATGTACTTGCTCTTGATATCCTTGGCAAAGCGCTTGACACTTGCTAGGAGTGACTTGCGACAGCGTTCAATCTCGTCCCTATCACCTGCTTCATAGGCTTCTTCTAGGCGGTAATAATCTGCTAGTGGAAACTTAGAGTCAATTGGCAGGTAGACGTATTCCTGGTCGCCTTGACCAGGTAACTTGATAGCATACTCCACTCGTTCACTAGAGTTTTCAACCGTTGCATATTCTCGTTCGTACTGGGCAGGAGTCATGATGTCTTCGATGATTTGCCCCAGTTGCAATTCGCCCAGAATCCCTCGCGTTTTGGTTCCAGAGAGAACCTTGTTGAGGGCTCCGACATCACGGGCAACAGTCTGCATTTCTCCAAGGCCACGATTGACCGACTCCAGTTGTTTGGAAACTGTCTCAAAGGAAGCCTGCAAGCGCGTCTGCAAGGTCTTTTCTAGTTTTTCCTCGACTGTCTGGCGCATTTGTTCCAAACGTTGCTCATTTGATTCCTGCAGGGCTTGGAGACGTTGGTCGGTCTTGTCTCTGGTTTGGAGGAGATTCTCAGTCATTTCTTGACGGACTTGCGTCAGACCTTGGTGCAATTCCATTCGAACTTCTTGCAAACGGTCGCTGACAGCCACTTCCAAATCTTTTTGATCTAACTGACTGGCTTGTCTGGCTTGTTCAAAGCGGTAATCCAACTGGTCTGACAAGTGATCTGCCTGATCCTCCAAGATCTTGGTCAGATGTTTTTCCTGCTTATCCTGTCTTTGCCAAATCAGAAAAAGTCCAGCTAGGTTGGCAATCAATAATAGAACAAGTAAACTTTCCATCCTACCTCCTGTCCTTGCTATGCAGCACGACCACATAGCCATCTGGGCAAGTCACCGACACTTCCCTATCTATATATTCGTTAGAAGCGTACACTTTTTTAAAGAAAAAATTTTCCTCTGTCAACTCATACTTGGCTCCAAGAATGGTCAGCTGGCTATCCCGAACCGGCATAAAAGCTAGATAGTCGTAGTCTGAACGGGGTTCAAGCTGACTGGTCCCTTCTGGACAATAGGCAATCAAATTTTGCCCATCCTCAATTTCTATCTGGCGCATATAAGGTGCCAACCTGGGATTGCTAGGCAGAAAGACATTGGCCAGCATATGATCAATACGACCACCCAAGGCACCGAAAATAGTGACCTCAGCCTGAGGATTTTTCTCAAAGATGGTTAAGAGAGCCAATTCCAAATCGGTATCATCTTTTTCTGGTCGGGCTTGGACAAAATGTTGGGCACATTTTTGAATCACCTGTCGCTCTTCTTCCGTCACAGAATCAAAATCCCCAACTGCTAGAGCAAGAGGTAGTTTTTCCTCCAAGACCCAGAGCGAGCCTCGATCCACACCGACAAAAGCATCAAAATCTGTCCGATAATGACCGCGGTCTCCGCCTGCAAAAACGGCAACACTAGTCCAGTTGTTTTCTGAGAGTTTGTACTCGCTCATTGACATCTCCCTTAAAGACATAGGAACCTGCTACAAAAACGGTCGCACCAGCTTCTTTGGCTAGAGCAATAGTTTTATCATCAATCCCGCCATCCACTTCTATTTCAAAGTTCAAGCCTTTTTCCTTACGAAGTGCAACCAACTCACGAACCTTATCCATGGTCTCTGGTAGAAAGGCTTGCCCACCGAAGCCTGGGTTCACTGTCATGACTAAAACTTGGTCAACTAGGTGAAGAACGTGCTTAATGGCTTCAACAGGCGTACCAGGATTTATAACGACTGAAGGTTTAACACCGAGTGAACGAATTTTTTGAAGGGCACCATGAATATGAGGCGTTGCTTCCACATGGATGCTGATGATATCCGCACCTGCACGCGCAAAGTCTTCCAGATGGTGTTCAGGATTGGCTACCATCAAGTGGCAATCGAAAACCATCTTACTATGGGGACGCAGAGCTTCGACCACACCTGCACCAAAACTGATTTGCGGCACAAAGTGACCGTCCATAATATCAATATGGGCATACTCTGCCCCAGTTGCTTCTAGGCGTTTGATTTCACGTTCAAAGTTGGCATAATCTGCTGCCAGAATTGACGGAGCAATCTTGTATTGAGACATAGGTTTCTCCTTATTTTGGAATTTTTTTGCTGACTTTTTTATAAGTTTCTCTGCGATTTTCAATCTCACTGAGGAATTGCAGGTAGTTGTCAAAACGGAAGGGCGCAATGGTACCTTCTTCAACTGCTGGCTTGACAGCACAAGACGGCTCATGGGTATGGGTACAAGTGCGGAATTTGCAGTCTCGACTGACAGTAGCAATCTCTGGAAAGGCCTGATTGAGGTCTTCAGCCGTTGACACTTCATAGTCCAAGGATGAAAAGCCTGGTGTGTCTGCGATTTTACCCCCATTGAGGTTGTAAAAACTAACAGCTCGAGTGGTATGACGACCGCGACCCAGACTATCAGAGATTTCTCCCGTTTCAAGATTAAGGTCTGGTGCGATTTTATTGAGAAGAGTTGATTTCCCAACACCCGTCTGCCCCATAAAAACTGTAATCTTACCTGTTAACAAGGGCAAAAGTTCCTCCTTACTGGTCACAAAATCATAACCAATAGCACCATAGATTTGTTGGTAAAAATCCAATTCTGACCTATCTTCCAATAAATCCATTTTGGAAATATAGACGATGGGATGGATACCCTTGTGTTCCAAAAGAACCAAGAAACGATCCAGCAAATTGCTGTTGAAGTCCGGTTCCTTGACGGACATGATTACCACAGCTTGATCGATATTGACAATGGGCGGACGGACCAGACTGTTTTTCCGTTCATGAATTTTGAGAATATAGCCTTCTGAATTTTCCTCGGCAGAGAAATCGACCCAGTCCCCAACGTAAGGGGTATGCCCTTTTTTACGGAAATTCCCACGCGCGCGTGTTTGATAAACCTGGTCCTCACTCTCTACATAGTAGAACCCTGCCAAGGCTTTAATGATTTGTCCCTGCATCTTAGAGTCCTTGTCCTTTAAGTGCATCTGCTAGGCTGGCAAATTCTGCCAAGCTGAGAGCTTCCCCACGCACACTTGGTGACAAGCCTGCTTGGTCCAAAGCCCTGGTCAGCTTGTCCTTGACCTCTTCAGTCTTGCCAAAGTAACCTGTCAAGTTGTTCCACAAGGTCTTGCGACGATGAGTAAAACTAGCCTTGGAAACCTTAAAGAAGAAGTTCTCGTCTCCCACTGCTACAGCTGGCTCTGGACGACGCACCATTTTCAAGATGGCTGAATCCACATTTGGCGCTGGCACAAAAACCGTACGAGGTACGATAAAGGCAACCTTGGCTGTCATATAATACTGAACCGCAATTGACAAGCTACCGTAAGCCTTGGTGTTAGGTTGAGCGGAAATGCGGTCAGCTACCTCTTTTTGCATCATGACGACAAACTCACTAAAAGGAATGCCACTTTCAATCAAGTGCATGAGAATAGGCGTAGTGATGTAGTAGGGTAAGTTAGCCACTACCTTGATTGGCAGGTCAGGATTTTTAAAATTTTGGATATGCTGCGCCAAATCAACCTTGAGAATGTCCTCGTTGACTACGGTCACATTGTCAAAATCACGCAAGGTATCTGCTAGGATTGGCACCAAACGATGGTCAATTTCAAAAGCCATGACCTCTGCTGCACGCTCAGCCAGAAACTCCGTCAAGGCACCAATACCTGGGCCAATTTCGATGACATTAACCTGGTCATCAATCTCAGCCGTATCCACGATTTTTTGAAGAATATTGGTATCCGTCAAGAAATTTTGCCCGAAGGACTTTTTAAAGGTAAAACCGTGACGCTCCAGCACTGCCTTGGTCACGCTATAATCTGCAATTCTCATCTATTCTCTTTTCTATTATCTGTTACTACTATTGTAACACATTCCCCTTGTATTTTGGGGGTGAAAATCATACCAAAAAACTATCTTTCCTCATGAAGAAAGATAGTCTTGGAAATCTTTAAAGGTGGACTTAGCGGTTCTCTCGAAACATACGTTCAAAAAAATCAGCTTCTTGATAACTTCGATTTTCAGGTAGGGTCAAATCTACATCCTCCTCCACATCGTCCACTGTCAATTCAACCGTTTGAGGTAAATTTTTCAAACGATAATGCTTTTGCCTTTGCCCTTCAATACTAGCAAAATCAAGCAAATAGCCATTCACTCGGATTTGAACTAAAAGAAGATGATTGGTCATGTTTTCCATGATGAGAATATCTTCTAAACCACCTCTGGCACTCGGATAATCAGATACCCTGCGAATACGAATTTTTTCACACATGAGCAAGTTCCCTCATATCAATGATTTCATCGGCCTTATTCCAGACTAGGGGATTATGGGTCGCAATGATGATCATTCGATTTTCATCTTTCAAATCCACCAAGAGATTCATAACCTCCTCTGAATTTTCAGGATCAAGAGCTGCTGTTGGTTCATCTGCCAAAATCAAGGGTGGATTTTTCAAAATAGTCTTAGCAAGGGCAACTCGTTGGGCCTCTCCTCCAGATAAAGTATAAATTTTTTGTTCTAAATCCAAATACCCTAGATTAACTTTTTCTAAAGCCTCCACTTGCCTTTCCAAACGTTCTACTTTTGAGATTTTCTGACCAACAAAGCCCAAATCCAAATTCTCTTTGATTGATTGGTTTTCTAAAAGGCCAAAATTTTGAAAGAGATAGCCCATCTGGTCTCGAAAATACTCACGAGTGGGAATTGTTTTTAAATCTTTCCCCTGATAGAGAACCCTTCCTCCATCTATCTTTTCTAGTTTGCCTAAGATATTCAGCAGCGTCGTCTTTCCGCTTCCACTCTTCCCGATTAAAGCATAAACCTTGCCCTTCTCCAGCTTGAGATTTAAACCAGAGAAAATCGCGCGGTCATTAAACTTCTTTTCCAATCCTTGAATATCAATCATCTTATTTTCCTTTCAATACTGCCATGCTACCAGCTTCTTCTTTTTTATCCTGCCTTACTAAAATCAAGAAGGCGTTAAGAGTAAATAAAGCTACAACTAGAGCGCTAATCAAAGCATCTCCTGTCAAAATACTAGATAGGACTAGGCCAAGCAAGAGAACTCCTCCTTGCGCCAGTAAATACTTGCCATGAAGCTCATAGATTGTCATACCAGAAAGACGTTTAATCATTATCTCCCGTCTGAACTGCTCAAAATAGAGAAGACTCATGGAATCAAATAACAAGATAGCCGTAGACAGGGTCAAAATCGTCCCAATAAGGAGAGAGTAAAACTCCACCCGTTTGTCATTTAGTACCTTGGCAAAAAATAGCTGGCTTTTTACCAAGTAAGAGACCTTGTGATACAGACCTTGCTCTTTTAGAGCGGTAATGCTGTCTCCATATCGATCTAGTTTCAAGGCACTATTAGCCGTAGTTCCCCACAACATCCCTGCAACAGGTCTTGTTCCAGTCGCTTGCGGCGTTAGAACTACAATAATCGGATCTTTTAGGTACTGACGTGTTGTCTTGTACCCATCATTATAGAGGAAACGTTCCTGTCCTGTTTCTGTAAAAGCTAGCCTTAACTGTGGAAGGTAGTGTTTCTGACTCGTCGCCTCTACACTTTCAGATGAAAATCTTTGCAGGTAATCTGTAAACAATCCTTGGTAGTAGGCAGACTGCTCTCGCAAGCTCTCAGGCAAAATCAGCCCAAACTCTCCCTCAGACAAGTTTTGCATCTTGTCCATAAACTCTGAAGAAACGGTAATCTTTTCTTCTATCAGATAGCGCGGTGAGACATAGATAACATTCCCTGACGGTGTGTAGTCACTGAGACGATTGCCATCTAGGTCCACTTCTGCTCCATCTGAGAAATTGTCAACATTGCTCATAATATAAAAAGAGTCTGTATTGGCTAACCGTTCTTCAGTAAATGTCTGCCACTCACGATTATCCTTACGCATTCCTTCTTCATCGGCAAATGCACTAGACCAACCAAAGGATAGACGGTAACGGTCTGAGGACTGGCTCCATTTATCGCTTGCCTTCTCCATTTCCTGCATTTCACGGTAGTGGGGTAGGAGAGCAGTCGCACTCGATCCGACCACCAGTACGGCTAAAAGTTGCCCCACCATCATCAATGTCAGCATACGTTTGAGAGGGAGTTTCCCTTTCAATAGATCCACCAGACTATTTTCCTGTAAACCAAATAGATACACGACACTTAGTAAGGTAGAAATCCCTGCCAAGGTCAATCCATAAAGTAGAAGAGCAATGATGACCAGTTGCACCGTTGCCATAAATAAGGCACCTTGATACCAGAGAATCCCCAATCCCAAAAGACTGGATAGCAGCACTGAGCAGATAAGCTGTCTCACATCTTCTAACACTGGTCTAAGAGCCACCCCAAACAAGCTCTCACCAGCGATTAAGCGAATCCCTGCCTGACGAAGAGACTTGATCCGATAAATCAGGGTCAGACTCATAAAAGTCAGCAGAAAAATAGCTAGACTCAGTAGCCCCATTGGGGTAGCAGCCAAGAGGACGACCATCGAAAATGCCTCCGTTCTATTCGAGACAACACCATTATAACCAAGTTCTTGCAGGGCGGTCTGTAAGCTCACTCCATCCAAACTTCCTGATACAATCAAGTAAGACCCTAATAAATCACTCGTTTCTGCACTCTCCTTGGAGGAAATGGTCAAACCTTCTGGAAGCTCTCCCTGACCATAAGTGGCATAGGTAAAGCGTGTTTCTCCAGCTTCATTTGGCTCAACAATCCGACGAGCGATGAGACTATTGTGCTCTACCGCCAAGTGACTCAAAGCCTCTGTCAGTTTTTCTCGATCAGCTACTGATTGGTCTAGCCCAGTACCCATCACATCAACAGAGGGATAGTTACCAAATAAAATCTCTTCTCGATGATCAACGGAATTTATCACCATATAAAGCGATACCAATACCATTGAAATCAAAATAAATAAGCGTTTCATCATTTCCTCCAAAAAGTTACTTGGTCACTTAGTGAGAAGATGACCACAGTCACTGCGATGTTAAGAAGTTTATTAAGTTCTTTCTACTAGCAACATCTTCAAATATATTATATCCGTTTTTTCAAGAACTATCAAGGACGTCAATGTCCTTAAAATCTAACTATTTCATATTATTTTTGGCTCATATCTAAAAAAACAGCTCTAAAAACGAACTTTAGAACTGTTTTAATACTAGAACAAGGACATTTTTGTCATTGTTTCACGATATTTATAAATATTTTTTTACATCCTCTTGCCATTCCTCTGTCAATTTCTTTACTAGAAATTCATCTCCAATTAGCTTCGCAAATGTTTTAGAAGACTGATAAAATGATTCAGCTAAACTAAAATCTCTTTCTACTCTTAATGCTTGCTTCCACAAAAACATAAATACAAGAGGTTTCTTCTGATAATCTTGAGTTTTATCCATAATTTCTTGTAAACACGATAGATAATCATTAAAACAATCAGTTACTCCTACCTTTTCAAGACAACACATTCCTGAAATAAGAGTATCTCTAATTATAAAGTAATTCTCTATTTGAGTTATCTTCTTCTGTCCCAAAAGCAAGAACATTAGCTTTTCGATTTGATTTATAAATTTGGCAAGATCTTTTCTAATGAGCATTTGATAAAAAAACAAACGAATCAACAACATATCATTTATTGAATAAGCTTCTTTTTCTATAATCTGAGGCATATGTTCCTCAAGTATTAACTCTGCATATTCAGGCCTTCTAGTTCTAGAAGTATCTAAACACGCCTGCAATACTTCACATGCTAATTGTTCTTCTTTAGGAAGATTATCAAAGTATGTTTTATAAATCTCTTCCAAACACGCTTCTTTCTTATCGTACTCCTCTTCTTTACCATAGATTGGTTCACGTAAAATCTGGTATTTCAATTCTAAATAAGCAGGAGGAAGAGCAGAAAAATCCGGCATAAGGCTATAAGCTGGAACTCCTAACCGGCGAGCAATATAGTCTAACTTGGGCAAACTCGGTTGCGAAGCTCCACTTTCAATTCGCGACAGTTGACGAACCGTCAGTTCTTGCTCATCTCCACAAAAATCTGGACGACTAATTCCTTTTTCTATCCGAATCTCTTTAATTTTTTGACCAATTAACATCAGACACCTCCTCTTCTACCTGCTTCGAAAAATACTGTGAAACTTAAAAAATTGTAACGGCTACATCTTTCCTACTCATAAGATTTCATAGCTTTTTCCACTTCTGCCAAGGTAACCCCAAACAACTCTAAGCGTTTGAGGAGTTGCTTGCCGTTGGAATAGCCAATTCGGAGAGCCTCTCCTAGATATTCTCGTCGCTTACGGCTGTCTGCCCCTGCTAGAAAACCAAGGCGAATCAAGTCGCTACGACTGATGTCAAACTGGCTCTCATATTCAAATTGTTCTGTCACCTGAGCCAGCGCTGTTTTCAGGTCTTCATAGCTGGCATGTTCTATTCCCAGAGAACGCCCCTTGGTTTTGGACTTGGGAACAGCTTCATCTCGTTTGAGGAAGGCATGCTGAACTGTTGGAATGGCCGTCATAATCATGCGACGAATCCGCTCCCCATTAAAATCTGGGTCTGTAAAGACAATGACTCCATGACGTTGATGCAGGCGCTGAATCCGCTCTATATCCTGGTCATTGATAGCAGAACCTCGTGTCTCATAGGTTTCTACATCGAAGTAACGTTTGAGATTGGCCGTATCATCGCGACCTTCAACCACGAGGACTTGAGAAATTTTCATTTTTTTCATATTACTAGTTGTCATCCTCAAATTTAGACAGCTTAATTCGCAAACAAACAGTATAGGTCACTATCCACAGAATAAGCAAATACACAATATTCACAACGATTTGTGTCTCTTCTTTGTATGCCAACATATACGGTGCTAAATTGCTTGCTAAATTTTTAATACAATCTTCAAAATAATTGAGGAAACCCAATATATTCAGTAAGCTCA
The DNA here is from genome assembly GCF_013277515.1 of Streptococcus sp. k-402. Lineage (GTDB taxonomy): Bacteria > Bacillota > Bacilli > Lactobacillales > Streptococcaceae > Streptococcus. Next base: position 44,406 of record NZ_VMNB01000005.1, on the reverse strand, counting down.
GTACGTCAATAATATTTTTGATTACATCCCAAAATTTTAGCAAGGTAATTAGAGGCAAATACCAAAGTATTATATATACCATAGTTATTGGATAACTCTTCATGATTTTAAAAAATTCACTTGATAGCACCCTAAAGAAAAAAGCATCACTCCCACATAAATCATTGCGCTCTTTGTAACCAAATAGAAATTTTTTTACAGTTAAAACATTGCTACATTTATAGGTGTACCAATAAATACTAATCCATATCAGTGTAATAATAGTTAATATTGGTTTTATCAAATCTCCAATAATAAACGATATAAACCACAACATGGCATATATCAATACTAACAATAGATTAGCTATTAAAGTTGAGTTGTTCTTTATTAAGTTCTTTATTAAGTTCAATAATCTATTCAATTTTAAATATCCTTTCTGCATTTGCAGTTGTTACCGCCGCTAACTCTTCTGCCGTCATCCCACGCAAGCCAGCGATAAAGTCCACTACATAGCGAGTGTAGGCTGTTTTGTTTTCGCGACCACGTTTAGGAACAGGAGCCAAGTAGGGAGCATCCGTCTCCACCAAAAGCTTGTCCAAAGGTAACTCTTTAGCCACTTCTTGGATATCAGTTGCCTTCTTAAAAGTCACCACTCCTGAGAAGGAAATGGTCATGCCAAGTTCGACAAACTTCTCTGCCCATTCAAGAGACCCTGAGAAAGAATGCATAATGCCACCTCGAGGGCCAACTCCCTCGCTCTTGATAATCTCATAGGTATCTTCCAGCGCATCACGGGTGTGGACAACAAAAGGCAAATCCAAGTCCTTAGATAACTGAATCTGACGGCGAAAAACCTGCTCCTGCACCTCTTTGGGCGCTGTCATCCAATGGTAGTCCAAACCAATCTCACCTAAAGCAACAACCTTGGGATGCTTGAGCTTATCAAGCAGGTAGTCTTCAATCTCCTCCGTATAAGTCCCTGCTTCTGTCGGATGCCAACCGATTGTCGCATAGAGCTGGTCATACTCATCTACCAACTCCAAGGCACGCTCAATCGTTGGTTGATCAAAACCAACAATATTCATCTGTGTCACACCCATCTCAGCAGCCAAGCTAATTTCTTCTGCCTCACGACCTGCAAATTCTTCTACATTCAAGTGTGTATGTGTATCAAAAATCATCTCTTCTAACCTCGTTTTCTATCTACTATTATACCAAAAAAGAGGAGGGGCACCCAATTTTTCGGTTTCCCTCCTCTCTTCAATAGAGCTATTCTGCTAGCTTTTCTATCCGATATTGCCCATCTTCTATTCCACAGTTAGAGACGGAAGAGATTGGCTAGATTGATAGAACATCCCTATTCATCTAATACTCTTCGAAAATCAAATTCAAACCGTGTCAACGTCGCCTTGCCGTACTCAAGTACAGCCTACGGCTAGTTTCCTAGTTTGCTCTTTGATTTTCATTGAGTATAAAGTATGTGATTATCTTGGGTTCTCTCTTCTCTCACCCATCACTAGGATTGATGATTTCTCCAAATCCCCCTTATAATCTCACTTTAAGTAGAGAATAGAATTTTCTAGCTGTCCTATTTTCTACGTCTAGCCTTTCTTCCTAGCAAAGCAAAACCACTGGTTGCCGCCACTAAACCAAGACTAGCAAGCGCTGCACTTGATGCTGAACCTGTGTTAGGTAATTGTTTTCTAGCAGGTGACTGGTAGGTAACATCTTGCATTGTTCCTGCAGTTGCTTGCGGTGCACTTGTTGCCTGAGGAGCAGCATTAGGAGCCACTGGTCTCTTAGGAACTGTAACCATGGCGATGGCTTGCACTCCAATCGTTTCTGCTTCCTTCACATCTTCCACAGTTTTCGCATTCTCAATCTCTTTGAGAGCTGCTTGTTTTTCTGCTTCCACTCTTGCTAAAAGTTCTGCTTGTTCTTTATCAGAAAGCGGTGAGCCTTTGATTTCATCCTGCTTGTCCTTGGCAGCTTTTTCAATGACATTTTTAGCTGATTCTTTTTCAGTAGCTAATTGCTTAGAAGCTTGTGATTGAGCTGGGGTTTGTGAACCTGTGTGAGCTTGTCCGCCTGCCTGGCTACCACCGCCTGCATTCGCATTAGCATCTGAGCTTCCAGTATTGCCTCCATTATCTCCACCTGGTGTAGTTTCTGGCTTATACTCTGGTGTAGTTTCTTGAGTTACAGATTTACCTTTCGCAGATTGTTGAACTGTATCTTTTCCTAGAATCGTCACTACTGAACCATCTGGGAATGTGATTGTTACTGTACCATCTCCAGCTACATTGATTGTCGCTCCGTCTAATGCTGAACCATTTGCTTGTAAAATAGCAACCTTAACTTTTTCTTTTTCTTCATCTGTTAAATGAGTTATATCTTTTACATCTACTCTTTGAGCAGGCGCTTTAACAGTTGATTTTTCAGCAGTCGGTTTAGTGCTATCTTGTGCTTTTGGATCTTGTGCTACCAATTGATTTCCTGGAATTGTAATAGCTGAACCATCTTTAAAGACGATTGTCGCTGTGCCATCTCCAGCTACTTCAACTTTAACATCGCTTCCGAATCCATTTGCATCTACTACAGCTTTTTTAACAGCTTCTTTTTCTGCATCTGTTAATCTTGTAGCTTCTGCTACTTTTGTAGGGTTAGCTGGGATGATTACTTTTGTCTTCTCAGCGATTGTTGGTTGCTCTTGTGTTGGAGTTTCCTCTTTTTGAACTACTAGACTGGTTCCTGGAATTGTATTGACTGAACCATCTGAGTATGTCAATGTCGCTGTTCCGTCTTTAGATACCTTAACATCTGTCGCAGTTGGATTTGCTTGTTTCACTTTCGTAGCTACTGCAGCTTGTTCCTCAGGTGTTAAGCTGTGAGCATTTCCAACTTCTGTAGTTGCTGGCACCACTGCTGGATTTTGCGCGGCTTGTGTTGAAGCTTCATTGTCAGTATCTTTGGCTACTACTAGACTGGTTCCTGGAATTGTGTTTACTGAACCATCTCCATATGTTAGCGTTGCTGTTCCATCTTTAGATACCTTAACATCTGTCGCCGCTGGATTTGCTTCTTTGACCTTAGCTGCTACAGTATCTTGCTCCGTCTGTGTCAAGTTGTGAGTATTTTCAACAGGTACAAAGTTTCCTGGAACTTGCGCCGGATTCTTCTCTGCATCTGTCTGAACTTTTGGAGTTTCTTGTTTGCTTCCTTTTTCAACAAGTTTATCCCCTGTTATTGTGTCTACAGATTTATCTGGATAGGTGATGACTACTGTTCCATCAGGTCTTACTTCTACCGTAGTTCCTGCTGGGAAGTTGTTCGCTTCTTCAACCGCTTTTTTAACCGCAGCTTGTTCTTCTGGTGTTAACTTCGTAGTATTTCCTACTTGTGTTTTTCCTGGGATAACCGGCTCGGTTCTTGACGCGATTGTTCCTGTCTCTTTGTTAGCTGGCGCTACTAATTTATCTTTAGAAATCGTATCGCTTGAACCATCTTTATATGTGATAACAGCTGTTCCATCTGATTTTACTTCTACTGTTGTTCCATCTGGGAATGTGTTAGCTCCTTCGATGTTTTGACGAACTTGTTCTCTTTCTTCATCTGAAAGTTTTGCTGGATTTTCCACTTCCACTTTGTTTTCAGGAACTTTCGGCTCGAATTTAGATGCAATAGAGCCCTCTGGTTGAACTTCATTTATCTTATGAATACCAGCTTCTTTCGCCGCGTTGATTTCATCTTTAGATTGACCTTTGTTGATGTCTTCAATCGCTTTATCTTTGGCCTTATTGATTTCTTCGATAGCTTTTTGTTTCGCTTCGTCTGATAAATCTTTATTGTTCTTGATTTCGTCAATACGTTTTTGAGCTTCTTCTAGTATTTCAGCTTTTGCTTTCGCTTTTTCTTCATCAAGGTTTGTTACATCTGGTTTCTTAACTTCTGTATCTGCTTTTGGATTATATTTTTCAATATTTTCTTTAGCTTGATCTGCGATTTGTTTAGCTGTTCCTGCTGATGATGCGTCGTCAATAGCTTTGTTAGCTTCATCTTTAGCTTTATTGATTGCTTCTTCAGCTTTTTGTTTTTGCTCTTCAGTTAAACCTGGATCCTTCTTGATTTCAGTAATTTTAGCTTTAGCAGCTTCTTCTACTTGTTTTTTAGCATCTTCTTTCGCCTTAGCAAGATCGTTGTCTTTATCAGCTGTTCCTAAGGAATCAACTACTTCTACTGGTACTTTTACAGTTATTTTAGTTCCATCAGCTAGTGTTACTTCCACTTCTGCTTCTTTAGTTCCTGTTTCAGTTGTAGTTGGTGTAGAAATAACTTTCGCTGTTAGTCCATCAGCTAGTGCTAATTGTTTTAGGATGTCTTCGTCAGTTAAGTCTTTACCTTTTTCTACAGTTACTTTTCCGGATACTAAAGCAGTTTGTAAGTCTAACTCTGGTTTAAAGATACTTGTAGATTGCCCTTTAGCAGTTTGTACTACTACATCTTCTTTTGGTAGATTTCCGTTTGGAGTCTCAACATTTCCTTGATCATCAACCTTGACATCGTCCTTGTTTAAGCCTGGATTTGCTTCAACAATAGCTTTCTTAACATCTTCTTTTTCTTTGTCTGTTAAGTTATTCGAATCTTTAACTCCTACAGGTGTGACAGGTTTCTTCAAAGCTGGTGTTACTACATCTTTTGCTGGTAAATTACCTTGCGGTGTTTCAACATTGCCTTGACCATCAACCTTAACATCATCCTTGTTTAAGCCTGGATTTGCAGCTACAACAGCATCCTTAACAGCGTCTTTTTCTGTATCTGTTAAGTTTTTAGGATCTTTAACTTCTACAGGTGTAACAGGTTTCTTCAAGGCTGGAGTTACAACTTCTCCTGCTAGTAAATTACCTCTTGGCGTTTCAACATTGCCTTGACCATCAACCTTGACATCGTCCTTGTTTAAGCCTGGATTTGCAGCTACAACAGCATCCTTAACAGCGTCTTTTTCTGCTTCTGTTAAGCTATGGACATCTTTAACAGGGACAAGTTTTGTCGGTTTCTTCAAGGCTGGTGTCACTACATCCTCTGCTGGTAAATTACCTTTTGGTGTCTCAACATTGCCTTGATCATCAACCTTAATATCTTTATCTGTTAAACCTGGATTATTTTTAATAATCTCTTCTACAATCTTAGATTTCTCTGGGTCTGTCAGTTTAGATGGGTTGACAACTTCAACTGGGGTTGTTGGTTTCTTCAAGCTAGAAGTTACAACATCTTTTGCCGGTAAGTTACCTTGTGGTGTTGTGACATTTCCTTGATCATCGACTTTGACTTTATCTTCAGTTAAACCTGGATTTGCCTCTACAATAGCTTTCTTAACCGCTTCTTTTTCTTTAACTGTTAGGCTATTTGGATTTTCTACTTCAACAAGTTTATTTGGTTTATTTAAAACTGTTGTGACAACATCTTCTTTTGGTAGATTTCCTTTTGGAGTTTTAACATTTCCTTGGTTATCTACTGTAACATCACCTTTGTTTAAACCTGGATTTGCAGCTGCGACAGCATCCCTAATGTCCTCTTTTTCTTTTTCTGTTAAAGCATTAGGATTTCCAACTACAACTGGTGTTGTTGGTTTGTTCAGGGCTGGAGTTACTACATCTTTTGCAAGTAATTTATCGCCATCCTTAGTTGTTACATTACCTTTATCATCGACTGTAATATCATCTTTGTTTAGACCAGGATTTGCGTTGGCTACAGCTTCTTTCACTTTTTCCTTTTCATCATTTGTTAAATGATTTGGATCAGCCACTACGACTGGTGTCGCTGGTTTGTTTAATGCTTGAACAACAACTTTTTCTGCTTCCAAGTAACCTTTAGGAGAAGCTACATCTCCCTTATCACTCACATAGACTTCAGATTCTTCTAATGAAGGGTTAGTCGCCACAATCGCTTTTTTAACAGCTTCTTTCTCTTCATCTGTCAAATGATTGATATCTGTGACCTTAACTCTTTCTTTTGGTGGAGTTAACTTTCTCTTAGCTGTTTCTGTAATATCTTGTGGAGTATGAACAGCAGCAATTTCCTGTCTACCTTTTTCTGTTGCCGATGCTATAGCTTCTGGTGAAGTTGCATTGTTGATGTTTTCTTCGTGTTTTGCTTTCAGTTCATCAACTTGTTTCTTCAATGCTTCTTTTTCTTTTTTAGATAATGCATTGTCTTCATCAATTTCTGCCTTTTCAGCATCTGCTGCTTTTGTTAGGTCAGCTTTTGCTTTTTCCTGATCAGTTGCTTTTCTTACAGGTACTTCGATTTCGTCTTTTGATCCGTCACCATAAGTAACTTCTACTACAACTACTTTCTTACCTTCATTTGCACCTGTTCCATTCACAATTTTTCCGTCATTTTTGACTTGTTTGTCTGTCGGTTGTGGTTGGTCTTTTGGTACTTCTACAGCATCTGTAATAGCTTTTTTATCTGCTTCTGCTACTTTAGGAGCGTTAGATGGGTCAACACTTACTGGAACTCCTCCTGCTTCAGTTACTGAATCTTTTACATTTGGAGTTGCTTGCTCAGCATTAGTTTTATGAACAGCATCAATTGCTTTCTTACCTGCTTCTGTTGCTTTCGCTACTTCATCAGTTGTTCCAGCTTTATCGATGTTAGACTCTGCAGCTTTCTTAGCTTCATCGACTTTTGCTTTTTCAGCTTTCTTCTGATCTTCTGTTAAGGTCTTGTCTGATTCGATTTCTGCTTTTTCTTTGTTAGCTGCTTCTGTTAAGTCAGATTTCGCTTGCTCTTTGGCTTTGTCTAACTCTGTTTGGTGAACTTCAGCAATTGCTTTCTTACCGTCTTCTGTTGCTTTTGTTACATCTTCTGGCGTTGTCGCTTTATCGATATTTTTTTCTTGTTCTTCCTTAACTTTATCAACTTTGTCTTTTTCAGTTTTCTTTTGATCTTCTGTTAAGTTTTTGTCTGCTTCAATTTCTGCTTTTTCTTTGTTAGCTGCTTCTGTTAAGTCAGATTTCGCTTTTTCTTTAGCTTTGTCTAATGCTTTTTCTGCTTCAGTTTTCACTTCTACAGTCTTAGATGCAGGCAGTTCATTTTGTGATTTGTCAGAGTACGTTACAGTTACTTTCCCTGTATTGTCTACTGAAATTTGAGCATCTGTTAAGTTTGTGTTTGCTTTCTTAACTGCTGCTTTAACGGCTGCTTTTTCATCTTCTGATAAATTAGACACATCATTAACTTTTACTTTTTCTGGATCATTTAGTGGAGATTTCGCAGCATCAGTTCCTTCTACTGGTACATCAACTGTTCTTGTAATACCATCGTGAGTGACTGTTACTGGTACAACTTTCTTATCGCCTTTTTCTGCAATAGCTCCATATTCTACAACATAAGTATTGTCTAACGCTTTACCGTTTGCTGTTACTTGAGCTTTTACTGCATCTTTATCAGCTTGTCCTTTTAGGCTTTCTCCAACTTTTGGTACAACAGAGATTTTTGCAGCTCCATCTTTCACTCCTAAAGTGAAGTCTTCTGCTTTACCTGATAAAGCTAAACGTGCTTGTTTTAGTGTTTCTAGTGCATTATCTACGTCTGTTTGTGTTGCATCTTGCTTATCATACACTTTTTGAGCATTTGCTAAAGCATCATCGTAAGCTTTTTTCTTAGCGGCATCTGTCTCTTTAGCATAAGCTGGTGATTTTTTAACCGCATCATCTGTGTTCAAGTCAAGTTCTGCTTTCAAAGCATCTTTCGATACAGGGACAGCTACATCTTCTCCTGTTAACCCTTTAATTGCTTTTGCTAAATTGTCAATTAAAGTAGCTACTTCTGATGTACCAGCTGCATTTTCTGGCTCAGCTGTATTCTTATCAGCTACTTTTGAAGCTGCGTCTTTTGCGTTATCGAATGCAGTTTTCTTATCTTGAGGAACATTAGGATTTGTATATTTATCAGAGGCTTTTACTTTTTCGGCTTCTGCTACTAATTTTTGTAGAGAATCCATCTTAGAATCTAAACCTTGAGCAATTGACACAATATTATCAACTTCAGCTTTGTTTCCTGCAGCATCAACCTGTGTTTTCAATTCTGCTTTTTGTGCAGCATTTAAGTGTTCAAGCGCATCAATTTTTGCTTTTGCTGTATCACGATACGCTTTTACTTCTGCATCTTTCACAATATCTTCTAATTGGTCTCTTGTTGTTGCTGCATCAATTTGTTTCTTATACTCATCTCTTTGAGCATCTGTTAGACCAGGAACTTGATCAATTTTCTTCTTATACTCATCTTTTAAAGCATCTGTTTTAGCTTTTTCAGCATCATGAGCTTTTTTAGATTTTTGATTTAGCGCATCTTCAATTACTTTAGCAATTGCTTCCTGTGTAGTAGCATTTTGAATTTGTTCTTTATACTGAGCTGCTGTTGGATTTTCTAAATATCCTGCTTGCCCACCATTTTTATCGATTTCATCAATGATCGCTTTTGCTTTTTCTTTTGTTTTTTCTAATGCTTTGTCTAAAATTTTATCGACAAGACCTTTTGTATGTTCAATAGGAGTAGCAGTTCCTTCAGTTGGGTCTGTCATTACTACTGCCGATACTTGATCTACTAGTTCTTTTTTCTCTGCTGTTGTTAAGTAAGGATTGTTATTAATTTTTTCCTTCACTTCACGTTTTTTAGCTTCTAATGCTTTTTCATTACTTGAATTTTGTGCAATAGCATTATTTACCACGGTATTTAAATCATCTTGTGATTTTTTCGATGCTAATTCAGTTTTGAAATTTTGTTTTTCTTTTGGAGATAAATAAGTTAAATTATCAATTGCCGCTTCAGCATCCTTTTTAGCTAAATCTAGAGCACTAGTTCCTTCTTTATAATAAAGATCTGAAGTTGGGATAGTATATAAACCTGAATTACCAGCATCTCTTGATAACATGACTGTTGAACTATTTTTTCTAGTTCCAATATATGTACCTATATTTTTTCCATTAACACTATTTTCATCATAAGCAAACCAGGTAATACCTGTATTTTCTTCTGTTGTCCCCTCTGAATAATCAATATCTTCTTTGGTGCTATGACCTTTTAATCTTGATACCCCAAGTCCATTTGCTTCTAAAAATGACTTAATAGCACGTTTCTTTTCTTCTTCCGTTATACTATTTATATCTTTTACAGCTATTGGTTTAATATCATACTCATATCCATTACCTACTTTATGCGTATTCGTTTCCGTTACTTTATAAACAAGCGATGTTCCTGGAATAACGTCTTCAGTATTGTCAGAATAAATAATTGTCGCTTTTCCATCATCGCCTATAAGAATAGATTCTGTTTTATCTTCATTCTTAAGGTTCTCTATTAATTTATTTTTCCCTGTTCTCGCTACCGAAGTTACAGTCTCTTTATTTGCCTCCCAAAGTCTTTCCCTAACATTCTTTTTTTCCTCTTCGGTGAGTTTATTGGTATCTTTTACTGCGACACGTGTTGGAACAGATGGCTCAAAAATTTCATTTAATTTATATAAAGTTGGAACTGGCGCTAACACTGTTTTATAATGTTGCATCATTCGAGCGATACCAACCCTAAAACCTGCTCCAAATTCTAAAGTGCTACGATTATTACCAAGGGTTGGATCTGCAACTTCATATACAGCTGTTATCGTTGCTCTATCAATACCTGCACGTTCCCAATCGACATACATCGTTTTTGTGTTTGTACGGAAGCTTTCATAAATAGCTTGTTCATATGGATCATCTGAAATTCTTTCCCCAATATGATACCAAAACTTATTCGCAAAACTTCCGCTATACTCTCTATGATTTTCTCCTGTAGTATCATTATATGATTCCCACTTAGTATCATCCCCACGAAAATCTAAGTCTCGATAAGCCCTATTAATATCATCCTTTGTTTGGAATCGTGAGTTAACCGAATTAGATAGCGAAGTAAATTTCTGGCTACCTTCCCATGTTTTCATTACATACACTGGGTTTCCGTCATTTTTCTTTAAAGTAATTTCTTTAGGCTCTTTTAATCCTATTGGCGTCGTGAACCAAAAACGAGCACGGTGTCCACCATATCCAGCAACACGCTCGCCATCAGCTCCACCATTATAGGTATAAGTTACTTTAACAAATGGATTTTCTCGAGTGTATTCTGACCAGTCTACATCGATTCCAATTTCTTTGTCTACATTTACTTTTGATCCGATTTCAATACCGTCTGCACTTTCAGGAGTTTCTCCAGAATTAGAATATAACGATACAATACCGTCTTCGCCATTTAATTGTTTAAATGCCGCATCTACAATGTTCGGATTTATAGCAGCCCCAACTAAAGATGCCCCTATCAAACACGACGCTGCTCCAAAGCTAAACTTTCTAATCGAAAATTTTTCTACACGCTGCCACATCTGCTTGGAGCGTTTCTGCGTTCTCTTATACTTCATTCTTTGATCTCCATTTTTTATTTTTATTTCTTCTTATTCAAAAAGCTGATGCACTATAATAAAACTTTATTATAATATATCTACTTTAGGTGATAAGAATATACGTACATTATAGCATAAAATCCCCCCCCCGTCCACTTTTAGCCTCATTTTTACTTTAATTAAAATATATAGAAATTTACCCTATTTGGTATCGTTTTGTCACTAATCCCTTATACAGATTTATAAATTTTAATCGATTCTCATTCAAAAACATAAAACAAGTCATTCTAGCTATCTGAAGCCCTATCCACTCCATTTACTTCATCAAAAACAAAAAATAAAGAAAAGACCCTACCAGAACCAAAATTGTCTAGCAAGGTCTTTTTCTAAATCCAGTCACTATGCTTATACTCTTCGAAAATCAAATTCAAACCACGTCAGCTTCATCTTGCCGTACTCAAGTACAGCCTGTGGCTAGCTTTCTAGTTTGCTCTTTGATTTTCATTGAGTATTAACTAAAAAGCATGACTAGAAATTTTATTGAATATGGTTAGCCAAATCTTCCTGAGCTTTTTTATTTGACTCAGCTTTTTCTTTTAGCCATTTTTCATAGAGTTCCTGGTACTGTTTCGCAGTTACTGGCTCTTTTTGCAGTTCAACATATTTGTAGTTATCAGCATCTCCTTTGTGCCCAACGAACGAGAAGGCTCCTGTGAACGGTACAGTCTTACGGAAGATTGGGTTGGCTCCACCACTTTGAACTGGTAGGAAGAGGGCGCTGTCAGTCAACCAAGCTTGGACTTCAGCAAATTTTTCATAACGAGCCTGAGTATTTTCAACTTCGCTATCTGCTTCATCTAGTAACTTCTTATAAGCAGAAAGTCCAATTTTTTCTTTTACTTCATTATCTTTTCCAGCAGTCAACCCAATATTGTTAAGCTGTGAACCTGACTCTGGATCCAAGATATCAAGATAAGTTTTCGGATCTGAGTAATCTCCGCTCCAACCTGAAATATCAATGTCATAGTCCTTTTGTTCAGCTGTATCTGCAAAGAATGTAGCTTGATCCTTCTCGTCTGGAGAAAGTTGAATCACGTCAATCACAACGTTGTCCGTCCCAAGGGTTTCTTCCACTGTCTGCTTAAAGGAACTTGCTTGTTGCACATCTAACTTAGCCGTCTGGTCAACCGGCATATCCAAATGAATTGGGAAGGTCACGCCTTCTGCTTGCAAGGTTTCTTTAGCTTTAGCAAATGCTACTTTGGCTTTTTCAGGATTCAAAAAGGCAGGTTGCGCATCATTCAAATTGATATTCGACCACTCTGTACCATAGTTAATAATCTTTTCATTGACAACATCTCCAAAGTTTTTACCACCGATTTGGACAAAATCACTTGGGATAAGCGTGTTACGCAAGATACGGTCTGCTCCATCTTCACCATTTGTCTGCGCTGCATAAGCATGACGATCAAAGGCAAAGTTGACAGCCTGACGGAAATCCTTATTTTGCATGGCCGCAAGCGAGTCTGTCTTTTCCTTATCAGACTGTTTCATGGTTTGCTTGTAGCTTTGACGATTAACGTTAAAAAGATAATAGAAGGTAATTGAGTTTTGTGGTGTGTAGGTGATTTTATCCTCATTCCCTTTTTTCAACTGATCAAACACTGAACTTGTCGGGAAGATACGACCGTCCGAGTAGTTCCCTTCCAAAAATCCTCTCGCTAAACTATCTTGATCAGAACCGTCAAAGAAAGAAAGCTTCACTTTCTCAATTTTGACCTTGTCCTTATCCCAGTAATTAGGGTTTTTATCAAATTCAATCAAAGATTTTGATGAGAAAGATTTAAACAAGTAAGGACCATTTGACAAGATACTGGATGGTGTTACACTTCCAAAGTCATCTCCCTTAGATTTCAAAAAAGCTTCATTTACAGGACTCAAAATGCCCCCAGTAGTCTTAGAATTCCAGTAAGATTCCGGCTTATTCAAAGTATATTGAAGAGTATAGTCATCCACTGCTTTAACTCCAACAGTCTCAAAGTCAGATGTTTCCCCCTCAACGTAGTCTGCGAGGCCCTTGATAGAGTCTTGAACCAAGTACAAGTTTTCAGCCTTTTTATCAGCTGCATACTTGAGACCTGTCACAAAGTCATGAGCCGTTACATCCGCATACTCTTCGCCCTCTGAAGTGTACCATTTCGCCCCCTGACGGATTTTATAAGTGTAGGTCAAACCATCTTTTGATACCGTCCATGACTCAGCCATAGATGGAATGAGATTACCGTACTTATCATTTTCTAACAAGCCATCAATCAGGTTGGTCGTGATACTTGAAGTAGAACCACGTGTTGAAGTAATGTAGTCCAAGGTATCAGGATTACTAGTAAATACATAAGAGTAGGTTTTCTCAGCATTACTTGATTGGGAAGACCCACATGCCGCTAGAGCTAGACCTGCTGTCAAAGCCATAGCTCCAAAAAGCATAACTTTTGATTTCTTCATGATTATTCTCCATTTTTTACAGTATGTGAAATATTATACACCATTTGAGCAAAAATATAAAGCCTTTTTGAACTTTTTTACAAAAATAAAAATCAGTAGACTCGAGTTCCTACTGATTTTTGATATGGTTCGTTTGGATTATGCAGCCAAAACTTTGCGTCCTTTACGACGACGAGCTGCCAATACGCGACGACCGTTTTTAGTTGACATACGGTTACGGAATCCGTGTTTGCGCGCACGACGAAGTTTACTTGGTTGATAAGTACGTTTCACGATGAATACCTCCTCATAGATTTTGTATTCGTTTAGCCGGCTATAAAGTGATCAGTTACTAAACATACTTTACTATTCTATCTGATTCTTTCACTTTTGTCAATAGCTCAAGGCAAATGTTTACTGCTTTTTGGCGCTTTTTCTGATGTAAGCCCTATCTACGATACTGTTTCAAGAAACGAGTCATCTTTTCTTGGATTTGGGCTAGTTCATCAACACGAGGAAGGTAAACGATACGGAAGTGGTCTGGTTCTTTCCAGTTAAAGCCTCGACCATGAACCAAGAGAACCTTTTCCTGCTTCAAGAAATCAAGGACAAACTGCTCATCATCATCGATACGGTACATATTGCGGTCGATTTTAGGGAAGATATAGAGTCCCGCCTTGGGTTTAACCGCAGACAAACCTGGAATCTCTTGAATGGCATTATAAATGAAATTTCTTTGCTCGTAAATTCGTCCACCAGGAAGGAGCAATTCATCGACTGATTGGTGGCCACCCAAGGAAGTTTGTACGACTTGCTGAGCCAAAACGTTAGAGCAAAGACGCATATTGGATAGCATATTGAGCCCTTCTATATAGCCTTTAACATGTGTCTTAGGACCAGATAGGACCATCCAACCCACACGGAAACCAGCAATACGGTGGGATTTTGATAGACCATTCATGCTGACACAGAAAACATCTGGTGCCAAGCTCGCCACAGGCGTATGCACATGTCCATCCATGACCATGCGGTCATAGATTTCATCCGCAAAGATAATCAAATCGTTTTGACGGGCAATCTCAATAATCTCCAGCAAGAGTTCCTTAGGATAAAGGGCTCCAGTTGGATTGTTTGGATTGATAAGGACGATTGCCTTGGTATTGGAAGTGATTTTTGACTTGATATCGTCAATATCTGGATACCATTCTGCAGCTTCATCACAGATATAGTGAACGGCATTTCCTCCAGCTAGGCTGACAGCGGCTGTCCAGAGAGGATAGTCTGGCATTGGGACCAAGACTTCATCTCCGTTGTCCAAAAGCCCCTGCATGGACATGACAATCAGCTCACTGACACCGTTTCCAAGGTAAATATCATCAATATCTACGTTTGGAAATTTCTTCAATTGGCAATACTGCATGATGGCCTTACGGGCTGAGAAAATCCCTTTGGAGTCAGAATACCCTTCACTATCACGCGCATTCATAATCAAGTCATGAATGACCTCGTCTGGCGCTGTAAAGCCAAATTCTGCTGGATTTCCTGTATTCAGACGTAAAATCTTTTCTCCGTTTGCTCGCATCCGCATGGCTTCTTCCAAAACAGGACCACGGATATCATAAGCAACATGCTCTAACTTACTAGACTTGTTATATTCTTTCATCTTGTTTCCTCAATTCATCGAGATAGTAACATTATACCACTAGAAAGACAATGCGACAAGTTTGCTGAAATGTGTTACTAAAATCCTACAGAAGAAAAGCCTCGCTAAAAGCGAGGTCAAGACAGGGGAGATAGCAGGTGTTTTGCCAAAAAAACATCACATACCAAAAGATAATCCTAGAAAAAGCAAGCCTAAAAAGGAGTCATAGAGAAGATTGAACATGAGGAAAAGCCCCCATATCATCAAGTAACCCCAACGGCCACTTCGTTTTGCAACTAGGAATAAGATTAGATGGTAGAGTAGATGAAAGACTAAAAAGCCGATAAAACCTGGATAAAGAAGCGGAATCAGCTTCTCTAATTGCCAGATCATGATTACTTCTACCAAGACTGAAACTAGGATAATTCCATAATAAAGGAAATTTGATTTTTGAAAAGAGTTTTTCATCATTCTCCCTCCCTTCACTTCTTTCCTGCTATCCTTTCTTTTATTTTATCATATATTTATATAGATTTTAAGCACTAACATTCTTTTGAAAAATACTTTTTTTGCTTTACTTCTATAGTGAAAAGGTTTACAATTATAGTAAGGAAATTTCAGGAGGTTTCATTATGGCACAACGTTACCAAAATATCATGGTCGCAATCGATGGTTCTAAGGAAGCAGACTTGGCTTTTGTCAAGGGAGTTCATTCTGCTCTACGAAACGACGCTAAACTTACCATCGCCCATGTCATTGACACACGCGCTCTCCAAAGCGTATCCACCTTTGATGCTGAAGTTTACGAACAACTCCAAGTCGACGCTGAAAGTCTGATGAAAGAGTACGAAAAACGTGCTAAAGATGCTGGTGTGGCAGATGTTCATATCGTCATTGAAATGGGAAATCCAAAGACCCTACTAGCACGTACTATTCCAGATGCTGAGGAAGTGGACCTCATTCTAGTTGGCGCAACTGGTCTCAACGCCTTTGAACGCCTCTTGGTCGGCTCTTCATCTGAATACATTCTCCGCCATGCTAAGGTCGATTTGCTGGTTGTGAGAGAACAAGAAAAAACCTTATAATTACAAAGAAAAGGAGCTCAGCGCTCCTTTTTGTTTACTATTTATACTCTTCGAAAATCTCTTCAAACCACGTCAACGTCGCCTTGCCGTAGGTATGTTACTGACTTCGTCAGTTTCATCTGCAACCTCAAAACA
>NZ_VMNB01000005.1:24347-28641 GCF_013277515.1 Streptococcus sp. k-402 | reverse complement strand
GTGCTTTGAGCAACCTGCAGCTAGTTTCCTAGTTTGCTCTTTGATTTTCATTGAGTATTATTTCTCTCTTTATGACGTTCATAAGCCTTAAGCTGACGCTGCAGTTCCTTTTTAATAGCAGGTTCTGGAGCATATTTTTCTTCCCAATCATCTGGTTTTAAGATTTTGTGGGTCACTGGATCAAAATGAGCCTTGCCATCTGGAAAAATTTTCCCCATATTAGCTTGATGAACAATGTCAAAAATACGTTCTGGGTCCACCCCCATCAAGACAAAACTACCGTAGGTGAAGTAAAGTGTGTCAATCAAGGCATCCACTTGCCCTATCAAATCTTGCTGAGCAGGTGTCTTCTTGGCTACTTTATCTGCTGCCTTATCAAGAGCCTGATGAAGTTGCGATAGAGCTTGACCAAAATCCTCTTCAGAAGAACTGGCAGCTCGAACAAACTCCACCAATTCTTCTATTTTAAAGCCAGCCCTATGGGTTGCACCTTCTAAATCCCAAGCTCGAGGTTCTTCTTGGGTCCGTTCATCCATCATGTGGTGGAAGGTCTTGACCTTATTGAAATGATAGTCACGGCTGACAAAGACTTTTTCTGAGGCCAGAACACCAAAATGTTCCAGGGCCTTGTGGATTCCGTCTTGCTGATTGCTGGTGGTAATGTGCTTAGCAACTTCCTTGACACTGCTACTACCATTTCCCATAGCGACCGACATACCAACACCTGCCAGCATTTCTAGGTCGTTATCTGAGTCACCAAAGGCCATGACTTGGTTGAGGTCAAAGCCGTATTCTTTTCCGACTCGGCGTATGCCTTCCAATTTAGAGTTTCCTTGATTGATGACATCCGCTGCAAAAGGATTGCTACGTGTCAATTTCAAGTCTTCAAAATCAGCTGCCGCCTTCTCAGATTCTTCTGGCGTCATCAGCATCAAAACTTGGTAGATAGGCTGATTCATCAGATGAAGCAGGTCTTCTTCCTTTTGGGGAACAACCTTGCTGACCATACGATTAAAGGAATGACTCACCGTCCGAGTTAAAACAGAGGGAACGAAGCGACTGATTCGTTGGGAAAAAGAACCCAGACCAAAGGACATGATTTTGGAACCTAACATGGCATCCTTGGTCCCTAGGGCAATCTCCTTGCCCTCTTTTTTAGCATAGCTAATTAGATGGCGCAAATGTAACTTGGAAATAGGGCTCGTGAACAAGACTCTGTCTTTAGTAAAGATATACTGGCCATTATAGGTTACCGCAAAATCCAGATCCAAATCGTCCATCAATTCCTTAACAAAAAAAGGTCCTCTCCCTGTCGCTACGCCAACTAGTACCCCTTGTTCTTTGACAATCTTAATCGCGTCCTTAGTGGATTTCAAAACACTCTTGCGATCGTTGACCAAGGTTCCATCGATATCAAAAAAAACAGCTTTGACTTCCATCCTATCCCAATCTCCCCTTTTGTGATACAATGATTATACCACATTTCAGAAAGAGTGAGTAAATCATGCCTAAGAAAATCCTTGTTTTACATACGGGTGGGACTATTTCCATGCAGGCCGATGCTTCTGGCGCTGTTGTGACGAGTTCAGATAATCCCATGAATCATGTGTCCAATCCTCTTGAAGGAATCCATGTCCACGCCTTGGACTTTTTTAACCTGCCAAGCCCTCATATCAAACCCAAGCATATGCTGGCTCTCTACCAGAAAATTAAAGAGGAAGCTGCTAACTACGATGGAGTGGTGATCACACACGGGACCGATACTTTAGAGGAAACAGCCTATTTCCTTGATACCATGGAAGTCCTCCATATGCCTATCGTTCTAACAGGGGCCATGCGCAGCTCCAACGAACTCGGCAGTGATGGTGTTTATAACTATCTGAGTGCTTTACGGGTGGCTAGTGATGACAAGGCTGCTGACAAAGGAGTTTTGGTTGTTATGAACGATGAAATCCACGCTGCCAAGTATGTTACCAAAACACATACGACCAACGTCGGCACCTTCCAGACCCCAACACATGGCCCCCTTGGTCTCATCATGAAACAGGAAATCCTCTACTTTAAGACAGCTGAACCTCGTGTTCGCTTTGACCTTGATCACATACAAGGATTAGTCCCTATCATCTCAGCTTATGCTGGTATGACAGATGAGCTGATTGATATGCTGGATTTGGAACAATTGGATGGTTTGATTATCCAAGCCTTCGGAGCTGGTAATATTCCCAAAGAAACGGCTCAAAAATTAGAAAGCCTTCTGCAAAAGGGAATCCCAGTTGCTCTGGTTTCCAGATGCTTTAACGGTATCGCTGAGCCTGTTTATGCTTACCAGGGTGGGGGCGTGCAGTTGCAAAAATCTGGTGTCTTCTTTGTTAAAGAACTCAACGCCCAAAAAGCCCGCTTGAAACTCCTCATCGCCCTCAATGCCGGACTAACAGGACAAGCTTTGAAAGACTATATGGAAGGCTAAGACTCTCCGAAAATCTCTTCAAACCACGTCAGCTTCACCTTGCCGTATGTATGGTTACTGACTTCGTCAGTTCTATCTACAACCTCAAAGCAGTGTGTTGCGCAGCCTTTAACCAGCCGCCTAGTCCGCTCTATGGTATTCATTGAGTCGACATCTCTTGTTTAAGATCACAAAATCAGGAAATCTGCACGATTCCCTGATTTTTTCTATTTACGTTTTCGTGTTGAACGACGTTCTGTCAAACCATGAGGCAAGAGAACTTCACGTTCTTCCAACTCTTCCTTGTGCATAATCTTGGTCAACATACGCATACTAATGGCACCAAGGTCATAAAGAGGTTGGGCAATCGTTGTCAAGTTTGGACGGGTAAAGCGTGCAATTTGCGAATCATCACTAGTAATAATTTCAAAATCTTCTGGCACAGAAACACCTTTATCAGCAAGACCGTTCAAGACACCTGCCGCCAACTCATCACCTGTCACAACTGCTGCAGTTGCATTTGATGAAATCAAACGCTCTGCTAAGGCGTAACCATCATCATAGCTATATTTAGATTCAAATACCAAACCCTCACTATAAGCGATTTCTGCTTTTTTCAAGGCTTCCTTGTAGCCAACTAAACGAACCTTACCATTGATGTCATCCACTAGCGGACCGCTAACGAAAGCAATACGTTCATTTTCTTTAGCAAGGTAACTCACTGCATCAATCGTTGCTTGCTTATAATCAATATTGACACTTGGAAGCTGATGTTCTACATCCACAGTTCCTGCGAGAACAATCGGAGTACGTGAACGCGAAAATTCTGAGCGAATTTTATCTGTCAAGTGATAACCCATAAAGATAATGCCATCTACCTGCTTTGAAAAGAGGGTATTAACAACAGAAACTTCTTTCTCGTTATCTTCATCGCTATTAGCTAGGACAATATTGTACTTGTACATTTCTGCAATATCATCAATCCCCTTGGCCAAACTCGAAAAATAACCATTGGTAATATTTGGAATCACGACACCGACAGTGGTTGTCTTTTTACTTGCAAGACCACGCGCAACTGCATTTGGACGATAATCCAAACGATCAATTACCTCTAGCACTTTTTTACGGGTATTCTCTTTTACATTTTTATTGCCATTGACCACACGGCTGACCGTCGCCATGGAAACTCCAGCTTCACGGGCGACATCATAAATCGTTACTGTATCATCTGTATTCATTCCATTTCCTTTCTATATCATACCTCACGAGACTCCAAAAAAAGAGACGGTATGAAAATTTCGTTTTCATGATTCTACTTATTCCATTTTATCACTATTTGTAAACACTTTCAAGTATTTTTTGAAGATTGCTTGAAAAAATTTCATAGAAAGCTATGTTTATGAAGAAAAAATCACCTTTTCTTGATTTTTAATCCTATTTGCTGTATGATAAGGGAAAAGAAAGGGGGCAGAGATATGGCTTTTACCAATACCCACATGCGGTCTGCTAGTTTTGGCATTGTTACCAGTTTGCCTGATGACGTTATTGACTCTTTTTGGTATATCATCGACCATTTCTTAAAAAATGTCTTTGAATTGGAAGAAGAACTTGAGTTTCAATTGCTTAATAACCATGGAAAAATTACCTTCCACTTTTCAAGCCAACACCTCCCTACAGCCATTGATTTTGACTTTAACCATCCTTTCGACCCTCTGTATCCCCCGAAAGTACTGGTTTTAGATATGGACGGTAGAGAGACTATCCTCCTCCCAGAAGAAAATGACCTATTTTAATACTCAATGAAAATCAAAGAGCCAACTAGGAAGCTAGCCGCAGGTTGCTCAAAGC
>NZ_VMNB01000005.1:11372-24284 GCF_013277515.1 Streptococcus sp. k-402 | reverse complement strand
GTTTGAAGAGATTTTCGAAGAGTATAAAAACTCTAGCCTTCAGTTGCAAGTGACTGAAAACTAGAGTTTTTTCTATTGTTTCCAAGCATTATACAAGTTGCGAATAGGTTGCTTTAATGTCGGATGGATAAAATGAGGCGCAATTTCTTGTAGAGACTCAAGAACAAAAAGGCGTTCTGCTATGTAAGGATGGGGCAAGATAAGCTCATCTGTGTAAATGGCCTGGTCCTCCACAAAGAGCAAGTCCAAATCAATCAAACGAGGTCCCCAATGCACTTCTCGCACCCGTCCCATCTCTGTCTCAATAGCCAACAATGTTTCTAACAAGACTGGGGCAGGCAACCATGTTTCTACCTCAACCACCTGATTAGCAAAGCTATCCTGCTCCACACCACCCCAAGGCTCCGTCGTCAAAACACTGGACTCTTTAAGAATATGGATGCCACGAGCTCGCATTTTCTCAATGGCTTGCTCCAAATTCGCTTGCTTATCTCCCATGTTGCTTCCTAGGGCGATAAAGGCTCGTTGCTTACGGCGATGGATGGTTACTGAGCATGTATCTAGTGGCAAATGCACTGGCGCCCAAGGCTTTTTCAGTTCCAACTTGATTTCTTGGACAAGAGGATAGGTCTCAAAAGTACGTTCCACCAGTTTGTAGGCTACTGTTTCAATCAAATCCTCACTCGTTTCCTGAAACCAAGTCGTCCACTGCTGGCACAATTCTCCGTAATGGACAGAGGCTGCTAAATCCAAATCTGTCGCTGCCTTGGTCATATCATAGGATAGGATAGCTGAAACGACAAACTTCTGCCCCAATTCCTTCTCACTAGGAAAAAGACCATGATAGGCAAAAATTTCCAAATCCTTAATCTGCAGTTGATCCATAATGATTCCTTTCTAGAAAAATCCGCCCAAAGCGGATTCTTTTTATACTCAATGAAAATCAAAGTGCAAACTAAGAAGCTAGCCGTAGGCTGCTCAAAACACNNTGACGTGGTTTGAATTTGATTTTCGAAGAGTATTATAGTCCCATTAAACGATAAGCCTGATCTCTAAGGTCCTTATCTGTTTCAAATAGACCACGAGCTACTGTCGTCAAGGTTGCAGTACCTGGTTTTCTGACACCACGCATGCTCATACACATATGTTCCGCCTCAATGACAACAAAGGCTCCTTTAGCACCTAGATACTCCATCAAGGCATCGGCCACTTCGATATTCAAACGTTCTTGAATTTGTGGTTTTTTCGAATAAACTTCAACCGTACGGGCTAGCTTAGATAAACCTGCCACACGGCCATCTGGAATATAGGCAATATGCGCTCTCCCATAAAATGGCAAGAAGTGGTGTTCACACATGGTATGGAAAAAAATATCCTTTTCTACCACCATATTATCATCAATAATCTCAAAGGATTTTGACAAATGTTCCTCCGCTGTTTGACCAAGACCTGAAAAAATCTCTTGATACATACGGGCTACACGAGCAGGTGTTTCCTGCAAGCCCTCACGGTTAGCGTCCTCTCCTACAGCCTCGATAATCATTTTTACAGCTGCTTCAATCTTTTGTGTATCCATTCTCGTTCTTCCTCTCCATCAGATAGGCTCTCACTTGGCTCAAGAAATATAAAGAACCTGTGACAATCCTAACTGTTTGTTTCTCTTCTTTTTTATCTGTCAATTTCTGCTCTAGAAAATCCTGCCAACCTTGGCAGCTGAGATTTCTAGACTTGGCTACCTCTTTCAGCAGGCTTTCATCAGTCGCCCGACTATCCGCAAAATGGGTTAGAGTAAGCTCGGTATCTGGTATGGCCCCCAGCAAGTCCAACATATCCTCCAAGGCCTTGGTTTTGATACAAGTAAAGAGGATTTCCTTACGATAATCCGCAAAGCGTTCTTGCAAGGTTGCCAATAAGGCCTTGATAGCATGGGGATTGTGGGCTCCATCCAAAATCATCAAGGGATCTCTTGACACGATTTCCAGACGCCCCGGCCATCTTGTTTCTTCCAAGGCTTGACCAAGCAGGTGATTGCTTACTAGCTCTCGCCCATCTTCTTGACAAAAAGTATCAAGTAAAGCTATGGCCATCCCAGCATTCTCTATCTGGTGCAAACCAAGCAGGCCAGTCTGGAAGCGACCTTTTCTGACAACACTTGTATAGTCAAAGACTTCGCCTGTCACCACACTCTTTTGATGGCTGACCTGATAATCTGTCCCGTAGGCAAATCTCGGCGCATCTTTCCCTTCCGCAATGCGGTCAATCACAGCCAAGGCTTCTGGAGCGATACGACCTGTCACCAAGGGAGTTCCTTGTTTGATAATGCCTGCCTTCTGCTCTGCTATGGCCTCCAAGGTGTCACCAAGTAGGGCCACATGATCCAAGCCAATGGTCGTGATGCCTGTTAGAATAGGCTGGCAAATATTGGTACTATCTAAAAGTCCACCCATGCCAACTTCCATGATGGCCACATCTACTTGCTCTGCGGCAAAGTAATCATAGGCTATAGCTGTGATAATCTCAAACTCGGTTGTCCCCTGCAAATTGGCAGCCGATTCCCCTTCCAGTAAAGACTGATAGTCTGCCATGAGAGTTTCGAGTCTAGCCTCGGGAATAGATTCCCCATTGATGCTAATCTGGTCTGTATAATGAATGAGATAGGGCGAGCTGAAAACACCAACTCTCAGCCCTAGCTTTTCTAGCATCTTTTTCAAAAAAGCAATGGTCGAACCCTTGCCGTTAGTTCCTCCGATATGGATGACCTTGAGTTTGAGATGGGGATTGCCACGCAAAGCTAACAGTTCCACCATTCGTTCCAAGCCAAAATGCGGTTGATCCGTCCGGTAGTTAGCAATCCACTGATTATTTTCAAATTCTTTCATCTTATTTATATTGTTTTAAATCTAAATTTTCCGCTTCATCAGCCAGACGAATAGCGGAGGCAATTTCAACTGCCATCCTGTGACTAACTACGTCATGCACGCGCACCACTTCTACTCCCTGCCTCGCAGCGATACTGGTTACATGAGCAGAAGCCGTATCTCGATTTCGGAAACCAAGCTCTGTCTCAGGATTGACTTCAAACCCACTTTCTTCAAGGATATTGATGACAAATCGCTTGCGCGACACTCCAAGAAAGATTGGATAGCCTTTCTGATGGAGTTTTTTCAAGTCCCGTAGAAGGAGGAGATTTTCTTTCTTGGTCAGCCCAAAGCCGATTCCTGGATCCAACAGGATATTTCCTTGTGCAATCCCAGCTTCCTCTGCTCTCGCTAATGCTCGTTCAAAGAAAGCCTCCATCAAGTCTTCGATTGGTATTTTTTCAAAGTCAGCTAACTCTTCCTCTGTAAAAGTTTGACCAAAGCCAAAATGAGGAAAGATGAGTGAGCTAGGATGCTGAGGTCGCGCCATAACTGGATTAAACATAATGACTACTTTCGCTCTCGCTTTAGCTACCACAGGGGCCATTTTTTCATCACCCATGAGACCAGTAATATCATTAACTAGATTGGCACCAGCAGCCAAAGCAGCCTCTGCCACCTGACTTTTCCAAGTATCAATAGAGATGAGGACATCACTTTCCTTGCGAATCGCTTTAATCACTGGAACAACACGCTGGATTTCCTCTTCTATCTCAACATAGCTACTTCCCGGCCGAGTCGATTCTCCTCCGATATCTAGCATACTGGCTCCTTCTGCTATCAATTTACGAGCCTGCTGAAGTGCCTGCTCAAGAGCAAAAAATTGACCACCATCCGAAAAGGAGTCTGGGGTTACATTGATGATTCCGCAAATAGCTGTCTTTGCATGATTGGCTTTACTTGACATATCGGTCACTCCCTCAAGGCTTTTCATCATATTATTTCTCTATTTTACCATAAAAAGAAAAAGATGGACACGATTGCATTCATCTTTTTCCCAGTAGAAACAAGTAAGCAATTGTCAAAAATCTTAAACAGAAATCCCTAATGTCCGACTCATGATCACCACAAGAGCCAACAAACAGAAAGCAACCCCATTCACAATCATGTGAAGTAAGATAGACATTTCCAAACGTTGGGTCTTGTAAGCCGTCCAAGACAGAACGATCGACATACCTCCATAAATCAATAAAGAAGGTAAATTACTTGGTTGATGCAATAAAGCAAACACAATCGTACCGACTACAAATCCCAAGTTCTCTTTTCCTCGGAAAATCTTTTTAGGAACAATCCCACGGCACAAGATTTCCTCACAAATTGGAGCAAGCAAGGCTAGCAAGAAAAAACTAGAAATCAAAGAACTATTTTGAACCATATCGTTAATCTGAGACTGGTTAGCTGTTGTCGTCTCATTTGACAGTTGTAACAAGATAGAACCAAGTATATTTGAACCGATAATAACTAAATAACTCAAGCCCAAGCGTGCCAAATCCTTAGCTCTGAAAAAAGAAAAATTAAAACTTGCTAACTGCGTTTTACGAGCTCCAAAAATAAATAGTGCCAAAACTACAATCGAAATACCAGCAACTATCAGTCCTGACTGTAACAGTGGTACTGCATTTAAAGTTAAAATAGCAGTAACCCCTATAGGAATCTGATATAAAATTGTCGCCAGCAAAAAGATTAACAGCCAGCCTGTACGATTCAATAATGCTTTCCACATATTTTTCTCTTTCATCACCTATCTCCTCTGTATTAAAAAAGGGGGAAAATCCCCCTGGGTTATACTATTATAAGGCCATACTGATGTAGTTAAGGATAAACAAAGCATCCAAAATCCAAATCATGACATGGACATCTTTAGCTTGACCTTTAACAATCTTAGTCAAAGTGTAAGTCAAGAAACCAACTGCAATCCCTTGAGTGATAGAGTAGCTGAATCCCATAAAGATAGATGTGAAGAAAGCAGGAACCGCTTCAGACATATCGTCCCAATGGATATTTTTCAAGCTAGCCAACATCATAATCCCAACGATAATCAAGATTGGAGCTGTAGCGGCTGTTGGTACAATCGCTAGAAGTGGACTAAAGAAGCTTGAGATCGCAAAACAGATAGCTACAACCAAGGCTGTCAAACCAGTACGTCCACCTGCACCAATACCAGCAGCAGACTCAACATAAGTCGTTACGTTCGAAGTACCAGCGATGGCACCAATTGAAGTACCAATCAAGTCAGAGTAAAGAGCCTTATCCAACTTAGCTGATTGGTGATTTTCACCATTTGTTGCTACGATACCAACTTTTTCACCTGTACCGATCAAGGTACCAATCGTGTCAAAAATATCTGTCAATGAGAAGGCAAGAATGGCCATCAGAGTTTCAGGCAAGCGAGCTGTATCTGAAATCAAAGCTCCCAAACCTTCTGAACCAAGAGCTGCACCAAAGACTGTCTTCAAGTCTTCAAAGGCTGCACCAACATGGTTGTTAGCAAAATCGATACTAGACAAATCTACCAAACCAACTGCGATAGCAAGAACAGTTGTTGTCAAGATAGAGAGAATAATTCCCCCTTTAATCCCTTTGATAACAAAGAAGATAGTAATGGCAAGTCCTGCAAGAGCCACTAAAACAGCTGGATTATTAAAGCTGACCAAGCCTGGAACTGCTGAAGAGTTTGCTGCAATCGTTGCTTGAGCCTTGTCAGCCCCTTCTCCTACAACAGTATAGTTGCCTGGATCAATCGTAAATTTCAAAAGTCCAGCATTCTTAATTCCCACGTAGGCAAGGAAGACACCGATACCAGCTGAAATAGCTGAACGAAGGGCATTCGGAATCGATTCAATGATCATTTTACGAACATTTGTCAAGGTAATAATCAATGAGATAATTCCACAGATGAAGACCATAGCCAAGGCTTCTTGCCAAGAATACCCGAGCCCAAATACAACTGTAAAGGTAAAGAAGGCATTGAGTCCCATACCTGGCGCTTGGGCATAAGGTAAGTTAGCGTAGAAGGCCATCATCAGGGTACCAGCAACTGCACCGATAATCGTTGCGAGGAATACACCCTGAGCAGGCATTCCTGTTTGCGAAAGAATTTGTGGGTTTACAAAGAGAATATAGCTCATTGCAAAGAAAGTTGTTAAACCAGCGAGAACCTCTGTACGAACGTCTGTACCGTTCTCTTTTAGTTTAAATAATTTGTCCATCATCAATCTCCTTTTAATTTTTACGAACAATAATAGAATTATATCATTTATCATTCACTTTTTCAATATCTTTATTTGATTTATTTAAGAATTTGATGAAATTTCTTTTTTTGTTTCGAATCTGCTTTTCTGCCTGCTTTCTGTTATAATAGAAGACATCTTATCTGAAAAGACACTAGAAAGGTCCATATGACGAAAAAAATTATTGCAGTTGACCTGGATGGAACCCTGCTCAACTCAGACAGTCAAATTTCTGACTTTACCAAAAAAACCATTAAAAAAGTTACTGAAAAAGGACATCAGGTTATTATTACAACAGGTCGCCCTTACCGCATGTCAAAAGATTTCTACCGTGAACTAGGCTTAAACACTCCTATGATTAATTTCAACGGCTCCCTTACTCATTTACCAGACAAAATTTGGGATTTTGAAAAGTGTTTGACGGTAGACAAAAAATATCTTTTAGATATGGTTCGACGTTCAGAGGACATTCAAGCCGATTTTATCGCTGGAGAATATCGTAAAAAATTCTACATTACAAATCCTAATGAAGAAATTGCCAATCCCAAACTATTTGGTGTAGAAGCTTTCCAGCCTGAAGATCAATTCAATCCTGAATTGGTGACCAAGGACCCTAACTGTATTCTCTTGCAGACCAGAGCCAGTGACAAGTATGCCTTGGCAAAAGAAATGAACGCCTTCTACCAGCATCAACTGTCTATCAATACCTGGGGAGGTCCGCTCAATATCCTTGAGTGTACCCCAAAAGGTGTCAATAAGGCATTTGCTTTGGACTACTTGCTCAAGGTAATGAACCGTGACAAAAAAGATTTGATTGCTTTTGGAGATGAACACAATGATACCGAAATGCTCGCTTTTGCAGGGAAGGGCTATGCCATGAAAAATGCCAATCCAGAGCTACTCCCTTATGCTGATGAGCAAATTTCCTTGACCAATGACCAAGACGGAGTTGCCAAAACCCTGCAAGACTTATTCTTATAGTCCATACTGACCAGCTTGCAAGCTGGTCTTTGTGCTCTTTTCACAGTCTCATCAACCAGTTAATCGATTGTTCTACTTTTTGCCTCCAAAACCTTGGAAAAGGCTTTCTTTTGTGATATACTTCACATATAAATACAAGAGAGCTCGTCACACTCGACTCTGTTGACAAAAAATCAATCCAGTCCTGTTTCTCCTGCTCTCAGTTAATATCAAGGAGGATAGCTATGAAAGCTGTTGTTGTAAATCCAGAAAGCACTGGTGTTGCTGTTGAAGAAAAAGTGCTCCGTCCACTTGAAACTGGGGAAGCACTTGTAGAAATTGAATACTGTGGTGTTTGCCACACTGACCTCCACGTTGCTCATGGTGACTTTGGTCAAGTACCAGGACGTGTTCTTGGCCACGAAGGTGTTGGTATCGTTAAAGAAATTGCCCCAGGTGTGAAAAGCCTTAAAGTCGGTGACCGCGTCAGCGTTGCTTGGTTCTTTGAAGGATGTGGCACTTGCGAATACTGTACAACTGGTCGCGAAACTCTTTGCCGTACAGTGAAAAATGCCGGCTACTCAGTAGACGGTGGTATGGCTGAACAATGTATCGTAACTGCTGACTATGCTGTCAAAGTTCCTGACGGACTTGATCCAGCCCAAGCTTCTTCTATCACATGTGCTGGCGTAACAACCTATAAAGCTATTAAAGAAGCAAAAGTTGAACCAGGCCAATGGGTTGTCCTTTATGGTGCTGGTGGACTTGGTAACCTCGCTGTTCAATACGCTAAAAAAGTATTTAATGCTCATGTCATCGCAGTTGATATCAACAACGACAAACTTGCCCTTGCAAAGGAAGTCGGTGCTGATGTCGTTATTAACGGCCTAGAAGTTGATGATGTACCAGGACTCATCAGAGAAAAAACTGATGGAGGAGCTCATTCAGCTGTCGTAACTGCTGTATCTAAAGTTGCCTTCAATCAGGCTGTTGACTCCGTTCGTGCCGGTGGTCGCGTCGTCGCTGTCGGTCTTCCTTCTGAAATGATGGATCTCAGCATCGTTAAAACAGTCCTCGATGGAATCCAAGTCATCGGTTCTCTTGTCGGAACTCGTAAAGACTTGGAAGAAGCCTTCCAATTCGGTGCAGAAGGTTTAGTAGTTCCAGTTGTTCAAAAACGTCCAATAGAAGATGCCGTAGCCATTTTCGACGAAATGGAAAAAGGTCAAATCCAAGGACGTATGGTACTCGACTTCACCCACTAATCTAATAGAAACCTATTTTAAAAGTTGGAATGCGCTTCCAACTTTTTTATATTAAATTTTTAAATAAGAATTCAAGATTACTTCCCAAAAACTCAATATATCAACATCTGCAAATGAAAGCTTTTTAATTTTTTATGATAAATAGTTGCTTTTTATATGAAAACGGTTTATACTTAAAAAGTCTTAAAGTTTTCTTAAACGAAAACTAAAACAAAAAAGGAGGAATGACAATAATGAGTATCGGAATCATTATTGCGAGCCACGGCGAGTTTGCTGCGGGTATTCATCAGTCAGGATCTATGATCTTTGGTGAACAAGAAAAGGTTCAAGTTGTAACCTTTATGCCAAATGAAGGCCCTGATGATCTATACGCTAAGTTTAATAACGCTGTTGCTGCATTTGACGCAGAAGATGAGGTTCTAGTTTTGGCTGACCTTTGGAGTGGATCTCCATTTAACCAAGCTAGTCGCGTGATGGGAGAAAATCCTGAGCGTAAGTTTGCCATCATCACAGGACTGAACTTACCGATGTTGATTCAAGCCTATACAGAGCGCCTGATGGACGCTGCTGCAGGTGTAGAAAAAGTCGCTGCTAATATCATTAAAGAAGCCAAAGATGGCATCAAGGCTCTTCCAGAAGAGCTAAATCCAGTTGAAGAAGTTGCAAGCGCTGCAGCTGCTCCAGTTGCCCAAACTGCTATCCCAGAAGGAACTGTTATCGGAGACGGTAAATTGAAAATCAATCTTGCCCGTCTTGACACACGTCTACTTCACGGTCAGGTTGCAACTGCTTGGACTCCAGATTCAAAAGCAAATCGTATCATCGTTGCTTCAGATAACGTGGCTAAAGACGACCTTCGTAAAGAATTGATTAAACAAGCAGCTCCAGGTAATGTCAAGGCTAACGTGGTTCCAATTCAAAAACTGATTGAGATTTCAAAAGACCCACGTTTTGGAGAAACACATGCCCTTATCTTGTTTGAAACACCTCAAGATGCCCTTCGTGCCATCGAAGGTGGCGTGCCAATCAAAACTCTTAACGTTGGTTCTATGGCTCACTCAACAGGTAAAACATTGGTCAATACCGTTTTGTCTATGGACAAAGAAGATGTTGCTACATTTGAAAAAATGCGTGACTTGGGTGTTGAATTTGATGTCCGTAAAGTACCAAATGATTCTAAAAAAGATTTGTTTGACTTGATTAACAAAGCCAATGTCAAATAAGCCATTATTTATGAAAGGATTTTAAACATGTCTATTATTTCTATGGTTTTAGTAGTCGTTGTAGCCTTCTTTGCAGGTCTTGAAGGCATCCTCGACCAGTTCCAATTTCACCAACCACTTGTAGCCTGTACCCTTATTGGGCTTGTAACAGGTCACTTGGAAGCAGGGATTATCCTCGGTGGATCGCTTCAAATGATTGCCCTTGGTTGGTCAAATATCGGTGCTGCTATCGCTCCTGATGCTGCACTTGCTTCTGTCGCTGCTGCCATTATCATGGTTCTTGGTGGTGACTTTACCAAGACTGGTATCGGTGTTGCCCAAGCGGTTGCTATCCCTCTTGCCGTAGCTGGACTTTTCTTGACAATGATTGTTCGTACAATTTCAGTTGGTTTGGTTCATACTGCAGATGCTGCCGCTAAAAAAGGTGACTTCGGCGCTGTGGAGCGTGCGCATTTCATTGCGCTACTTTTCCAAGGACTTCGTATCGCGCTTCCTGCAGCTCTTCTCCTTATGGTACCAACTGAAACTGTACAAAGTATCCTTAGTGCTATGCCAGACTGGCTCAAAGATGGTATGGCTATCGGTGGTGGTATGGTCGTTGCCGTTGGTTACGCCATGGTTATCAACATGATGGCAACTCGTGAAGTATGGCCATTCTTTGCTCTTGGTTTCGTTCTTGCGGCCGTATCAGACATTACTCTAATCGGATTCGGTGCTATCGGTGTTGCTATCGCTCTTATCTACCTTCACCTTTCTAAAACTGGTGGAAATGGTGGCGGAGGTGCCGCAACTTCTAACGACCCAATCGGCGATATTCTAGAAGACTACTAAGATAAGAAAGGACTGAAAACATCATGACTGAAAAACTTCAATTAACTAAATCAGATCGTAAAAAAGTTTGGTGGCGTTCAACCTTCTTACAAGGGTCTTGGAACTTTGAACGGATGCAAAACTTGGGCTGGGCTTATACACTCATTCCAGCTATCAAAAAACTCTATACTAAAAAAGAAGATCAAATCGCTGCTCTTGAGCGTCACCTTGAGTTCTTCAATACTCATCCATACGTAGCTGCTCCAATCATGGGGGTTACTCTTGCACTTGAAGAAGAACGTGCTAACGGTGTGGAAATCGATGACGCTGCTATCCAAGGGGTTAAAATCGGTATGATGGGACCTCTTGCTGGTATCGGTGACCCAGTATTCTGGTTTACAGTACGCCCAATCCTTGGATCTCTCGGTGCTTCACTTGCCCTTACTGGCAATATCTTGGGTCCACTCCTCTTCTTTGTTGCATGGAACTTGATTCGTATGTCATTCTTGTGGTATGTTCAAGAGGTTGGATACAAGGCTGGATCAGAAATCACTAAAGATATGTCTGGCGGTATCCTTCAAGACATCACTAAAGGTGCTTCTATCCTTGGGATGTTCATTCTTGCTGTCCTTGTTCAACGCTGGGTAAATATTAAATTTGCTTTCGATGTTTCCAAAGTTCAACTAGATGAAAAGGCTTATATCCATTGGGATAAATTGCCAGAAGGATCTAAAGGTATCCAAGAAGCATTCGCACAAGTAGGACAAGGATTATCTCAAACACCTGAAAAAGTTACTACTTTCCAACAAAACTTGGATATGTTGATTCCTGGATTATCAGGACTACTCCTTACTTTACTTTGCATGTACTTACTTAAGAAAAAAGTATCTCCAATCACTATTATCCTTGCCCTCTTCGCAGTGGGTATTGTGGCACATGTTCTTCACATCATGTAATCAAGCAACTAAAAAGGAACCAGGTTCTAAAATCTGATTCCTTTTTTCTATGCTTTTATTCAGCCAAGGCACCCATTGGATCCCATGGTGCAAGCACGATTGGTTCTGCTTCATAAGCAGCTTGTTCTTCTGCTGTCAGCAATTCTTTACGGACAACGATTTGGTATGTGTATTCGTCCATCCAAGCGTCTGAGGCAACAAAGTAACCATCTGTACCGACCTTGTCTCCCCATGAGTTTTCAACCTTCCACTTGGTTGATTTACCATTTTCGTCCAAGTCAACACCTGTCAAGACCATGGCGTGGGTCATCAAGCTTTCGCTATAGTCCAAACGTCCAGCCTTATCTTGAGTAAGTTTAATGTCCATGCTTGATTCAAAGTCATAAACATCTGTCGCAAGGATTCCAGCTTTGCGGTTGCTGAGCTGGCCAACATCAGAACCAAACCAAACAGTCTCACCTGCTTGCATTTGGGCAATCGCCAATTCTTTCAAGCGCTCCATTGGAACGTTGATATAGCGAACTGCACGGCTACCAACTACATTCCCCAACATCTCAACTGTGTAAGATTTTCCGTAAGGCTTGTCAGCAGTGGGAGCATTGATAACAGAAACATAATCTTCTAAAGGAAGATTGACATATTTCTTGTAAAATTCTTGTGGTGTAATGCCCTTTTCACTTTGGTAGTTGTTATCCTTATCGCGATAAGCAAAGTCAAATGTACGTGGTGGAAGGCCTAGTGACATGGCAAGGAAGTTAAAGATTTCTTGCAAGAGGTCTTCTTTCTTAGCTTGAACAGTCGCTTGGTCTGCGCCAGAAGCAAGCAAGTCACGCAAAATTTGAGCATCTTGACGAAGCAATTTGTTGAGAATGGCATTTAGCTCACGACTGCTACTAGATGAAACTGACTCAGGGTAAACTGACTTAGGCACGACACCATATTTTTCAAAGAGAGATACCACCATATCCCATTGACCACCATCTTGTTGAGGTGTTTGAAGTAGGAATTTAACCTTACGGCTCGTCAAGTCTTGGTCTGCAGTCGCAATGACTTGCTCCAAGAACCAGTTTGATTTCTCATACTTGTCCCAGAAGAAGGTGTGGGCCTGTGATAACTCAAAATTTTCTAGTTTGTATTGTGAGATGAGCTTGTGGCGGAAGGTGTTGAGAGCCGCAAACATCCAGCAACGACCAGATGCTTTCTGGTTAGTAACCTTGTCCTTGGTCAAATCCAATGAGAAAACAGGTGTGTTGTCTACATGGCTTTGGCGACGTTCTAGAGCTGCAAAAATTCCGTTGTGGCTGGCAGCATTTTCAATCGCTTGGTATTTTACATTTGCTTCATAATTGGCAAATAGTTTATCAGTAAATGATTCTTGAATCGCGTTCATAGATTCCTCCTTTTATTCTACAGTCTATTATAACGCTTTTTACAAAGGAAGCAACTGAAAAACATAAAAGGAGAGGACATTGTCCCTCACCTTTCGAATTTATACTCTTCGAAAATCTCTTCAAACCACGTCAACGTCGCTTTGCCGTATATATGTTACT
>NZ_VMNB01000005.1:10472-11353 GCF_013277515.1 Streptococcus sp. k-402 | reverse complement strand
ATTTTCATTGAGTATTAAACTAAATTAAATAATATTAGCGCGGAGAATTTCTAATTCTTCCTTGGTCAAGCGACGCCATTCCCCTCGTTCCAGGTTCTCATCTAATACTAAAGTTCCCATAGTCAAACGTTGCAAGTCTACTACTTCCTTGCCACAGTAGGCCACCATACGCTTGACCTGATGAAACTTCCCTTCTGCAATGGTCACACGGATTTGGCTCTGATTCTTTTCTGCATCTGTGGAAAGAATCGCCAGTCTAGCGGGCTGACAGGTAAAGTCTTTGAGCGGAATGCCCTTGGCAAATATCTCCACATCTTCTTGGGTCATGATTCCCTTGACCCGAGCCAGATATGTCTTGTCCACATGACGCTTGGGTGAAAGAAGAGCATGGGCAAGCTTGCCGTCATTGGTCAGGAACAGGAGTCCATGCGTATCGATATCCAAGCGCCCTACTGGGAAAACTTCCTTGCTCCGAGCAATATCATCCAGCAAGTCCAACACCGTTCTGTGCTTAGGATCCTCAGTCGCTGAGATAACTCCTTGGGGCT
The DNA here is from genome assembly GCF_013277515.1 of Streptococcus sp. k-402. GTDB lineage: Bacteria > Bacillota > Bacilli > Lactobacillales > Streptococcaceae > Streptococcus. The sequence goes on along the minus strand of NZ_VMNB01000005.1, from coordinate 10,805 downwards.
TGTTCATCATATAGTAGACAAACTCTTCATACTCCAGGACTTGCCCATTAAAGCGAATGTCATCTCTTTCTTCATCAATCTGCAATTTAGCTGATTTCTCTTTTTTACCATTTACCGTCACGCGCCCAGCCTTGAGCAAGTTTTTGACCTCTGTCCGACTCCCTACAGCGCAGGCAACTAAAAATTTATCCAATCTCATAGAACTATTATATCATATCAAAAGGAGACTGGTACAATGACCAACCTCCTTTTCGTTTCATACTCTTCAAAAATCTCTTCAAACCGCGTCAACGTCGCCTTGCCGTATGTAGGGTTGCTGACTTCGTCAGTTCT
>NZ_VMNB01000005.1:0-10406 GCF_013277515.1 Streptococcus sp. k-402 | reverse complement strand
GATTTTCATTGAGTATCAGATTTAAGAAATTAACTTCCTCGTCTCCAGAAAATCGCTAAGACAATCATGGAACCTAGTACTGCCGGAATAATGGCAGTTCCTGCTATTATCGGTCCCCAAGTCCCAAAAAGCAAATGGCCTATAAAGGCACCAATCCATCCGAGAAACATTTTCCCAAAACATCCCATTCGCTCTCCACGATTGGTCAGAGTACCTGCTAAAAATCCCACTAGGAGACCAACAAACATACTTCCTAACATATTATCTCCTTAATTTGCCCAATCTCCATTACGGAAGAGTGGTACACGTGTCCCATCCTCACGGATACCATCGATATCCATTTGGTTAGAACCAATCATAAAGTCTACGTGAACATCTGAACGATTAAGCCCCGCGGCTTCAAGCTCCTCTTCGCTCATCTCCGCTCCACCAACTACGCTAGTCGCATAGGCTGCACCGATAGCCAAGTGATTTGACGCATTTTCATCGAAAAGGGTGTTAAAGAAGGTAATGCTTGACTGAGAAATTGGGCTTGGATCTGGTACCAAGGCACATTCACCCAAGGCACGCGCACCCACATTTTCAAAGACAAGGTCTTTCATGACCTGATCACCCTTCTCAGCAGTGATGTCAACGATTTGTCCATCCTTAAAGGTTACCTTAATACCTTCGATGATATTTCCGTTATAGCTAAGCGGTTTTGTAGAAGTGACATAACCATCTGCACGACGGAAGTCAGGCGCTGTGAAGACTTCCTCTGTCGGCATATTTGGCAAGAATACTTCGCCCTGTGCATTGATAGCACCAGCTGATTCCCAAACATGGTTTTTCGGCAAACCAAGTGTTAAATCTGTTCCTGGCGCTGTGTAGTGAAGGGCTGAAAATTGCTCTTCATTGAGCATATCTGCCTTGCTCTTGAGGATAGCTGCATGCTCTTCCCAAGCCTTAACAGGATCTGCTTCGTAGACACGACAAGTTTTGAAGATTTGGTCCCAAAGGAGATCGACTGCTTCTTCGTCGCTCGCAGCATTTGGAAAGACTTTCTTAGCCCACTCAAGTCCAGCAGCAGCTGCTACAGTCCAGCTAACCTTGTTGGATTGCGTTGCGATTCGCATTGGCTTCATGGCAAGTCCCATAGCTTTAGCAGAAGCTGAAAGCTTATCAGCGTCCACTCCGTTCAAGGCACCTGGATCAGATGAACGAACTCCAAGACGGCTAGCCTTGTTCTCCAAGAGATAGTTCATCTCAGCAATCTTGTATTCTGGCACATTGTCCAAACGCTCCATCGGGGCATGGAGGAATTTCTCACGGTTAATGACATCATCTGTCCACTGAACGATGACCTCATGCGCACCCAAGACATAAGCTTCTTTCACGATTAGATGTGCCAATTCACGTTGCTCCACATCAATAGAGAGAGCCAAAGTGTGACCAGGTTGCACGTTAATTCCGTTCGCAACCAACAATTTCGCATATTTTTCTAGATTTTCTTTAAAATTTGGTAAAACCATCCTGTTTTCTCTTTTCTATTTTTATTTTTCTTTCAAAGCAGAAAAGATTCCCGCTAAAGCAATAGCACCTGACAAGAGTGCTGTCGATAGAAGAATTGTACGATCAGCAAGTTCTAATTGATATTCAAACACCTTCTTAGCCGGCTTATCTTCCGCAAATATTCTTAGTTTCATGAAATGTCCTTTCTTATTCTTCATGCTCTCCTAGGTAGAGGCGTCGTGCCTCTGGACTATTTGTGAGGATATCTATATAGGTTTCATAGTCATCAGGTAGAGGCTTTCCTAAAGAGATATCTTGTTCTGGATTTATATTTTTCCCATAAAGAAAGCAAAGATAGAGACGTTCGTTGAGTGTTGGAAATACTTCAATAGACATAAATTCAGCCTGACCTACCCGATCCCAATCCTGTTCTTTGATATCTGGTATGATATAAGCTTGGAAAAGTCCCATAAGTGGATTATCTTCTGGTTGTCCACTGTCCTTATCCGCCAGAACCAAAGAACAACGTCTACTAAAACCAGCAAGTTGGCGCTCCCTTCCCTTTACCGAAACAGTAATAGGATGTCCTCCAATATGGCTATAAATCCATTCTTTAGGCAGTTCATAATCTAACAGGGGGGTAACTTCTTTGACAATCGCTACAGGACTATAGCGTAGAAACTGGCGAGTAACAGCCTTACAAAAGAGGATATCTTCCTCTTTCAAGGTCACTCCCTTCCAGTTATTTTCCTCATTAAAATGGTTGAAAAATACCAGATAGGGATCACGCACCATTTGTGCTAAGATATAAACGCCATTTCGTAAACATATAGAAATAACTTTCCCTGATTTCCAGGGTGTTGCTCTTTTTTTCTTTTCCATCATGATACAACCTCAAACCTACACAAGACATTTCAAACTTTTAAAACAACTCATCAAACAAACTCAACTGGTTATCCTCTGGCATATTGCCCAGAATCCCCATTTCATCCATCTTTTCAACCAAGGTTGATGAGAGCCCACCACGCTTGCGCAATTCTGTTTTAGAGAGGAATTCTCCCTCTTCACGCGATCGCACCAACTGCTTAGCAACGTTCTCTCCCAGACCATCCATTGCTACAAATGGCGGAATGAGGGTATCCCCATCGATAAGGAACTCTGTCGCCTGACTACGATAGAGATCGAGTTTGCCAAACTTGAAACCACGTTCCCACATTTCATTGACAATCTCAAGAGTTGTATAGAGGTCAATCTCCACATTAGAGGCCTCATTGTTCTTCCGTTTTTCAGAGATTTCTTCCATTCTGCGTTTGATGGCATCCAAGCCCGCACCCATGGTCTTGATATCAAAAGCCTTAGCACGAATGGAGAAGTAAGCACAGTAGTAATAAATGGGATGGTGAACCTTGAAGTAAGCTACACGCAAGGCCATCATAACGTAGGCTGCCGCATGGGCTTTAGGGAACATGTACTTAATTTTCCCACAGGACTCGATATACCACTCTGGCACCTTATTGGCCTTCATGGCTTCAATGTAGCCATTTCGCTCCTCTTCGGAAATCTTGAGCCACAAGCCCTTACGTACCCGTTCCATAATGGTAAAGGCCATCTTAGGTTCGAGACCGGCATGCATGAGGTAAACCATGATGTCGTCCCGACAACCGATAACGGTTGATAGGTCCGCAATTCCTTGCTTAATCAGATCCTGAGCATTTCCCAACCACACATCGGTACCATGGGACAGACCTGAGAGCTGAAGCAGCTCTGCAAAAGTCGTCGGATGCGTCTCATCTACCATCCCACGTACAAAGTTGGTTCCAAACTCTGGAATTCCCAGCATACCCGTCGGTGTTCCGATTTGTTCAGGAGTTACCCCTAGCACATCTGTCCCTGAAAAGAGGGCCATCACGCCTTCATCATCCATAGGGATTTCATTAGGATCGATCCCAGACAAGTCCTGGAGTTTTCGAATCATGGTCGGATCATCATGTCCCAGTACATCAAGTTTAAGGACGTTCTCATCAATATCGTGGAAGTTAAAGTGAGTCGTCTGCCATTCAGCCGTCACGTCATCCGCTGGATACTGAACAGGCGTGAAATCATAGACATCCATGTAGTTCGGAATAACAACGATTCCCCCCGGGTGTTGTCCTGTTGTCCGCTTGACACCAGCAGCACCTTGAGCGAGGCGTTCTACCTCTGCATCACGATAAAACTTGCCATAGTCCCGCTCGTAACCCTTGACAAAACCATAGGCAGTCTTGGCAGCCACCGTACCAACCGTTCCTGCACGGAAGGCATATTCCTCACCAAAAATATCGCGTACATCCAAGTGGGCGCTAGGCTGGTCTTCTCCCGAGAAGTTCAAGTCAATATCGGGAACCTTGTCCCCATCAAAACCAAGGAAGGTCTCAAACGGAATATCCTGCCCATTTTTGCTGAGTTTGTGACCACAGTTTGGACAGTCCTTATTGGGCATATCAAAACCTGAACCATAAGAACCATCTGTGATAAACTCACTGTACTGACACTGACCACAGACATAGTGAGGAGAGAGAGGATTGACCTCTGTAATCCCAATCATGGTCGCAACGAAACTGGACCCAACAGACCCACGAGAACCAACCAAGTAGCCCCGTTCATTGGAACGTTGCACCAGCATCTGGGAAGCTAGATAAATCACAGCAAATCCATTCCCCAGAATAGAGGTTAGTTCTTTTTCAATCCGCAAATCAACGATATCTGGTAGCGGATTTCCATAAATCTCAAAAGCTTTCTTATAGGTTAACTCAGCGACCGTTTCTTCCGCCTTGTCGATGAAAGGCGTGTACAAGTCACCCTTAACAACCTCAACAGGTTCAAAGATTTCTGCCAAGGCATTGGTGTTTTCAATAACCAATTTGCGAGCTAATTCCTCTCCCAAGAAGGCAAATTCATCCAACATCTCATTAGTCGTTCTAAAATGAGCCTTTGGAAGAGGAGCTGGTTGGGCATGCTCACCGTGACCAATGGTACGGTTAATTATCGCTCCCTGACCCAAACTACGAACAATAATTTCACGATAAATTTCTTCTTCCGGTTCGATATAGTGGACATTTCCCGTAGCCAGAACAGGCTTACCAAGACGGTCTCCCACTTCTATCAAACTTTTGATAATGGTCTGGAGTTCCTCCATATCCTTGACCTGCTCCTTGGCAATCAAGGGGGCATAGATAGCTGGTGGCATGACCTCGATAAAGTCATAATACTTGGCCACCTCAACCGCCGCATCCACACCTTGGGAAACAACCGCATCAAAAACTTCACCTTCTGAACAGGCTGACCCTAAAATCAAGCCCTCCCGATGGGCATCTAAAACCGTTCTCGGAATCCGTGGAACTCCTTCAAAGTACTTAGTGTTAGACAAGGAAACCAGCTTAAAGATATTTTTTAGACCTACCTGATTCTTGACATAGATGGTCGCATGTTTAATCCGAGCTTTTTTATAAGAATCTGGACTAATCAAATCAATGTTGAGTCTAGCTAGATCGGTCACACCATGTTTTTCTGCTACCTCTTTGATAAAGATAAAGAGCAGACGACCAGTAGCTTCCGCATCGTAGTTGGCCATGTGGTGGTGTTCTAAGGCCACACCAAAACGCTTGGTCAAAGGTCCCAAACCATGACGTTTATACTCAGGATAGAGGTTTCTAGCAAACTCCAGCGTATCAATAACTGGTTGAGTAATCTTAGGCAGACCATGACGCTCATAGTTGGCATTCATAAAGCCAACGTCAAAGGTCGCATTGTGGGCAACTAGGACAGTATCATGGCAAAATTCTTGGAATTCTTGCAAAACTTGTTCCAGTGGCTTGGCATTTTTGACATGATCATCTGTAATTCCAGTCAACTCCGTGGTAAAGGCTGACAAGGGATGCCCAGGATTGATAAATTCATCAAATTCAGCAATGACATTCCCCTTGTACATCTTAGAGGCCGCAACCTGAATCAAGTCATTATAGATGGCTGATAAACCCGTCGTTTCCACGTCAAAAACCACGTAGGTCGCTTCTGACAAGTCCATCTCCACTTCGTTATAGACGATAGGGACACGGTCCTCCACGATATTGGCTTCCATCCCATAGATCAGCTGAATTCCCGCTTTCTTGGCAGCCTTATAGCCGTGTGGGAAGGACTGAACATTGCCATGGTCCGTGATGGCAACCGCCTTGTGTCCCCACTTAGCAGCTGTCGCAACGATTTCTTCAACCTCTGGTAGAGCATCCATAGTCGACATGTTAGTATGAGCGTGAAACTCAACCCGACGCTCACCTTCTGGCATCAAATCCTTGCGCTCATAGTGAACAACTTCCTGCACATCCTGCACGTTCATGGTCAAATCGCGTGTGAAGTTATTCATCTCCACATTCCCACGAACTCGGAGCCAAGAATTTTTCTTAATTAGATCAAATTTCTGAGCCTCTTCCTCGTTCTTAACCCACTTTTGCATCGAAAAACTGGAAGTGTAGTCTGTCATTTTAAAGTTAATCAAAACACGACCTGTTCTAGTCACTTTTTGCTCTACATCAAAAACAACCCCTTCAAAGACCAGACGGTTTTCCTCCGTCGTCACTTCGATCATAGGAGTAATCTCCGCCTTATCCAGCTTGGGTTTAGCTGCAGCTTTTTTGGCTTGAAAATCAAAGGCTGGTTTCTCTTCAGCTGGAGGTGGTGCCATCTGTTCCAGTTGTTCCATAGCACGAAGCGCTTCCTCATTGGCAGCTTGAACAATCTGCTCATTTTCAGTGTGAAAGGCCTCTTCCTGCTCTTGGGTCAACACATCATTCTTCTCTACTTGACAGTTAAAAGTTGGAAAGCCAAATTTTTCAAGTTGTTTGGCTAAATTAGGAAGGTGATTTTTCTTAAAATGTTCCTTATCAATCGCCTCTGAGCCCTCAATAAAGAGTTGATTGCCCTCCGCACGAACTCGCAAATTCTGATAAAGGGACCTAAAACCTTGACTAGCACATGGCCCCTCAGAAAAAGCCTCCCTATAGTAGGCCTGCAAAAGCTGGTTTGAAAATTCTTGAGAGCGAGCCTTGATTTCAAAAACAGCTTTATTGCCTGTCTTAGAAAATTCTTCCCTCAAACCTTTTTTTAATTCTAAAAAGATTTCAATCGGTAAAATATTAGAAAATACGAAATGAAACTCCCATACCTTACTAATTTTATGAACCACAACTCGCTCAATATCGGCCTGTGCTAAAGCAGGAGCCTGTCTCATTTCAGCAGGCATCCCCAGTTGATTCATCAAAATTTCAAAACTATTTGACATTCATTTTCCTCACATTATTCTCCTACTATTTTACCATACTTAGAGGTGTTTTCTAAAGACAAAAGGAAGCCACTAAGTGACTTCCTTCTAGAGTGAGGACTGATTAGTCTTCACCTTTGTTTTTCTTAATGATTTCTTCTTGTACTGACTTAGGTACATCTTCGTAGTGGTCAAATACCATCATGAATGTACCACGTCCTTGAGATGCAGAACGAAGAACTGTTGCGTAACCGAACATTTCAGCAAGTGGAACGTAAGCACGAACGATTTGGCTGTTACCGTGTGCTTCCATACCATCTACACGTCCACGACGAGCAGTTACGTGACCCATAACATCACCAAGGTTTTCTTCTGGAACAGTGATTGTTACAAGCATCATTGGCTCAAGGATAGCTGGTTGTGCTGATTTAGCAGCTTCTTTAAGAGCAAGTGAAGCCGCGATCTTGAAGGCAGTTTCAGATGAGTCGACATCGTGGTATGAACCATCGTAAAGCTTAGCTTTAACGTCAACCATTGGGTAACCTGCAAGAACTCCGTTAGCCATAGATTCTACCAAACCTTTTTCAACCGCTGGGATAAATTCACGAGGAACCACACCACCGACGATTGCGTTTTCGAATTCGAATCCTTTACCTTCTTCGTTTGGAGTAAATTCAATCCATACATCACCGAATTGACCTTTACCACCAGACTGACGTTTGAAGAATCCACGTGCTTGAGTAGAAGCGCGGAATGTTTCACGGTAAGATACTTGAGGAGCACCTACATTCGCTTCAACTTTGAACTCACGACGCATACGGTCAACAAGGACGTCAAGGTGAAGCTCACCCATACCAGAGATAACTGTTTCACCAGTTTCAACATTTGTTTCAACGCGGAATGTTGGATCTTCTTCAGCCAATTTTTGAAGGGCGATACCCATCTTGTCTTGGTCAGCTTTAGATTTTGGCTCAACCATCAATTGGATAACTGGTTCTGGAACGTTGATTGACTCAAGGATGATTTTAGCTTTTTCATCTGTCAATGAGTCACCAGTTGTAGTATCTTTCAAACCAACGGCAGCAGCGATATCACCTGAATAAACAGTGTCGATTTCTTGACGGCTGTTAGCGTGCATTTGAAGGATACGTCCGATACGTTCACGTTTACCTTTAGAAGTGTTCAATACGTATGAACCTGATTGAAGAACACCTGAGTAAACACGGAAGAATGTCAAACGACCTACGAATGGGTCAGTCATGATCTTGAAGGCAAGAGCTGCAAATGGCTCTTCATCAGATGCTGGACGAGTTTCTTCAGCATCTGTATCTGGGTTAATACCTTTGATTGCTGGGATGTCAAGTGGGCTTGGAAGGTAGTCGATAACCGCATCAAGCATCAATTGAACACCTTTGTTCTTGAAGGCAGAACCACACAATACTGGGAAGAATTCAACGTTGATAGTCGCTTTACGGATACCAGCTTTCAATTCTTCGTTAGTGATTTCTTCACCTTCGAGGTATTTCATCATCAATTCTTCGTCAGTTTCAGCAACTGCTTCGATCAATTTTTCACGGTATTCTTGAGCTTGGTCAAGGTATTCAGCTGGGATGTCTTCTTCAAGGATATCTGTACCAAGGTCATTAGTATAGATTTCAGCTTTCATCTTGATCAAGTCGATGATACCACGGAAGTCATCTTCAGAACCGATTGGCAATTGGATTGGGTGTGCATTTGCTTGAAGACGATCGTGAAGTGTGCTTACAGAGTAAAGGAAGTCAGCACCGATTTTGTCCATTTTGTTGGCAAATACGATACGTGGAACTCCATACTCAGTTGCTTGACGCCAAACTGTTTCAGTTTGAGGCTCAACACCTGATTGTGAGTCAAGAACGGTAACCGCACCATCCAATACACGAAGAGAACGTTGTACTTCGATTGTGAAGTCCACGTGTCCTGGTGTGTCGATGATATTTACGCGGTGGTTGTTCCATTGAGCTGTTGTCGCAGCAGATGTGATAGTGATACCACGCTCTTGCTCTTGCTCCATCCAGTCCATTTGCGACGCACCTTCGTGAGTTTCACCGATTTTGTGGATTTTACCAGTGTAGTAAAGAATACGCTCAGTAGTTGTTGTTTTACCGGCATCGACGTGAGCCATGATACCGATATTACGAGTTTTTTCAAGTGAAAATTCGCGTGCCATGAGGTTTGTTTCTCCTATTTATTTTTGATTTCTATTCTATTATAACACGATTTTAATAAAAACGGATAGGCAGGACCTACCCGTTCTCAATGTTTTCATGCTATTGTTGGTTTCAACTTGTAGATTTACAAGTTGAATTGAACTCGGGCTAAAAGCTCAGAAAATAGATAAGCTCTCTTAGAATCTTCGATTCTTCGTCAAGCTTCCTAATTTTCAGTCGCTTTTTTAACGCCTTTAGTATCTTAATCTTACCAACGGAAGTGTGCGAATGCACGGTTAGCTTCAGCCATACGGTGAGTGTCTTCACGTTTCTTAACAGCTGCACCAGTGTTGTTAGCAGCATCCAAGATTTCTTTTGCAAGACGGTCTTGCATTGTGTGTTCACCACGAAGACGAGCGATTGTTACCAACCAACGAAGTCCAAGTGTTGTACGACGTTCTGGACGAACTTCAACTGGGACTTGGTAGTTAGAACCACCAACACGACGTGCACGTACTTCAAGTACAGGCATGATGTTTTCCATAGCTGTCTCAAATACTTCAAGTGCATCGTTGCCAGTAGCTTCTTTGATTTGCTCAAAAGCACCGTAAACGATTGAAGCAGCTGTACCACGTTTACCGTCAAGCATAACGCGGTTGATAAGACGAGTAACTAGTTGTGAATTGTAAAGCGGATCTGGCAATACGTCACGTTTTGGAGCTCTATTTTTACGACTCATTTCTCTTTATCCCCTTTCCTTATGCTTTTGGACGTTTAGTACCGTATTTAGAACGGCCTTGTTTACGATCGTTAACACCTGCAGTATCAAGTGCACCACGGACGATATGGTAACGTACCCCTGGAAGGTCTTTTACACGTCCACCGCGAAGAAGCACCACGCTGTGCTCTTGCAAGTTGTGTCCGATACCTGGGATGTAGGCAGTAACTTCGATAAGGTTGCTCAAACGTACACGAGCGAATTTACGAAGGGCTGAGTTAGGTTTTTTAGGTGTCATTGTTCCAACACGAGTTGCAACACCACGTTTTTGTGGTGAAGAAACGTTTGTTTGAACTTTTTTATGACTGTTGTAACCAACGTTCAAAGCTGGTGATTTAGATTTTTCTACTTTTGATTTACGCGGTTTGCGAACCAATTGGTTAATTGTAGGCATCTACATTCTCCTGTGTTTTTTATTTTTGGTGATGATACACTTGGTGACAGCTATCATCTGTGTGTACTTTTGCAACATTTGTCAGCACGTCCCTGTACACTCTTGAGAGACCAAAAGTAAAAAGTACCGTCTGTTATTGTAACAAAATTTTCCCTTGCTTGTCAAGATATTTTTCTTTTTTATTGGTAATCTTTTCACTGGCTAACTTCTCAAAGTAACTTCCACTTGCCTAACCAAAGTGGAACTTAGTCTAAAACGGATTTT
>NZ_VMNB01000004.1:203740-312374 GCF_013277515.1 Streptococcus sp. k-402 | reverse complement strand
ACTTTCCATTCAAAGCAGCGCGTTTGACACTGTTGACATGCGAACAGACGAGATTGATGTCCTCTTGAGTTAAGTTATCAAAAGAAGTTCCCTTAGGTAGAATGTCGCGAATCAGCGTGTGATTTTTCTCAATTCTCCCTTTCTGGTCAGAGCGATTAGGGTCACAAAAGAAGAGTTTACTCTCTCCTCGCACATCCATTTCGATATCATCGACCCTGGCAAACTCTCCACCATTATCTGTCAGGATGACAGGGAAGAGTTGGAAGAAATCTTTGTCGGCTTGATGAAGAGTGTTCTTGATGTCATAGAGGTGTTTGGTAACCTCAAGGGCAGTTTTATTATCCAGAAGTCTAGCGAAGATAAAGTTACAGAAAGAGAGATTGAAGGTGAGTAGGACTTTCCCTCCCATCCTGCCCATAACGGTGTCCATTTCCAGCCAAGAGTCTAGTTGATTAAGAGATAAATAGTTTTGGAAATCCTCATAGGAACGGCCTTTTTTAGCTTCTTTAGGGATGGAAGGTAGCTTACTTTTCCGTCTTTCTTTGAATTTAACGGCTCTAGCAAGGTCAATAGGAGCGATAGATAGGTATCCTTTTCGGATGTGTCGATAGACGGTTGAGGAGCTGACATCAAGGTTATGAGTTTTGAGGATATGATAGATGTGTTGTCCCTTTTTAACACCATCAGAAATGACTTTGTCCATGTCCCAGAAGGTCTTGGAATTGAGGGGAGCTCCTTCACGAGCTTCGACAAGAGTTTGTTCGTATTGTTTTTGAGCTTGTTTAGCGAGGTAGAAGATCTTCTTATAGCCACAATTTTGTCTTCTTTTAGGGCAACCGTTACAGACAAAGGGAGCCTTATCGAGTAGAGGGCAAGGAAGGTTATGGCATGTAGACTCTCGGACTTGTCTGTTTCGTTTGACTTCTTTGGAAACAGTGGTCGGGTCTTTTAGAATGGATTGTCCAATAGCTTTGAAGGTTTCACCGCGCTCTAAGCCCAGTTGGATATCATTGCGGTCTGAAAGGGTAAGGTGTTTATGTTTTGTCATAGTAGACCTCATTTCTAATTCAAACGTCTCATACTTAATTCCACCATAAAAATCCGTTTTAGACTAATTTCCACTTTGGTCAGGCAAGTGGAAGTTACTTTGAGAAGTTACGTTTGCTCCCTTTTTTACCTAGTAAACGTTTCCTTTGTTTTCAAATTGCTAAAAAAGTGGTACAATATAGGATAGCTTACTATTATCTGAATCAACTGATTTGGAGAGAAAGGATTCGTTTTGAAATCAATAGGCTTTATTGAAAAGCTGAAAGGGTTGTCTAGTAAAGAGCTGATTTTATTGGGAATTATCCTGAGTATCTTTTTACCCTTTTATCTTTTTGTAGTTGTATTCTGTTTATATATTATTAGTTTGATTTTTACAGGAGACATGAAAAGTATTCTTCAGAAAATGGGGGAGCATCCGATGCTGCTTCTTTTTCTTGGCTATAGTACTGTTATATCCGTTTTTGCACAAAATTGGATGGGAGTTGTAGCTTCAGTAGGAATTTTTCTATTTACTGTTTTCTTTTTGCATTATCAGTCGATTTTATCACATAAATTCTTTCGATTGATTTTGCAGCTCGTCTTGTTTGGTAGCGTCTTGTCAGCTGCTTTTGCGAGTTTAGAACATTTCCAAATTGTGAAGAAATTCAACTATGCTTTTCTTTCACCCAATATGCAGGTGTGGCATCAGAATCGTGCAGAAGTGACCTTCTTTAATCCTAATTATTATGGAATTATTTGTTGTTTCTGTATCATGATTGCCTTCTATCTGTTTACAACGACCAAGTTGAATTGGTTGAAAGTATTCTGTGTGATTGCAGGCTTTGTGAATCTCTTTGGTTTGAACTTTACGCAAAATCGAACTGCATTTCCTGCTATTATCGCTGGAGCAATCATCTATCTCTTTACGACCATTAAAAACTGGAAGGCCTTTTGGCTTAGTATTGGGGTCTTTGCGATTGGCTTGAGCTTCCTCTTTTCCAGTGATTTGGGAGTTCGGATGGGGACTTTAGATTCTTCTATGGAAGAACGCATTTCTATCTGGGATGCTGGGATGGCCTTGTTTAAGCAAAATCCTTTTTGGGGTGAGGGGCCATTGACCTACATGCACTCGTATCCTCGGATAAATGCTCCTTATCATGAACATGCTCACAGCCTTTATATTGATACGATTCTGAGTTACGGAATTGTGGGGACCATTTTATTAGTTTTATCTTCTGTTGCTCCTGTTCGCTTGATGATGGATATGAGTCAGGAGTCGGGGAAACGTCCGATTATCGGTCTTTATCTGTCTTTCCTTACAGTGGTTGCTGTGCATGGAATCTTTGACTTGGCCCTCTTCTGGATTCAGTCAGGTTTCATTTTCTTGCTAGTTATGTGCAGTATTCCATTGGAGCATCGAACGTTGGTTTCGGACATGACGGATTAAGTTTTATAAGATTGAAATCTTCTACCTTGGGTAGGAGATTTTTTTACTGGGAAAAATTATTTCTAAATCGAAATAGTTGACAGATGGAATGATGAGTGTTACAATTGTCTTATTCGTTTCGATATCGAAATAAATTGGAGGTGTCATGAAAGATAGTCATTTGGTAGCCCATCATATTCGTTTGTTGAATGGGAGGATTTTTCAAAAGTTACTGAGCCAAGATCCTGAGGCTCTTTATAGGGGTGAACAGGGCAAGATTTTAGCGGTTTTATGGAATAGTGAAACTGGCTGTGCAACTGCGACAGATATCGCGCTTGCAACTGGGCTTGCGAATAATACTCTGACGACTATGATAAAAAAGTTAGAGGAACAAAAGCTTGTAATTGTTAGTCCGTGTGGGAAAGACAAGCGTAAGAAGTATTTAGTTTTAACGGAGTTAGGCAAGTCCCAGAAAGAAGTGGGGCATCGTGTCAGTCAGAAATTGGATACGATTTTTTACAAAGGATTTTCAGAGGAAGAAATTCGGCAATTTGAAGCCTTTCAAGAAAGAATTTTGGCAAATCTGAAAGAGAAGGCAAATGAGGATTAAAATAGATCAAATTAGCTGTTTATAAGTAAAGGCCGCTTTCGACTTTGTTTTCCAACTCTTAGGACAAGGAAACTATGTGGTTAGCTCTGGTCAGACTCAGATTGATGGTGATGCCTGTGCCCAGTGCGATATCTTCCGTTTAGAGAACGGGAAAATTGTGGAGCATTGGGATAATAAGGAAGTCATACCTAAGGTAGCAGACTTGACCAATAGAGGGAAGTTTTAAATTGAGGATACAGAATGATTGAATACAAAAATGTAGCTTTACGTTACACAGAAAAAGATGTTTTGAGAGATGTTAATTTACGGATTGATAATGGCGAGTTTATGGTTTTAGTTGGGCCATCTGGCTCAGGTAAGACGACCATGATTAAGATGATTAACCGTCTCTTGGAACCAACTGACGGAAATATTTATATGGATGGCAAGCGCATCAAAGACTATAACGAGCGGGAGCTTCGTCTTTCTACTGGTTATGTTTTACAGGCTATTGCTCTCTTTCCAAATCTAACGGTTGCGGAAAATATTGCCCTGATTCCTGAGATGAAGGGCTGGACTAAGGAAGAAATTGCTCAGAAAACAGAAGAGCTTTTGGCTAAGGTTGGTTTACCAGTGGCTGAGTATGGGCATCGACTTCCGAGTGAATTATCTGGTGGAGAACAGCAACGGGTCGGTATTGTCCGAGCCATGATTGGTCAGCCTAAGATTCTCCTCATGGATGAGCCTTTTTCGGCTCTTGATGCTATTTCGAGAAAACAGTTGCAGGTTCTGACGAAAGAATTGCATAAAGAGTTTGGGATGACAACTATTTTTGTAACCCATGATACGGATGAAGCCTTGAAATTGGCGGACCGTATTGCTGTCTTGCAGGATGGAGAGATTCGTCAGGTGGCGAATCCCGAGACGATTTTAAAAGCGCCTGCAACAGACTTTGTAGCAGACTTGTTTGGAGGTAGTGTTCATGACTAATTTAATTACAACTTTTCAGGATCGTTTTAGTGATTGGTTGACAGCTCTATCTCAACATTTACAGTTGTCACTGTTGACCTTGTTACTCGCTATTTTTATTTCGATTCCCTTGGCTGTTTCTCTTCGCTATCATGAGAAGTTAGCTGACTGGGTCTTGCAGATTGCAGGTATTTTTCAGACTATTCCGTCTCTAGCCTTATTGGGGCTCTTTATCCCCTTGATGGGAATTGGAACCTTGCCGGCTTTGACAGCTCTAGTGATTTATGCGATTTTCCCGATTTTGCAAAATACCATCACTGGACTCAAGGGAATTGATCCGAGTCTGCAAGAGGCTGGGATTGCCTTTGGGATGACTAGATGGGAACGTCTCAAGAAGTTTGAAATTCCACTTGCCATGCCTGTTATCATGTCTGGAATTAGGACGGCAGCTGTCTTGACTATCGGTACGGCAACCTTGGCGGCCTTGATTGGGGCAGGGGGACTGGGTTCCTTTATCCTTTTGGGAATTGACCGTAATAATGCCAGTCTGATTTTGATTGGGGCACTTTCTTCTGCAGTGCTTGCCATTGCCTTTAACTTCCTACTAAAAGTGATGGAAAAGGCAAAATTGCGAACGATTTTTTCTGGTTTTGCCTTGGTGACCATATTGCTCGGTCTGTCTTATAGTCCAGCCCTCTTAGCTCAAAAAGAGAAAGAAAACTTGGTTATTGCTGGGAAATTGGGGCCAGAACCAGAAATTTTGGCCAATATGTATAAACTCCTCATTGAAGAAAATACCAACATGACTGCGACTGTTAAACCGAATTTTGGGGCAACAAATTTTCTTTATGAAGCTCTGAAAAAAGGGGATATTGACATTTATCCAGAGTTTACTGGTACGATTACTGGAAGTTTACTTCAACCATCACCTAAAGTGGAACATGAACCAGATCAGGTTTATCAAGTGGCGCGTGATGGCATTGCCAAACAGGATCATCTAGCCTATCTCAAACCCATGTCCTATCAAAATACTTACGCTGTAGCTGTTCCGAAAAAGATTGCTCAAGAATATGGCTTAAAGACCATTTCGGACTTGAAAAAAGTGGAAGGACAGCTGAAGGCAGGATTTACTCTCGAATTTAATGACCGTGAGGATGGAAATAAGGGCTTGCAAACTCTCTACGGCCTTAACCTCAATGTGACAACCCTGGAGCCAGCCCTTCGCTATCAAGCTATTCAGTCAGGTGATATTCAAATCACGGATGCCTATTCGACTGATGCGGAATTGGCGCGTTATGATTTACAGGTCTTGGAAGATGACAAGCAACTCTTCCCACCTTATCAAGGGGCTCCACTCATGAAAGAAGCTCTTCTCAAGAAACATCCAGAGTTGGAAACTGTTCTTAATAAATTGGCTGGTAAGTTTACAGAAAGCCAGATGAGCCAGCTCAACTACAAAGTCGGTGTTGAAGGCAAGTCAGCAGAACAAGTAGCCAAGGAGTTTCTACAAGAACAAGGTTTGTTGAAGAAATAGTTTGAAAATGTCAAACTCAACTTTGTTAAACGACTATATAGAAAACTGCTCAGACAATGTCGTCTGGGCTTTTTTGAGGTGAGAATTACTGAATGTCACTTAAAATGGAAAGAAAGAGAAAATTTTCAGGAATTTCTAAAATTTAACTGTAAACACACTTGGCTATTCATAAAATAGGTGTATAATGTGTTGTGAACTACTTAACAAATAAGGATTTTCAACTCATGTCGACTAAGGTTAGAAATCTTGTGTATAGACAGTTCATTATCTAATAGAGCCTTGCGTCCGAAAGTCTATCCAGACACGGCTCTTTAAAAACAAAAGGAGAAGATTATGAAAACAGAACCGATTCATCGTACCAGTATGTGGAAATTTAAGTTAAGTGCTGCCACCATGACTTTGATTCCCGCTGCCGTGGGGATTAACTATGTTGCCAAAGCCTTGGCGGAGGGATTAAAGTTGCCCGTTTGGCTGGGGTCTTTGGGAACCTTTCTTGCCAGCATGTTGGTTGGGCCGGTTGCCGGTGCCATTAGTGGTTTCATCAACAACGTGATCTATGGGCTGACCTTATCGCCAATTTCAACCGTGTATGCGATTACCAGCATCGGAATTGGGATTGCTGTCGGAGTTTTGCACGCCAAAGGGTGGTTCTCGTCAGCGCGACGAGTATTTGTTTCTGCTATTATTATTGCCATCGTTTCAGCTGTCATTTCAACGCCACTCAACGTCATCTTTTGGGGTGGTCAGACCGGTATCGCTTGGGGTGACTTATTGTTTGCGGTAATGGTCGCCAATCATGTACCAGTGTGGCTGGCCTCATTTACCGATGAGTTTGTCTTGGATATTTTGGATAAAGTCTGCGTGGCCTACCTGGCATTCTTCATCTATCGTCAGCTACCGAAGCGGATGGTGCACTTCTTTAGCGATGATAAATGATGACTGATAAAACATTGATTTCTGGAGCGCCACGGGTCAAGCTCAAGTGGTACCAGGTGATCGATCCGATTACTAAGCTCTTGTTCATCTTGGACATGACGTTGTTGAGTTTTGCCAGTATGAATTTATTGCTTCAGGCCGGATTAATTCTTGTCGCAACACTGCTATTGTTATTTTCCAAATTGAGTTCTACCACCTTTAAGGCGCTGGGATTCAGCCTGTTTCTGATTTGCACCATGCTGATCATCCAAGGGTTATTTTACAGTCGGAATCAAACTGTGCTGTTTTCTGTGCTTGGGGTGTCGTTCTACAAAGAAGGCCTGATTTACGCCACCACTCTGGGTTGTCGAGTATTGGTGATTATTTTGACCAGTGGCTTTTTTATGGTGACCACGAGTATTTCAGAAAACGCGGCCTATTTGGAACTGTCCGGATTGTCTTATAAAACCGTCTACGTTTTGATGTCGGTGTGTTATATTTTGCCGGAAATGATGCGCAATATGCGGAAAATCCAGCAGGCACAAAAAGTTCGCGGAACCAATCCGCAAAAAACGTTGATTCAGAAATTAAAGTCAGTCCTGCCGGTTCTAATTCCATTGGTGATTAAGACCTTGGATCAATCGATGACGCGGTCGATTTCTCTCCAACTGAGAGGTTTTGATAATCTCAACCGGACTGTCAGAACCTCCCAGCGCGTGTATCGCCTGTCGCGGACGCTGCACATTGGTCTGACTGGATTGGCAATTTTATTGATTGGGTGGAAGATATGGACGAAGATAAAAGGATTGTAATTGAAAATTTGACCACCCGTTATCCGGGTACTGAGCAACCACAACTGCGTCAGATTAACGCGGAGGTTCATACCGGCCAGGTGGTTGGGATTATCGGGAATAGCCACTCCGGCAAATCGACTTTGTGCCGTGTGCTGGCAGGGGTCATTCCCAAAATTGTGTCTGCTGAGATTGAGGGCGATTGGCACATGTTTGGCCAGAGAGTGTCCGACAATTGGCCCGTTTATAATGCCATGAATGGAGTTGTACTGCAAAATCCAGCTGGCCAACTAAGCGGGTTGGCAGACACGGTTGCCGATGAAATCGCCTTTGACTTGATTAATCAGGGAATGGCTGAAGGACTGATTCAAAAACGGGTTGAAGAAGTTGCCACGCAAATGGGGCTGATTGAACAGCTGAATTTGCGTCCCGAGAGCCTTTCCGGTGGTCAGATCCAGCGGTTGGCAATTGCCACGGCGATTGTGGCTAATCCAGCTGTTTTGATTATGGATGATCCGACCAGTGAGATGGATCCCCTTGGCCGCCGGCAATTTTTCCAATGGCTGGCCCAAGTCAAAGAGACGACTGTCTTCATTGTCACCAGTGAAATTGACGATTTGTGCGAAGTCGCCGACGTTGTGTGGGTGTTGCACGAGGGTCAAATGGTAGCCCAGGGCAGGCCGGGTGAGGTGTTTAATCATTTGGCAACTGACTGGCAGATTCCAGCCCCGACAATCCAGCAACTTGCTCAAAAAATGGATTGGCACTTGGCTGATGGCCGGTATCCGGTGAATTACGCTGATCTGAAGGAGGTTCGTTATGTCCACAATTGAACTGAGCCACCTGACGTTCACTTATCCGGAACGGTCCTTTAGCTTGGATGTTGAAGACAAACACTTCGCCGATCCGATGGTGGCGATTGTCGGCCAAAATGGTGCCGGCAAATCAACGCTCTTCAAATTGTTGACGGGCTTGCTGACACCACAAACCGGTGTGATTAAGATCGATGGAGAAAATTTTAATGATCTTAAACCAGTCGAAAAGTTACTGAAGGTTGGGATTACTTTTCAGAATCCTGACGATCAGCTTTTCAACCCGACCGTTCAACGAGAGGTGGAGTGGAATGTCGCGCAGGTCATGGATGACCACGACACGATTACGAGGCGGGCTTTAGCGGCTCTAAAAAGAGTTGGCTTGGATGATAAAACAGCTGAAAGTCCATATGACCTGTCATTGTCGGAACGCAAGCTGTTGAGCGTTGCCACAGTTTTGGCAGTGGATCCGGCGATTTATTTATTTGATGAGCCGATGATGTCGCTTGATTGGGAAAGCCGGCGCAAGTTGACCGCAATTTTCCATCAGTTGGCTGATTCGGGCCACCAAGTTGTGACCATCACCCATGACATGGATTGGGTCGCCGCCGAGTTTGAGTCGGTGTATGTTATGGAACACGGGAAGTTTGGCTTCGCCGGCAGTCCACGGGAATTGTTCAGCAATCACGAACTTGTCCAGCGAGTGGGATTACTACCACCGCGGATTATGGACATAGCGGAGTCGCTGGGTGATTCACAGACATATTTATCGGTTAATGATTATTGCCAGAAAAATCGAGATGTATAGAAAAAGTCACCTCTGCGGGTTTTCCAGGTTGAAGGATTAACTTCAGCTTCTGGCAAGAACTCACATGGGTGACTTTTGTGTTTAATAACGTTTCATGATCATCGGGTGCTTCCTCAGATCACTCGGTTTGATTTTACTTTGTTTCATGGTCATAATCATATACCATTTCTTTTGGATTTTTTGTTTGACTAATACAAAATAGGTCTTCATAGGTCTTCGCATTTTTAGCGCCCATTAGGATCATCAGTATAATTTTCTGAATTAGGAGACTGTCCCATCACTATTCGAACTTCGTCTCCCAACTTACGCTGTTCCCATTCATCCGTGAATCCTTTAAATCGCAATTCTGGAACTTTCTTTTTAACTGAATCATCTATTTTCGCCATAGTCCCCACCATTTTATTGGTTTTTCTTGTTCTTCTATCCTTTTTTGATCTTTGATTTGTTCCTGCAAATTTTCCAACTTCTCTTTAAGAGCGTTCACTTCATCTTTATATTGATTGTCTAAGTGTTTGAATTCTGTTTCCTGTGAGGGCATTTTGAGGGCTTTTAAGTTATCATTTTCCGCCTTGTATTCTTCTAGCAACTTTTTATCTTGCAAGGCTAATCGTTGTTACTGGTCTAACAAATTAGTTAGTTTTTCTATTTGTTGGTCTTTGGTATTTGATTTGCTACTACTTTCTACTTTACCTAAAATTATTTTTTCTGCTTTAGAATTTATTAGATTAGACCCATTGGAACTTTTAAGCTGTAATTCTTTTGGTAACCTTTGGTAGTGATATTGAATATTTTGTTTTGTAACACTCAACTCATCCGCCAGCTCTTTGATCGTTTTTAAGTCTTCACTCATGGTTTAAGTCCTGCCTTTTAACCTTTGGTAGATATTGTTCAATGGCTTTTTTGAGGTAGCGTACGATATTATGCTTAGAATATTCTTCACGTCTGCTGGCAACATAAGACAAGTGGTCTTTAACACTATTTAGCCTTCTTAATTCTTTCAGTTCGTCATAGAGGGGGTAAACATGGACTTGCAATCCTGCCATGATTTTTGTATCTTGCATTTCAAACGGACTTAGCAACATATTTTCTAGCAATAGCGTGGTGTACTTGTTTTTCATTGCTTCAATAGCTAGCTTATCTTCGGTTTCTGCTTTGCGTGCTTTATCTTCTTGATAGGCGGTATCTTCTAACTTATAGCTGTTATCGTCTGCTCGACGTTTCTTTTGTAACCAGATATCCAATGTTAAACCGTCCGCATCAATCGCTCGATAGAGATAATGACAACGCCCCTTAATTTTGATATAGGTTTCATCCATTTTCCACGAATAGAAGGACTGTTTATTTTTCTTTTTCCAGAGATGATAGAGGATTTTACTGTATTCTTGAACCCACCGATAAATCGTAGTGTGACAAACATTTATTCCACGGTCATAAAGCAATTCCTGAACTTCACGATAGCTCAGATTGTAACGTAGGTAATAACCAACAGCGACAATGATGACGTCTTGTTGGAATTGTTTGCCTTTAAAATGATTCATCTCTCAAGCCTTACTAACCTTTTTTCTGCTCTTTGAGAAGCTGAAGGTCGTGCTAGTAACTACCTATTTGTTTTGATTAATTCCATCATTTATCTGGTGCTTGCCCTTCAAAAAGGCTTCTATGGTGAGGTGTTGACGACAATTTACTTCACAGTCATGCAACCGATTGGACTTCTAGTTTGGATTTATCAGGCACAGTTTAAGAAAGAAAAGCAGGAGTTTGTTGCACGTAAACTGGACGGCAAGGGCTGGACAAAGTATCTTTCCATTAGTGTTCTTTGGTGGTTGGCCTTTGGCTTTATTTATCAGTCTATTGGTGCCAATCGTCCCTATCGTGATTCAATCACCGATGCGACCAATGGGGTAGGGCAAATCCTCATGACAGCTGTTTACCGTGAACAGTGGATATTCTGGGCAGCTACCAATGTCTTTTCAATCTATCTCTGGTGGGGAGAAAGCCTGCAAATTCAAGGGAAATACCTGATTTATCTCATCAACAGTCTAGTTGGTTGGTATCAGTGGAGCAAGGCTGCTAAGCAGAATATTGACTTACCTAACTAGGAAAAGATGTTTAAAAGTACTGTTTTGAGATTTAGATTAAAACAGATAGAGTTGAAAATCAAGGATTTATAGTATGAAAAAGAGGATCGGCGGGTCCTCTTTTGTTGTTGAAAAGATAAA
Source organism: Streptococcus sp. k-402 (assembly GCF_013277515.1). Taxonomy (GTDB): domain Bacteria; phylum Bacillota; class Bacilli; order Lactobacillales; family Streptococcaceae; genus Streptococcus. The sequence goes on along the minus strand of NZ_VMNB01000004.1, from coordinate 301,285 downwards.
AAACTCAGTAACCTAGAAATAAGACAACTGAAGCTTTACTCTATATTCAATTTTTAGGAATGAGAAGGTCTAGATAAAATTGGACAACTTCCTGGTCTGTGAAATCTTGACCTTTTTTGAGCCACCAGGTCAATGTTTCGATAAAGTTAGTTACGACAAAATGTTGGAGGTAAGAAGTAGGTAGACTTGGGTGAGTTTGCTTCAAATCAGCAGCCAGCATGGGATAGACGTGGTGCTCAAGCTCTTTATGGAGTTGACGGAGGAAGTAGTCATTTTTGGAAAATAGCAGACTGGTGATATGGTCTTGGTTTTTATGAAAATGGAGAAAGAGGTGGGCGAGGTAGTCCTCGGTTGAAATGGCTTGCTCTCTTTCAAAAAGATGATGGAAGAGGTAGCGGCAGAGCTGGTCCAGAAGAAGCTCCTTACTCTCATAGTGACAGTAAAAGGTGGATCGTCCCACATCTGCGAGATCAATGATATCCTGAACAGTAGTGGCCTCGTAGCCCTTAGCATTCAAAAGTTGTATAAAAGTTTGATAGATGGCTTTTTTGGTTTTGCTGATACGGCGGTCAATGTTAGTCATATGGACACTTAAGGCAAATTGTTCAGAACTGAATAAAGCTGACGTTTTGCTTCTATCCTTTCTTTGAGTTTTAGTGGATAATGATAATGAACAAGGTGTTCATAAATCTATTATAACAAAGGAATGAGAAATATGAAGGCAAAATATGCTGTTTGGGTGGCTTTTTTCTTAAATTTGACTTATGCCATTGTTGAGTTTATTGCAGGTGGAGTATTTGGTTCTAGCGCTGTTCTTGCTGACTCTGTGCATGACTTGGGAGATGCGATTGCAATTGGAATATCAGCTTTTCTAGAAACAATCTCCAATCGTGAAGAAGACAATCAGTACACCTTGGGCTATAAGCGGTTTAGCCTGCTAGGAGCCTTGGTAACAGCTGTGATTCTCGTCACGGGCTCTGTTCTAGTCATTTTGGAAAATGTCACGAAGATTTTGCATCCGCAACCAGTCAATGATGAGGGGATTCTCTGGTTAGGAATTATTGCGATTACTATCAATCTGTTAGCGAGTCTGGTGGTTGGTAAGGGAAAGACAAAGAATGAGTCTATTCTGAGTCTGCATTTTCTGGAAGATACGCTAGGGTGGGTAGCTGTTATCCTGATGGCGATTGTTCTTCGATTTACGGACTGGTATATCCTAGATCCTCTTTTGTCCCTTGTCATTTCTTTCTTTATTCTTTCAAAAGCCCTTCCACGTTTTTGGTCTACACTCAAGATTTTCTTGGATGCTGTGCCAGAAGGTCTTGATATCAAGCAAGTAAAGAGTGGCCTGGAGCGATTGGACAATGTGGCCAGCCTTAATCAGCTTAATCTCTGGACTATGGATGCTTTGGAAAAAAATGCCATTGTCCATGTTTGTCTAAAAGAAATGGAACGTATGGAAACTTGTAAAGAGTCTATTCGAATTTTCCTAAAAGATTGTGGTTTTCAAAATATTACCATTGAAATTGATGCTGACCTAGAAACTCACCAAACCCATAAGCGAAAGGTGTGTGACTTGGAACGGAGTTATGAGCATCAACATTAGAAAAAAGTGAAAAATACTTGGGTACTATCTTATTTGGAATAGAGTAATTTCTTTATTATTTAAATATTTCAAAAATTGGTAAGAGAAGAGCATTGTATAAACTCCAGATATATGATTGCTAATGATAAAAATTTTTCGATTAGGTGCAAAATGCTTGACTTGGAGTCAACTCAAAGTTATATAATAAGATAAGTGAGTTAGAGTAGCTTAAACTCAGTGAATGAAATGAGAGGAGGTTAGCCTATGAATATTAAATCTGCCAGTGATTTGTTGGGAATTTCAGCGGATACGATTCGGTATTATGAACGGGTTGGTCTTGTGCCACCGATTACTCGAACTGCAACAGGGATTCGTGATTTTCAAGATCAGGATATAGAAGCGCTGGAATTTATTAAGTGTTTTCGTTCGGCGGGTGTCTCTGTAGATAGTTTAGTTGACTATATGTCGCTCTATCAAAAAGGGGATGAAACGAGAGAGAAAAGACTTGGTATTTTAGAAGAGGAAAAGAAAAAATTAGAGGAGCGCTTGTCTCAGCTACAGACAGCTTTAAATCGTTTAAATCTCAAAATTAAATTTTATAAGGAAGGAAAATTTTAAATGAAATCAGCAGTATATACGAAGGCAGGCCAGGTTGGACTTGCTAGCATTGAACGTCCGCAAATTATAGACGCAGATGATGTGATTATTCGTGTAGTTCGCGCGTTTGTGGTTCAGATTTATGGAGGTACCGTAATCCAGAAACGAAAGCTGGACACAAAAATAGTGGACACGAAGCGATTGGGATTGTCGAAGAAACTGGGGAAGCCATTACGACGGTGAAACAAGGTGACTTTGTCATCGTCCCTTTTACCCATGGATGTGGTGAGTGTGATGCCTGTCTTGCTGGCTTTGACGGCTCTTGCGACAATCATATTGGTAATAACTTGGGGGGCGATTTTCAGGCGGAATATATTCGTTTTCACTATGCAAACTGGGCGCTGGTTAAAATCCCTGGACAACCTTCTGACTACACAGAAGGTATGCTAAAGTCCCTCTTGACTCTTGCAGATGTCATGCCGACAGGCTATCATGCGGCGCGTGTTGCAAATGTTCAAAAAGGTGATAAGGTTGTGGTCATCGGTGATGGGGCTGTTGGTCAATGTGCTGTCATCGCGGCTAAGATGTGTGGAGCATCGCAAATTATCCTTATGAGCCGTCATGAAGATCGCCAAAAGATGGCTCTGGAGTCGGGTGCGACAGCTATTGTAGCTGAGCGAGGTCAAGAAGGTATTGCCAAGGTGCGTGAAATTCTCGATGGTGGAGCAGACGCAGCACTTGAGTGTGTTGGTACGGAGGCTGCTATAGAACAGGCGCTAGGTGTTCTCCATAATGGAGGGCGTATGGGATTTGTAGGAGTCCCACACTATAATAATCGTGCTCTTGGTTCGACATTTATGCAAAATATCTCTGTAGCAGGAGGGGCAGCTTCTGCGACAACCTACGATAAGCAATTTTTACTAAAAGCCGTTCTTGATGGCGATATCAACCCAGGCCGTGTCTTTACTTCAAGCTATAAATTAGAAGATATTGATCAAGCTTATAAAGACATGGATGAACGTAAGACCATTAAGTCTATGATTGTGATGGATTAAAAAAGAAAATCCTAATGGAGATTTGAGACTCTCTATTAGGATTTTTGTCATGTTTAATTTGTGGGAGTTATGGCAGAGTACTCTCTCTTAAAGTCAGTCTGGTTCCCAGCATGGTCAGGCTAGGAATTTTGCGACCGTGGAGGACTTCCTTGTTAAGAATATCCATGCCCGCTCGGCCCATTTCTTCGGTATAGACGGTGATGCTGGAGAGGGGAGGATAGACTTGCTTGGTCAGGCTGGTGTCGTTAAAGGAAATAAGACTGACGCGGTCTGGCAGGCTGATTCCAGCTTCTTGGAGGGCACGGAGGGCACCGATAGCTAAACTATCGCTGGCTGCGAAAAAGGCTGGTGGGAGTTGGTCTCCTAAACTCTGAATGGCCTCCTTCATCAAGTCATAGCCAGACTGGGCAGTAAAGCTTCCTTGAAAGACCAATTCATCATGATAGATTCCTTTTGTTTGACTGTAGTTTCTGAAATTTTCCAGCCGCTTATCCTCAATGATTTCTTCTTGGTCGGTTGTTTCTTCAAGACCTGTTAGAATTCCAATGCGATTCACCCCTTGACTGAGGAAATAATCGACAACCTGTTTCATGGCAGTGTAAAAGTCCGTGATAATGCAGGTATGTCCCAGTGAAAGTGTATCGCTGTCTATAAATACAAGAGGTTTTTGGTATTCTTCAAAGGCAGAAATCTGAGCTCGGCTAAACTTTCCGATACAGAGAATCCCAATCACTTCCTCGCTTAGGGTAAAAGGATGGTCATTAAAATAGCGCAAGATATCGTAGTCCAACTCCTGGGCTCTTTTTTCAATACCCAGGCGAATCTGGTAGTAGTAGAGGTCGTCCAGCTCCCCTTGTTCGCTGACCCATTGGATAATGGCAATCTTTTGCTTGGGTTTGTGGGACTCGCCTGTCTTGAGGTGTTTGGTGTAGCCCAACTCTTCAGCAATAGTTAAAATACGGTGTCTGGTTTCTTCTGTAACAGATAGGCTCTGGTCGCGATTGAGGACACGGGATACGGTCGCGATTGAGACAGAGGCTAGCTGTGCAATGTCTTTTAAGGTAGCCATAAATCCTCCTTCTTTAAGGTTAGTATATCATATTTTTCTGTATTTTACTGATAGTTTAGTAAAATTTTAGTAAAAAGGATTGACCTTGGGAAATCCCTTGGATACAATAGAAGAAAACGATTACACGTTAAGGTAACTTAACGGACAGTCAAAGGAGAAATCATATGACACAAGATCTTACTGCTGAAGCTCTTCGTAAAGACTTTCTTGCTGTTTTTGGTCAAGATGCAGACCAAACTTTCTTTTCACCAGGTCGTATCAACTTGATTGGTGAGCACACAGACTACAACGGTGGGCACGTTTTTCCAGCTGCTATTTCCTTGGGAACTTACGGTGCAGCTCGTAAGCGTGACGACCAAGTCTTGCGTTTCTACTCAGCTAACTTTGAGGACAAGGGCATTATCGAAGTGCCTCTAGCTGACCTCAAGTTTGAAAAAGAGCATAACTGGACCAATTATCCAAAAGGAGTTCTTCATTTCTTGCAAGAAGCTGGGCACGTGATTGATAAAGGTTTTGATTTTTATGTTTATGGGAATATCCCAAATGGTGCTGGTTTGTCTTCTTCAGCATCCTTGGAACTCTTGACAGGGGTCGTGGCAGAGCATCTCTTTGATTTAAAATTAGAGCGTCTCGATTTGGTTAAAATCGGAAAACAAACAGAAAATAACTTTATCGGAGTCAACTCTGGCATTATGGACCAATTTGCTATTGGTATGGGAGCTGACCAACGTGCAATTTACCTAGATACCAATACTTTAGAATACGACTTGGTGCCACTTGATTTGAAGGACAATGTCGTTGTTATCATGAACACTAACAAACGCCGTGAATTGGCGGACTCTAAATACAATGAACGCCGTGCTGAGTGTGAAAAAGCAGTGGAAGAATTGCAAGTAGCCTTAGATATTCAGACCCTGGGTGAATTGGACGAGTGGGCCTTTGACCAATATAGCTATCTGATTAAAGATGAAAATCGTTTGAAACGTGCTCGCCATGCTGTAATTGAAAACCAACGTACCCTTAAAGCTCAAGCAGCTCTTCAAGCAGGAGATTTGGAAAGATTTGGTCGTTTGATGAATGCGTCACACGTTTCCCTAGAGCATGACTATGAAGTAACTGGTTTGGAATTGGATACTCTTGTTCACACAGCTTGGGCACAAGAAGGAGTTCTCGGTGCTCGTATGACAGGGGCAGGTTTTGGTGGATGTGCCATTGCCTTGGTGCAAAAAGATGCTGTTGATGCCTTTAAGGAAGCTGTAGGCAAACACTACGAGGAAGTAGTTGGATACGCTCCAAGCTTCTATATCGCTGAAGTTGCAGGTGGCACTCGCGTCCTTGACTAGTCAAAAGGAGGCTCTATAGTGACCTTAGTAGATAAATTTGTAACACATGTCATTTCTGAAAGTTCATTTGAGGAAATGGATCGAATCTACCTGACCAATCGTGTCTTGGCACGAGTGGGAGATGGTGTTTTGGAAGTTGAGACCAATCTGGATAAATTGATTGACCTCAAGGACCAGCTGGTTGAGGAAGCCGTTCGATTAGAGACGATTGAGGATAGTCAGACTGCACGTGAAATCCTTGGTGCTGAACTGATGGATTTGGTGACCCCTTGTCCGAGTCAGATCAATCGTGACTTTTGGGCAACCTATGCCTACTCTCCTGAGCAAGCGATAGAGGATTTTTACCAACTCAGTCAGAAAAATGACTACATAAAACTCAAGGCCATTGCTAAAAATATTGCTTATCGTGTTCCATCTGACTACGGAGAACTTGAGATTACCATCAATCTCTCTAAGCCTGAAAAGGATCCGAAAGAGATTGCGGCAGCCAAGTTGGTGCAAGCTAGTAATTATCCTCAATGTCAGCTTTGTCTAGAGAATGAGGGCTACCATGGTCGAGTTAACCACCCAGCCCGTAGCAATCACCGTATTATCCGCTTTGAAATGGCTGGTCAGGAGTGGGGCTTCCAGTATTCGCCCTATGCTTATTTTAATGAGCACTGTATTTTCTTAGATGGCCAGCATCGTCCCATGGCCATTAGTCGTCAGAGTTTTGAGCGTCTGCTGGCTATCGTAGAGCAGTTTCCAGGATATTTTGCTGGATCTAATGCCGACTTGCCGATTGTGGGGGGCTCTATTCTAACTCATGATCACTATCAGGGAGGCCGTCACGTATTTCCTATGGAATTGGCTCCCTTGCAAAAGACCTTTCGATTTGCAGGTTTTGAGCAGGTTAAGGCTGGGATTGTCAAGTGGCCCATGTCAGTGTTGCGTTTGACTTCGGATTCCAAAGAGGATTTGATCAACTTGGCTGACAAGATTTTGCAGGAATGGCGCCAGTATTCAGATCCTGCAGTGCAGATTTTGGCAGAAACAGACGGGATACCGCATCACACCATCACACCAATTGCTCGTAAACGCGATGGACAATTTGAGTTGGACTTAGTCTTGCGAGACAATCAGACTTCTGCAGAACATCCTGATGGCATCTATCATCCCCACAAAGATGTTCAACATATCAAGAAGGAAAATATCGGCTTGATTGAGGTCATGGGCTTGGCAATCTTGCCACCACGTCTGAAAGCAGAAGTGGAGCAAGTCGCTAGCTATCTTGTAGGAGAAGCTGTTACAGTTGCCGATTATCATCAGGAATGGGCAGACCAACTCAAAGTCCAACATCCAGATCTAGCGGATAAAGAAAGAGCCCTTGAAATCGTCAAGGACTCTGTTGGTGCTATCTTTGCACGTGTGCTTGAGGACGCAGGAGTCTACAAGCAGACAGAACAAGGACAGGCAGCCTTTATGCGCTTTGTGGAGCAGGTCGGAATTTTGTCAGACTAGGAGCTTTCTCCTTGCACAGTCCTATAAAAAGTAGTATCATAGTGTCGTTTGAAATATCAGGAGGAAACGATGAAAGACTTTCATTTTGACGCTATATCTGCCTTTGAAAATTACGAAATTGAACAAATGAGAGATGGTCACGTTGTAGTAACGACAAAAGTAGTGGACTCATCGCTCAACTACTATGGCAATGCCCATGGTGGCTATCTCTTTACCCTTTGTGACCAGATCAGTGGTTTGGTGGTTATCTCGCTGGGGCTTGATGGGGTGACACTCCAATCCTCTATCAACTATCTTAAGGCAGGAAAACTCGACGATGTGCTGACCATTAAAGGAGAGTGTGTCCATCAAGGTCGTACAACCTGTGTAGTGGATGTCGATATTACCAATCAAGAGGGCAGAAATGTCTGCAAGGCAACCTTTACCATGTTTGTCACAGGCCAACGGTCAGAAGACAGACAGGTAAGGATATAGAGAAACAAAAAAGAGGCTCGCACCTCTTTTTCTTATTTCTTTTTATGATTTAATACGGCATTGAGGACAATGGCAAGTAGGCTGGCTACGACGATTCCGTTTGAGAAGAACATTTGGAAGGCTGTCGGCATGCTGACAAAGAGATTACTGTTGTTGAGTCCGACACCTGCAGCGATGGATACAGCTGCGATAAGGAAGTTATGTTCATTGTTAGCAAAGTCAACACGGGCGAGGATTTGCATTCCTTGAATCGATACAAAACCAAACATCACCAGCATGGCACCACCGAGGACAGGGCTAGGAATGATTTGAGCAAGGGCACCAAACTTAGGAAGGAGTCCAAGGAGAACGAGGAAACCAGCTGCGTAGTAGATTGGCAGGCGAGTCTTGATACCTGATAATTTAACCAAACCAACGTTTTGTGAAAATCCTGTGTAAGGGAAGGTGTTAAAGATTCCTCCGAGAAGTACGGCCAAACCTTCTGCGCGGTATCCGTTGCGAAGGCGCGTGCTGTCGATTGGATCTTTTGTGATGTCAGACAAGGCTAGATAAACACCAGTCGACTCAACCATAGACACCGTTGCGATGATACACATCATGACAATAGATGAGATTTCAAAGGTTGGCATCCCAAAGTAGAGTGGAGTTGGGACATGGACAAGTGGTGCTGCTGCAACAGGAGAGAAATCAACCAAGCCCATGCTGGCAGCAATGGCAGTTCCAACAACCAAACCAATCAAAATAGAGATAGACTTGATAAATCCTTTGGTAAAGATGTTAATCAAGAGGATAATCAGAACAGTAATAGCTGCAAGCAAGAGACTCTGACCAGTTGGCTCTGGAACGTTATTTCCCATATTTCCAATAGCGACAGGAATCAAGGTTAAACCAATCGTGGTAATAACAGATCCTGTTACGATAGATGGGAAGAGATTGGCTACTTTTGAGAAGATTCCTGAAACAAGAACAACGTAAATCCCTGATGCAATAAGGGCACCAAACATAGCGCCACTACCATGGCTTTGCCCAATCATAATCAAGGGAGCGACGGATTGGAAGGCGACTCCAAGAACGACTGGAAGTCCAATCCCAAAGTATTTGTTGAGTTGGAGTTGGAGGAAGGTTGCCACACCACACATGAAGATATCTGTGGAAATCAGGTAGGTCAACTGCTCAGTTGAATAGCCAAGGGCTGTCGCAATCATGATGGGAACCAGGATAGATCCTGAGTACATGGCTAGTAAGTGCTGCAAGCCAAGAACGGCTGCTTGTGAATGTTTTTCTTGAGTTTGCATTAGAGATCTGCCTCCTTAAATATGACTTGACCATTTTCAAAACGATCCAAACGAGCGAGTGATAGGACAGGGTAGCCTGCTTTTTCAAGCAAATCACGGCCATCTTGGAAGGATTTTTCAATCACAATACCGATAGCTTCGACTGTGGCACCAGCTTGTTCGATGATTTGAATCAAGCCTTTGGCAGCTTGGCCATTAGCAAGAAAATCGTCGATAATCAAGACCTTGTCCTCTGGTGAGAGGAATTTTCCAGCGATAGAAACGGTGCTGGTAACCTGCTTGGTAAAGGAGTAAACTTCGGCAGTTAAGATTCCTTCGTTCATAGTGATGTTTTTAGCTTTTTTAGCGAAAATCATGGGAACGTTTAAGGCTTCAGCTGTATAAACGGCTGGGGCAATACCTGACGCTTCAATGGTCACGACTTTGGTAATACCAGCAGAAGCAAATTTTTCCGCAAAAACCTTACCAATCTCTCGCATCAAGCTAAAGTCAACTTGGTGGGTTAAAAAGGAATCTACCTTGAGGATGTTATCACCCAAGATATGCCCATCCTTGAGGATGCGCTCTTCTAATAATTTCATAAGACCTCCTAAAGTCTAAAAGCCAATCCATTTGCTTGTTTATAGTTTCTAACAAGAAATAGAAAAAGGACTTACTTAATCTCTAAGTAAGTCCCCAAAATAGGCGTGGCAAAAACGACCATACCTCACTGCTGACTTACTTATTGTTAGGTGTTCCGGCACCTTGTAGAAACATCGTGCCAATTCACGACATAAACAAGTAAAACGATATTTAATTTTAAATAGGCTTGAGCCAATGTTTTTATTTTACACTAAATAACTTTATAAATCAAATACTTTGTTAGTGTTTTGGTTTGAAAAACGAACAAATATAATAAAAATAGGAAAAAATTAACTTATTAGCTAACATTTAGAAGGTTTTTCCATCATAAAAGGGCATATTATTAGGTTTTTAAACACCTGACAATATGCCTCTTTCTAACTTTAAAGACTTTTTCCCAATCTTTATTATTCTACTCGCTAAATCTTAAAAAATAGCCATCTGGGTCTAGAACTGCAAATTCATGGGGATATATAAAGCTATCTCCTACTCGAAATTCTCTTTTTGTCAGGGGACGATGGATAGGATAGTCAGCTTCCAGCAGTTTTTGGTGGAGCTGAGGAACATCTGCAATGCCAAAGGAAATATTGACACCGCGCCCGAAAGGATAGGTTAGTTGGGCTAATTCTTCTGTGCTACCTTCTTCTAGCATAAGTTGGCAGTCTTCAAGCGAGAGGAAGAGAAATTTCTCCTCTGGACGCTCGTATTCGACAGAGAATCCTAGCAGGTCGCAGTAGAAGTGGCGCGACTGTTCGAGGTCAGATACCACAAATTCGGGAATGACAGGCTGATAGTCCATCGCATTCCTCCTTAAAGTTCAATTTCCATGACAATGGGTGTGTGGTCTTGGCGAGCTCCTGAGTCGATCATATCAGACTTAGTCACCTTGTCAGCGATGCGGTTACTTGTGAGCCAGTAGTCGATTCTCCAGCCTGTATTGTTGATTTTAGAAGTCTTGCTGCGCTGTGCCCACCAAGTGTAGCGTTCTGGAACATCGCCGTGAATGTGGCGGAAGGTGTCGGTAAATCCAGTTGCCAAGAGGTTGGTAAATCCAGCACGTTCCTCGTCGGTAAATCCTGGTGAACGACGGTTGCTGGCAGGATTTGCAAGGTCGATTTCATTGTGGGCTACATTGTAGTCACCAGTCGCAAGGACTGGTTTTTCTTTGTCTAGTTGAGCCAAGTATTCAGCATATTTGACATCCCAGACTTGGCGTTCTTCCAAGCGTTTGAGGCCATCGCCAGCGTTTGGTGTATAAACTTGGGTTACGAAAAATTCATCAAATTCTAGCGTGATGATACGGCCTTCCAAGTCCATGGTAGAAGGGGCACCGATTTCTGGGAAAGTGACAGTGGGTGTGAGTTCTTTCTTATAAAGGAACATGGTTCCAGCATAGCCTTTACGGGCAGGCTCTTGGGAAGAGCGCCACGTGTTTTCGTAGCCTGGGAAGAGTTCTTCTAAAATTTCCAAGTGTTTCTTTGTAGGCCCTTTGGCAGAAAGCTTGGTTTCTTGGATAGCGATGATATCAGCATTTTCGGCGACCAAGGTTTGTAGTACTTCTTGGGACAATTTGGCACGAGCTGAGTCACTAGTTAGGGCAGCATTGAGGGAATCAATATTCCATGAGATGAGTTTCATAAAGTTACCTTTTTCATTCAGATTATAGATTTTATTATACCAAAAAAAGGTCCATTTCCCCAACGTATGGCTTGAAAATTACTCTTTAGACTTTATCCTGAGAAAATAAAAATTCCCTAAACTATTTAGAAAAAAATCTAAATAGTTATTGTATTTAGAATGGAAAGGTGTATAATGTTATTTAGAAAAACATCTAAATAGAAAGTGACGTTACATATATGTCAAATAAGAGAACAATCCTTCTTTTTGTGGTCTTGGCTTATACCCTTGCTTGGATAATATGGTTGGCACTATGGCTAAGTGGTGTTGGTCTAAATTCTCCATGGAGTCAACTTGCTAGTATTGTAGCCATGTGGATGCCTGCACTTGCAGTCTTTATTTTAGGGAAAATCACGAATCAACCTAGTGGAATCAAATCTAAATTAGTTGTGAATCTCAAGAGCAACTGGCGCTTTTACTTACTAGCTATCTGGTTACCAGCTGTCATCAGTTTTTTAGGAGCGGGACTTTATTTTCTTGTATTCCCTAGCAATTTCAGCCTTGGTTTTGAATCTATTCAAGCCATCTTACAAGAAAAAGGTGTCTCTCAATCAACCGTTCCCTTATCTTTCTTGGCCTTGATTCAAATCCTAGCTAGTTTGACCTACGCTCCTTTTCTTAATAGTTTCTTTGCATTGGGAGAGGAAATTGGTTGGCGTGGCTATCTTTACCCAGCTCTAAGAGAACGCTTTTCACTAGTCCAGACTCATGTCTTGCTTGGTCTCATTTGGAGTATTTGGCATCTACCAATCAATTTGCAAGGCTATAATTATGGACTATCTTATTTTGCTTATCCCGTTTTGGGAGTTGTTGCTATGTTTCTATTTTGTTTTAGCCTAGGAATATTGTTGAGCTGGTTGTTGGAAAAGACAGGTTCTATCTGGGCTTCTGCCCTATTTCATGGGGCAATCAATGCAACTGCAGGTATTGGGTTACTCTTTCAATTACCAGGAGAAAAAGTTTCAAGCCTCTTGATTTTAGGCCCATCACCGACAGGAATACTATCAGTTCTACCTTGCTTAGTCCTAGCCCTACTAATATTACAAAGGGAAAGGAGCCATTATGAGTTTTGCAAATAGTTTTAAAGCCTTTTCTCATCCAGTTAGGAGAGAGATTTTAAATTTACTCAAAGCAGGTAGATTATCTGCAGGAGAAATTGCCAGTCAATTCGAGTTGACAAGTGCAACGATTTCACATCATCTCACGATTTTGAAAGCAGCGGATTTGATTCATGAAATGAAAGAAAAAAACTTTATTTATTATGAGTTAAATACATCGGTTTTAGAGGATATAATGGTTTGGTTAGCAGATCTGAAAGGAGATCATTTTGATGAAGATAAAAATCAATAAGAAATTGGTATTATTTACGAGCATTCTCATCCTACTACCTTCCCTTGTAGGTTGTGTTTTCTGGAATCAATTACCAGAGGAGATACCCACTCATTTTAATCTACTGGGTCAAGCAGATGGCTACAATCATAAAATGTTTGCTATCTTTGGATTACCGACTCTCATGCTTTTGATGCATTGGTTGCTTCTATTTTTAATGATTAAGGATCCTAAATCTAGCAATATCAGTTCAAAAATACAAGTTTTGATTTACTGGATTATTCCTTTTGTATCTTGTCTATTAATGATTTCTATCTTCGGAGAATATTTGGGTTATTCCATGATGAGTGGGCTACTAGCTCAGATTTTTATGGGAGTCGTGATGATCGTAATTGGAAATTATCTACCAAAAACACACCGAAATTATATAATCGGTATTCGACTACCGTGGACCTTGGAGAATGATGAAAACTGGAGAAAAACGCATCGTCTAGCTGGAAAAATTTGGGTATTAGGAGGATTGTTATTGTTTCTAAATTCCTTTGTTCAACTATATGTTTACTGGGTGTTTTTCTTGACACTTCTACTTGTGGTGTTGATGCCTGGTGTTTATTCATATCAATTATCAAAATCAGAATCTTGAAATAGCTACTGGAGTCATTAGTTTGAGAAGTTGGTCTGATATGTCCATTTCCCCAACGTATGGCTTGAAAAATCACTCTCTTTCGTTTATAATTAAGAATGATTTTATGAAAGGGAGTGAAAATAAATGAAATTTTACTCATATGACTATGTACTTAGCCAAATCAGTCAGCAAAATGGAATGATGATTGGCTTTGGGATTGTGCTCCTAGCTATCACAGGATTTTTTGCTTTTAAAGCCTATCGAGATAAAAAGGGGACTAAGTTTCGGGAATTGGTCATGATTTTGGCCTTGACCTTGGTGGCCATGCTTTTGGTGACAATCTCAAAATACCAGACCAATCAAGCCTCTAACAACCAATTTCAAACTTCACTTCATTTCATAGAGGTTGTTTCCAAAGACTTGGGAGTGGATAAATCAGAAGTTTATGTCAATACTTCTGCAGCCACTGATGGAGCACTTATCAAGGTAGGTTCAAATTTCTATCGTGCCATGAACGGGAGCCAACCAGACAAGTATCTTTTAGAGAAATTAGAATTGCATCAAACAGACGCTATTGAATTGGTGGAGGTAAACAAATGACACTCAATTATATGGAAATTTTAATCAAACTGGCCTTGGGTCTTTTCTCGCTTGTTTTTGTTATCAATGTGACAGGAAAGGGAAATCTGGCGCCTAACTCTGCGACAGACCAAATTCAGAACTATGTTCTCGGTGGTATTATCGGTGGGGTGATTTACAATAGTTCTATTAGCATTCTCCAGTACGCAGTGATTTTGATGATGTGGACGATTTTGGTTTTGACCCTCAAGTGGCTTAGTAACAATGTTCATTTTGTCAAACGCTTGATTGATGGTAAGCCAACTCTCCTCATCAAAAATGGTCAGATTGACCCAGAAGCCTGTCGTTCAGTTGGTTTGTCTGCAGCGGAAGTAGCCCTCAAGCTTCGTAGCCAAGGGATTTTCCAGATGAAGCAGGTCAAACGCGCTGTGCAGGAGCAAAATGGCCAACTCATCGTGGTCCAAATGGGAGATGAAAATCCTAAGTATCCAGTTGTGACTGACGGTGTGATACAAGTCGATGTTTTGGAGTCGATTGGTCGTAACGAAGAGTGGTTGCTTGATAACCTCAGCAAGCAAGGGCATGACAATGTAGCCAATATCTTTATCGCTGAGTATGACAAGGGTGCGGTCACAGTCGTAACCTATGAATAAGAAAAACCTGGGGTCTTGGCCTCAGGTTTCTATTTGCAATCAGAAAGGGATGTTATGTCCATTATTCAAAAACTTTGGTGGTTTTTCAAGTTAGAAAAACGCCGTTATTTAGTCGGGATTGTGGCTCTGGTCTTGGTTTCCGTCCTCAACCTCATTCCCCCAATGGTTATGGGGAGGGTCATTGATGCCATCACATCGGGGCAATTAACCCAGCAGGACCTCCTTCTTGCCCTATTTTACTTGCTTCTTTCAGCCTTTGGGATGTACTATCTGCGCTATGTTTGGCGTATGTATATCCTTGGGACTTCCTACCGTTTGGGACAGATTATGCGCTCTCGCTTATTTGAACATTTCACAAAAATGTCTCCAGCTTTTTATCAAACCTACCGGACGGGGGACCTGATGGCACACGCAACCAATGATATCAATGCCCTAACGCGTCTGGCAGGGGGTGGTGTTATGTCTGCCGTGGATGCCTCTATCACGGCTTTAGTGACCTTGATGACCATGCTCTTTAGCATTTCATGGCAAATGACCTTGGTTGCCATTCTACCCCTGCCTTTCATGGCTTATGCGACCAGTCGTCTAGGGAGAAAGACCCACAAGGCTTTTGGCGAATCACAGGCTGCCTTTTCTGAACTCAATAACAAGGTGCAGGAGTCTGTATCAGGTATCAAAGTGACCAAGTCTTTCGGTTACCAGGCGGACGAGCTCAAGTCCTTTCAGACAGTCAATGAATTGACCTTCCAAAAGAACCTGCAAACCATGAAATACGATAGTCTCTTTGACCCTATGGTTCTCTTATTTGTTGGTTCCTCCTATGTTTTAACGCTCTTGGTAGGCTCCTTGATGGTTCAGAAAGGGCAAATTACGGTTGGTAATCTGGTCACTTTTATCAGTTATTTGGATATGCTGGTTTGGCCTCTTATGGCCATCGGCTTCCTCTTTAATATTACTCAGCGAGGGAAAGTTTCCTACCAGCGGATTGAGGAACTTTTGTCTCAGGAATCACCTGTACAAGACCCTGAGTTTCCTCTAGACAGTATTGAAAATGGGCGCTTGCAGTATGCCATTGATAGTTTTGCATTTGAAAATGAGGAAACACTGACAAATGTTCACTTTAGTTTGGAAAAAGGGCAAACATTGGGATTAGTTGGTCAGACAGGCTCTGGGAAAACGTCCTTGATTAAACTCCTCTTGCGTGAATACGATGTGGATAAGGGAGCCATTTATCTAAACGGTCACGATATTCGTGACTACCGTTTGACAGACCTTCGTAGTCTCATGGGCTACGTCCCTCAGGACCAGTTCCTCTTTGCGACTTCGATCTTAGACAATATCCGTTTTGGGAATCCTGATTTAACACTTTCAGCGGTCGAGGAAGCGACTAAGCTAGCCCAAGTTTACCAAGATATTGTAGCCATGCCTCAGGGATTTGATACGCTGATTGGTGAAAAAGGAGTCAGTCTTTCTGGAGGTCAAAAGCAGCGTCTGGCCATGAGTCGGGCTATGATTTTAGACCCTGATATCTTGATTTTGGATGATTCTTTGTCAGCTGTGGATGCCAAGACAGAGTATGCGATTGTCGATAATCTTAAGGAAACGCGTCAGGACAAGACAACCATTATCACAGCCCATCGCCTCAGTGCAGTTGTCCATGCAGATTTGATTTTGGTTCTGCAAAATGGTCAAATTATCGAACGAGGCAGGCACGAAGACTTACTAGCTATGGATGGCTGGTATGCCCAAACCTACCAGTCTCAGCAGCTGGAAATGAAAGGAGAAGAAGATGCAGAATAAGAAAGAACAATGGACTGTATTGAAGCGCTTGATGTCTTATCTCAAGCCTTATGGACTCCTGACCTTTTTGGCACTCAGTTTTCTACTAGCGACGACAGTCATCAAAAGTGTCATTCCCCTTGTGGCTTCCCACTTTATAGACCAGTATCTCAGCAATCTCAACCAACTCGCTGTGACCGTTTTGCTGGTCTATTATGACCTTTATATCCTACAAACTCTAGTTCAGTATGTCGGCAATCTTCTCTTTGCGCGCGTATCCTACAGCATCGTTAGAGATATTCGTCGGGATGCTTTTGCCAATATGGAGAAGCTGGGCATGTCTTATTTTGATAAGACACCAGCAGGCTCCATCGTTTCTCGTTTGACAAATGATACCGAAACCATCAGTGATATGTTTTCGGGAATTTTGTCCAGCTTTATCTCAGCAGTTTTCATCTTTCTGACAACCCTTTATACCATGTTGGTGTTGGATTTTCGTTTGACAGCTTTGGTCTTGCTCTTTCTCCCCTTGATTTTCCTTTTGGTCAATCTCTATCGGAAAAAATCAGTCAAGATTATCGAGAAGACCAGAAGTCTCTTGTCAGATATCAATAGTAAGCTGGCAGAGAATATTGAGGGAATCAGGATAATCCAGGCCTTTAATCAAGAGAAGCGCCTGCAGGCAGAATTTGATGAGATCAACCAAGAACACTTGGTCTATGCCAACCGTTCTGTAGCCTTGGATGCCCTCTTTTTGAGACCTGCCATGAGTTTGCTGAAACTCCTAGGATACGCTGTCTTGATGGCCTATTTTGGCTACCGTGGTCTTTCTATCGGGATAACGGCCGGAACCATGTATGCCTTTATCCAGTACATCAATCGCCTCTTTGATCCCTTGATCGAGGTGACGCAAAACTTTTCAACCCTGCAAACGTCTATGGTTTCTGCAGGGCGTGTATTTGCCTTGATTGACGAGAAGACCTATGAGCCTCTTCAAAAAGATGGGCAAGCCAAAGTCCAAGAAGGCAATATCCGTTTTGAACATGTGTGTTTCTCATATGACGGTAAACATCAGATTCTGGATGATATTTCTTTCTCTGTTAATAAGGGTGAAACCATTGCCTTTGTAGGGCATACAGGTTCGGGGAAATCTTCGATTATCAATGTCCTCATGCGTTTTTATGAATTTCAGTCAGGCCGAGTTCTTTTGGATGGTGTGGATATTAGGGATTATAGTCAGGAAGAGTTGAGAAAAAACATCGGTCTGGTCTTGCAGGATCCCTTCCTCTATCATGGAACCATTAAGTCCAATATCGCCATGTACCAAGAAATCAGTGATGAGCAGGTCCAGGCTGCGGCAGCTTTTGTGGATGCAGATTCCTTTATTCAAGAACTTCCGCAGGGTTACGACTCCCCTGTGTCTGAGCGTGGTTCGAGTTTTTCAACTGGACAGCGCCAGCTTCTTGCCTTTGCTAGAACAGTCGCCAGTCAGCCTAAAATCCTGATTTTGGATGAAGCGACAGCCAATATTGACTCTGAAACAGAAAGTCTGGTTCAAGCTTCTCTGGCTAAGATGAGACAGGGACGAACAACCATTGCCATTGCTCACCGCCTTTCTACCATCCAAGACGCCAACTGCATCTATGTTTTGGACAAGGGGCGCATCATTGAGAGTGGAACTCATGAAGAACTCTTGGCTCTGGGAGGAACCTATCACAAGATGTATAGTTTGCAGGCGGGTGCTATGTCTTAATATTCTTTGAAAATCTATTCAAGCCATGTCAGCTTTATCTGCAATCTCAAAGCTGTACATTGATTTTCATTGAGTGTAAGAAGGAAATCCTTCAAATTACAGATTTCTTTCACCGCCTTTTCTATTTTGTGGTATAATGAAAAATGTTGACAAATAGTATAATAAAAACAAAGGAGAAACAGCATGCTGAAATGGGAAGACTTGCCCGTGGAAATGAAATCAAGCGAGGTTGAGTCTTACTACCAGCTTGTCTCTAAAAGGAAGGGTTCGCTGATTTTTAAGCGTTGCTTGGATTGGGTTCTAGCTTTGGTCTTACTGGTTCTGGCCTCTCCCATCTTTCTCATCTTGAGCATTTGGATCAAGTTGGATAGCAAGGGGCCAGTGATTTACAAGCAAGAGCGCGTGACCCAGTACAATCGACCTTTCAAGATTTGGAAGTTCCGTACCATGGTGACGGATGCAGACAAAAAAGGAAGTTTGGTGACTTCTGCTAACGATAGTCGCATTACCAAGGTTGGCAATTTTATCCGCCGTGTCCGTTTGGACGAACTGCCTCAGCTGGTCAATGTCCTTAAAGGCGAAATGTCCTTTGTCGGTACACGACCTGAAGTGCCACGCTACACAGAGCAGTATAGCCCTGAAATGATGGCGACCTTACTTTTACCAGCAGGGATTACCTCTCCAGCCAGCATCAACTACAAGGATGAGGACACTATTATCAGTCAAATGACCGAAAAAGGCCTGTCAGTTGACCAAGCCTATGTCGAACACGTCCTCCCTGAAAAGATGCGCTATAACCTCGCCTATCTCCGAGAGTTTAGTTTCCTTGGAGACATCAAAATCATGTTTCAAACCGTGTTTGAAGTGCTAAAATAAAGTAGTCATGAGAAAATGAGTACAGATAAAAGGAGCAAATCAATGCCAAATTACAATATTCCATTTTCACCACCCGATATCACGGAAGCAGAAATTGCTGAAGTAGCGGATACCCTGCGTTCTGGTTGGATCACAACAGGTCCTAAAACAAAAGAACTGGAGCGTCGCTTGTCTCAATACACAAAGACGCCTAAGACTGTCTGTCTTAACTCTGCAACTGCCGCGCTTGAGTTGATTTTGCGTGTTTTGGAAGTGGGTCCTGGAGATGAAGTCATCGTTCCAGCTATGACTTATACAGCTTCATGTAGTGTCATCACTCACGTAGGAGCGACCCCTGTCATGGTGGATATTCAAGCAGATACTTTTGAGATGGATTATGACCTGCTGGAGCAAGCTATCACTGAGAAAACTAAGGTGATCATCCCAGTAGAGCTTGCAGGGATTGTTTGCGATTATGACCGTTTGTTCCAAGTTGTGGAGAAGAAACGTGATCTCTTTACCGCTTCAAGCAAGTGGCAAAAAGCCTTTAACCGTATCGTGATTGTTTCTGATAGTGCCCATGCTTTGGGATCTACTTATAAAGGACAACCAGCTGGTTCTATCGCTGACTTTACCTCCTTCTCATTCCATGCCGTTAAGAATTTTACAACTGCAGAGGGTGGAAGTGCCACTTGGAAAGCCAATCCAGCGATTGACGACGAAGAGATGTACAAGGAATTCCAAATCCTTTCCCTTCACGGGCAAACCAAGGATGCTCTTGCTAAGATGCAACTGGGTTCATGGGAATACGATATCGTCACACCAGCCTACAAGTGCAATATGACAGATATCATGGCGTCACTTGGTTTGGTACAATTGGACCGTTACCCTGGTTTACTAGAACGTCGTAAGGAGATAGTGGATCGCTATGATCGTGGTTTTGCAGGTTCTCTCATCCATCCTTTGGCACACAAGACTGAAACTGTCGAATCTTCACGCCACCTCTACATCACCCATGTAGAAGGAGCGAGCTTAGAAGAACGCAATCTTATCATCCAAGAATTGGCTAAAGCAGGAATTGCGAGTAACGTCCACTACAAACCGCTTCCGCTCTTGACAGCCTATAAGAATCTTGGCTTTGATATAGCCAACTATCCTAAGGCCTATGCCTTCTTTGAAAATGAAATTACGCTCCCTCTTCACACTAAATTAAGCGATGAAGAAGTAGACTATATCATTGAGACTTTCAAAACAGTTTCTGAAAAAGTACTAGTTTCATCAAAAAAATGACAAACTACAGTCAAGTAATAGTGATTCTGTTTCTAAAAAGTCTAATTGAGTGTAAAACTGTTGTTTTCAATTGAAAGTCCTATAGTAAAATGAAATAAAAACAGGACAAATCAATCAGGATAGTCAAATTAATTTCTAGCAATATTTTAGAAGCAAAGGTGTACTCTTATAGTTTCAATATACTGTATGGTTTGAAATGAGATGTGAGCAATTTGGTGTAGCATTTAGAATTTTTATTAGGCATCATTTAGAAAATGTAGTGTCTTGTTCTAGTTTTCAATTCACCCTATTTTTTGAAAGACGCGAGTTTCCACGATGAGGTTGTGGAAACTCGCGTCTTTCTTTTTTGTTTTCAGAATATTGTTCAAAGTTTTGAGACTATTTTTCATGTTCTAGTCATTCTTTTGAAATAATCTATAAAACACGTGTCTACAATGATTTATATGTCCTATTCCAGTATTTTAGAAGAACTGCGTCTATTTTTATAGAGCTTGAATCTAGCTTTTATAGAAAATCTATTTAAGAAATATATTGTATTGTTTTGATTTCAATCCGCTATATGAACGATATTCATGTAAATATACCTGGCGAATGCTTGCATGACAAGATATTTGTTCTTGTATTTATAAATTAGTATTTTACAAGATGTCAACATGCTTTAAATACAGTGAATAGGATATTTTTATGTTCAAGCTAAGAAAGATAGTAATCACTTTTGAATGGAAGGTTAAAGAATTATTAGAAGTATGGTTAGATATATAAATGGTCACGCTTTCACAATTTTGATATTTTATTGTGTTATTCCTTGACAATTTTGATTTAAAAATATATTATAAAGAAAATGACAGCGGTGTCATTTTCTGGTATGGAATTTATATGAATATTAAATTAGGACATAATATTTTTAATTGGAGGCTAATATGAAATCTTTTCAACAAAATGAGGTTTTCTCTATTCGTAAGTCTAAGGTGGGAGTTTGCTCAGTTCTCTTAGCGGTTTTATTTATTGGAACACAAAGTGTTTTAGCTAATGAAGTAGTTGGTGAAACTTCTTCGTCTAAAGATAATATGCAAATGAACTCTTTGTTGAGTAGCACATCTACATCATTATCTGCGGAACCCCATCCTGATACTCTCAGTCTTGATAACAATTCAAGTTTAAGTACTGATAATAATGGAGGAGTGAGTATTAATCAAAATAAACCTGATATAACAAATGATACTATGATGGGTAACATCTCTGGGATGGAAGTGAATACTATTTTAAGTACTAATCTGAACGAACACGTAGCTTTGAATGTTAAAGATTATGGAGCAATAGGTGACGGGGTTAATGATGATCGACAAGCAATTCAAGATGCAATAGATGCTGCAGCTCAAGGGCTAGGTGGAGGAAATGTATATTTTCCGGAAGGAACTTATTTAGTAAAAGAAATTGTTTTTTTAAAAAGTCATACACACTTAGAATTGAATGAGAAAGCTACCATTCTAAATGGTATAAATATTAAGAATCACCCTTCTATTGTTTTTATGACAGGTTTATTTACGGATGATGGTGCGCAAGTAGAATGGGGCCCAACAGAAGATATTAGTTATTCTGGTGGTACTATTGATATGAACGGTGCTTTGAATGAAGAAGGAACTAAAGCAAAAAATCTACCACTTATAAATTCTTCAGGTGCATTTGCTATTGGGAATTCAAATAACGTAACTATAAAAAATGTAACATTCAAGGATAGTTATCAAGGGCATGCTATTCAAATTGCAGGTTCGAAAAATGTATTAGTTGATAATTCTCGTTTTCTTGGGCAAGCCTTACCCAAAACGATGAAGGATGGGCAAATCATAAGTAAGGAGAGCATTCAGATTGAACCATTAACTAGAAAAGGTTTTCCTTATGCCTTGAATGATGATGGGAAAAAATCTGAAAATGTGACTATTCAAAATTCCTATTTTGGCAAAAGTGATAAATCTGGGGAATTAGTAACAGCAATTGGCACACACTATCAAACATTGTCGACACAGAACCCCTCTAATATTAAAATTTTAAATAATCATTTTGATAACATGATGTATGCAGGTGTACGTTTTACAGGATTCACTGATGTATTAATCAAAGGAAATCGCTTTGATAAGAAAGTTAAAGGAGAGAGTGTACATTATCGAGAAAGCGGAGCAGCTTTAGTAAATGCTTATAGCTATAAAAACACTAAAGACCTATTAGATTTAAATAAACAGGTGGTTATCGCCGAAAATATATTTAATATTGCCGATCCTAAAACAAAAGCGATACGAGTTGCAAAAGATAGTGCAGAATATTTAGGAAAAGTATCAGATATTACTGTAACAAAAAATGTAATTAATAATAATTCTAAGGAAACAGAACAACCAAATATTGAATTATTACGAGTTAGTGATAATTTAGTAGTCTCAGAGAATAGTATATTCGGTGGTAAAGAAGGAATTGTTATTGCGGATTCGAAGGGTAAAATAACCGTTTTAAATAACCAATTTTATAATTTATCCGGTAAGTATATATCATTCATCAAATCTAATGCAAATGGGAAAGAACCTGTTATACGTGATAGCGATGGTAATTTCAATATTGTAACGGAGAATGGGCTTTACAAAATTGTAACAAATAATTTAAGTGATAAAAACGAAAAAGAAAAAAACAAAGAGGAAAAACAATCTAATTCAAATAATGTAATTGATAGTAACCAGAAGAACGGAGAGTTTAACTCAAGTAAAGATAATAGACAAATGAATGACAAGATCGACAATAAACAAGATAATAAGACAGAAGAAGTAAACTATAAAATAGTTGGAGATGGCAGAGAAACTGAAAATCATATTAATAAATCTAAAGAAATAGTAGATGTAAAACAAAAATTACCAAAGACTGGTTCGAACAAGATTATGGAACTATTCTTAACAGTGACAGGAATTGGTTTACTTTTGACACTAAAAGGGTTGAAGTATTATGGTAAAGATAAATAAAATTTGTTCGATACAAGGAAGTTCTGTAGAAAATGAGGATACTGTAGGTTCACAAAATCAGTATTTTTGGATTATCGATGGAGCTACAGATTTATATAATTCTAAAGAGGAGATAGGTTATTCAGTCTCAGAAGTTGTACATATTTTATCAGAAAGTTTGTCGGTTAATTGTAAAGAATCAAAAACTCTTAAACAAATATTTGAAACTGCTTTACTAGAGGTTAAAGATGAAATCGGTTTAAACTCATATGAATTAACAGAGTATTATCGCTTACCAACATTTGCTTTTATATTTGCTAAACTTTCAGAAAAAAAGTTGGAGTATATGATGCTAGGTGACTGCGTCATGTTAGTAAACGAAATGGAAATAACTGATCATAGAGTAGATAACTTATTTGAAAAAGGAAAAAATGAGATAAAAGATTCAATTGGTACAAATAGTGCTTTAAATAAAAAAATTATTTTACAAAAAATCAGAAAATTATCTAATCAACCGAGTGGGTACTGGATAGGTTCGTTGGATGAGAGATTTTTAGACCATGCTATTATTAATCAAATAGATGTTACTAGTGAACAAATTGTTTTAATGAGCGATGGCTTTTATGAATTCTATCAAAATAATCAAAATAAGACTTTTGAAGAGTTAATTAAGATGAGATTTAATTCTTCTGCTATTGATCCAATCTATGGAAAGAAGGATGATGCAAGTATTCTAGTTATTGATGTTTGATATATTGTTTAAAATATTAATTGTTACTATTGAACTTTGTTAAGAAGAGGTACCTAAATGTTAAGGTTATATTTAGAAAATGAAATTATAGAATTATCAAATAATTTAGAGACCATTTGGGTATCTGTGCTTGATAAATACGAGAAGTTATTTGAATATTTATCAAATGAAGAACGAATAGAATTGATTAAAGAAGATTTAATCATAAATGAGTCAGTTCTAAATGTTGATAAAAAAGGATATGAGTTAATTTGTTTACAACATCCCGTTTCATATGACTTAAGAAGAATTATTAGTGTAATAAAAATATCAACTGACATTGAACGTATTGGGGATAGAATTGTTGAAATTTTAAAAAATCTACAGATTATTCAAAATAATGAAATTTTGAAGAAAATTATTTCAGAAATAAAAATACTTCATGAAGTTATCGGACTGCATATGAATAGGGCTATATCTTGTTATAGAGAGGAACAATTTGGATGTTTAGATATGGTTGTTATACAAAAACAGAATGAGATAGAAGAGCTTAGTATAAATATTGAAAAGAAAATAATGAATTACATATTTGAAGATGATGGGAATGTTTCTGAAGTAATTGGTGCTTTAGATATTATTCATCACCTTGATAAAATTGCTCATACTACGCAATCAATTTATAAATGGATAATGTATAGAAAATATGGGAACATAAATTAGAAAGAAAAATATATGAAAACAATTATTGATAATTTTGTTGATAGAGTAATTGAATACGGAATGTATAATGAAATTGACAAAATATATGTGAAAAATAGGGTACTAGCGTTAATAGGTGAGGAGGGAACTGATCGCATTTCCGATGAAAATGACCTGAAACAAATAAAAGATTACTTAGTGGAAATCGCCTTAAAAAACGGTAAAATTAAAGATTTAATTGAGGAAAAGGAATGTTTAGGAGCAGAGTTAATGAATTTCATAGTTCCTTTACCTAGTCGATTAAATGATATTTTTTGGAGTTCATATGATATATCACCTCAAGAAGCAGTTGAAGAGTTTTATAAGTTAAGTAAAGATAGTGATTATATTAAAACTTCTGCTATTGCTAAGAATATTGAGTTTCGAGCATCAACTAAATACGGAGAGCTAGAGATTACGATAAATTTGTCAAAACCCGAAAAAGATCCAAAAACAATTGCTGCTGAAAAATTAGTAAAAGCCACTAATTATCCCAAATGTTTACTATGTATGGAAAATGAAGGATATCAGGGGCGAATAAATTATCCAGCACGTTCGAATCATAGAATTATTCGGATGAAACTTGGTGACGAAGTATGGGGATTTCAGTATTCTCCTTACTCATACTTTAATGAGCATGCGATATTTTTGAATAGTCAACATGTACCAATGGCTATTACCTCTAAAACATTTGAACAATTATTGGAGATTGTTGATATTTTGCCAGGATATTTTGCTGGTTCAAATTCTGATCTTCCTATCTCAGGAGGCTCCATTCTTAGTCATAACCACTACCAGGGAGGGAAACATATTTTCCCAATGGAAAAAGCAAAATTTGAGAGTGAATTTCGTTTTAAAGACTTTGAGGATGTTAATGCTGGTATTGTAAAATGGCCAATGTCAGTAATTAGGTTACAAAGTGAAAATAAAAATCGCTTGTTAGATTTAGCTACTAAAATTCTAAATAAGTGGAGAGAATATTCAGATTTAGAAGTAGACATCATTGCTATGACTGAAGATGTCCCACACCATACGGTGACTCCTATTGCTCGTAAAGTGGACGGGAGATATGAATTAAATATTGTTCTAAGAGATAATCATACTACTGAACAATACCCAGATGGTGTTTTCCATCCTCATCAAGATGTACAACATATTAAAAAGGAAAATATCGGATTAATCGAAGTGATGGGACTTGCGATATTACCACCTCGTTTGAAACCAGAGTTAGAAGAAGTTGGAAAATATCTTTTAGGAGAGGAAAACGTAATTGCGGATTATCATTTAGAATGGGCCGACCAATTGAAAGAAAAATATCCTCGCATTAATAAAGAAGAGGTTAATAGCGTAGTTCAACACGAAGCAGGACAAGTGTTTGCGAGAGTTCTGGAAGATGCAGGAGTTTATAAGAATACACCGTCTGGGCATGAAGCGTTTATGAGATTTGTTAAGTCGGTTGGAATTAATTAGGAGGAAACCCAAATGGCAATATTGGTAACAGGCGGAGCTGGTTATATTGGTAGCCATACCGTAGTAGAATTACTAAATTTAGGAAAGGAAGTCATCATTGTCGACAACCTTTCGAACTCTAGCATCTTGGTGCTAGACCGTATTGAAGCAATTACAGGAATACGTCCCGTGTTTTACGAATTAGATGTTTGTGATAAACAAGCATTGAGAAAGGTATTTGAACAAGAATCGATTGATGCTGCAATTCATTTTGCAGGTTATAAAGCTGTCGGAGAATCCGTGCAAAAGCCTGTGATGTACTACAAAAATAATATTATGAGTACATTGGCACTTGTTGAAGTGATGTCAGAATTTAATGTTAAAAAGATTGTCTTTTCTTCAAGTGCGACTGTATATGGAATTAACAATCAGTCACCTCTAATTGAGACAATGCAAACAAGTGCTACAAATCCTTATGGGTATACGAAAGTGATGCTTGAGCAAATTTTAAAAGATGTTCATGTGGCAGACTCAGAATGGAGTATTGCGTTGCTTCGTTATTTCAATCCAATTGGTGCTCATGAGTCTGGTTTGATTGGGGAAGATCCCTCAGGAATTCCTAACAACTTGATGCCTTATATTGCACAAGTAGCGGTAGGTAAGTTGTCAGAGCTAAGTGTGTTCGGAAATGATTATGATACGCTTGATGGTACTGGTGTGCGTGATTATATCCATGTAGTAGATTTAGCAATAGGACATATAAAAGCTTTAGAAAAAGTATCTGAAAAAACAGATGTTTATATCTATAACCTAGGCTCGGGAGAAGGCACTAGTGTATTACAACTTGTAAATACATTTGAAAGTGTTAATAAGATCCCTATTCCTTATAAAATAGTTCCAAGACGTTCAGGAGACGTTGCAACTTGTTATGCAAATGCAGACAAAGCATATAAGGAATTAAATTGGAGGACAACAAAATCGATTGAAGACATGTGTAGAGATACATGGAATTGGCAATCAAAAAATCCCAATGGCTATAATTGATGATACTGTCTATATGAGTGCTGTATTTTGGAAAAATTACTTAAACTTTTAATGAAATGCATATTTAATGAAAGATAAATTTTTTAAAAAAATGTTTGAAAGCGCTTGACAAAGTAAACGGTTTCGTTATATAATATAAGCATAGATGACACCGGTGTCAAATATAAAAAAGAGGGTCTTTATATGAAAAACCTAACAAAAATTAAGTTCAAAGAAAATGGAGAATTTAATCATTTTCCAGGAAATACTGTTGTAGCAAATCTTTATACTAAACAAGATTTGATGGAAGTTGTTGATATTATTCAATCACGTTATAGAGAATTACCATTTATCGATAAGTTTACTTTAACTCCAAGGAATTCTATTCACATGACTGTAATTGAATTGTTGTGCCATGAAAATCGTGAAACGGAGTTTTGGAGCAGTAATCTTCCTCTTGATACACCTTTACAGGAAATACATGATTACTTTGCTAAACAACTTGAAATTTTTCCATTGTTAAATGAAGAAATTCTTATGCGTGTAACGGAAATGGGAAAACAAAACATACTAGTTGAACCTGCAGATGAAGCTTCTGCTAAGAGATTAGAAGAAATTCGTACTTATGTCTCAGAAAAAGCAGGTGTTCGTTTCCCTAATCATGATAGATATCAATTCCATATTTCAATTGGGTATCTTCGGATTCCTCTAACCGAAGAGGAGGAAGAAGAGTTTACTAAAGTTAGAGCGGAATTAACTGAAATTTTATTAGAGAAGATTCCAACTATTACTGTAAACCGTATTGACTATACTGTATTTGAAGATATGAGACAATTTGTTCCATATCACGAAAAATTTAAATAAAATAATAAAAAAGGAGAACTTATCATGAAAAAAATGAAAGTTTGGTCTACTGTACTTGCAACGGGAGTTGCTCTTACTACACTTGCTGCTTGCTCTGGAGGTTCAAATTCTACGACTGCTTCTTCATCTGAAGAAAAAGCTGATAAAAGTCAAGAATTAGTAATCTATTCGAACTCAGTCTCAAATGGTCGTGGTGATTGGTTAACTGCTAAAGCAAAAGAAGCTGGTTTTAATATAAAAATGGTTGATATTCCTGGCGCTCAATTAGCAGACCGTGTTATTGCCGAGAAGAATAATGCAGTTGCAGATATGGTATTTGGAATTGGTGCTGTTGATTCAAATAAAATTAGAGATCAAAAATTACTAGTCCAGTACAAGCCTAAATGGTTAGATAAAATTGATCAATCTTTATCAGATAAAGATAATTATTATAATCCTGTGATTGTTCAACCATTAGTTTTAATTGGGGCGCCTGATGTAAAAGAAATGCCTAAAGATTGGACTGAATTAGGTAGTAAGTATAAAGGTAAATATTCAATTTCTGGGCTCTCAGGTGGAACAGGACGGGCAATTCTAGCAAGTATCTTAGTTCGATACCTTGATGATAAAGGTGAATTAGGTGTTTCCGAAAAAGGTTGGGAAGCAGCAAAAGAATATTTGAAAAATGCATACACTCTTCAAAAGGGAGAAAGTTCAATTGTTAAGATGTTAGACAAAGAAGATCCAATACAATATGGAATGATGTGGGGTTCTGGTGCATTAGTTGGACAAAAAGAACAAAATGTTGTTTTCAAAGTTATGACTCCTGAGATTGGTGTACCATTTGTAACTGAACAAACTATGGTTTTAAGCACTAGTAAAAAACAAGCGTTAGCTAAAGAATTTATTGATTGGTTTGGTCAAACAGAAATTCAAGTAGAATATAGTAAGAACTTTGGATCTATTCCTGCAAATAAAGATGCCCTCAAAGATCTACCAGAAGATACTAAGAAATTTGTTGATCAAGTGAAACCACAAAATATTGACTGGGAAGCTGTTGGAAAACATTTGGATGAATGGGTAGAAAAAGCTGAATTAGAATACGTACAATAAGAAATAAGAGTTAATTTTTATGTCCAAGTCTCTCTATTATTTCTAAATTTATAGAAGAAATAAAGAGAGGCTTTTGGTTTAGTAATAGAGGGAGTTAGTGAGATGATTAAATTTGATAATATTCAAATTAAATATGGTGATTTTGTTGCAATTGATAATCTGAATTTAGATATACATGAAGGGGAATTCTTTACATTTCTTGGGCCTTCAGGGTGTGGTAAATCAACTACTTTGAGAGCATTGGTAGGTTTTCTAGATCCATCATCAGGAAGTATTGAAGTTAATGGAACAAATGTCACTCATTTGGAACCTGAAAAGCGTGGAATTGGTATTGTATTTCAATCTTATGCGCTATTTCCAACTATGACTGTTTTTGATAATATTGCATTTGGTTTAAAAGTTAAGAAGGTAGCTCCAGATGTTATTAAAGCTAAAGTATCAGCAGTAGCAGCAAAAATTAAGATCTCTGATCAACAGTTACAGCGTAATGTATCAGAATTATCTGGGGGTCAACAACAAAGGGTAGCATTGGCTCGTGCTCTGGTTCTTGAACCTAAAATTCTTTGTCTAGATGAACCATTGTCAAACCTTGACGCAAAATTACGTGTAGATTTGAGAAAAGAGTTGAAAAGACTTCAAAAAGAGTTAGGTATTACTACTTTATATGTTACTCATGATCAAGAGGAAGCCTTGACTTTATCTGATAGAATTGCAGTCTTTAACAATGGATACATCGAACAGGTCGGTACACCAGTAGAGATTTATCATAATTCTCAAACTGAATTTGTATGTGATTTTATTGGAGATATTAATGTTTTGACCGATGAAACAGTCCACGAAGTATTACTGAAAAATGCAAGCGTTTTCTTAGAAGATAAAAAAGGATACATTCGATTAGAGAAAGTTCGATTCAATCGTGAAACTGAACAAGATTTCACTCTAAAAGGGACAATTATTGATGTTGAGTTTTCTGGAGTTACAATTCACTATACAATAAAAGTTTCTGAAAGTCAGATTCTTAATGTAACAAGTATTGATAGTCAGGCTGCTATTAGATCTGTCGGAGAAAGTGTGGAATTATTTATCACACCATCAGACGTTCTGCAATTTTAAGGAGGTGCAGTATGCGTCATAAATTAAATTTAAAAGATTGGCTTATTCGTTTAGGGTTAATCTGGTTCTTAGTAACATTTATTATTTATCCAAACTTTGATCTAGTAGTGAATGTATTTGTAAAAGGAGGAGAATTTTCCCTTGATGCTGTACATCGTGTTCTAAAATCTCAGAGGGCACTTCAGAGTATTATGAACAGTTTTAAGTTAGCATTTTCACTCATTATTACAGTTAATGTCGTAGGTATTCTTTGTGTTCTATTTACAGAGTGCTTTGATATTAAAGGTGCTAAAATTTTAAAATTAGGTTATATGACCTCTTTAATTTATGGAGGAGTGGTTTTAGCGACTGGATATAAATTTGTCTATGGTCCTTATGGATTGATTACAAAATTTTTACAAAATATTATCCCTTCTTTAGACCCTAACTGGTTTATTGGGTATGGTGCAGTCTTATTCATTATGACATTTTCAGGAACTGCTAATCATACATTGTTTTTAACAAATACAATTCGAAGCGTTGACTATCACACTATTGAGGCTGCTCGAAATATGGGAGCAAAACCATTTACTGTTTTCCGAAAAGTAGTGTTACCAACCTTAATTCCAACTCTATTTGCACTTACTATCATGGTTTTTCTTAGTGGTTTATCTGCAGTAGCAGCACCCATGATTGTTGGTGGTAAAGAATTTCAAACTATAAATCCAATGATTATTACATTTGCAGGGATGGGGAATTCTCGTGATTTAGCTGCTCTACTTGCAATTATTTTAGGTATTGCAACTACAATTTTGCTTACTATCATGAACAAGATAGAAAAAGGTGGAAATTATATTTCTATCTCTAAGACTAAAGCGCCTCTTAAAAAACAAAAAATTGCGTCTAAGCCTTGGAATATCATTGCTCACATTGTAGCATATGGATTGTTCACAGTTTTCATGCTTCCACTAATTTTTATAGTATTATACTCATTTACAGATCCAGTTGCAATTCAAACAGGTAACTTAACATTATCAAACTTTACTTTAGAAAATTATCGCTTATTCTTTAGTAATAGTGCGGCATTCTCTCCATTCTTGGTCAGCTTTATTTATTCTATTATTGCTGCGACAACAGCAACAATTCTCGCAGTTGTATTTGCTCGTGTTGTCAGAAAACATAAATCTCGTTTTGATTTCTTATTTGAATATGGTGCTCTACTTCCTTGGTTACTACCAAGTACACTTTTAGCAGTAAGTTTATTATTTACTTTTAATCAGCCACAATTTCTTGTCTTGAATCAGATTTTGGTAGGTAGTTTGGTAATTCTACTTATTGCATATATAGTTGTAAAAATCCCATTTTCTTATAGAATGGTACGTGCTATTTTATTTAGTGTTGATGATGAGATGGAAGATGCAGCAAGAAGTATGGGTGCTTCACCTTTTTATACTATGATGAAGGTTATCATTCCATTTATTTTACCGGTTGTTCTCTCTGTTATTGCTTTAAACTTTAACTCTTTATTAACTGACTTCGACTTATCTGTATTTCTTTACCATCCATTAGCTCAACCACTGGGTATAACTATTCGTTCAGCAGGTGATGAAACAGCAACTTCAAATGCTCAAGCACTTGTATTCGTTTATACTATTGTATTAATGATAATTTCTGGTTCTGTTTTATACTTTACTCAGAGACCAGTTAGTAGAAAAAGGAAATAATAATGCAAGCAACAAGCTTAGGACTATCATATATCGAAATTGTATTAAGAATTGTACTTTCATTAGTTATTGGTGGTGTAATTGGTTTAGAGAGAGGAAGTAAATCTCAACCAGCAGGTATTCGTACACATAGTATTGTTTGTCTGGCTGCATGTTTAATTATGATGACTAATGAGTATGTATCTTATAAATTTGGTACAGGAGATCCTACACGCTTAGGTGCGCAGGTTATATCAGGTGTTGGTTTTCTTGGGGCTGGAACAATACTTATTACAGATAAAAAGAAAATAACTGGTTTAACAACTGCAGCCGGAATATGGGCTTCAGCTGGAATCGGTCTAGCTATTGGTGTTGGTTTTTATGAAGGAGCCATACTAGGAGCAATGTCTGTTTGGAGTGTTATAACTATGTTCCAACCTTTAAAAAAATATCTTCAAAGTCGTTCAAAGATAATCGAATTGTATATCGTTGTTAGATCTACAGAGGCATATAATCGGGTACTAGTATACTGTGCTGAGAATGGCATTAGAATGACTGATTCTAGAACTGCATTTGGAGATGTTAATTCAGAAAGAATTGAATATTTTGATGTTCCAGACAAAAAAATCGCGTCATTTATTACTCTGGAATTATCAGGTAGATTTGAGCACCTTAAACTAATGGAAGAAATTGCTAATATTGTTGGTGTGATTTATGTTGAGGAAATCAGCTAATCTAGGGATAAACAAAGGGACGGATTATTCTAGTCCTTTTGTTTTCTTTAAATAATAAGAAATATAAGGGCACATCTAAAAACTCAATTTCAATACTTTTAAACATTGATGTATCAACGTTTTCTGAGCAATAAAAATAGAAAATCGGTAGTTTTTAGAGGTGTCCATAATAATTTTTGAAGAAAAGGATCTAACTAATTTGAGAGTATATAAAGTGGATTTTGATGCAGGAAAAATAACTTATTTTGATGACTATAATCTCATACAGGTATACCACTTCCATTCATTTTATGATGTTTGTGAGATGGTGTTCGCTTGTCATTTACCATTTGAAGAAATGCTTAGAAATGTTATTGTTAAGGAGAAAGCTGTTCCCATATTAGAGTGTTATATTGAACAGATAATGAATACATTTCTAAATACAGAAGGATTTACTGAAAATGATTCCTTGGAATTTTCAGGTAGTGTATTTTCTTATACGGTGATTTGTAATGCAGTTTACAAAATAGTACAAAACAGTGAATTGAATTGTAAAATTTATGTTACTAGTACTGAAAGTTAATGTAGATTTAGTGAAGTATTTCCTCCAGATGTAAACTAGATTAAAAGATTAGAATGTAATTTTCTTGTTAAAATAATTTAAATATTGTATAGTTATAGTGAAGGTTTATGACAGGAGTATTTTAATGGAAAAAGGGAAAAAGGTAACGATATATGATATTGCACGTTTGTCTGGTTTTTCTCCAAAGACAGTTTCACGTGTAATAAATGGAGGGAATAGAGTAAAACCTGAGACTTATAATGCCATAAAAAAAGTCATCGATGAGTTATCCTATATTCCAAATGCCTATGCTCAGAATTTAACGAAGAAAGAAACCACGAATATTTTAATATCTGTGAAGAAGATTGATTCTTTTCCTTTAATCTGGTTTCAAACACTTTTAGATAAAGTTTTACAAACTTGTAGACAATTTGGAGTAAATGCTATTGTTGAATATTTTGGAGAGGAAGATTCGATTAGTAATTCAATTATTTCAAGTATTGGTAGCCTTGTAGATGGAGTGATTGTCTTTTATGAGGGGGAGAATGATATTCGAATCCAATATTTAAAGAAAAATAATATGCCTTTCATTGTCTTTGGAGAGTCTCAAACACCTGGAGTAGTTTACGTATCTAACAATAACTTTCAAGCTACTTATGATATGATGAAAGTAGTTTTGGAAAAGAATTTTAAAGATATGTGGTTACTTATGGGAGGTGAGTCTTATGTAAATAAGGATCGAGAGAGAGGAGTGAGAACTTTTTTAAAGGATAATAATTATTCTATGGATTTGAAGGTAGTTTATGGTTTAACTACAATAGAGTCAGTTTATTCCTTTGCTGTGAATGATTTGTCTTTTGGAAATTATCCAGATATTATATTTGTTTCAGGCGATGAAAAAGTTCAGGGACTAATTCGTGCGTGTTACGAAAAAGGAATAGCGATTCCGGATAATATATCCGTTGTTGGATTTGATAATATTCCAATTTCACAGTATTACACTCCTGCTTTATCTACAATTTCTCCTAATTATGTTAAATTAGCTCAAGAAATGATTGAAGGGGTATTAGCAATTATAAAGGGGGAAAGTGTCACATCTGTTGAAGTTTCTACTAAACTTGTTAGGAGACAGAGTTTCTAGTATTGTTTAATTCTTGAAAATCCTAATGGAAAAGATGGAGTGTTCTAAAGTAAGTTCTGTTTAGCATCTATTCAGTTTCTATTGAGTTGGATCCAATTTCTAACAAGTGGGACATTTTCACGTTCGATTTACTAAAGACATTATCACATTCGAATCACACATCTTTCAAAAAAATCGTAAAAAAGTCTTGACAAAGAAAAAACAAAGTATTAAAATAAGTTCAACAAATCAGAAAAGTAACTATTTTTGATCTTCAGGGAGCCTGTGGTGATTGTGAACAGGTGGTTGGAAGTAGTGAAAGTGGGCTGATTTTAAAAATGAATTTGAAACAATGAAAATTCGGTGCGCACACCTTACAGTGCAACTTGTTGTTAGACAAGGCAGAGATGTAAAGGGATAGTCCCTTTATAATTGAGGTGGCACCGCGTTACCAACGCCCTCACATGGAAGTATATTCTGTGTGTGGGCTTTTTTCATATCTTGAAATCAATACTGAAAGAGGAAAATTTTATGACAACTAAAGGTTATTTTGGACAATTTGGTGGTAGTTTTGTACCGGAGCCGATTCAGGCTTTGTTGGATGAGTTGGAAGTGACATTTGACAAGTACAAGGATGATCCAGAATTTTTGGCAGAATTTCGCCATTACTTAAAGGACTATTCAGGTCGCGAAACACCGCTCTATTTTGCGGAAAGTTTGACAGACCACCTAGGTGGCGCTAAGATTTATCTCAAGCGCGAAGACCTTAACCACCTTGGTTCTCACAAGCTCAACAATGTTTTAGGACAAATTCTTTTGGCTAAACGCATGGGTAAAAAACGAGTAATCGCAGAAACAGGAGCTGGTCAGCACGGTGTTGCGACAGCAGCGGCTGCAGCTAAGTTTGGTATGGCTTGTGATGTCTACATGGGAGCAGAGGATGTGGAACGTCAACGTCTCAATGTTTTCCGTATGGAGATGATGGGAGCAACTGTTCACGCAGTTGAAACAGGGACTCGCACCCTCAAAGATGCGGTTGATGCAGCCTTTGGAGCATGGATGAATGACCTTGAAGCCTTTTATGTTCTGGGATCTGCTGTGGGACCTCACCCATATCCAACCATTGTTCATGAGTTCCAAAAGGTCATCAGTGAAGAATCTCGCCGTCAAATCTTAGAAAAAGAAGGTCGTTTACCAGACTACGTTATTGCCTGTGTAGGTGGTGGTTCCAATGCTATTGGTGCTTTTTCTCAGTATGTGGCTGATGAAGAAGTTAAATTGGTTGGAGTCGAAGCTGCTGGTCATGGACTTGACACAGACAAGCACGCAGCTACTATGACAAAAGGTAGTATCGGAATTGTCGACGGCATGAAGACTTATGCAGTCTTTAAGGAAGATGGAGAGCTAGCTCCAGTTTACTCTATCTCAGCTGGATTGGACTATCCAGGGGTTGGCCCAGAACACGCCTACTTCAAAGATTCAGGTCGCGTGGAATATGTGGCTGCGACGGATGAAGAAGCTGTTCAGGCTCTCCTCCTTCTCAGCAAGACTGAAGGGATTATCCCAGCGATTGAAAGCTCACACGCTATCGCAGAAGCAGTTAAACGTGCACCGAAACTAAGTAAAGACGACATTATCATCATCAATGTCTCTGGTCGTGGAGACAAGGACGTAGCTGCGATTGCAGACTATCTAGAAGCTAAAAAATAATAGATGGAAAAATTACAGTCTTTTCTCTCACAGAGAGCTTGTGGTTGCTGGAAACAAGCAGAGAAAGCTGTAAGGTTGGGTCCATCTGAAACGAGAGAAGAAAACATAATTCTCAAGGGAGTGCCCTTTATCGCACAGCCTGTTACAGGAGGTTTCTGAGACAGGCATGAGAGATAGGAGAAATCCTATAATTGAGGTGGCACCGCGAATTTCGTCCTCACGCAAGTTATTTTGCGTGGGGATTTTTATATATTTACCGCAGATATTGCGATTAATTTTTTAAATATTTTCAATAAATAGGTCGTTATAGAATATTTACGAACGAAGTGAGTTTCTAAAAGCTGTTTCCCGCCATAGTGGTATCCTAGAGAAGCAAAGATGCTTCTCTAGGACGGAATTTTTGAGAGTAAAATAGTTCGGGGAACTATTTTAGCCTGAGCCTAGAAATGAATGAGCGAGGAGCTCAAAAATTAGGTCTTTCATTTCATGGTTTTCTAAAATCATCCACTGGATAATTTTACCTCCCGTCCGCACTATTTAAGGGAAATAGAAAAAGATAAAAAATTAAAAATAAGGAACTGAAAGGGAAATTACAATGGAACGAATCATTCATGGAGATGTCTTATCACCAATCTTGGCTTATATGCGCTTAAAGGGGCAACACAAGGTTATTCTAGAAAGTATTCCGAGAGACAAGGAAACAGCTCGTTTTTCTATCTTAGCCTATAATCCAGTTTTTGAGATTAAGTTTGAAAATGGAGTCCTTTATCAAAATGGTCAAGTGATTGATCGGGATCCCTTGGATTTTCTTTATGAAGTGACTCATAAGAGCCAGCACCATTCAGAGCTACCTTTTGGTGGTGGGGCAATTGGTTTTGTTGGTTACGATATGATTTCGCTTTATGAAGAAATTGGTCAAATTCCTGAAGATACAATTGGGACGCCAGACATGCATTTCTTTGTTTATGAGAGCTACATGGTCTTTGACCACAAGAAGGAAAAAATCCATGTCATCGAGGATTCTCTCTATAGTGAGCGCAGTCAAGAAGACTTGGAAAAATCCTTGAACCAAGTGCTTGAGGAATTACGCATTCCTGCTCCAAATGAATTTGAAGACTTGGATCTATCTCCGCTGGACTTCAAACCGCATATTGCTCCTCAGAAGTTTGAGGAAATGGTGGAAACCGCTCGTGACTTGATTCGTAATGGCGATATGTTCCAATGTGTACTTAGTCAACGCTTCTCAGCAGAAGTGACTGGAAATCCATTTGACTTCTACAGAAATCTTCGCGTGACCAATCCATCGAATTACCTCTATTTCTATGACTTTGGGGATTATCAAATCATCGGTGCCAGTCCAGAAAGTTTAGTTTCAGTTAAAAATGGCATCGTGACAACCAATCCGATTGCAGGGACACGACCAAGAGGTGCTACGGATGAAGAGGACAAGGCTTTGGCGACAGACTTGCTTTCGGATGAGAAGGAAACAGCAGAGCATCGAATGTTAGTAGACCTGGGTCGTAATGATATTGGTCGCATCTCTGAAACGGCCAGTGTCCAAGTCACCAAGTATATGGAAGTGGAGCTCTTCCGTTATGTCATGCATTTGACCAGTGTGGTCAAGGGGCGTTTGCTTCCAGAACTCACTGCCATGGATGCCTTGAAAGCAACACTTCCAGCTGGAACAGTGTCAGGAGCACCTAAGATTCGGGCCATGAGACGCATCTATGAACTGGAAACAGAAAAACGGGGCGTATACGCAGGAGCAATCGGCTACTTGTCTGCGACGGGTGATATGGATTTTGCCATTGCCATCAGAACCATGATTCTCAAAAATCAAACAGCCTATGTGCAGGCTGGGGCGGGGATTGTCTACGACTCTATCGCCCAAAACGAATACCAAGAAACCATTAACAAAGCTAAATCTATGACTAAAATTGGAGAACTAAGACCATGATTTTATTGATTGACAACTATGATTCTTTTACCTATAACTTGGCGCAGTATATTGGGAATTTTGCAGAAGTTCAGGTTTTGAGAAATGATGATCCCAAGCTGTATGAAGAAGCTGAAAAAGCAGATGGTCTGGTCTTTTCGCCTGGCCCAGGTTGGCCAGTTGATGCTGGAAAGATGGAAGACATGATTCGTGATTTTGCTGGCAAGAAGCCAATTCTTGGGATTTGTTTGGGCCACCAAGCTATCGCAGAAG
The DNA here is from genome assembly GCF_013277515.1 of Streptococcus sp. k-402. Classification (GTDB taxonomy): domain Bacteria; phylum Bacillota; class Bacilli; order Lactobacillales; family Streptococcaceae; genus Streptococcus. The sequence continues at coordinate 263,223 of NZ_VMNB01000004.1, read as the reverse complement.
TCTTTGGTGGTAAGTTAGGTTTGGCTCCAAAAGTCATGCATGGGAAACAGAGCAATATCAGCTTTGAAGCACCATCTGTTTTGTATCAAGGTATCGAGGATGGCCGTGCGGTCATGCGTTATCACAGTATTTTGATTGAGGAAATGCCAGAAGAATTTGAAGTGACAGCTCGTTCGACTGATGACCAAGCTATTATGGGAATTCAACATAAAAACCTACCGATTTATGGTTTCCAGTACCATCCAGAAAGTATCGGAACGCCAGATGGTTTGTCTTCTATTCGGAATTTTATCGAGAAGGTTGTAAAGTGAGGAAACTAGGATGAAAGAGATTATTGAAAAACTAGCAAAATTTGAAAATTTATCAGGTGTGGAAATGACGGATGTCATTGAGCGTATCGTAACTGGGCGTGTAACGGAAGCGCAGATTGCTTCTCTCCTTTTGGCTCTTAAGATGAAGGGGGAAACACCTGAAGAACGCACAGCCATTGCCCAAGTCATGAGAGGACATGCCCAACACATTCCAACTGAAATTCATGATGCCATGGACAACTGTGGTACAGGTGGGGACAAGTCTTTCAGTTTTAATATTTCCACAACTGCAGCCTTTGTCTTGGCTGGTGGCGGTGTTCACATGGCCAAGCATGGTAACCGCTCGATTTCTTCTAAATCTGGTTCTGCAGATGTTCTCGAAGCCTTGGGTATCAACCTAGACCTCAAACCAGCTGAACTAGGTAAGGTCTTTGATAAAACTGGAATCGTCTTTCTCTTCGCTAAAAATATGCACCCAGCTATGAAATACATCATGCCAGCTCGTTTGGAATTGGGAATTCCAACGATTATGAACTTGACTGGTCCCCTGATTCATCCAATGGCTTTAGAAACACAGCTTCTTGGAATTAGTCGTCCAGAACTCCTAGAAAGTACAGCTCAGGTTTTGAAAAATATGGGTCGCAAACGTGCCATCGTGGTTGCTGGACCAGAAGGGTTGGATGAAGCTGGTTTGAATGGAACAACCAAAATTGCACTTCTTGAAAATGGCGAAATCACCTTATCAAGCTTTACTCCCGAGGATTTGGGAATGGAGCGCTACGCTATCGAAGATATTCGTGGAGGCAATGCTCAGGAAAATGGAGAAATTTTGCTCAGCGTTCTTAAAAATGAACCAAGTCCATTCTTGGAAACGACAGTTTTAAATGCAGGTCTTGGTTTCTATGCTAATGGTAAGGTAGTTAGTATCAAGGATGGAGTTGCCTTAGCTCGTCAAGTGATTGCTAGTGGCAAGGCCCTTGAAAAACTCAGACTGTTACAGGAGTACCAAAAATGAGTCAGGAATTTTTAGCACGAATTTTGGAGCAGAAGGCGCGTGAGGTTGAGCAGATGGAGCTGGAGGAAATCCAGTCCCTGCGCCAGACCTATCGCTTGGCAGAATTTTTGAAGAATCATCAGGACCGCTTGCAAGTAATCGCAGAAGTCAAGAAGGCTAGCCCTAGTCTGGGAGATATCAATCTCGATGTGGATATTGTGCAACAGGCCCAGACTTATGAAGCAAATGGTGCAGCGATGATTTCGGTTTTGACAGATGAGGTTTTCTTTAAAGGGCATCTGGATTATCTACGGGAGATTTCCAGTCAGGTACAGATTCCGACGCTTAACAAGGACTTTATTATCGATGAAAAGCAAATTATCTGCGCTCGCAATGCAGGTGCGACAGTCATCTTGCTCATCGTGGCAGCCTTGTCCGAAGAACGCCTCAAGGAACTGTATGACTACGCGACAGAGCTTGGTCTGGAAGTTTTAGTGGAAACTCACAATCTAGCTGAACTAGAAGTGGCTCACAGACTTGGTGCCCAGATTATCGGGGTCAATAACCGCAACTTGACCACCTTTGAAGTTGACTTGCAGACCAGTGTAGATTTGGCTAAACATTTCAAAGATGATTGCTTCTACATTTCCGAATCTGCTATTTTCACAGGGCAGGATGCGGAACGAGTAGCGCCATACTTTAACGGAATTTTAGTAGGGACAGCTCTCATGCAGGCAGAAGATGTAGCCCAGAGAATCAAGGAGTTGCAGATTGACAAAGGTTAAGATTTGTGGACTATCGACCAAAGAAGCGGTGGAAACAGCCGTATCAGCAAGGGCAGACTACATCGGTTTTGTCTTTGCACCTAGTAAAAGACAGGTGACCTTGGATCAGGCTGCTGAGCTGGCAAAGCTTATTCCTGCAGATGTCAAAAAGGTTGGTGTATTTGTTTCACCAAGTCGGGCAGAACTGCTAGAAGCGATTGACAAAGTTGGCTTGGACTTGGTTCAAGTTCACGGTCAGGTGGCAGATTATTTATTTGAGAATTTGCCTTGTGCCAGCATTCAAGCTGTGCAAGTGGATGGAGAGGGGCATGTACCCAATTCTCAGGCAGACTATCTACTCTTTGATGCCCCTGTGGCTGGGAGTGGCCAGACCTTTGACTGGGGCCAACTGGATACGACTGGACTAGCTCAGCCATTTTTCATCGCAGGTGGGCTTAATGAAGACAATGTCGTAAAAGCAATTCAACACTTTACTCCCTATGCAGTAGATGTATCAAGTGGAGTGGAGACAGACGGACAAAAAGATCATGAAAAGATTAGAAGATTTATAGAGAGGGTAAAGAATGGCATATCAAGAACCAAATAAAGATGGATTTTACGGAAAATTCGGCGGACGTTTCGTCCCAGAAACATTGATGACAGCAGTTTTGGAGTTGGAGAAGGCCTACCGTGAAAGTCAGGCAGACCCAAGTTTCCAAGAGGAATTAAACCAACTTTTGCGCCAGTATGTGGGACGTGAAACTCCTCTTTACTACGCAAAAAACTTGACCCAGCATATCGGCGGAGCCAAGATTTATCTCAAACGTGAAGACCTTAACCATACAGGGGCCCACAAGATTAACAATGCCTTGGGACAAGTTCTTCTGGCTAAACGCATGGGTAAAAAGAAAATTATTGCTGAAACAGGTGCTGGTCAGCACGGTGTGGCAACTGCAACTGCTGCAGCCCTCTTTAACATGGAATGTACTATCTACATGGGTGAGGAAGATGTCAAACGCCAAGCCCTCAATGTCTTCCGTATGGAGCTTTTGGGAGCCAAGGTTGAGGCAGTGACAGACGGTTCGCGCGTGCTCAAGGATGCGGTCAATGCAGCTCTTCGTTCATGGGTGGCTAATATCGATGATACCCACTATATCCTTGGTTCTGCCTTGGGGCCTCATCCTTTCCCAGAAATCGTTCGTGACTTCCAAAGTGTCATTGGTCGAGAAGCTAAACAACAGTACCGTGACTTGACAGGTCAAGATCTGCCAGATGCCCTAGTAGCCTGTGTTGGTGGTGGTTCTAATGCTATCGGGCTCTTCCATCCATTTGTGGAAGATGAGTCTGTAGCTATGTATGGAGCTGAAGCAGCAGGATTTGGTGTGGATACAGAACACCACGCAGCTACCTTGACCAAGGGTCGTCCTGGTATCCTTCACGGTTCTCTCATGGATGTGCTCCAAGATGCCCATGGTCAAATTCTTGAAGCCTTCTCTATCTCAGCAGGTTTGGACTATCCTGGTATCGGTCCAGAACATTCTCACTACCACGATATTAAACGTGCCAGCTATGTCCCTGTGACAGACGAAGAAGCCTTGGAAGGATTCCAACTCTTGTCTCGCGTAGAAGGGATTATCCCAGCCTTGGAATCTAGCCATGCTATCGCCTTTGCGATGAAATTGGCCAAAGAGCTTGGACCAGACAAATCCATGATAGTCTGTCTATCAGGTCGTGGGGACAAGGATGTGGTTCAAGTCAAAGACCGCTTGGAAGCAGATGCAGCAAAGAAGGGAGAAGCTCATGCCTAAGACACTAACAGAAAAATTGAATGCTATAAAAGCAGCTGGAAAAGGAATTTTTGTTCCCTATATCATGGCTGGAGACCATGAGAAAGGTTTGGATGGACTCGGAGAAACAATCCACTTTTTAGAAGATTTGGGTGTCTCTGCAATTGAAGTGGGCATTCCCTTTTCAGACCCTGTTGCAGATGGACCTGTTATCGAAGAAGCTGGCTTGCGCAGTCTAGCTCACAGAACTTCTACCCAGGCTTTGGTTGAAACCTTGAAAACCATTGAAACAGAAGTACCACTTGTCATCATGACCTACTTTAACCCCCTCTTTCAGTACGGTGTGGAGAATTTTGTCAAAGATTTGGCAGATACAGCGGTTAAGGGCTTGATTATCCCAGACCTGCCTCATGAACATGCCAACTTTGTAGAGCCATTTTTGGTGGGTACAGATATAGCTTTGATTCCCCTAGTTAGTTTGACAACAGGAATTGAGCGCCAGAAAGAGTTGATTGAAGGGGCAGAAGGATTTGTCTATGCGGTTGCCATCAATGGGGTGACAGGGAAATCAGGCAATTACCGCGCAGATTTGGACAAGCACTTGGCACAATTGCATCAAGTGGCCGATATCCCAGTCTTGACAGGTTTTGGCGTATCTAGTCAAGCCGATGTAGAACGCTTCAATGCGGTGTCAGATGGCGTTATCGTCGGTTCAAAAATCGTAAAAGCTCTCCATCAAGGAGAGCCGATTCAGGACTTTATCAAACAAGCAGTAGCTTACCAAAAATAATCACGCAAGCAGCAAGAAAGAGGAAAGGCACAAAAGGAAGTCTTTCCTTTTTCTTTTGCAGGAGAAAGGCTAGAATCCCTGTAGCAGAAGCAAACTGAATCAAGATGAGTAATTCTGTTGCGCTAAAGACGATAGCACAAGAAGCTAAAAAGAGAAAATCCCCTGCACCCATGCGGATATCGATAAAATGAGCCACAATTCCAAGAGCAAGGAAGAAGACCATGACTAGATTCCAGCCAGAGGAAGCCATGAGGATTAGGTGGAAAGTCATCCAGACCAGTAAGGGATATTCCTGATGGCGAAAGTCGTAGATGCCCAAGGTCAAACCAGTAGTGATTAGAATGACTTGTCCCAAGGAAAGTAATCCCCAATAGTAAAGCAGAAAAATGAGCCCTAAGACTAATTCAAAGAGTGCATACCAGATAGGATAAGTAGCCTTGCAGTAGCGACAGCAAAAGTGATTAAAAACCTGTGAGAGAATCGGAATCAAATCTAAGGGATGCAAGCGAGTCTGACAGGAATCGCAGTGACTAGCAGGTTGGATAATGGATTGCTCAGGAAAACGGTCAATGACCAAACCAAGAAAGGAAGCGAGAATGCTCCCGACAAGAAAAAAATAAAAATCAATCATACTTATCTATTCGTAAAAAATAGGAGAAGTAGTATAATGGAGAAATATAGATAAGATGGTGAGGAAAAGATGACAATTCGTTTTGAAGAAAAGGTGAGTATAGAAAACGCTCAACGCGTATGTCAATGGTCCAATTCCCTTGGCAAAGTCTTTCAAGAACAATGGATGGGACCAATGATTTCTTTTCCCTTGACAATTCAAGTCTTGCAAGATTTGGAAGGAATCTTTTCAATCTTTGATGGACAAGAGTTTGTCGGGCTTATCCAGAAAATCAGGCTAGAAGACAGTAATCTTCATATTGGAAGATTTTTTATCAACCCCCAGAAACAGGGGCAAGGCTTAGGTAGTCAGGCTTTAAAGAAATTTGTTAGTTTGGCCTTTGCAAATGAAGATATAGATAGTATTTCTCTAAATGTCTTCGAGGCAAATCAAAGAGCTCAAAATCTTTACCAAAAAGAAGGATTTGAAATCGTTCAAATGATTGAAGCACCTGAACGAAAATACATCATGAAAAAGGGGAGATAGGAGTTTAATTACAAATATAAAGAAAGCGAACAAAACAGAATTCTGATTTTCAGAAAACAGGTTTGTTCGCTTTTTATGATATACTCCCTCTTTTTAACCTATTTATTAAATGTAATAGAAAATTAGGAATGTAGAATTGTATGATACAAACAAAGTGCAATAGCTGAGTGTGCAGCTGTAAAATCATTATAAGGTTCAATAATGACTTCAGGTAGGCGATTATAGAGCAATTTGGGTTTGTAGTTCATTTCACTATATAGTTTTTGGATGATGTGTTGATTTGTTAGTAAAGGACTATGTAGGTAGATTTTTTGAGAGTCAATCATCATACTGATATTTAAAATGGTTTGACTAAGATAGAGTAAGGCTTGATGGATAAGTGTGATTATTCCAGTGTCACCTAATTGATAAGCGGTTAAAATAACTTGGATATCAATATCATCGGCATTTTTGACTAAACTAGGAAGTAGAGAATAGGGAGATTGATGGTATAGAATTTTTGATTTTTTGATTAACCAAGATTCTCCAGCAAAAGTTTGTAAGCACCCCTTACGTCCACAACCACATTCTTCTCCCTCAGATGAAACCACTGTATGCCCTATTTCTCCAATCATTAGATTTCCTTTCCCATAAATGTTCCCGTCGTAGATATAAGAACAGTGCATACCTCTAGCAAAATGAAAATAAGCAAAATTAGAGTCATTCTGTTGGCGACTAAATAGGCGTTTACCTATAGCCATACAGTTAACATTGTTAGAGAAAAACAAAGGCTTATCAAAGTGAGATTGAATCATTTCTAAGTCGATATGTTGCCATAAAGGATTGTTTGTTGTTATTTTATAATCATCTAAATAGCGACCAGGTAGCGCGATTCCAATTGCTTCTATTTCATAATCAGAGCAGTTATTTAAGAATTGCTTTAGTGTCTGGCTAATAAGTTGATTTCCCTTTTCTTGGATTAACTGTTTAGTGACAATTTCTTTCTCTTCTTTTAAGATATTTCCTAGATTATCTCCTAAAGAAAAAGTAAAGTGTTTTTCAGATAGTTCACAACCGATGTAGTAAAATCGTTTAGCTTGAATATCTAGCAGGATTTTTTTTCTTCCTACACTTGTATCGTGTTCGTCTTCACCAAGTTCTAAGAGAATGTTTTCTTTAATCAGGTCATTTGTGATACTGCTAGTTGTTGCAGGTGTTATTCCTGTTTTGGTAGCAATTTCAATTCGTGAAATGGGTCCTAATGTGTAAACTGTCTCCAGTATTTTAGCTCTTAGTTGTAATTGTTTCTTAGATAAGGTCATATTAGTTTTCTTCCTAGTTGTCAGATTTTTAAAATCCTATGATTTTTTGCTATGGATAAATGTAGATGTTAATCTTTTTAAACTTTTCATTACTTACTGGTCTCTTTTTATTATATATTGATAATAAAAAATAATCAAATATTTACACAAATCCTTGACAAGGCTTTCTTATAGTTGTAAAATATAAATAACAAAAGATAATCAAATAACAACTTGACGTCAAAAAATAAAGCTAATTGATAACTTTTGATAATAAAATATATTTAAGAGGAAGTGCAACGGAAAATAATGGAAAGTAATTCACAAGATAGAAAATAGAGTAGTATGTGATGATAGGGGTTCTTGCTAACAATGATATAGAGCCTAGTTGTTACGAAAATATTTCAATCAGTTGGAGGATTGAGAATGAAACGTTTAATTAGTGCAAATCCATCTGAGATATTAGAGATGAATGCTGAAGAATTAAAACAAAGTATTTTAGCAAGTGAAGGTAGAGTTGTTCTATCTGAAAATGTAGCCACTCGTGAGACATTTGTTGGAGATATCACTAATTCTGAAATTGCTAGAGCTTTTGGAGCTGACATGATTTTATTGAATTGTGTTGATGTTTTTGAGCCTAAAATTTATGCTTTGGATAGTTCAGGTGATGATGTTATTCATCGCTTACACCAGCTCGTTGCTTGCCCAATTGGTGTAAATTTGGAACCGATTGACCCATCTGCAAAGATGCTAGAGGAAACACAGGAAATTGTTGCAGGTCGTGTTGCAAACAGAGATACCTTTAAGAGGATTGAAGAACTTGGGTTTGATTTTGTTTGTCTGACTGGAAATCCTGGAACAGGAGTTAGCAATCAAGAGATTATCAAAGCAGTTCAATCTGCTAAAGAGAATTTCTCAGGTTTGATTATAGCTGGTAAAATGCACGGCGCTGGTGTGAAGGAACCTGTCGCGGATATTTCCGTTGCGGAGCAGTTGCTTGAAGCAGGTGCAGATGTGATTTTGGTTCCAGCTGTTGGGACAGTTCCTTCTTTTAACGATGAAGAATTACGCGCAGTGGTAGATTTAGTTCACAGTAAAGGTGGTCTCGTATTGAGTGCTATTGGTACTAGCCAAGAAACATCTGATACGGAGACAATTAGGGAAATAGCGCTGAGAAATAAAATTTGTGGAGTTGATATTCAACATATAGGTGACGCAGGATATGGGGGACTGGCAACAGTCGATAATATTTATGCCTTGAGCAAGGCAATTAGAGGAGTGAGACATACAGTATCTCGCTTGGCTAGGTCAGTAAATAGGTGATAAAGGAGTAAGCTATGGCTAAAGTGACAATTATGTTAGCATGTGCAGCAGGTATGAGTACAAGTCTGCTAGTGACAAAGATGCAAAAGGCAGCAGAAGATAAGGGGTTGGATGCAGAAATTTTTGCAGTTCCAGCTCCTGAAGCAGAAGAAATTGTAGCAACAAAAGAAGTAAATGTGTTGCTTTTAGGCCCTCAAGTTCGCTATTTACTAGGGGACTTTCAAGAAAAACTAAAAGATAGACAGATTCCTGTGGCGGTTATTCCGATGACAGATTACGGAATGATGAATGGTTCTAAGGTCTTAGATTTAGCTGAAAGTTTATTAGACTAAGATTGAGGAGAATGCTATGAATGAAAGTAATTTAGAATCTGTAATGGGGTTAATTATGTATGGTGGGGAAGCCAAAAGTAATGCTATGGAGGCTATTCAGGCAGCAAAAAAAGGTGATTTCTCAAAAGCCAATCAAAGATTAGCTGATGCGAATGCTGCCTTATTACAGGCGCATAAAGCTCAAACAGAAATGTTGACAAGAGAGGCACAGGGGGAAGAAACTTCAATTAGCCTCTTGATGGTACACGCGCAAGATCATTTAATGACGAGTCTGACCTTTGTTGACTTAGCAAAAGAAGTGGTAGAAGTGTACAAACGATTTGAAAAAAATTAGGAGTTTGGTATGAATACAATGTTGGATAAAATGCAAGAAAAACTTTCTCCAATTGCAATGAAAGTTGGGAATCAGAAGTTTTTAGTTGCTTTACGTGATTCATTTGTGGGGACTATGCCTGTTATTATGACAGGTTCCATTGCTTTGTTATTAAATGCTTTTCTAGTGGATTTACCACAACAATTTCACCTAGAAAGTATTACGAAAACCTTTCAGTGGCTTGTTGACATCAATAATTTGGTATTCAAGGGAAGTATACCAATTGTTTCCTTGTTGTTCATCTATTGCTTGGGAGTGAATATCGCTAAGATTTACAAGGTTGATACAGTTTCTGCTGGTTTGGTATCACTTGCCTCGTTTGTCATTTCGATTGGAAGTACAGTTACAAAGAGTTTCCCTTTGGCAAATGTAGGAGATGTGAAATTAGATCAAATCTTACAAGGAATTGATAATCTAGCATTTGATGGTAAAAATCTGATGGTAACTATTGGGAATGTGATTCCAGGAAACCATATCAATGCCAGAGGCTACTTTACAGCCATGATGATTGGATTTTTAGCCTCTATTATTTTCTGTAAAGTAATGAAAAAGAACTGGGTAATCAAGTTACCAGATTCAGTTCCCCCTGCGATTGCTAAGCCGTTCACTTCTATCATTCCAGGATTTATGGCGATGTATATAGTAGCCATCTTGACTTATGTTTTCCATTTACTTAGCAATGACTTATTGATTGATTGGGTTTACAAGGTGTTACAAACGCCATTACTAGGTTTGTCTCAAAGTTTCTTTGCAGTTATTCTGATGATCTTTTTGAATAAGTTATTCTGGTTTTTTGGTCTCCATGGAGGAAATGTATTGGCTCCCATCATGGAAGGGCTATTTGGAGTTGCTATGTTAGCGAACTTGGATGCTTTCCAAAAAGGTGAACCGATTCCTTATATATGGACAAGTGGATCTTTTGGGGCGTTTGTCTGGTTTGGAGGATTAGGATTAGTACTTGCTATTTTAATTTTTTCAAGAAACAGTCATTATCGAAAAGTTGCCAAACTTGGTCTAGCACCAGTTCTGTTTAATATTGGTGAACCGGTCAATTATGGTTTACCAGTTGTCTTGAATCCTTTGCTATTTATACCATTTGTACTTAGCCCAGTTTTCATGGCAACGGTAGCTTACTGGGCAACAAGCTGGGGTCTTGTTTCACCTGTTACGCAAAATGTTACTTGGGTAATGCCACCAATTTTATATGGTTTCTTCTCTACAGCATTTGATTGGCGTGCTATCATCTTATCAGTTGTTTGTTTGATTATTAGTGTCTTGACTTATTTCCCATTTGTGAAAATGGCAGATAAAACTGAATTGAGTTAATGGTCTTACTTGCGTTTTTTGTGATAAAATAGAAATAGATTACGTGTAAGATGAGTTAGGTGTAGGATTTCTTATCTCCACTAAAATTGTTATTAGACAAAGGTTTATAGTCTGTTGAAGTTAGAATAGTACACTGTAACTTCTAAAACAGTGCTAGAAAATGATTTGAATTTCCTAATCGATTTAGTTATATTTTAGTTCATTTTTCTATAAAACATAACAAGAATGTTATTGCTTTATATAGAGAGATTGATATAGAAAGGGGTGCAGTAAAGATAGATATCTTCTTGTGCCTCTTTTGCCATATTAGAAAGGAGATTTTATGGTTCAGACAAAACAGCCAAATATTATTTTGATTGTTGTAGATCAAATGAGAGCAGACGCCTTATCCTTGAATAGTAAGGATAAGCTAGTTAGCACTCCAACATTAGATATGATGGCTAGTGTAGGTTATAATTTTGAAAATGCCTATTCTCCAGTTCCTTCTTGCGTTCCTGCTAGGGCAGCTTTATTGACTGGTTTAGATCAAGATAAAAGTGGACGTGTTGGTTATCAAGATGAAGTGCCTTGGAATTTTACTAATACTCTTCCAAAAGTCTTTAAAGACATGGGATATCAGACAGAATGTATTGGTAAGATGCATGTTTTTCCTTCCAGACAGAGACTTGGGTTTGATCATGTCTTGCTTCACGATGGGTATCTACATGTTGATAGAAAGTATGACAAGGCTTATGGAAGTCAATTTGATTATGCTAGTGACTATCTAGCCTTTTTAAAGGGTAAAGTTGGTTATGATGTTGATTTGATTGATGACGGAATGGATTGTAATTCTTGGGAAGCTAGACCTTGGGATAAAGATGAGAAGTTACATCCAACAAACTGGGTTGTGAGTGAGTCCATTTCATTTTTACAAAGAAGAGATCCAACGGTTCCTTTCTTTCTCAAAATGTCTTTTGAAAAACCACATGCTCCATTAAATCCCCCAAAATACTATTTTGATATGTATATGGAACGCTTGCCTCAATTTCTCGATTTGCATATCGGGAATTGGGAAGTATTAGAAAAGCAAATTCCGTCTATTTATGCTTTAAGAGGGAAATTAAAGGAAGATGATCAAAGAAGAATGGTTGCTGCTTATTTTGGATTGATTACTCATATAGACCATCAAATTAGTCGCTTTTTGACTGCCCTAAAAGAATTTCGTCATGATAAAGATACGATTATCTGGTTCGTTTCGGATCATGGGGATCAGCTTGGTGAACATTATCTGTTTAGAAAGGGATATCCTTATCAAGGAAGTATCCACATTCCTTCGTTCATTTACGATCCGGCTGGATTGATAGCTGGTAATAGGGGAACAATCAAGCAATTAGTGAAAATCCAAGATATTTTTCCTTCACTCGTGGATTTGGCAGGAGGAACTACTACAGATGAACTAGATGGACAGAGTGTTAAGAATTTATTATTTGGACAGTACGAGGGATGGCGAACAGAATTTCATGGTGAACATGCTTTAGGAAAAGATTCTAGTCAATATATCTTGACAGACCAGTGGAAATTTATCTGGTTTCCTGTTTTAAATCATTATCAGTTATTTGATATGAAAAAAGATCCGCATGAAATGAATGATTTGTATCCAAGTGAAAAATACCAACCTATTGTTCGTCAGATGAAGAAAAAATTAGTAGACTTTCTTAGATATAGAGAAGAAGGTTTTGTTGTGGATGAAGAGTTAGTTCCTGTTGAACTGTCTAAAATAACACCCACTCTAACGAAAACGGGGGATACTTAATCATGAAGATGAAAAAAATCAAGGGTGGGACATTTATGATGGGAACAAATTCTGAAGAGGGCTTTTTAGATGATTTTGAAGGTCCTCAAGTTGCTATTAGTGTAAAGGATTTCTCCATTGCGGATACTCCAGTTACGAATCAAGAATTTGCTCAATTTGTGAAAGAAACAGGCTATAAAACACTAGCTGAGCGACAAGAGTGGTCTTTTGTTTTTATATTATTCGTTCCAGAGGCAGAAAGGGAGGGATATCCTCATCCTGCTGGGGCTCCGTGGTGGTTACAAGTTCCGAACGCTTGCTGGAAACATCCCTACGGTGAGAACAGTAATCTAGTGGGTTTAGAAGACCATCCAGTAGTTCATGTTGCTTTAGAAGATGCATTGGCTTTCTGTAATTGGAGCGGAATGTCTTTACCGACTGAAGCACAGTGGGAATATGCTGCTAGAGGTGGAAAACAATCTGAATATCCTTGGGGAGACACTCTTTTAGAAGGTGGATATTATCATGCCAATACTTGGCAAGGAAGATTTCCTTATGAAAATACTGGCTTAGATGGATTTATAGGAACGGCTCCTGTCTATGAATTTTTACCTAATGATTTTGGTCTATATCAAATGATTGGGAATGTTTGGGAATGGTGTCGCAATCCGAGATATACCTTATTAGCTAGTTTTAATGAAGATGACTATGAGTTGCCAAAATATGGGATACAAGAGGAGGAGTATGCTATCAGAGGAGGTTCCTTTTTATGTCATTGTTCTTATTGTAATCGATACCGAGTAGCTGCTAGAAATGGATGTATTTCTACTTCCACTAGTAGCCATCTAGGTTTTAGATGTTTGAAAGAATAGGATGGACTTAAAAAGTGGTTGAGATTATTTATTTTCTAATCATTATAATAGCTAGTGGATTGGGTTCTATATCAGGCATGGGTGGTGGAATTATAATTAAGCCACTTATGGATAGTTTTGGATACCATTCGGTCAGTGATATTGCTTTTTATTCTAGTTTCTCTGTTTTTATAATGGCGATTATTTCAACAATCAAAAGATTTTCACAAAGTAAAGAGATAAAATGGAGATTGATTTTTACGGTATCCTTTTCTTCTGTTTTAGGAGGATTTCTGGGTCATCTTATTTTTCAAGTTTTGTTATCTCAATTATCAGTACGGCTAGTATCCATTGTTCAAATGATTTTACTATTTGTGATGCTACTTGTATCATTTGTTTTAACAGATTTTAAAAAAACTTATCAATTTGATAAGATAGGATTCTATATGATTTGTGGTCTTCTATTGGGCTTGATTTCTAGTTTTTTAGGGATTGGTGGTGGTCCGCTCAATGTATCTTTATTGATGGTGTTTTTCTCTATTTCGATAAAAGAAGCAACGATGTATTCTCTTGCAATTATTTTCTTTTCTCAGCTGTCTCATTTGGCTACAATTGTTGTGGTTACAGGTTTAAATCAGTATCATTTAGCACCTGTTCCAGTTATTTTTCTTGCTTCTATATGCGGAGGGGTATTGGGGACGATTGTATCAAAAGTCTTACCTGAAAATTGGGTAAGATACTGTTTTAAAGGGATGTTATTCTTTGTCATGGGAATGACTTTATATAATTTATTTCATATTTTGTAAGGTCAGTGTGAAAATATTTAAATAGACTTCCTGTAAAAACTGGATTTAACGCCCTCCATTTGTCAAATTAAGCTAGACAGTCTTACCAACTCAGAAAATACCTGATGAGGTGTTTGGTATCCAAGGGATTTAGGTGGGATGTGATTTCTTGAGGCTGGGAAAAAAGTCTTTAAAATTAAAAAACGTATAATATCAGGTGTTGAAAACTTTGATACTATGCGTTTTATTGTGGGAAGATTTACTTCGTTTTCTCCTGAAATTGAGTTCCTGTCCAGTCTTCCTCTTGTATTAAATTTTTAATCAAACTCAACATGTTTCTGTTTGAACAACTTAATTTTATCATTACAGTAATTGATTAAATCTTGAGCTTTTTCAAGTGTATATCCTTTTTCAGATACAGATTTTACTTTCTTCTCATCAAAGTAGTAGCCAGTCAAACCAGTGATTTCTTCTGATAATGTAAGATAGTAGCCTGTTTCAATTCCCTCGTCTAGATTTTTGGAAAATGACTTCATCAAGCGTCCGAAGAGAGACTTTTTCGTCTTTTCATCACTGGAATCATTCCCTAAGTTGGTTGAAATTAAGCCAGGATGGTAAGAATTGATGGTGATGCTTGAACCTTTTAGAAAGAATTCTCTGGCTAAATAGCGTGTCATCCAAATAGTGTAGAGTTTGGAGTTGTTATAGGCCAATTCGGGATTATAGTTGTTCACAAATCCAAAGTCTAAATCCTTGACCTTGGCAAAATGATGCATATAGGAAGAAGTATTAATGACACGGCCGTCAGCCGCTTTTTCTAACAAGGGGCTTAGCTCAGTTGTTAAAATATAAGGAACCAGAACGGATAACATAAAAGTCAACTCGACATTTTCAGTACTCGCTTTTCGTTCTTTTACAGCATACAGGCCTGCATTGTTAAACAAGACATCGATCCTTGAAAAGTCTCTCTTGATTTCCTCTATAAATCGATAAACATCATTTAATTTTGAAAAATCTGCAAGGTAGCTAGAAACTCTGCCTCTCAAGGAAACTGCCCGAACCTCTTGAAGCGCCAGCTCAAGTTTTTGAGGATTTCGACCATGGAGGATGACATGATGCCCTTTACTGGCCAATTTCTTTGCCAAATGTTTACCGATACCGTCAGTAGCACCTGTAATCAGAATCGTTTTGACCATCTTAGTCCTCCAAGAAAGCCAGTAGTTCTTTTGAAAATTCATCTGCATATTGGAAGATTGAACCGTGCCCAGCATTTGGATAGATGATCAGCTTACTATTTTCGATTTTTGCATGCATATCGTAAGAATTTTCCGTTGGAACCTGCATATCCTTATCCCCGTTGACGATTAAGGTTGGTTGAGTGATAAATTTTAGGTCGTCTTGAGGATCTTTCCCCCAACGTTTAATAGCTTTGAGTTGAGTTAGGAATCCTGATAGATTCATGTCTTTATCCGCAAATTCCTTTGTTCTCATCCCCATTCGTCCGAGGACTTTCAAAGCTTCAATTTTCCCTTGTTCATCATGATTATAGAAGATATAGCGTTTAGGATCGATGCGCTCGAGTCCAGCTTTAAACATATAGTTAAAGGTTTTCCCTGTGACCTTATCGACCTCTTTTCCGCCTCGAGGTCCTGTTCCAGCCAAGATTAAACGATTGACTAGAGTAGGATTGATTCTGATGATTTCTTGGGCAATCATACCTCCCATAGAAAGACCGAGAAGATTGATTTTATCGTAACCAAGCGCTTTTACAAAGTCAGTTGTCTGCTCAGCCATTCCAGGAATCGTCGAAGCAACTTTTCCTTGACTGGCTCCAACACCAGGAAGATCGACTACAATGACATGGTGTTTTTCAGCAATCAGGTCTAAGAGTTTAGGATCCCAGTTATCTAGAGTTGCTGCCAAATGGACTAGCATCAGAAGAGGCAGTTTTGATTTGCCTTTACTGAGTTCGCGATAGGCAATTTGGTTTCCTTGGACAGTGATGTATTGATTTTTTGTTGTAATATATGACATTGTGTTTTCCTTTTTATTTCTTAAAGCTGAGAACTGTTTTTCCACGTGAGCGACCATTAGCTACCTTTTCTAAGGCGCTATTTACCTCTTCAAATGGATAAACTCTATCGATAGAGGGTTTGACTTCTAATTTACTAAAAAGGTCAGCTACCTCTTGTAATTGAGTGCCATTGCTTTCTACAAAGATAAAATGGTAGTGGACGCCATATTTTTCTGCCATTTTATCAAATTTGTGACCTGCTAGTCCAAGTAAAATTTGTTTCCATTTTGGTAGATTCATACGTTTGGCAAAGGTACCGTTTGGCATGGCACGAAGTGAAACAAGCTGTCCACTTTTTTTCATGATAGACATTTGTTTTTCAGTTTCAGCTCCACCGAGAGTATCGAGGACATAATCCACCTGGCTAACAGTTTTTGTATAATCCTCTGTTTTGTAATCGATAAATCTATCTGCTCTTAGTTTCAAGACACGCTCAGCACTATCTCCAGCTCCATTTGTGATGACTTTCAATCCTTTGGCTTTGGCAATTGGAATGGCCATTCCACCGACACCTCCAGTACCACCAGAAATAAAGATCGTTTTCCCAGCTTGAGAGCCCATGAGGTCAAGAGCCTGCATGATAGTCAATGCAGTAAGCGGAACAGCAGCAGCTTCCTCGTCTGATAGATAGTCTGGAACCTTGGCTAAGGCTTGGCTATCGACAGCTAGGTATTCTGCAAAGGCGCCGATATGATCAAGTGGCAGACGGCCAAAGATACGGTCTCCTACCTGAAAGTTGTCAACTTGCTTGCCAATGCTTTCAACGATTCCAACCACTTCGTTACCTGCAGTTTGAGGAAGTTTGTAAGGAACAATCATCTTGACCTCACCACGAGAAATCATGTTATCGAGAGGATTAACACCGGCTGCGGATACTTTCACCAAGACTTGTTTGTCTGTAATACTTGGTTTAGCGATTTCTGTGATGTTCAGTGTGATATTGTTTTTGTTATAAGTAGTATGTTGTGCGGCTTTCATGTGATTTCTCTTTTCTTTTTTAATACGATTGTATATACTTGTATCTAATACAAGTTCATGTTGTTTTTAGTAAAAACTGACTTGCTATCAAATCAGTTTCGGACTTGTTTGGCTTGTTTATATAGATTGTCAATGACATCTTCTAAAGTTTGATTTGCTAATTCCTTCTCTAATTGAGATTCGGCACTAGCGAAAAGCGGTGAAACTGCTCCTTGGATATGTTTTCCAACGGGACAATCGGGATTACTATTTTGATGAACAGGAAATAAACTAATGTGATTGATTTCTTGAGTAGCATAGTAGATCTCTAGTAAAGTCATTTTCTTTGGAGATTTACTGAGTTGATAGCCTGTTTTTCCTTGCTGGGAATGAATCAAATCTGCATTTTTCAATAAGGCAATCACCTTTCGAATGTAACTAGCGTTAGTCCCAACACTAATAGCTAATGCTTGAGAACTTAAGGTTTCCTTGCTTTCACTAATCATGGTTAAGATATGCAAAGCAACTGAGAATTTTGTATCCATCTGAACTCCTTTTTGATAAACATGTATCAGGTACAAATACAAGTATAACAAAAATTAAATGAAAAGCAAGACTTTTGTTTTAAATTTAAAAAAATTTTTTGAAGAGTGTCTTAAGATTAAAGATGTCTGGAAAGGAAATTGATAAACAAATGTGGGACAAATCTGACTTAGACAAGCAAAAAAAGCCTTGTAAATCAAGGCTTTTCCTGTTGTATTTAGATGCCCCCTACAGGGATCGAACCTGTGACCCACGGATTAAGAGTCCGCTGCTCTGCCAGCTGAGCTAAGGAGGCAAAGAAAAAAGCTGTATTGGTGCCGAAACTTCACGGTTTGTATTGAACCCGCGCAATTAAGCAGGTGGGCAACTCGCTCTAACTGAAGCTGTTTCCGTGTGAGACGGCCTACATGCTGTTAGAAGACTTTTGTTTCCCTAATAATACAAAAAATAGTCGGTCAACACTTAAGTGTGAAGTCGTACACCACAGCGTTTCTATGTTTATATGATACCACTTTTTCAAAAAAAATCAAGAGGAAAGTGCAATTTTTTGAAAAGGATTTCAGATTTTTCGCAAACGGTCGATAGCTTCCTTTCTTTGAGCCAAAGCCCGTTCATATTTACCAGTATCTTCTGCTTGGAAATAGTGATGATTGCGAATTTTTTCTGGCAGATAGTTTTGTTTAATCCAATTTCCAGGATAGTTGTGGGGATAGAGATAGTCTTGGGCATTTCCCAGTTCCTTGCTTCCACTGTAGTGACCATCACGCAAGTGTCGCGGAATGGGCAAATGACCTGATGTTTTGAGGTCAGCAAGTGCCTTATCCATAGCTACATAGGCTGAGTTGGATTTTGGAGAAAGGGCCAAATCAATCACGACATTGGCAATGAGAATGCGGGCTTCTGGGAAACCAATCCTTTGTGCAGCATCCAGAGCAGTCACGGTATGAATCTGGGCTTCAGGGTTGGCCAAACCGATATCTTCATAGGCGATAACGGTCAAGCGTCGAGCGAGACTTGGCAAATCACCAGCCTCAATCAAGCGGGCAGCATAGTGGAGACTAGCATCCACATCCGAGCCACGGATAGACTTTTGCAGGGCTGAGAGAACATCATAGTGGCCATCTCCATCCTTATCCATAGTGATGTAGCTTCGCTGTAGGCTATTTTCCATGATGTCGAGGGTGATATGGCGGATGCCCTCGTCATTTTCAGGGGTAGAGAGAACTGCCAAATCCAGCGAGTTAAAGGCAGAACGCAGGTCTCCGTTTGTAGAGGTTGCGATGAAATCCAGCGCATCCTCATCTAGTTCTACTGGAAAATCAAAACCACGCTCAGGGTTACTTAGAGCTATCTGCAGGGCCTCTTTGACGTCTTGGTTAGACAGAGGTTCCAACTCAAAAATTTGAACACGGCTACGAATGGCAGGAGTGACAGAAAAGAAAGGATTTTCAGTCGTAGCGCCAATCATGATGACTAGTCCACTTTCCAAGAGAGGCAAGAGGAAGTCTTGCTTGGTTTTATCTAGTCTATGAATCTCGTCTAGTAATAGGACGAGACCACCAGAGAATTTAGCCTCTTCCGCAATTTCTTGCAGTCGTTTTTTACTATCAACTGTTGCATTGAAAGTTCGAAAGGCATACTTTGTCGTTCCAGCGATGGCTGAGGCAATACTGGTCTTGCCTATTCCCGGAGGTCCATAGAGAATCATGGAGGACAGACGGTTGGCCTCCACCATGCGGCGGATGATTTTTCCAGGTCCGACCAGATGCTCCTGACCGATTACCTGGTCGATGGTTTTAGGGCGCATGCGAAGCGCGAGATTGTCTGGCATAGCAGTCCTTTCTAACGTGGATTTTCTGATGTATATGTGGTAAGATGGTAGTATCTATTTTAGCATATTTCCGAGCAATCGGGGCGATTTAAGAGTCGCATAGAAAGAGGACAAAATGGCAACATATGGATTTTTAGATGTTTTAGAGGAAGAGTTGGAGAAGAATTTTCCCTTTGACTTTGAGATTAGTTGGGACAAGCGTAACCACGCGGTTGAAGTGAGTTTTCTATTGGAAGCACAAAACTCTGCAGGTGTGGAGATGGTGGATGAAGATGGAGAGGTTTCATCAGATGACATTCTCTTTGAAGAAGCAGTGCTTTTTTACAATCCTGCCAAATCAACAGTCAATGCAGAAGACTATTTGACGGTCATTCCTTACCTACCTAAAAAAGGATTTTCTCGCGAATTTTTAGCTTATTTTGCGCTATTCCTCAAAGATACTGCCGAGGTTGGACTAGATGCCCTCATGGACTTTTTGGAAGACCCAGAAGCAGAAGAATTTGTCATGGAATGGAACCAAGAAGTCTTTGAAGAAGGAAAAGTCGGCTTGGAAGAGGGAGAGTTTTACCCTTATCCGAGATACTAGGAGTTGGATGGAGATTTTATGAAGAAAATTGGGATTTATTTGGTTTATGTGCTAGCTGTTGTCTTTATTATGCTGGCTTGTGCTTGTGGAACAATCGCATTTGCAGAGTTGGGGTATTCTGCAGTTTTAGTCTTTACTTTTGGTTATGCCTTCGCTCTTCTAAGTATGTATTTAATCTTGATTCTTCATGAGCTGGGACATGCTTTTTGTGGCTACTTGACAGGCTATCGGCTGGTGGCTTTTGGGTTAGGACATTTTATTTTGACCAAAAAGTCAGGCAGGTTTCATCTTAGTAGAACAGCCATTCTGAAAAGTGTTGGTGCTCAATACATTGGTTTAAAAGAGGATGAAAGCGATCAAAGAATCATCCTGATGCTTTCAGGAGGCTTGATGGTTCATCTCAGCTTGATATTATTGGCGATAGTGTTTGGTTTTTTGACAAGAAGCTGGTATTTTGCAGGCACTTGGATTTTTCTTAATTTGTCTTTCTTCCTAAATAACATTTTGCCAGTCGGCATCACCGATGGCGCAAAAATTTGGGAATTGCTACAATACCCTGAAAATACGAAATACGCCTACCTGATGTTGAGGCATTCTGCCCAGACCTTGCTAGCTCCTCAAGAATATGATTTAAAAGACTTTATCATGTCTGTTGATGAGGAGGCGAGAGGGAGTTTTGCAGAAAGTGTTCAGACTCTTCAGGGGTTGGTATTCATATTGGATGATAATATAGAGCTTGCAAAGCAACAGTTTCAGTCTGTGTTAGAGAAAACAGATAATCCAATGTCTAAAACTAGTTCTCAATTATACCTTCTTTAAATTGCTCTGATGGAAGGAGATAATAAGAAAGCGGAAGAATATGTAAGTATTCGAGGGGTCAAATCCTTTTTATCTATAAAAACAGCAGATATGCAGGTCATTCAAGCTTGGTATCAATTTAAGGTAAAGAAAGATGTAGTTCAAACTCACATGGCTATGAAGATTGCTAGACAGAAAATGAATAGCAGCCGGTTGTTACGGGATGAGAAAAGCTATTATCAAAACTGGTTAGCCGAGCTGGAAAAGGAAATGTCAGAAGGAACTGAAGATGAAACTAGAAATATCTGATTTCATAGGCTGTAAGATTGCTTTGTTTTGTGGGGATAGGCTCTTGACCATCTTACGAGATGATAAGGCAAGCATTCCCTGGCCCAATATGTGGGAACTGCCCGGTGGGGGACGAGAGGGGGATGAAAGTCCTTTTGAGTGCGTGGCGCGTGAAGTTTATGAAGAACTGGGAATTCATCTGACTGAGGATTATCTGCTATGGAGTAAGGTTTATCCAAGTATGCTTTTTGCGGATAAACAATCTGTATTTCTAGTCGGCAAGTTAACGCAAGAACAGTTTGACCAGATTGTATTTGGAGATGAAGGACAGGGCTATCAGTTAATG
This sequence comes from Streptococcus sp. k-402, assembly GCF_013277515.1. Classification (GTDB taxonomy): domain Bacteria; phylum Bacillota; class Bacilli; order Lactobacillales; family Streptococcaceae; genus Streptococcus. Next base: position 241,957 of record NZ_VMNB01000004.1, on the reverse strand, counting down.
AATGTCGAGGAATTTCTTACTTCCAGTCAAGTTGTACCTCAGTTGCAGGGTAGATTGAGGGATTATTTGGAGGAAAGTTTATGATAAGACTTGAACGAGCAGGAGCAGAGGATTTGGAGACCATCATTGCGATTCAAAGAGCTAGCTTTAAGGCTGTCTATGAAAAATATCAAGATGAGTATGATCCTTATCTCGAGGATCGTGAACGAATCAAGTGGAAATTGGTTGAGCGTCCCAATAGCTATTACTACTTTTTGAAAGAAAAGGGAGAAAATATCGGATTTTTACGAGTTCAGACCAATGAAGAGTTGACGGAGGCTTGGCTGGGAACGGCAGCGATTTTGCCCCAGTATCAAGGAAAAGGTTATGGTTCTGAAGGATTGAAATTGCTGGAAAAGGAATTTCCAATGATTAAACAGTGGGATTTGTGTACGGTATTACAGGATGAAGGTATGGTTGCTTTCTATGAGAAGAACGGCTACCATCAAACCCATATTGAACCTGAAAAAGAAGGTATGGATATGGTTTACATGAAAAAATGCATAGAGAAATAGAAAGGATAGTTCAGTTACATTTCTAAACTGAACCCGCCCTAAACACTGTGCTAAAAAGATAAACTTCTCTTAGACACAAGCGTCTTCAGAGAATTTCCTATTTTGGTTTTGTGTTTTACGGGCTTGGTATCTTAAATATGGAAACATGGCAAGAGTTAAAAGTTACAGTGAAGCGTGAGGGGGAGGAATTGGTTTCCAATCTCTTGATTGAGTTGGGAGCGCAAGGTGTCGCGATTGAAGACAGTATGGACTATGTGGGAAATGTTGACCGCTTCGGCGAGATTTTCCCAGAGGTCGAGCAACAGGAAGAAATCGTAGTGACAGCCTACTATCCTGACACGGTAGATGTGGAAGTGGTTGAGGCAGATTTACAGGCTTGCCTAGCAGAATTGACAGATTTTATGGATTTGGGTGAGATCAAGATGGGGACGACTGCCTTGGCTGAGGAAGACTGGGCAGACAACTGGAAGAAATACTATGAACCAGCTCGTATCACTCATGATTTGACTATCGTGCCGTCTTGGACAGACTATGAGGCGACTGCTGGGGAAAAGATTATCAAGCTGGACCCTGGTATGGCCTTTGGTACTGGAACGCATCCAACTACCAAGATGAGCCTCTTTGCCTTGGAGCAGGTTCTTCGTGGTGGGGAAACAGTGCTAGATGTGGGGACTGGTTCAGGGGTTCTCTCTATTGCCAGCTCGCTGCTTGGTGCTAAGGAAATCTTTGCCTACGATCTGGATGATGTGGCGGTTCGTGTTGCTCAGGAAAATATTGAGCTCAACCCTGGAATGGAAAATATCCATGTTGCTGCTGGAGACTTGCTTAAGGGTGTTGAGATTGAGGCAGATGTCATCGTGGCAAACATCTTGGCGGATATCCTCATTCATCTGACAGACGATGCCTATCGTTTGGTCAAGGATGAAGGCTACCTCATCATGAGTGGAATTATTAAGGACAAGTGGGGCATGGTGCGCGAGTCGGCTGAGTCAGCTGGATTTTTCCTCGAAACTCATATGGTTCAAGGGGAATGGAATGCCTGTGTTTTCAAAAAAACTAAGGATATTTCAGGTGTGATTGGAGGCTAGTATGCAGCAGTATTTTGTCAAGGGTAATGCTACCTCGCCAGTCACCATTGAGGACAAGGAAACCAGCAAGCATATGTTTCAGGTTATGCGCTTGAAAGAAGATGATGAGGTTACTTTGGTTTTTGATGATGGAATTAAGCGCTTGGCGCGCGTGCTGGATGTAGAAGCACGTCAGTTTGAGTTGGTCCAAGAATTAGCTGACAATGTGGAACTGCCCGTTCAAGTGACCATTGCATCCGGCTTTCCCAAGGGGGACAAGTTGGAGTTTATCACTCAAAAAGTAACCGAACTGGGTGCCAGCCAGATTTGGGCCTTTCCTGCCGATTGGTCCGTTGCTAAGTGGGATGGAAAGAAATTGGGTAAAAAGGTCGAAAAACTAGAAAAAATTGCCCTTGGAGCGGCCGAGCAAAGCAAGCGTAATGTTGTTCCAAGTATCCAGCTTTTTGAAAGGAAAGCAGACTTTCTAGCCCAACTTGACCAGTTTGACCGCGTCGTAGTAGCTTATGAAGAGTCGGCCAAAGAAGGAGAAGCCGCTGCACTTTTACAAGCAGTCACTGGTCTTGAAAAAGGAGCCAAATTACTCTTTATCTTTGGTCCAGAAGGTGGCCTGTCACCTGCGGAAATCGAAAGTTTTGAAGCAAAAGGAGCTGTTCTTGCAGGACTTGGTCCTCGTATTTTGCGAGCAGAAACAGCACCACTTTACGCTTTATCAGCCCTTAGTGTTTTATTAGAATTAGAGAAATAAGAGGAAGAAAATGGAACAAAAACACCGTTCAGAATTTCCAGAGAAGGAACTTTGGGATTTAACAGCCCTATACCAAGACCGTGAGGATTTCTTACGTGCAATCGAGAAGGCTCGAGAAGACATCAATCAATTTAGCCGTGATTACAAGGGTAATCTTCATACTTTTGAGGATTTTGAAAAGGCCTTTGCGGAATTAGAGCAAATCTACATTCAGATGAGCCATATTGGAAACTATGGTTTTATGCCTCAGACGACGGACTATAGCAATGACGAATTTGCCAATATTGCCCAAGCTGGGATGGAATTTGAAACAGACGCCAGCGTAGCCTTGGCCTTCTTTGACGATGCCTTGGTGGCAGCAGACGAGGAAGTCTTGGACCGTTTGGGTGAATTACCTCATTTGACGGCGGCCATTCGTCAGGCAAAAATCAAAAAAGCTCACTATCTAGGGGCTGATGTGGAGAAGGCCTTGACCAATTTAGGAGAGGTTTTCTACAGTCCGCAGGATATTTACACTAAGATGCGAGCTGGGGATTTTGAAATGGCTGACTTTGAAGCTCATGGCAAGACCTACAAAAATAGCTTTGTTACCTATGAGAACTTCTACCAAAACCATGAGGACGCTGAGGTTCGTGAGAAATCCTTCCGTTCCTTCTCAGAAGGTCTTCGTAAGCACCAAAATACGGCTGCGGCAGCCTACCTAGCTCAAGTTAAGTCTGAAAAACTACTAGCTGATATGAAGGGCTATGACTCCGTCTTTGATTATCTTCTGGCTGAACAAGAAGTGGACCGTGCTATGTTTGACCGCCAGATTGACCTCATCATGAAGGATTTTGCCCCAGTTGCACAGAGATACCTCAAGCATGTTGCCAAGGTCAATGGTCTTGAAAAGATGACCTTTGCAGACTGGAAATTGGACTTGGATAGCGCCCTCAATCCTCAAGTGACCATTGACGATGCCTATGATTTGGTCATGAAGTCGGTAGAACCTTTGGGTCAAGAATATTGTCAGGAAGTTGCTCGCTATCAAGAAGAGCGCTGGGTGGACTTCGCTGCCAATAGTGGCAAGGATTCTGGTGGCTATGCGGCGGATCCATATCGCGTGCACCCTTATGTTCTCATGAGCTGGACAGGGCGTTTGAGCGATGTCTATACCTTGATTCATGAAATCGGGCATTCTGGTCAATTCATCTTTTCAGATAATCATCAAAGCTACTTTAATGCCCACATGTCGACCTACTATGTTGAAGCGCCGTCAACCTTCAATGAATTGCTTCTCAGTGATTACTTGGAGCATCAATCTGACGACCCTCGTCAAAAACGCTTCGCTCTGGCTCACCGCTTGACAGACACCTACTTCCATAACTTTATCACTCACCTCTTGGAAGCAGCCTTCCAACGTAAGGTTTATACATTGATTGAAGAAGGAGAAACCTTCGGGGCAAGCAAACTCAACAGTATTATGAAGGAAGTCTTGACGGATTTCTGGGGTGATGCCATTGAGATTGATGATGATGCAGCTTTGACTTGGATGCGCCAAGCTCACTACTACATGGGCTTGTATAGCTATACTTATTCTGCAGGTCTTGTAATCTCGACAGCTGGTTACCTACATCTGAAACATTCTGAGAACGGAGCTGAAGACTGGCTCAATCTCCTCAAATCAGGTGGTAGTAAGACACCGCTTGAGTCAGCCATGATTATCGGAGCCGATATTTCAACAGATAAACCACTCCGTGATACCATCCAGTTCTTGTCTGACACAGTTGACCAGATTATCGCCTACAGTGCCCAGTTGGGAGAGTAAATTAAAAGAGTCGGGGACAAAAGTTTAACTTAAATATAAAAAGCGAACAAAACGAGTTATCTGATACTCAGAATTCTGTCTTGTTCGCTTTTTTTCTAATCTATCGATTTTAAAAATTTAGAATAAAGAATTCCTAAAATCAAAATTTTTTGTCCCTACCTCTTAAATTATCCCCAAAAGCTATCTTCTTCAGCTTGATCTGAAGAGAAGAGCCAAACTTCTTTGATTTTTCCGTCTTCAATACGGAAGAGGTCAATCCCGTTCATATTGAGTTCAGTACCATCAGCCCGTGTTCCAAGAAAAGTAACATTGGCTGCGATTAAATCCTTATTGTCAGAAACCCAATTTGTTATCACCTTAAAGGTTCCATTAGTTTTCTCAGCAAATGTAGCTAGGTGAGCTCCTAGCTTGTCCTTACCAACAACTGTACCAGATATACTATGATTACCAGGTTGATGCCAGACAATATCGTCTGCCATCGTTTCAAAGACACCAGGAAAGTCACCAGCAATTAAAGCTTGGTTATAAGCATTGAAAATTTCTAAGTTTGTTGACATATCTATTCTCCATTTCTTTTTTATGATATAATTGTAACAGTTACAAACAAAAAAACAAGTAGACACTTTTTTGATAGCTGGTATCAAAAGTAGTACTTTTATTGATACTAAAAGATAAATTTTTTAAAAAATAGAAAGAAGATATTTTATGACAAATAAAGTGAGTGAGTATGGGATTTGTCCATTTGCGACAACGCAGAGGGTTTTAACGGGGAAATGGGCACTGGTAATCATTTACCAGTTGAGTACGGGTACCAAACGATTTAAAGAATTGCAGAGATTATTGCCTGGGATTACTCAAACTATTTTGACCCGTCATCTCCGTCAATTAGAAAAGGATAAGATTGTTCAACGAAAGGTCTATGCCGAAGTTCCACCACGAGTTGAGTACAGCTTAACCGAAATGGGGCAGGAATTCAGAGTTGTTTTAGATGCTGTCGAGAAATGGGGTCTAGATTATATCAAGTTGCTAGAAATGTAGAGGTATTGCCCATGTATCAAGAGTTACTTATAAAAATGGCAGAAGAAAAACCAAGTTATCATGATGAAGAAATCCAGTGGTTGCTTGACCATTTGGGAGATCCTTCTCCAGAAATTCGCGATGATCTTGTTTTTACAAGCTTTGCTAGAGGGATTCAGGAAGAGCTATTTACACAGGAACAATTTCATTTCATTGCTGAGGAAATTTTATCTGATGGAGGACTCGATAAAGAGATTGATAAGGTAGGCCTGCCAACACTTGAACGTTCTTTTAGGGCGCTTATTTATGCAAATCTCTTGTCGGCAGATGCCAACCAGCAATCGATTTTTTATCAGGAATTAAATGCAGTAATTCGTAATGTCCTTTTAAATCAGGGTTTGTATTATCTTTCAAAAGAAAAGGATACAAGGGGTTTTTCAAGTCAGTATGGTTGGGTTCATGCTTTTGCACATGGAGCCGATTTACTGACAGAGGTGGTTTGTCATCCAGACTTTCCTAAAAACAGAGTTCATGAAGTATTTGATATACTTGGCCAACTATTTAAAAGAATTTCGATTCGCTTTACAGATGATGAAGATTGGCGTTTAGCAAGAGTGATCTATGAACCGATTTTACAAGGGAAGTTAGCGCAAGAGCAAGTAGCTTCTTGGATAAAAACTGTTGACTTTCCGATAGAAGAAAGGGAGGATTTTTACAAATTTTCCAACTTTAGATCTTGTCTGTTGGAAGTCTATGTCCAACTTGACCAGAGAAATAGTTTACAAGATGACTTGAAAGAAGCTATCCAGTCTTTTCAATACTAGGGATAAGCTAATATTATTTATTGAAAGGGTTTCTATTGTATCTTCCTAACTAATAATGAAAACTAATAAAAGAGGTTGAATCATTTTCCAACCTCTTTTCCTGTATCTTAATGGAATTGCATACCACCATCAACGATAATGGTTTGTCCTGTAATGTAGTTTGAATCCGGTCCTGCAAGGAAGCTGACAGCAGCAGCCACATCTTCTGGTTCAGATAGACGTTTTAGGGTAATATCTTTTGCAAATGTCTGCATACCCCACTCGTCATCTTTTCCTGCATTTTTACCAACTTCATGAGCGATGTCGTACATCATTGGTGTTTTCACAATACCTGGTGCGTAGGCGTTAACAGTGATGCCTGAGTCTGCTAAATCACGTGCTAATGTTTGCGTAATTCCACGAACAGCAAATTTTGTCCCACCATAAACAGTTAGATTTGGATTGCCGACTACACCAGCTTGAGAGGTTGCGTTGATAATTTTACCTCCGTGGCCAAGTGCTTTAAATTGCGCTTGTGCAGCTTGTGAACCCCAAATGACACCACCAACGTTGATACCGAAAGTGCGTGTAAATTGTTCCTCAGTAATTGTATCAAGAGGAGTAGTTGGAGCAACACCAGCGTTATTTACGACAACATTCAAATCACCAAAATGGTCAACAACCTTTTGAAATGCTTGTGCAACTTCGGCCTGTTTCGAAACATCGGCCACGACAGCAAAGGCATTTTCAGCTGATAATTCGGCAACAGCTTTTTCAGCTGTTTCGGGATTGTAGTCTAAGACTCCTACCTTAAAGCCATCTTGAACCAATCGTTTTGCGATTGCAAAACCGATTCCTTGACCTGCACCTGTGACAATAGCAACTTTAGACATATGCTTCCTCCTTGGTATCCACGATACCATTCAAACGTTCATAAAAGAACAGCAAAGTTGTAAAAATTAGTTCAAATTAGGGAATGAATAACTAATTAGAACTATATTGACATTATATAACTTTGGAAAAAATGTTTCAAATAAATGCTACCGTTTTTATAGAATTCTATCCTGAAAATTTCCAATCAATTTTCTTGAAACCCTTTCTTTCTTTTGATAGACTAATATCTAGTTTTTGAAAAAAGGAGAAAGAAAATGAAAAAAATTGTTGCTGAGTTAATCGGTACGTTCATGCTTGTGTTCGTTGGGACGGGAGCTGTTGTTTTTGGAAATGGTCTTGATGGCCTTGGTCACCTAGGGATTGCCTTTGCCTTTGGTCTGGCAATCGTAGTTGCAGCCTACTCAATCGGAACTGTTTCAGGTGCCCACTTGAACCCAGCTGTTTCGATTGCTATGTTTGTCAATAAACGTTTGTCATCTTCGGAGCTTGTCAACTACATCTTTGGACAAGTAGTTGGAGCTTTCCTTGCGTCAGCTGCGGTCTTCTTCCTCTTGTCTAATTCAGGTATGTCAACTGCAAGTCTTGGTGAAAATGCCTTGGCAAACGGTGTTACTGTCTTTGGTGGTTTCTTGTTTGAAGTTATCGCAACTTTCTTGTTTGTCTTGGTTATCATGACTGTGACTTCAGAAAGCAAGGGAAATGGCGCGATTGCTGGTTTGGTAATCGGTTTGTCCTTGATGGCGATGATTCTTGTGGGATTGAACATTACTGGGCTTTCAGTAAACCCAGCTCGTAGCTTGGCACCAGCTGTCTTGGTAGGTGGCGCAGCTCTTCAACAAGTTTGGATTTTCATCCTTGCGCCAATCGTTGGTGGGGTTCTTGCAGCCCTTGTTGCAAAAAACTTCCTTGGAACAGAAGAATAATTGAAACTCAAAAAGCCTTGCTCCTCATTTTGAGGAACAGGGCTTTTTCGTATCTGTTTATACTCAATGAAAATCAAAGAGCAAACTAGGAAACTAACCGCAGGTTGCTCAAAGCACTGTTTTGAGGTTGTAGATGAAACTGACAAAGTCAATAACCATACATACGGCAAGGCGATGTTGACGCGGTTTGAAGAGATTTTCGAAGAGTATTAGCGGTTATCAATTTTCTCTGGATAAAGGTCGTGTTGGAAGAGGCGTTGTTCTGCCAAGCCTTCATACTTAGTTCCTGGCTTACCGTAATTGTAGTAGGGGTCAATTGAGATGCCACCGCGCGGAGTGAATTTTCCCCAGACTTCTAAATAGCGAGGGTCTAGCAAGTTGACCAAGTCTTTCCCGATGGTGTTGATACAGTTTTCGTGGAAATCTCCGTGGTTTCGGTAACTAAAGAGGTAGAGTTTGAGGGATTTTGACTCAACACAGAGCTTGTCAGGGATGTAGGAAATATAAATCGTCGCAAAGTCTGGTTGAGCAGTAATTGGGCAAAGTGAGGTAAATTCAGGGCAGTTAAATTTGATAAAATAGTCATTTTCCACATGACGATTGTCAAAGGATTCGAGGACTTCTGGTTGATATTCGAAAATGTAGTTGGTTTCTTTGTTGCCGAGGAGGCTTAGGTTTTTCATTTCTTCTTGTTGTGACATGATTTTTTCTTTCTAATTTTAAACACCACGTTGGTTATCGTAGAGGAGTGTATGGAGTTGAGGAAGGACGCGGACATTGCCCCAGCTATCGTCGGCAGCGATGCGTTCCCAGAGTTCTTTGAGGCGGTCCAGTTGGTCTTGGACAATATTGCCTGTGGCCTTGGGCTCAGGATTTCCAGCCGATAAGAAGAGGACATCTGGTTGGTAACGTTCTTGAATGCCTTTCGCAAAGGCTAAATCGGCATCGTCAAAGACAGGGATTTTAAAGGTGACCTTGTCTGGATCCAGTTGGGAAACGATAAAGTCCAAGGTCTCAAAGTTGACTTCCATCTTGGATGAAGGAGGTTTGGGACTGAGAGTAACTTGGTCGATGTCTTTCAACCAAGTTTGCCAGCGGGAGCCTTGGGTCTCAACAGCTAGAGTGACACCACGTTCCTTGAGTTTAGTGACGAGTTCAGCCATGTTGGCTGCTAGGATAGCAGGATTTCCCCCAGACAGGGTTACATAGTCGTAGCTCCCCAATTTATCCAAGGCAGCAATGACTTCGTCAGCTGTCATACGAGTTGGTTTTTCAGAGCCATCCCAAGTAAAGGCAGAATCGCACCAGTCGCAGTGGTAGTCGCAACCAGCAGTGCGGACAAACATGGTTTTCTGCCCGATAGCACGACCTTCGCCTTGAAAGGTTGGGCCAAAAATTTCCAGAACTGGTAGTTTGAGAACACGTTCCCTAGTCATCTAACCACTCCCGTCTAAACTCCGCAAAGGCAGTCGGAGTCTCATAGAGGCGAACGTATTCCAAACGGAGACCGCGCTCGTCTGGCAACTCTTGGTTCATGGTTTGGAAAATCCAGTAAACCATATTTTCAGCAGTCGTGTTCATATAGGGAAGAGTTTCGTTTAGATAGCGATGATCCAAGTGGGGCTCTAAGTAGTTCTTGTAGATCGCTTTGATGTCTCCGAAATCGTAGGTCATGCCACGTTCATCTAAAAATCCACTGACAGCAATCTGCAGATGATAGGTATGACCATGCAGGGATTTGCATTTTCCCTCATAGTGAAAGAGGTGGTGGGCAGCATCGAAGGTAAATTCTTTTGATACCAAGGTTCTGTGAGGATTGTAGACAAGAGACTCCCCAGTTTCCTGTTTGATTTCTTTGGGTGCAAAAAACATTAGTCCTCTCCTTTCTGTGAGAGATAAACATCTAGACCATGCTGACGTAGGTGGCAGGCTGGACAATCTCCACAGCCACTTCCGATAATCCCGTTGTAGCAGGTTAAGGTCTTTTCACGAACATAGTCAAAGGCACCGAGTTTGTCAGCTAATTCCCAAGTTTCAGCCTTGTCTAGCCACATGAGAGGTGTTTGGATAACGAAGTCGTAATCCATGGCAAGGTTGAGGGTGACATTGAGGGATTTGACAAAGACATCTCGACAATCAGGGTAGCCTGAAAAATCTGTCTCGCAGACACCTGTCACGATGTCTGTAATGCCCCGTTGCTTAGCAAGAACTGCCGCAAAGGATAGAAAGAGGTGGTTGCGACCATCAACGAAGGTATTGGGAACCTCTCCCTCTTTTTGCTCAATCTCCATATCAGAGGTCAAGGCATTTTCAGTGATTTGTCCCAGTAGAGACATATCTAGGATGTGATGGCGAATCCCCTGTTCCTTAGCAATTTCTCTAGCGACTTGAATTTCGAGATGATGGCGTTGGCCGTAGGCAAAGGTAACAGCTTCGACCGTTTCATAGTGTTCTTTAGCCCAAAAGAGGCAGGTTGTAGAATCTTGACCGCCACTAAAGACGACCAAGGCTGATTGACGTTTCATAGTACTCCTTCCAAAATGGGAAATGTTCAGAGCACGCAAAAAGCTCCCATTAGGGAGCTAAAAAATACCAAGTAGAGGTTTTTTTTAGCGATGGCATGTCCCAAACATCGTAATATTCTACTTACAGTCTAGCATATTTTTTGAAAAATGGCAAAGGGCAAGAAAAAAGAGACCAAAGAAAGTACTTGGTCTCTAATGTGATTAGCTCAATTCAGCAACGATGGCCTTGATTTGTTCTGCAGTATGAACACCTGCAACTTGTTTGACAACTTGGCCGTCTTTTTTGAAGAGAAGAGTTGGGATAGACATGATTCCAAAGGCACGAGCTGTGTTTGGATTTTCATCAACGTCCATTTTAACGATTTTCAAAACATCTTCTGAAAGTTCTTCAGACAATTTATCCAAGATTGGACCTTGCATACGACATGGACCACACCAAGTTGCCCAGAAGTCTACCAAGACCAAACCGTCTTTTGTTTCTTGTTCGAATGTTGCATCTGTAATTGCTTTTGCCATTGTATTTCTCCTTTTTTAGTTATATTGGCTTAAATCTTGTTTCATGAGATAGAAGAAGACATCTCCATAAGTCCCATGGTAGTCCAAATCATGACCATTGTAGGTTAATTTTTGGACAGGGTAGTAGTCTGCGACGCCGATAAGGCAAGCTTGTTGCGAACGATCAAAGTCTTCATAAGATTCGAAAGTCACAGTTCTTTCGTTCTTGCTGGCATCTAGATAGGTAATTTCAATCATTTTAAAAACTCCTTTGTTTAATGATGACTTTATTTTACTCCTTGTAAAAGAGAATGTCAAGAAAAATGATTGCGCACGCAACTTTTTTCTAAAATCATCTCAAATCAAGAGATCCAAACCAGTTTCCAAGCTTTCTTCGACAGCCTTTTGTAGCGAGGCCAGTGTCTTTTGTCCATCACTTGTCAGGCAGATAAAGCTAGAGCGTCGATCTTGATGGCAACACATACGACTGAGCAGACCGCAATTTTTAGCTTCCAAGCGAGCCACCATCCGAGAAACAGCGCTCGGGCTCAGATGAAGCTTATCTGGCAGGTCAATCTGGCGTAGAGATTTTTCTTCAGCCAAGTCCAGATAGTAGAGTAGGTAGAACTCTTTCAAGGTCAGACTTTGCTCGCTCTGCTGGGCAATGGTCTCTTCCAAGCGAGTCTCGATTTCTTTCTGACGCCGATTGAAGTCAAACCATTTTTCCAAATAGGTCATAGTATCTCCTTTCTTTTTAGAGTTGTAAATAGAGGAAAGTCCATTCACGGACAGTCTCTGCATCACAAGATGATTGCGCATGCAATAATTATACTACTTTTCAAGGATACTGGCAAGAAGGACGCTGGAATATTTTATCCTAAATTACACTGTTTTCACAAGTCAAGAATTGTTTGTATCCCCTTTCCTCTCTAATTTTTAATGACTCTTGTGCATTTCCTTGAAATTTTCTGAAAAAAGAGTAAACTGGTATGCAAGAAGTCTATTTCGTGGAGTTTAGGATGAAATTATATGTTCAATTAATGATTCTCTTTGTGATTTCTCTAATCGGAGAGGGGATTTCCAGTTTCTTTCATTTGCCTATCCCAGGCAGTATTATCGGTTTGATTATTCTCTTTCTAGCCCTACAATTCAAGTGGCTGAGAACCAGACATGTCAACATGGTGGGGAATTTCTTGCTGGCCAATATGACCATTCTCTTTTTGCCGCCAGCAGTGGGAATCATGGAAAAGTTTGATGTGATTGCTCCCTATCTTTTGCCCATTGTTTTGATTGTCTTTTTTGCAGCTGTTATCAATATTATCCTCATTGCTTTGGTGGTTCAGTTTATCAAGAGACGGTTTGAGGGAGATTATGAGAAAGGAGATGCCAAATGAGTGAATTTGTTTCCAATCCCCTGTTTGGGCTTGCCCTGTCAATCCTAGCTTATCTAGTGGGAATGCTGATTTACAGACGTTTTCCCCATCCATTGACAACGCCCTTGCTTTTGTCAGCTGTTTTCATTATCATCTTTCTAAAAGTGACGGGTATTTCTTACCAAGATTACTACCAAGGTGGGGTTTATCTGAACAACTTGATTGTTCCGTCGACCGTGGCTCTGGGGATTCCGCTTTATAAGAGTTTTCATCTGATGAAGCACCATGCTCGCAGTATTCTCTTTGGTAGTCTGTTAGCGGTAGTGGTCAATACCTCTTTCACAGCACTTGTGGCGAAAATTTTTGGCATGGACTTTTTCCTAGCCATTTCTCTCTTTCCCAAGTCAGTAACAACTGCTATGGCAGTGGGAATCACAGAAAAATTGCAAGGTCTGACGACTGTGACCTTGGTGGTTGTAGTGGCGACTGGAATTTTAACCAGTGTCATCGGCCCAACCCTTTTGAAGTGGTTGAAAATTGACGACCCAGTAGCTGTTGGTCTTTCCCTTGGAGGAACAGGCCACGCAGTCGGAACAGGCACAGCCTTCCGATACGGCTCTGTAGCAGGAGCCATGGGTGGTTTGGCTATCGGTGTCACCGGTATTCTCTATGTCTTTGTCAGCCCTATTGTAGCCGGTTTGATATTGAGTTAAATCAAAACCCAGCTTTTTAGCTGGGCATTTTTTATTGCAAATTAACCTTATTTCTCAAGATGTAGTAGGTTCCGAGGTAAAAGATAGCTATGAATATGAGTTCTTCAACAATGCTTATACTTGCTCCCATATAGAAATGGTCATTAAGTCCTACAAGTGAATTGACATAGAAATTAGAACTAAGATTGAAGAAAAGTTCAATAAATCCAATGACGATTTGGATACCAATGTAGGCTGCAACAGCGAGTGCTGTACGGTATTCATTGAAAAGCTGTCCAATGGAAATAGCCAAGTAGATGCAGAGGATGCTGGAAATGGTATTTAGTAGGAAGGATATACCTGTAAGAAAGATCTGAGGGATATGTGTTTCTACAAATGTAATCACATAAGAAAGAGGGATCCATTCTGGAACCGTTATGGTCACAATAATAACAGCACTTAGAGCTAGGACAGCAGTGCTAATCAACGACCAGATAAAGGCACCGACTAGTTTGGTTGTGATGATATGGTGTTCAGAAACTGGCAAGGTCAAAGTCAGATAGCCTTGTCGGTCATAGACACTGCCTTTAAAGCGTTTAATGATTAAGAAAAGAGTTGAAATTCCAAGTGTAATCATCAAGCCACCAAAGACGAGGGCTAGAAAAGTAAGTAAAACAGGTTGGCTTTCTTTGACAGGCAGATTGTTATAGGTCTGTGCTTGTATCCCGATAAGGGCAGAAAGGACTAGCACGGCTGCGTAGAGGGCTAAATACCACTTGTTAACATTTTTAAATTCGTAGCGAATTAAATTCCAAAACATAAATAATCTCCTTTGCTTAAGCCTTAAATTCCTGACGGAAGAGTTGGTCAATGGATTCACCTGACTCATAGCGAATGTCATCTACATTTCCTTGACGGACGACTTTTCCGTCTTTGAGGAAGACAATTTCATCCAAGATTGGCTCGATATCAGAAATCAAGTGGGTAGAAATCAAAACGGTAGAAGTTGGGGAGTAGTTGTTGATAATGGTATTGAGGATATAATCACGGGCTGCTGGATCCACCCCACCAATGGGTTCGTCCAAAACGTAGAGACGAGCATCACGGCTCATAACCAAAATCAGTTGAACCTTTTCCTTGTTTCCTTTTGATAGTTTCTTGAGACGACTATTTTCATCAATGCCCAGGTCTGCAAGTAGATGATGGGCGCGTTCAAGATTGAAATCTTTATAGAAGGTCTTGAAGTAGGTTAGGGCTTCTTTGACCTTCATTTGCTCATTGAGATAGGTCGTATCTGGCAAATAAGCTACGATAGCCTTGGTTGCTGGGCTTGGATCCATGTCGTTGATCAGGACACGTCCTTGATCTGGTTGCAAGAGGCCATTGATTAGTTTAATCAGGGTTGTTTTTCCTGAGCCGTTTGGGCCAAGGAGACCAACAATTTTTCCAGCTGGGATCTCAAGGGAAACATTTTCAAGGGCTGGTGTTGCTCCATATGATTTGGATACATTTTCAAATGCTAGTAATGACATAGGCTTAAACTCCTTTAATATAATCGCCGACTACGCTTGGTAGTTCTTCTTTTTCATAGCCAAAATGGGTCATGGAGGAAACGAAGTGTTCCAATTCTTCTTCGGATAGTTGTTTGCGCGATTGGGCGATCAGCTCTTTATCTTCAGTCACAAATCGTCCAGTTGTGCGCTTGCTGTAGACAAATCCTTCTCGTTCAAGGTCTGACAAGGCTCTTTGGATGGTGTTTGGATTGACACCGGCCTCGCTTGCTAGCTCTCTCACGGTTGGAAGTTGTTGATTGGCTTCCAGTGTATGGGAAACAATCTGAAGCTTGATTTTCTCCATAATCTGTAAATAGATGGGTTTTTTGTTGTCAAATGTCCAGGACATCTTGGTCTCCTTTCTTTTATCTTTTTGTCTTAATTAAATAATACAACAAAACAAAAAACTTGTCAAGCAAAAAGAAGAATTGTTTTGGGAATCGTTTAAAAAATGGTATAATGAAAAGAAAACGATAAGGAGGGAAAGGATGCGTTGTCCAAAATGTGGGGCTACCAAGTCAAGTGTTATCGATAGTCGCCAAGCAGAAGAAGGGAACACCATTCGTAGAAGACGTGAGTGCGACGAATGCCAACACCGTTTTACAACCTACGAACGGGTAGAAGAAAGAACCTTAGTGGTTGTTAAAAAAGATGGCACACGGGAACAATTCTCCAGAGATAAAATCTTTAATGGGATTATCCGCTCAGCCCAGAAACGTCCTGTGTCAAGTGATGAAATCAACATGGTAGTCAATCGTATCGAACAGAAACTCCGTGGTCGAAATGAAAATGAAATTCAAAGTGAGGACATTGGTTCACTCGTCATGGAGGAGTTGGCTGAGTTAGATGAGATTACCTATGTACGTTTTGCTAGTGTCTATCGTAGTTTTAAGGATGTTAGTGAGTTAGAGAGCTTGCTCCAACAAATCACCCAGTCCTCTAAAAAGAAAAAGGAAAGATAAATGAAGCCAATTGACCGTTTTTCTTATCTAAAGAATAATCGGGTGTCGCAAGATACCTCATCTCTGGTACAGTGCTACCTCCCGATTATCGGTCAGGAGGCACTGAGCCTTTATCTTTATACGATTAGTTTTTGGGATAATGGTAGAAAGGAATACCTCTTTTCAAGCATTCTTAACCATCTCAACTTTGGGATGGATAGACTTTTAAAATCCTTGAAAATCCTATCTGCTTTCAATCTCTTGACCCTCTATCAAAAGGGGGATGTTTATCAGCTAGCCCTCCATGCTCCTCTATCTAGTCAGGACTTCTTGGAACATCCTGTTTATCGCAGACTTTTGGAGAAAAAGATTGGCGATGCAGCTGTGGAGGATTTGGGAGTTGAAAGTGCTGATGGTGAAGAAATACCTGTCTCACTCAACCAAGTCTTTCCAGACTTGGCAGAACTAGGAAGTCAAGAAGACCTTGGTCTCAAGAAGAAAGTGGCCAACGATTTTGACTTAGACCATTTTCGTCAGCTGATGGCTCGAGATGGGCTTCGCTTTGCGGATGAGCAGTCCGATGTTTTGAACCTCTTTGCCATTGCTGAGGAGAAGAAATGGACTTGGTTTGAAACTTATCAATTGGCCAAGTCAACAGCTGTTTCCCAGGTTATTTCAACCAAACGCATGCGGGAAAAAATCGCTCAAAAACCGATTTCCTCTGACTTTAGTCCTAAGGAAGCAACCATTATCAAGGAAGCCAAAAGTAAGACTGCCCTGCAGTTCTTGGCAGAAATCAAGCAAACACGCAAGGGGACCATTACCCAAACAGAAAGAGAACTCTTGCAACAGATGGCTGGCTTGGGCTTGCTGGATGAAGTCATCAATATTATTCTCTTATTGACCTTTAATAAGGTAGATTCGGCAAATATCAATGAGAAATATGCCATGAAGGTGGCTAATGATTATGCCTATCAAAAGATTCATTCGGCAGAAGAGGCAGTTCTTCGGATCCGTGAGCGAGGGCAGAAGAGTCAGGCTCAAAAAGGCAGTAAACCGAGTCCTACCAAGTCCAATGTACCCAAGTGGAGCAATCCAGATTATAAGAATGAAACCAGCGAGGAAACTCGTCTGGAACTAGAACGTAAGAAACAAGAACTATTAGCTCGATTAGAAAAAGGAGGAGATTAGATGGAAAGTGTCGGAGACGTACTCAAACGTCAGCCTAGCCGTTTTCATTATCAAGATTTGGTCCAGAAAATCATGAAGGACTCTGATGTTGCGGCCTTTATCCAGCAAGAATCCTTGACTCCAGAGGAATTAAATCGCAGTATCTCCAAGTTTAATCAGTACATCACCGAGCGTGACAAGTTTCTCCGTGGTGATACAGATTATATTGCCAAAGGCTACAAGCCGATTTTGGTTATGAATCATGGCTATGCGGACGTTTCTTACGAAGAAACTCCTGAACTAATCGCGGCTGAAAAAGAAGCGGCGATTAAGAACCGCCTCAAGTTAATCAATCTGCCAGCCAGTCTCAAGAACGCTAGTTTGGCTCAAGTTGACTTGGATGATTTGGGACGCTTGCCAGTTTTTGAAAAGCTATTAGCCTTCGTGGAACAATATCCAACTATTCGAAAAGGTCTTTACTTATATGGAGACTTTGGTGTGGGTAAAAGTTTTATGGTGGCTGCCTTAGCCCATGATTTATCAGAAAAACGTGGTGTTTCCTCCACTCTCCTCCACTATCCTAGCTTTGTCATTGATGTCAAAAATGCTATCGGTGATGGCAATGTTAAGACCTTGGTGGATGAGATTAAACTGTCTGAAGTCCTGATTTTAGATGATATTGGTGCTGAGCAATCAACAGCTTGGGTACGTGATGAAATCCTGCAGGTTATTCTCCAATATCGGATGCAGGAAGATTTACCGACCTTTTTCACCTCCAACTTCAACTTTGAAGATTTGGAGTTGCATTTCGCTAAAGGGAAACATGGAAATGACGAAACCTGGGAAGCCAGACGGGTCATGGAACGCATTCGTTATTTGGCCGAGGAGACTCGTTTAGAAGGAGTGAACCGTCGATGACAGAAACAATCAAATTGATGAAGGCTCACACTTCAGTGCGCAGATTTAAGGAGCAAGCCCTTCCTCAGGAAGATTTGACTAAAATCCTGACAGCAGCCCAGATGGCATCATCTTGGAAGAATTTCCAATCCTACTCTGTGATTGTGGTACGAAGTCAAGAGAAGAAAGATGCCTTGTATGAATTGGTACCTCAAGAAGCCATTCGCCAGTCTGCTGTTTTCCTTCTCTTTGTCGGAGATTTGAACCGAGCAGAAAAGGGAGCCCGACTTCATACCGACACCTTCCAACCCCAAGGTGTGGAAGGTCTCTTGATTAGTTCGGTCGATGCAGCTCTTGCTGGACAAAACGCCTTGTTGGCAGCTGAAAGCTTGGGCTATGGTGGTGTGATTATCGGTTTGGTTCGATACAAGTCAGAAGAAGTGGCAGAGCTCTTTAACCTGCCTGACTACACCTATCCTGTCTTTGGGATGGCACTAGGTGTGCCAAATGAAGAACATGAAGTCAAACCTCGCTTGCCATTGACTCAAGTGGTATTTGAGGAAGAATATCAGGAACAAACAGTTGATGTGATTGAGGCTTATGACCGTGTACAGGCGGACTATGCTGGGGCGCGTGCGACCACAAGCTGGAGTCAGCGCCTAGCAGAACAGTTTGGTCAAGCTGAACCAAGCTCAACTAGAAAAAATCTTGAACAGAAGAAGTTATTGTAGAAAGTGAGAAATTATGGCCCTACCAACTATTGCCATTGTAGGACGTCCCAATGTTGGGAAATCAACCCTATTTAATCGGATCGCTGGTGAGCGAATCTCCATTGTAGAAGATGTCGAAGGAGTGACACGTGACCGTATTTATGCAACGGGTGAGTGGCTCAATCGTTCCTTTAGCATGATTGATACAGGAGGAATCGATGATGTCGATGCTCCTTTTATGGAACAAATCAAGCACCAGGCAGAAATTGCCATGGAAGAAGCTGATGTTATCGTCTTTGTGGTGTCTGGTAAGGAAGGAATTACCGATGCGGACGAATACGTAGCCCGTAAGCTTTATAAGACCCACAAACCAGTTATCCTCGCGGTTAACAAGGTGGACAACCCTGAGATGCGAAATGATATCTATGATTTCTATGCCCTCGGTTTGGGTGAACCATTGCCTATCTCATCTGTCCATGGTATCGGTACAGGGGATGTGCTAGATGCTATTGTAGAAAATCTTCCAAATGAATATGAAGAAGAAAACCCAGATGTCATTAAGTTTAGTTTGATTGGTCGTCCTAACGTCGGAAAATCAAGCTTGATCAATGCTATCTTGGGAGAAGACCGTGTTATTGCTAGTCCTGTTGCTGGAACAACACGTGATGCCATTGATACCCACTTTACAGATACAGATGGCCAAGAATTTACTATGATTGATACGGCTGGTATGCGTAAGTCTGGTAAGGTTTATGAAAATACTGAGAAATACTCTGTCATGCGTGCCATGCGAGCTATTGACCGCTCTGATGTGGTCTTGATGGTCATCAATGCGGAAGAAGGCATCCGTGAATACGATAAGCGTATCGCAGGTTTTGCCCATGAAGCTGGTAAAGGGATGATTATCGTGGTCAACAAGTGGGATACACTTGAAAAAGACAACCACACCATGAAAAACTGGGAAGAAGATATCCGTGAGCAGTTCCAATACTTGCCTTACGCCCCGATTATCTTTGTATCCGCTTTGACCAAGCAACGCCTCCACAAACTTCCTGAGATGATCAAGCAAATCAGTGAAAGTCAAAACACACGTATTCCATCAGCTGTCTTGAACGATGTCATCATGGATGCCATTGCCATCAACCCAACACCGACAGACAAAGGAAAACGTCTTAAGATTTTCTACGCGACCCAAGTGGCAACCAAACCACCAACCTTTGTTATCTTTGTCAACGAAGAAGAGCTTATGCACTTTTCTTACCTGCGTTTCTTGGAAAATCAAATCCGCAAGGCCTTTGTCTTTGAGGGAACTCCAATCCATCTCATCGCAAGAAAGCGTAAATAAAAAAGTAGAATCTGGAATGACATTTCCAGATTTTTTTGATATAATAAAATAATAGAAAACGCTATCAAAAAGGAGGTGTCGATGAAACATTTGTTTAAATTTATAATCTTATTTCCCTGGTTTTACTTTTTCAGCTGGATTGAAAAGGATAATAGAGAAAGTAAATTTTTCCCAATTTTTTACTATTTTTACTGGTTTTACATTCCCCTCTATGCTCTTTTTAGCCTTGCTTGGGCAGTTGTTTCAGTTCTGTTTTTCAATATCGTCTTGAGAAATTTGACAGATATCAAGTTATGGGGCATTTGGTTTCTTTTTATTCTGCTAGCTATTGGTCTGAATAGGTTAACTTATTTCTGTTTCAAAAAAATGCTTCGCTTGAGACGAGAACTAGGGAAGTCTAAAGGCGTGAATAAAGGAAGGTGTAGGAACTAAAAAATGACTGTATCTATGATTTGTTTATGGAGCTATAGATACAGTCGTTTTTATTTTAATCGTGAAACCTGAGAGAAGTGTTCGTCTTGTATAGTGGATTGAATATGGAATAATACAATACAACTTATAAAACATTGGTATAAAATGCTTTAGATCCCCTGATTGATTCGTTCACATTCTATTCCAATCTACTACAATAAAACGATAAGAATTATTATAAATTATAGGTTTGAAAAATCATTAATTTCTTTTTCGAGTATTTTAACTAATGACTCTTCTTTGGTTAGTCGTAATAAGGTTATTCCTTTATCAATCAAATCGGAGTTATGTTGTAGTATTCCCAAGCGTACTTGAGAAAATCCAAGAATATCGTATATTTTTAATTCTTCTGCTAATACCAAAAGTTGTAGGGTGATTGTTTCACATTCTTTGAATAAATGATGTTGAAAATATACAGTGGAGAGATTGGCTAAAAAAGATGATAAAAATACTTTTGTTTCTCGGAAGTATTTATATTTCTCGATGGTTTTCATAATTCTATCAATAAGAAGGGGAAGATTTTCAGAAGGAAAGAAAAAGAGAATGGTTCCAAGTAATTTCAAATCACTAATGTACCATGTATCCATAGGTTCAAGATAGTCCCAAATTTCTTCATACAAATCTTTCAAGACGTGGTTGTTTTTGAATCCTTTAGTTCGTAACTCTGTGACAATTTTTGTATGACGATAGATATTTTGAATAGGAACATCGTGATGTGTCTTAAGATATTTTTGACACTTCTCAGTGAGTTCAACCATTTTTCTAGTATCTTGAAAAGTAGACGGATTTTGGCTCTCTACAATAATATCTCGCCTTTCACTAGGATGGTATTCGTTGCATATATACTTGAATTCTGCTAAGCTCATATCAATTTGTTCAAGAAGAAATACCATGTTTTCAAAACTGGGAATAACTTTACCGTGTTCAATATTTGTTAGAGTTGTTCGATGTATGACTTGTCCACATACATCTTGTTGGGTCAATCCTTTTGACTTTCGAATTTCTTTAAAAATTTGTCCATAATCCCATCTCATATTGTTCCTCCTAGGTAAATGTGAATATTTTCTACATTTATAAAAAACGTAGAAAAAGGTGGTATTATTATATCAAAAAGGAGGGAAAAAGTCATGGGCTTTAAAAAATATTTGAAGAATTTACCGAAAAACTCTGGATTTATTATATCTTTGATTTGGAGTTGGATTCAACTTATCTGGTTTGAAACGTGGTTTTGGGGATAAAGAAATTAGAGTCCATACATAATTAAGTAAAGGAGGAATTTGTATGATATACCATCGTTTAGAATAAGTCTATATTTAAAATAGAAGTTATAAGGAATCTTCTTGAATAAAAAATGAAAGGAAACAGAAAAAATGAAAACTAAAAAATTATTGAAAATGGTTATTCCTGTTTTAATGATAAGTGCTGTTGGAACTACTTTCGTAGAAGCAAATCAGATAGGTGCTTTTAGTAATTTTGTTATTACTACCAGTTATAAGAGAACAGGTTATTTGACCAAAGAAAATGAAGGTGCGGAATATATCATGAACTTAAATCCTTGTAGAAATTTACATCCCATGACTGTTAAGCATCGTATAGTAAATTCTAATGGAGAAGCTCGTAGTGGAGAATCGTTAACAACCTGTGGTACTCGTTCAACTCATGGTAATTGGGCAACGGTTGGCTATGTTTATGCAGCAGATATGGCAAGACAAAATTGGTGGGATTTATCAGCTGCCATTTCAGGTAGTTGGTCACCAAATTAATTCGTAAAGTAGGTATAATTTATGAAGATTCCTCTCTTAACTTTGGCAAGGCATAAATTTGTTTATGTCTTGCTTACTTTGCTTTTTCTTGCTTTGGTTTATCGTGATGTTTTGATGACTTATTTCTTTTTTGATATTCATGCGCCCGATCTAGCTAAATTCGATGGACAAGCAATTAAAAATGACTTATTAAAATCAGCATTAGATTTTCGTATTCTCCAGTTCAATCTAGGTTTTTATCAATCATTTATTATTCCAATCATCATTGTTTTGCTAGGTTTTCAATATATTGAGCTGAAAAATAAAGTTTTACGATTGAGTATTGGAAGAGAAGTGAGTTATCAAGGGTTAAAAAGAAAGTTGACTTTTCAAGTTGCAAGTATCCCTTGTGTGATATATTTAGTGACTGTGCTGATAATTGCAATTTTAACTTATTTCTTTGGGACTTTTTCTCCTCTTGAATGGAATTCTCTATTTTCTGATGGGAGTAGTTTACAAAGGCTCCTAGATGGAGAGATAACAAGCTATTTGTTCTTTACTTGTGTCCTACTAATCGGTATTTTCATCAATGCAGTCTATTTTTTTAAAATAGTTGATTATTTAGGGAATGTGACTCGTTCGGCAATTGCCTATTTGATGTTTCTTTGGCTTGGTTCTATGATGCTCTATAGTATCTTGCCATACTATATGGTTCCTATGACGAGTTTGATGCAAGCTAGCTATGGGGATGTAAGTTTGATGAGACTCTTTACTCCTTATATCCTTTATATTGTCCCCTATATGGTACTTAAAAAATATGAAGATAATGTTTAAGAACTTTAACAATATTTGGCTAAAGAGAAAGATCGTTTTACTACTTCGTATAGTTCTGATGATGATTTTGATTAACTATCTATTGTCAATAGCGGTTCAAAAGCAGGATGTTTTTCTCTTTTTCAAGAGGGAATTGATTTCAATCTTTTCCTATAATGACTATTCTGAAGCGAATTTAGAAATCCCCAAACTCTTGTTAAATCTTTCGCTTTTCATGGTAGGATGGCTCTCTGTCATTTTACTTGAAACTGATTTGGCAGACCATTACCATCACTTGATCCGCTATCAATCAACCTCCTTTTTCGATTATACAAGGAAACGATTGGTTGTCATCTCTAAATTTTTTATTCAAGATTTATTTGTCTGGTTCCTTGGTTTACTTCCTCTAGGAATTCATTTCAAAACAGTCGCACTTTTCTTTTTACTTGCTCAGTTAATGATCTTGTACTTACTACTGTCTTATCTGATAGCACTTATTAGTGCGGGCGCTGGTTTTTCCTTTTTTCTCTATTTTTTAGCATTTGTGGGACAAGAATGGATGATGGATCATATTGTAACAGTGTATTTAGTACTCTTAAGTTTATTAGTTATGTTGATTGTTAGTCGCTTGGAAGAGAAATTTAAGAAAGGATAAACGATGAGACTTGAAATTATAAATGGACAGAAAATTTATGGGAAAAGACCTATTTTAAATGAGTTGAATCTGGTCTTTCAATCAGGAAATATTTATGGTCTTAAAGGTGATAATGGATCTGGTAAGACAGTTCTTTTAAAGATACTTGCTGGTTATATTAAGCTTGATAAAGGAAAAGTTCTTCAAGATGGGGAAGTCTATGGGATAAAAAATCATTATATTCAGGATGCAGGGGTTTTAATTGAAAAAGTCGAGTTTTTATCTCATTTATCCCTTAGAGAAAATTTGGAATTGTTAAGGTGTTTTTCATCTAAAGTTACGGAAAAAAGAATTGCCGATTGGATCCAATATTATGATTTACAGGAATTTGAAGACGTTGAGTACCGTCATTTATCCTTAGGAACGAAACAAAAAATGGCCTTGATTCAAGCCTTTATTGCCGAACCATCTATACTCTTTCTCGATGAACCTATGAATGCTTTAGATGAGAAGAGTGTGAGGTTAACCAAACAGGTCATTTTATCTTACCTGAAAAAAGAAAATAGTCTGGTTATCCTGACGTCACACATATCGGAAGATATTTCAGATCTTTGTACAGATGTATTAGTTGTCGAAAACGGACATATACAATATATAAAGGATATACAATCCTAGGAGGTAGCTTATGGCACATCTAAAATCATTTATTACACGCTATTCTAAGGTCTATATTGGTTTAGTTCTGTTGATCTGGATTGCTTTCTTCTTTCTTCCTTGGGGCAGTCCGATTCTGGGGGGGAAGATTGACCTCTTCAGCATACAGAAAGTCTTGCTAGTTTTTGGAATTCTGTCGATTTTGATGGCCTTGCTGTCCAAGAAAGTCAGTCTCTTTGTTTTTGGATTGATCTGCTGTTTTTCTCTTTGGATAAATCTATTTATCCTATTTGCGATTTTGCCGATTTTTGTTGGCAATTAAAGCATCATAAAAGTCAGAGAGGTTAGCTTGGAAACTAGCCTCTTTTTCCTTTTCAAAATGGGGATTCTTCCTTGAAAATAATCAGTAATTGTGCTAAAATTAAAAGAACATTCTAAAATATTCGGAATTTAAAGTAAGGAAAAACATGGCTAATATTTTAAAAACAATTATCGAAAATGATAAAGGAGAAATCCGTCGTCTGGAAAAGATGGCTGACAAGGTTTTCAAATACGAAGACCAAATGGCTGCTTTGACAGATGACCAACTAAAAGCAAAAACAGTTGAATTTAAAGAACGTTATCAAAATGGAGAATCGCTGGATTCATTGCTTTATGAAGCATTTGCGGTTGTCCGTGAGGGTGCCAAACGTGTCCTAGGTCTCTTCCCATATAAGGTTCAGGTCATGGGGGGAATCGTTCTTCACCATGGTGACGTGCCAGAAATGCGTACAGGGGAAGGGAAAACCTTGACTGCGACTATGCCCGTATACCTCAATGCCCTTTCAGGTAAAGGGGTTCACGTAGTTACGGTCAATGAATACTTGTCAGAACGTGATGCGACTGAGATGGGTGAATTGTACTCATGGCTTGGTTTGTCAGTAGGGATTAACTTGGCTGCCAAATCTCCAATGGAGAAAAAAGAAGCCTATGAGTGTGATATTACTTACTCAACCAACTCAGAAATCGGATTTGACTACCTTCGTGACAACATGGTCGTTCGCGCTGAAAACATGGTACAACGTCCGCTCAACTATGCCTTGGTCGATGAGGTTGACTCTATCTTGATTGACGAGGCTCGTACACCATTGATTGTATCAGGTGCTAACGCAGTTGAAACTAGTCAGCTCTACCATATGGCAGACCACTATGTAAAATCTTTGGACAAAGACGACTACATCATCGATGTGCAGTCTAAGACTATTGGTTTGTCTGATTCAGGGATTGACAAGGCTGAAAGCTACTTCAAGCTTGAAAACCTCTATGACATCGAAAACGTAGCTCTGACTCACTTTATCGATAATGCCCTTCGTGCTAACTACATCATGCTTCTCGATATTGACTATGTGGTGAGCGAAGAGCAAGAAATCTTGATTGTCGACCAATTTACAGGTCGTACCATGGAAGGTCGTCGTTATTCTGATGGATTGCACCAAGCTATTGAAGCTAAAGAAGGTGTGCCAATCCAGGATGAAACCAAGACATCTGCCTCAATCACTTACCAAAACCTTTTCCGTATGTACAAGAAATTGTCAGGTATGACGGGTACAGGTAAGACTGAGGAAGAAGAATTCCGTGAAATCTACAACATTCGTGTGATTCCAATCCCAACAAACCGCCCTGTTCAACGTATTGACCACTCAGACCTTCTTTATGCAAGTATCGAGGCTAAGTTTAAGGCGGTTGTCGAAGACGTTAAGGCTCGTTACCAAAAAGGTCAGCCTGTCTTGGTTGGTACAGTAGCGGTTGAAACTAGTGACTACATTTCTAAGAAATTAGTCGCAGCTGGCGTTCCTCACGAAGTCTTGAATGCCAAAAACCACTATAGAGAAGCCCAAATCATCATGAATGCTGGTCAACGTGGTGCTGTTACTATCGCAACCAACATGGCCGGTCGTGGTACCGACATCAAGCTTGGTGAAGGGGTTCGCGAATTAGGTGGACTTTGTGTGATTGGTACAGAACGTCATGAAAGTCGTCGTATCGATAACCAGCTTCGTGGACGTTCAGGTCGTCAAGGAGACCCAGGTGAGTCACAATTCTACCTCTCTCTTGAAGATGACTTGATGAAACGTTTTGGTTCTGAACGCTTGAAGGGAATCTTTGAACGTCTCAACATGTCTGAAGAGGCGATTGAGTCTCGTATGTTGACGCGTCAGGTTGAAGCAGCGCAAAAACGTGTCGAAGGAAATAACTACGATACCCGTAAACAAGTCCTTCAATACGATGACGTCATGCGTGAACAACGTGAGATTATCTATGCTCAACGTTACGATGTCATTACTGCAGACCGTGACTTGGCACCTGAAATTCAGTCTATGATCAAACGCACGATTGAACGTGTCGTTGATGGTCATGCGCGTGCCAAACAAGATGAAAAACTAGAAGCGATTTTGAACTTTGCTAAGTACAACTTGCTTCCAGAAGATTCTATTACGATGGAAGACTTGTCAGGTTTGTCTGATAAGGCTATTAAGGAAGAGCTTTTCCAACGTGCCTTGCAAGTTTACGATAGTCAGGTTTCAAAACTACGTGATGAAGAAGCAGTTAAAGAATTCCAAAAAGTTTTGATTCTACGAGTGGTGGATAACAAGTGGACAGATCATATCGATGCCCTTGATCAATTGCGTAACGCGGTTGGACTTCGTGGCTATGCTCAGAACAACCCTGTTGTTGAGTATCAGGCAGAAGGTTTCCGTATGTTTAATGATATGATTGGTTCGATTGAGTTTGATGTGACACGTTTGATGATGAAAGCACAAATTCACGAACAAGAAAGACCACAGGCAGAACGCCATATCAGTACAACAGCGACTCGCAATATCGCTGCCCACCAAGCAAGTATGCCAGAAGATTTGGATTTGAGCCAGATTGGACGCAATGAACTTTGCCCATGTGGTTCTGGTAAGAAGTTTAAAAACTGTCACGGTAAAAGACAATAAAATGAGATAGTTTAGAGGCGGATACCTTGTGAAAAGTAAATTTTTACTTGGTATCCGTTTGCTTTATAAGGAGATGAGTTATGGTATTTACAGCAAAAAGTCCTAAAATCAATATTGAAGAAGTTCGTGCCTTGTCAAAATTAGAAGGTCGGGCTTTGGAGAGAAAATCACAGCGTGATCAAGAGCTAGAAGCCATTATATGTGGAGAAGACCAACGAATTCTCTTGGTAATCGGGCCATGCTCATCTGACAATGAAGAAGCTGTTCTTGAGTACGCTAAGCGTTTGGCAGTCTTACAAGAAGAAGTGGCAGACCGTATCTTTATGGTTATGCGTGTTTATACAGCCAAACCTCGTACCAACGGAGATGGCTATAAGGGCTTGATTCACCAGCCTAATGCGACAGAAGCGCCTAGTCTTATCAATGGAATCAAAGCAGTTCGCCATCTTCACTATCGTGTCATCACGGAAACTGGTATGACAACAGCTGATGAAATGCTTTATCCTGAAAATCTGCCGCTTGTAGATGATTTGATTTCTTACATGGCTGTTGGTGCCCGTTCAGTTGAAGACCAGCAACACCGCTTTGTGGCAAGTGGGGCAGGATTTTCTACTGGTTTTAAAAATCCAACCTCTGGAAATCTCAATGTTATGTTTAATGGGATTTATGCTGCTCAAAACAAACAAAGTTTCCTTTTCCTAGGAAAAGAAGTGGAAACAACTGGGAACCCGCTTTCGCACGCCATTCTTCGTGGTGCTCTTAATGAATATGGAAAAAATATTCCCAACTACTATTATGACAATTTAATTGATACCATTGCCCAGTATGAGAAAATGGGCTTGGAAAATCCTTTTATCATCATTGATACCAATCATGACAATTCTGGTAAGCAGTATATGGAACAGATCCGAATTGTCCGCCAGACCTTGATTAACCGTGATTGGAATGAAAAGATCAAGCAGTACGTTCGTGGTTTTATGATTGAGTCTTATCTGGAAGATGGTCGACAAAATGAGCCAGAAGTATTTGGTAAGTCTATCACAGACCCTTGCCTGGGCTGGGATAACACAGAAGCTCTTGTCAGAGAAATTTACAAAACGTTAGGAGAATAAGATGGCATTTATTGAAAAAGGTCAAGAAATCGATATGGAAGTCATCAAGGCTGAAACCCAATTGTCTGCGGAAGCCTTGAGACTCAAGGAAAGCCGTGACAGGGAATTGGCAGATATTATTTCAGGGGAAGATGACCGTATTCTCTTGGTGATTGGTCCTTGCTCTTCTGATAATGAAGAGGCTGTCTTGGAATATGCTCGCCGTTTATCCGCCTTGCAAAAGAGGGTAGCGGACAAGATTTTCATGGTTATGCGTGTTTATACAGCTAAACCTCGTACCAACGGAGACGGCTATAAAGGTTTGGTTCACCAGCCAGATACTTCTAAGGCTCCAAGCCTGATTAACGGTTTGCAGGCTGTGCGCCAGCTGCACTACCGCGTGATTACAGAGACTGGCTTGACGACGGCAGATGAGATGCTTTATCCGTCAAATCTGATCTTGGTGGATGACTTGGTCAGCTACCATGCCGTTGGTGCTCGTTCTGTGGAAGACCAAGAGCACCGCTTTGTGGCTTCTGGGATTGATGCACCAGTAGGGATGAAAAATCCAACCTCTGGAAATTTGGGTGTTATGTTTAACGCCATCTATGCTGCTCAAAACAAGCAAACCTTCCTTTATCATGGTCAGGAAGTTGAGACTTCAGGTAATCCTTTGTCCCATGTCATCCTCCGTGGGGCAGTTAACGAGTATGGCAATTATATGCCGAATTACTACTATGAAAATCTACTCCAAGCCATTGAACGTTATGAGACCATGGGACTTGAAAATCCTTTTATCCTCATCGACACCAACCATGATAACTCCGGCAAGCAATATATGGAGCAGATTCGAATTGTTCGCCAGACCTTGCAAAATCGTGATTGGAATGAGAAAATCAAAAAGACGGTTCGAGGCTTTATGATTGAATCTTACCTAGCAGATGGTCGTCAAAACCAACCAGAGGTCTTTGGTTGCTCTATTACTGACCCTTGCCTAGGTTGGGAAAATACAGAGGCTTTGGTAGAAGAGATTTATGCTACCTTGACAAAATAAGTGAAAAGGATGGAGTTGGGGAATCTCAACTCCTTTTGATGAGAATGATAGTTGGACACGGAATTGACATCGAAGAATTAGCTTCGATAGAAAGCGCAGTTACACGACATGAAGGATTTGCTAAGCGCGTGCTGACCGCTAAGGAAATGGAACGCTTCACCAGTCTTAAAGGGCGCAGACAAATCGAATATTTGGCTGGTCGCTGGTCGGCTAAGGAGGCATTTTCCAAGGCCATGGGAACGGGTATTGGTAAGCTCGGTTTTCAGGATTTGGAAGTCTTAAACAATGAACGCGGAGCACCTTATTTTAGTCAGGCACCATTTTCAGGAAAGATTTGGCTGTCTATCAGCCATACAGATCAGTTTGTGACAGCCAGTGTCATTTTGGAGGAAAATCATGAAAGCTAGTCCACATAGACCAACCAAGGCTCTGATTCATCTGGGAGCTATTCGACAAAATATTCAGCAAATGGGAGCTCATATCCCTAAAGGAACGCTCAAGTGGGCTGTGGTCAAGGCCAATGCCTATGGTCATGGATCTGTTGCCGTTGCGACGGCTATTCAAGATGATGTTGATGGCTTTTGCGTTTCCAATATCGATGAAGCCATTGAACTCAGACAAGCTGGACTCAGCAAACGAATCCTCATTTTAGGAGTTTCTGAAATCGAAGCAGTTGCTATTGCTAAAGAATACGACATCACCTTGACTGTGGCTGGACTGGAGTGGGTTCAAGCACTCTTAGTTAAGGAAGCTGATTTAGCTGGTTTGACAGTCCACCTCAAGATTGATTCAGGAATGGGACGGATTGGTTTTCGAGAGGCTAGTGAAGCCGAGCAGGTTCAAGACTTGCTCCAACAACATGGTGCTGGTGTTGAAGGGATTTTTACCCACTTTGCTACTGCAGATGAGGAATCAGATGCCTACTTTAATGCCCAGTTAGAGAGATTTAAAACTATTTTGGCTAGTATGAAGGAAGTGCCAGAGCTAGTTCATGCTAGTAACTCTGCAACGACCCTTTGGCATGCAGAGACTATTTTCAATGCGGTTCGTATGGGAGATGCTATGTATGGTCTTAACCCTAGCGGAGAGGTCTTGGACTTGCCCTATGACTTGAAACCAGCCTTGACCTTGGAATCTGCTCTGGTTCATGTCAAGACAGTTCCAGCTGGAGCTTGCATGGGCTATGGAGCGACCTATCAGGCGGATAGCGAGCAAGTCATCGCGACCGTGCCAATCGGCTATGCGGATGGTTGGACACGTGACATGCAGAATTTCTCTGTCTTGGTAGATGGGCAAGCCTGCCCAATCGTCGGCAGGGTTTCGATGGACCAAATCACCATTCGTTTGCCTAAGATTTATCCGCTGGGAACAAAAGTAACCATGATTGGCACAAACGGTGACAAGGAAATCACTGCAACTCAGGTAGCGACCTACCGCGAAACCATTAACTATGAGGTGGTTTGCCTCCTCAGCGACCGTATTCCGAGAGAATATGATTAGAAAAGAAAGGAGTGGAGCATGAATCTACATCAACCCTTGCATGTCTTGCCTGGTGTGGGACCAAAGTCAGCAGAAAAATACGCCAAACTAGGAATTGAAAATTTGCAAGACCTCTTGCTCTACTTTCCTTTCCGTTATGAAGATTTCAAGACCAAGCAAGTATTGGAACTAGAAGACGGTGAAAAGGCGGTTCTTTCTGGTCAAGTCGTGACTCCTGCTAGTGTCCAGTATTATGGTTTCAAGCGCAATCGCCTGCGTTTTAGCCTCAAGCAGGGAGAAGTTGTTTTTGCGGTGAATTTCTTTAACCAGCCCTATCTAGCAGATAAGATAGAGTTGGGAGCAACTCTTGCTGTCTTTGGAAAATGGGATCGTGCCAAGGCTAGTTTGACTGGAATGAAGGTCCTGGCTCAGGTGGAAGATGACCTCCAACCTGTCTATCGCTTGGCTCAGGGAATCAGTCAGGCCAGTCTGGTTAAGGTCATCAAGACGGCTTTTGATCAGGGACTGGACCTCTTGATTGAGGAAAATCTTCCCCAGTCTTTACTGGACAAATACAAACTCATGTCCCGTTGTCAGGCAGTTCGTGCTATGCATTTTCCCAAGGATTTGGCAGAATACAAGCAGGCTCTTCGCCGTATCAAGTTTGAGGAACTCTTTTACTTTCAAATGCAATTGCAGACGCTCAAGTTTGAAAATAGAGTTCAGGGAAGTGGTCTGGTTCTGGATTGGTCTCAGAAAAAAGTGACAGCAGTTAAAGAAAATCTACCTTTTTCTCTGACTCTAGCTCAGGAAAAGAGTTTGCAGGAAATTTTGACAGACATGAAGTCCGACCATCACATGAATCGTCTCTTGCAAGGAGATGTGGGGAGTGGAAAAACAGTCGTCGCTGGCTTGGCCATGTTTGCGGCAGTGACGGCTGGCTACCAATCAGCCCTCATGGTACCAACAGAAATCCTCGCAGAGCAACACTTTGAGAGTTTACAGAACCTTTTTCCTAATTTGAAACTGGCTCTCTTGACAGGTTCCTTGAAAGCTGCAGAAAAGAGAGAAGTCTTGGAGACCATTGCCAAGGGTGAGGCTGATTTGATTATCGGAACCCACGCTCTGATTCAGGATGGAGTAGATTATGCTCGTCTTGGCTTGATCATTATCGATGAGCAGCACCGTTTTGGTGTGAGGCAAAGGAGTATTTTACGGGAAAAAGGCGACAATCCAGACGTTCTCATGATGACGGCGACACCGATTCCACGGACGCTTGCTATTACAGCCTTTGGCGATATGGATGTTTCCATTATTGACCAGATGCCAGCAGGACGGAAGCCTATTGTGACACGCTGGATCAAGCATGAGCAACTACCTCAGGTCTTGACTTGGTTAGAGGGGGAAATCCAAAAAGGTTCTCAAGCCTATGTCATCTCTCCCTTGATTGAAGAATCAGAAGCTCTGGATTTGAAAAATGCCATTGCCTTATCAGAGGAATTGACAGCTCATTTTGCAGGTAAGGCAAATGTGGCTCTTCTACATGGTAAGATGAAGAGTGACGAAAAAGACCAGATTATGCAGGATTTCAAGGAGAGAAAGACGGATATTCTGGTTTCTACGACAGTTATCGAGGTCGGGGTCAATGTTCCAAATGCGACTGTCATGATCATCATGGATGCCGATCGGTTCGGTCTCAGCCAGCTTCACCAGCTCAGAGGTCGTGTCGGTCGGGGAGACAAGCAGTCTTATGCTGTTCTCGTTGCCAATCCCAAGACTGATTCTGGGAAAGACCGCATGCGCATCATGACGGAAACCACTAATGGATTTGTTCTGGCCGAAGAAGATTTGAAAATGCGGGGTTCAGGTGAGATTTTTGGAACCAGACAGTCAGGACTGCCAGAGTTTCAAGTGGCTGATATTATCGAAGATTTTCCGATTTTAGAAGAAGCCAGAAAAGTGGCTAGCTATATTAGTTCGATAGAAGCTTGGCAAGAGGATCCGGAATGGCGCATGATTGCCCTTCATTTGGAAAAGAAAGAACATCTGGATTAAGCTTTCTCTAAGGAAAACTTAAGCTAGCTTTCAGGTTTGACCCTTATACTAGAGTCATCAAAAAGAAACGAGGACTCTCACATGACAGTAACGATTAAAGTAAATTACCAAACCACTTTCCAGAAGAAAGAAGCAAAAAACTAGTATAAACAGAAGAGAGAGCGAAATGCTCTTTTTTCGTTACACAGAAATTTGGCAAGAGGATCCAGAGTGGTGCATGATTGCCCTTCATCTGGAAAAGAAAGAACATCTGGCTTAAGCTTTCTCTAAGGAAAACTTAAGCTAGCTTTCAGGTTTGGCTCTTATACTAGAGTCATCAAAAAGAAACGAGGACTCTCACATGACAGTAACGATTAAAGTAAATTACCAAACTACTTTCCAAAAGAAGGAAGCAAAAAACTAGTATAAACAGAAGAGAGAGCGAAATGCTCTTTTTTCGTTTCTAAAACTACTTTCAGCCCATCATCCTAAAAGTAAAGAATCTAAATTCACTTTCTATTTACCCTTCTTTCTTGCATTGATTACATAGATATGCTACAGTTGTGATAGTGATTACAAAATAAAAGGAGCATGCTATGAAAAATCCGGCTTTATTAGAAGAAATGAAGACCTATCTAGGAAGAGATGGGGTCCCAGAAGACTTTGATGTTTTCTGGGATGGGGAAGTGAAAAAAGTTTCCACGCTTCCAGCCTACCAGTTGGAGGAAAGAGATTTTCACATCCCTCAAGTCAAGTGCTATGAGTTAACTTTTGAAGGAAGCAATGAAGGCAAGATCTATGCATGCGTCGTTCTTCCAAAGAGTGAGGAGAAGGTTCCTCTAATCTTCCATTTTCATGGTTATATGGGACGTGGTTGGGATTGGACCGACATGCTGGCCTTCACAGTAGCTGGTTACGGTGTTGTTTCCATGGACGTTCGAGGCCAGTCAGGTTACTCGCAAGACGGCTTGCGTTCTCCTCTAGGGAATACCGTTAAGGGGCATATCATCCGTGGTGCTGTGGAAGGTCGGGATCATCTCTTTTATAAGGATGTTTATCTGGACATTTACCAGTTGGTTGAAATTATTGCTAGTCTGCCTCAGGTGGATGAGAAGCGACTTTCCAGCTATGGTGCCTCTCAAGGAGGGGCTTTAGCTCTGGTTGCAGCAGCGCTCAATCCTAGAATTGAGAAAACTGTTGCGATCTATCCTTTCTTGTCAGACTTCAGACGAGTCCTTGAGATTGGGAATACCAGTGAGGCCTATGACGAACTTTTCCGTTATTTCAAGTTTCACGACCCCTTCCATGAAACAGAGGAGGAAATCATGGCGACTCTTGCCTATATCGATGTGAAAAATCTTGCTCATCGTATCAAGGGTGAAGTTAAGATGATTACAGGCTTGGACGACGATGTTTGCTATCCCATTACCCAGTTTGCGATTTATAATCGTCTGACCTGCGATAAAACCTATCGTATCATGCCTGAGTATGCCCACGAAGCCATGAATGTTTTTGTCAATGACCAGGTTTATAACTGGCTCTGTGGGAGTGAGATTCCTTTTAAATATCTAAAATAAGGAGTCGACTCTAAGCACAAAATCTTAAAAATCACAAACACGCATAGTATCAGGTATTGAACAAGCTTGATACTATGCGTTTTATCATGGAAATATTTATAGAATTTTTTGTTGCTAGCTTTGTCAAATTGCTTAAAATAATTTTTTTCAGAAAGCAAAAGCCGATACCTATCGAGTAGAGTAGTTCTTGCTATCGTCAGGCTTGTCTGTAGGTGTTAATACTTTCCAAAAATCTCTTCAAACCACGTCAGCTTTCATCTGTAACCTCAAAACAGTGTCTTGAGCATCATGCGGCTAGCTTCTTAGTTTGGTCTTTGATTTTCATTGAGTATAAAAACAGATGAGTCTCTGTTTTCTTTTTATGGACTATAAATGTTCAGCTGAAACTACTTTCAAGGACATTATTATATAAAAGAGTTTCTTGAAACTAAAATCTATTATATCACACTATATTGAAAGCGTTTTAAAAATGAGGTATAATAAATTTGCTAACACTTATAAAAAGTGATAGAATCTTATCTTTATGTATATTTAAAGATAGATTGCTGTAAAAATAGTAGCAGCTATGCGAAATGACAGATAGAGAGAAGGGATTGAAGCTTAGAAAAGGGGAATAATATGATATTTAAGGCATTCAAGACAAAAAAGCAGAGAAAAAGACAAGTTGAACTACTTTTGACAGTTTTTTTCGACAGTTTTCTGATTGATTTATTTCTTCACTTATTTGGGATTGTCCCCTTTAAGTTGGATAAGATTCTGATTGTAAGCTTGATTATATTTCCCATTATTTCTATAAGTATTTATGCCTACGAAAAGCTATTTGAAAAAGTGTTCGATAAGGATTGAGCAGAAAGTATGGTGTAAATAGCATAGGCTGATGTCCAATAATTTGCTTATAAAGAGATATTTTAGTTTAATTGCAGCGGTGTCCTGGTAGATAAACTAGATTGGCAGGAGTCTGATTGGAGAAAGGAGAGGGGAAAATTGACACCGATTTGAGATAGTTTGTTTAGTTCATTTTTGTCATTTAAATGAACTGTAGTAAAAGAAAGTTAAGAAAAGACAAACTAAGTGTATTTTCTGGAGTAAATGTCTTATTTCAGAAATCGGGATATAGATATAGAGAGGATCAGTATGAATCGGAGTGTTCAAGAACGTAAGTGTCGTTATAGCATTAGGAAACTATCGGTAGGAGCGGTTTCTATGATTGTAGGAGCAGTGGTATTTGGAACGTCTCCTGTTTTAGCTCAAGAAGGGGCAAGTGAGCAACCTCTGGCAAATGAAACTCAACTTTCGGGGGGGGGGGGAGCTCAACCCTAACTGATACAGAAAAGAGTCAGCCTTCTGAGGAAGGAGAAAATATAACTCTTCCTGCAGAGCATGTAGAGTCTGTTTCAGAGACTGAACTTTCTGGTAATGAGCAAGAACATGAAGACAAGCAAGAAGAAAAAATTCCAAGAGATTACTATGCACGAGATTTAGAAAATGTCGAAACAGTGATAGAAAAAGATGACTTAGAGACGAATGATTCAAACGAAAAAAGAGTAGACTTGTCTGATGAATTAGAGAAAGTAAAGGGACTCCAAAATGCAACTGTTCATGTGGAGTTCAAACCGGCTGCTGATGGTCCTAGTTTTTACAATCTCTTTTCTGCTTCCAGTACAACTAAAGTAAATGAGTACTTTACAATGGCAATCAATAATGGGACAGCTTTGATAGAGGGACGTGGAGCTGATGGTAGTCAATTTTATGGAAGTTATACAGATGCGCCTTTGAAGATTAGACCAGGCAAGTATAATTCGGTTACTTTTACTGTTGAAAGACCAAGAAAGGATAGTCCAAATGGTCAGGTTCGTCTTTATGTGAATGGTGTATTATCTCGTACGAATAAAAAGTCAGGGAAATTCCTGGCAGACATGCCGGACGTAGATAAACTCCAGTTAGGTGCAACTAATAGGGCAGGAGAACTGAAGTGGGGCTCAGATCTTTCTATTCGTAATCTGACTGTATACAATCGTGCTCTAACTCCAGAGGAAGTCAAAAAACGTAGCCAGTTATTTGATGTGACAGATATTGAGCCGTCACTTGCTGAAGGGGCAGTCTTGACAGAAAAGCAAGAGTTGTTTATGAGTGGTGTCAATGATAAGCCAAATAGTGAAGGAATTAAGAGTTATCGGATTCCAGCTTTGCTACGTACGGATAAAGGAACATTACTGGCAGGAGCAGACCAGCGTCGTCTCCACCATTCTGACTGGGGAGATATTGCTATGGTCGTTAGGAGAAGTGAGAATGGGGGAACTACTTGGCAGCCAACCTTAACCTTGACCAACCTGCGAGACAATCCAGAAGCAAAAGATCCGCAGGCACCATCTCCACTTAATATTGATATGGTCTTGGTTCAAGATCCTACCACAAAGAGAATTTTTTCAATCTACGATATGTTTCCAGAGGGTCGAGCTGTCTTTGGAATGCCAAACAAACCTCAAAAAGCTTATCAACAAGTTGGAGACAAGCACTATCAATTACTATATAAACAAGGGGAAAATCAAGCATATACTGTTCGAGAAAACGGAGAAGTATATGATGCAAATAATCAAAAAACAGATTATCGCGTTGTAGTGGATCCAAAAGAAGAAGCCTACAGAGATAAGGGCGACCTCTATAAAGG
Source organism: Streptococcus sp. k-402 (assembly GCF_013277515.1). Classification (GTDB taxonomy): domain Bacteria; phylum Bacillota; class Bacilli; order Lactobacillales; family Streptococcaceae; genus Streptococcus. The sequence goes on along the minus strand of NZ_VMNB01000004.1, from coordinate 205,227 downwards.
AGAAGAGCTTCTTGGGAATATTTACTTTGCTCAGTCTGCTAAAAATCCATTTCGTGTAGCCTACACTAGTTATTTATGGCTTTCCTATAGTGATGATGATGGGAAAACTTGGTCGCAACCAAGAGATATTACACCATCAATTCGCCAAGATTGGATGAAATTTTTAGGAACAGGTCCAGGTACAGGAATTGTGCTTAGAACAGGAGAGCACAAGGGTCGTATCTTAGTTCCTACTTATACCACCAATGCTATCTCCCATCTAAGCGGATCCCAGTCTTCTCGTTTGATTTATTCAGATGACCATGGAGAAACATGGCAGGCTGGAGCTGCTGTTAATGATGATAGGACGGTAGGCAGAAGGAAAATTCATTCCTCAACTATGAATAATAGTCCTGCCCAAAATACTGAGTCAGTTGCTGTACAGTTAAATAATGGTGATGTGAAACTCTTTATGAGAGGATTAACGGGTGATTTACAGGTTGCCACAAGTAAAGATGGTGGGCAAACTTGGGACAAGGAAATCAAGAGATACAATCAGGTTAAAGATGTTTATGTCCAAATGGCTGCTATTCACACCATGCACGAAGGAAAAGAATACATCATTTTAACCAATTCAGGGGGACCTAAACGGACGAATGGAATGGCTCATTTGGCTCGTGTAGAGGACAACGGAGACTTGACTTGGTTACATCATAGACCAATTCAAAAAGGAGAGTTTGCCTATAATTCGCTCCAAGAATTAGGAAATGGGGAGTATGGTATCTTGTATGAACATACTGAAAAAGGACAGAATGCCTATACCCTATCATTTAGAAAATTTAACTGGGAATTTTTAACAAAAGATCCGGTATATCCAACGAGTGTAACTATCAGGGACGTTCGTAAATTGGAAACAGAAGAAGAGGATGCAGAACAAGGTATCTTAGCTATGCAATTTGATTCTGAGGTACTAGTAAATTCTATTCCGACTTTGACTTTAGCGAATGGACACAAAGCTACCTTCTTGACCCAAGCAGATCAAAAAACTCTACTTTTCACCTTTAATAAAGAAGATGCAGGTCAAGAAATTACAGGTCTACTGGCCGGTAGAATTGACAGTATGCATGATTTACCAGTTACACTAGCTGGCAGTAGAATTCCTGAAGATGCGAAAGAAAATCCTGTCGAGACCATGAATACAGTAAGAGAAAATGTATCTGAGGAGATGACAGAAAGGAAGTCAGAGAAGGATAAATTATCTTTGGGGTCTTCAGATAGAATGGTAGCAAACTCTCCTCTTACTTCTTTTGCTCCTCGTTACCTCCAATCTTATGTAGGAGATGTTATTAAAACTGAGACTAAAGTTCCAATAACGACTGGTTGGAAGCAAGAAAATGGTGCGTGGTATTTTTATACATCTGCTGGTGAAGTGGTGAAAGGCTGGCATCAGGAAGCGGATAAATGGTACTACTTGAGTTCTACTGGTGCGATGGCAACTGGTTGGGTCA
>NZ_VMNB01000004.1:43883-203580 GCF_013277515.1 Streptococcus sp. k-402 | reverse complement strand
GGTATTATTTGAGTGAGAGCGGAGCAATGTCTACTGGCTGGGTTGAATCCAGTGGTGTGTGGTACTATCTCAATGCTAACGGTTCAATGGCAACTGGTTGGATAAAAGATGGAGACCATTGGTACTATCAGGAATCATCTGGTGCAATGAAGGTAAATCAATGGTTCCAAGTTGGAGACAAATGGTACTATGTCAATGAAAGCGGAAGATTAGCGGTTAATACTATAGTAGATGGTTATAAAGTTAACTCCAATGGGGAGTGGGTCAACTACTAGAACCTTGGATGTTGATGAATAACTGAGACATGTTTTGTCCGTCATAGAGATAAAAAGTTTATTTAGATAGTTTTCGTAGAAATTTCTACTTTAAGAAAAAGTCAATTTAGATGAGCTCTTATTGCCGGATAAATGCCTTGCTAGTCGTAAATAAACTGTATATTTCCGACTTACTTAGGACTGGATACCACTAGTCGCAACTTAACAGTTCGCTTTAAGTGTTAAAATGCATATAGCTAGTTATTGGTTATATGCGTTTTTGTTCTTGATTATTTTATTTCTGTCTTGGAATATAGGTAAAATTATAGTAAAATAAAATTCTGTAAATCATGTTGGTAGATATACAGGAAGAAGAGTGTATTGTTGACAATACAGCACATAGAATCCAACATGTCCTTATACTCAAAAAATCAAAGAGCAAATTAGGAAGCTAGCCGTAGCCTGCTCAAAACACCGTTTTGAGGTTGTAGATGAAACTGATGAAGTCAGTAACATATACACGGCAAGGTTGATATGGTTTGAAGAGTATGAAACAATCATAACTTATTTGAAGATTTTAAAAGATTGTAAGCTATTATATCTGGATAAATAAGTATTAGAAACTAAAGTGAGGAAAAAGATGTTTTTATATTTAAAAGGTTTAGGAAAATTTCGTATCGCTAACACCAGACGGCTATAGAGTGAACGAGTACGGGGAATGGATCAACTGATTTTGCTTTACGACCTATTGACGAGCAAGCTAGTAGTATAAAAAAACATTAGAATTAATAGTCTAGGAAGTGGTAAGGATTTTCTAAAATGGTTGATTTTGTAATCTTTTTTGTAAAATATAGTCTTTAATAAATAATATGAGTAAAATTCATCTCTTTGAAAGTGATTAGGGGTAATAGTTTTGAAGTTTCTCGCTTCTTTTGTCTTTCTTTTACGAATAAATAGATAGAAGCATTGAATCTAGCAAACCTAGATTAAAAATGTGCTATAATGAAAGGAGAAAGAATATGACATTACGTCATCCGGGAATCAGCCCGACTAATGATTTGGTTGCTAAGAAAATCTTTAGCAATCCAGAAATCACTTGTCAATTTATCCGCGATATGCTGGACTTGCCAGCAAAAAATGTGACCATTTTGGAGGGGAGCAATATTCACGTCTTACCTTCCATGCCGTACTCAGCGCAGGATTTCTATACCAGTATAGATGTTTTAGCGGAGTTAGATAATGGCACTCAAGTAATCATTGAGATACAAGTACATCATCAGAATTTTTTCATCAATCGCCTGTGGGCTTACCTTTGCAGTCAGGTCAATCAAAATCTTGAAAAAATTCGCCAGCAAGAAGGCAATACTCATCAAAGTTACAAGCATATCGCACCTGTTTACGCTATCGCCATTGTGGATAGTAATTATTTCCAAGATGACTTAGCTTTTCATAGCTTTAGCATGCGCGAGGATACGACAGGTGAGGTCTTAACCATCACAAATAACGGTCAAGCAAACCATCTAGTCAAGATGGCGTTCTTGGAATTAAGAAAATACAGAGAAACCAGCAAAGATAGCATTCGCAAACCGTGGTTGGAGTTTTTTGGGAACAAACCCTTTACCCAGCGCCCCGAGCGAGCCATCAGCCAAGCAGATCAACTGCTGGACTACAAGAGCTGGTCCGAGGAGGACAGGAAAATGTTTAGTCAACTACGTATGCGAGAAGAACAAGCCTTGTTAGCACAGGACTATGCCTTGGAACAAGCTGAAGAAAAAGGGTTGGAGAGAGGTCGGGCAGAAGGACTTGAACGTGGAAAACTTTTTGCCTTTCTGGATATGGTTCGCCAAGGACTTCTGACTTCCGAGGTTGCCAGTCAGCAGTTGGGTATGTCAGTATCTGAGTTTGAGGCGTTGTTGTAAGATCAGCAATAATAGACAAGAAAACCATCTGGTTAAGATGGCATTCTTGGAATTAAAAAACTCTAAGCACAAAATCTTAAAAATCACAAACACGCATAGTATCAGGTATTGAACAACCTTGATACTATGCGTTTTATAGTGCAGTGAATCTATATTAGGACACTACAATTCTTAAATCATTGTTAGAAATTAGTTTGAATTTTCCAATCAATTTATTCGATTTTTACATCATTGCATTATATCATGCGACTATTAACCTTGTTTTCTCCTAAAATTGAGTTTTTTACACTTTCTTCTTTTTTCTGTTTTTTATCTTGTCCACTCGAAACAAGTCTTGCAAGAGTCTACTTATTTTTGAAAGTACTTTTAATGTAGTTGATATAGTTAAAAAGATTTGAAACTAAATTCCAAATTAGAAAAAGACTTGAAATGCTAAAAAAAAAAAGTATACTCTAATTGAAAACGGTAACAAAACTAATTTAGAGTATTTCTCTCTTAAAAAGTTCTTGGTGAAACGAGATGTAGAAAGGAGATTTAGCCAAAGAGTCTATTAGTGCTAGAATAATAGATTAGAATTATTTTAGAAAAACTAATACTCAATGAAAATCAAAGAGCAAACTAGGAAACTAGCCGCAGGCTGTACTTGAGTACGGCAAGGCGACGTTGACGCAGTTTGAATTTGATTTTCGAAGAGTATTACGTTTAAAAGAACTCATTCTTTCTATTTCAAACAGTCCATCTATCCCTTACAATTCTTCTGATGAGCTTTGAGTTTTTTCAGAGCCCAATCATAATGACTGGAGGTACTACTGACAAAGTAGGAACCTAGACTTGTCCCACCTGTCCACTTATAGACACCTTTGGTAAAGAGTTCGTCAGTGCTAAAGCCTTCCACCAACTCTAAAACCTCTCTATGTGATTGCACCAAGATTCTAGTTGCTTCTTCTAATGTCGTTTTCTGGTGCTTCTTCCAAAAAGCGACATTCATTTCTCCATAAGTTTTCCAATTATAAGGTTCAGGAAGAAAAGGTCTTTCGTGACCTTTTTGATTAGAATGTACCCAAGTCAAAAGTAACTGCTGCCATTCATAAAGATGGATCAAGACATCCCGCAGATTTTTATCCCTTTTCCAGTGAGCTTCTTTTTTCTTTTGGTCTCTTGAAAAATCAAATGGAGTCTGTAGCTCATCTTCACTTAGTTGGGAGATGAAGAGGTTAAGCTTTCATAATTTTCCTTAGAGGCCAGCATTAGCTCCTCTTTTGTTTTCGGTCTAGGCACAGAGTTCTCCCTTCATATTACCAGTTATTATTAGAAATTTTTTATTCCTTAAATCTCTATAACTTATCCTTTAATTTCTCAACAAAGAGATAGGCTGCTGGACAGGTCAAGGTATTCTTAATCGTCAAATGGTTGATTTGATGGATCTTTTTGCGGTCAGTATGAGGGAATTCACGACAGGCCTTTGGACGAACATCATAGATAGAGCAGAGATTATCTCCTCCTAAAAATGGGCAAGGCATGGATTTGAAAACCTTGTCTCCATCTTCATCCACCTGCAGAAATTCAGCTTCAAAGGCCGGCAATTTCATTTTGAAATATTTGGCAATACGGGTGATGTCTGCCTCTTTGAAGTCAGGACCCAAAGTCTTACAACAGTTAGCACAGGCAGTGCAATCAATCTCCGAAAAGACTTCTTGGTGAATCTGCTGGGCTATCTTGTCTAGGTTTTTAGGAGGTTTTTTCTTTAGATTGGCTAAAACTTTACGGTGCTCCTTCTGCTTTTGCAAGGCTAGCTGATGGTAATACTCAATATCAATTTCTTTAGACATGGTTTCTCTCTTATTCTAATTACTTTCCTATATTATATCATGCCTCTGGAGCATTGAAAAGTGGACTTTATAGGACTATACTTTTCCAAAATGCATCAAAAAACCTTGCAACTAGGTTACAAGGTTGATCACACATTAATCGAAGTTAACGTATTCTTTTTGAAGTTCAAGAACTTCTTCCATTGTTGAACACTCTGTAAGGGCACGGTTAGCGTACTCTTCCATCTTAGCAGTATCCAATTTCTTCATCAAGCTACGTGTACGAAGGACTGATGTTGCTGACATAGAGAACTCATCCAAGCCCATTCCGACAAGAAGTGGAACAGCTTTTTGGTCACCAGCCATCTCACCACACATACCAGCCCATTTACCTTCAGCGTGAGCTGCCTTGATAACGTTGTTGATCAAGCGAAGGATTGATGGGTTATATGGTTGGTAAAGGTATGAAACTTGTTCGTTCATACGGTCTGCTGCCATTGTATATTGGATCAAGTCGTTTGTACCAATTGAGAAGAAGTCTACTTCTTTAGCAAATTGGTCTGCAAGCATCGCTGCTGCAGGAATTTCAATCATGATACCAACTTGGATATCATCCGCAACTGCAACTCCTTCAGCAAGAAGGTTTGCTTTTTCTTCGTCAAAGACTGCTTTAGCTGCACGGAATTCTTTCAAAAGGGCAACCATTGGGAACATGATACGCAATTGACCATGAACAGAAGCACGAAGAAGGGCACGGATCTGTGTACGGAACATTGCATCTCCAGTTTCAGAAATAGAGATACGAAGGGCGCGGAATCCAAGGAATGGGTTCATTTCATGTGGCATATCGAAGTAAGGAAGTTCCTTATCTCCACCAATATCCATTGTACGAACAACCACTGGTTTACCATTCATTCCCTCAAGAACAGCCTTGTATGCTTCATACTGCTCATCTTCAGTTGGGAAGTCTTGAGAATCCATGTACAAGAATTCTGTACGGTAAAGTCCAACAGCTTCTGCACCGTTGTTGTTAACACCTTCAACGTCTTTTGGAGTACCGATGTTAGCAGCCAACTCGAAGTGTTTACCGTCAGCAGTCACTGTTTGAGCATCTTTCAAAAGTGCCCATTCAGCTTTTTGTTTAGCATAAGCTTCACCAGCTGCTTTAAATTCTGCCGCTTGTTCATCTGTTGGGTTGATAATCACTTCACCAGTAATTCCGTTAACGGCAAGGATATCACCGTCTTTCACCACTTCAGTGATATTATTTGTTCCCAATACAGCTGCAATTTCAAGTGTACGTGCCATGATAGCTGAGTGGCTTGTACGTCCACCGATGTTTGTTACAAAAGCTTTTACAAAGTTTTTGTCCAATTGAGCTGTATCAGATGGTGTCAAGTCATGCGCAATCACGATTACTTCTTCATTGATAGAAGCTGGGTTTGGCAATTTCTTACCAAGAAGGTTTGCCAATACACGTTTTGTCACGTCGCGGATATCCGCTGCACGTTCTTGCATGTATGGGTTGTCTTCCATGCCTTCAAAGATAGTGATGAACATGTCAGTCACTTCTTTAAGACCTGCTTCTGCATTGACTTTCTTAGCACGGATTGTTTCTTTAATCTGACCAATCAATTCTGGGTCAGAAAGAACCATCAAATGAGCGTCAAAAACTTGAGCCGCTTCTTCACCAAGCGTACCTACAGCTTTCTCGCGGATAAGAGAAAGCTCGTTTTGAGAAGCTTCAAGAGCAACATCCAAACGAGCCTCTTCTGCGTTTGTATCTTCGACTGAAATAGTCTCGAATGACAAATCCGGTTGAACGAGTAGATATGCTTTTGCAACTGCAACACCGTCAGATGCTGCGATTCCTTTAAGCATTTCTGTCATTTCCCTTATGCCAATCCTTCTTTTTCCATTGTTTCTGAGATTGCAGCGATAGCGTCATCTGCATCTGCACCTTCAGCTGAGATAGTTACGTCAGCACCTTGGCCAACACCAAGACTCATAACACCCATAATTGATTTAAGGTTAACTGATTTACCTTTGTACTCAAGAGTGATATCTGAAGCAAATTTGCTAGCAGTTTGTACCAACAATGTTGCTGGACGTGCGTGAATACCTGTTTCTGCCACTACGTGGAAATCTTTAGAAGCCATAGTTTGACTCTCCTTTTGTTCTTTCTTTTTTGAGTTATATGTGATAACCCTTACAATTTGGTATTATACCATCTTCTAGGATTTTTTTCAAGCATTTTCTGGATTTTCCTTCAATTTCCTTTCAGATAACTTGCTGAAAATCTTCTATCCTAGATAACAAAACACAGGATATAGTTTCTTTAAAAACGATTTATAGGATAATCATTGCTGTTTTATAAAACAAACACTACATATTGTGTTTTGTGAGCTTGACTAGAAAAATAGACCACTATATTTAGTTCAAATCATTGACAAAATTTTATTTTCTGATATACTAGGATAGAATTAAATTTTAAAGAGGAGTTACACAATGGTAACCGTTTATTCTAAAAACAATTGTGTCCAATGTAAAATGACCAAGCGTTTCTTGGACAGTAATAACGTTGAATATAAAGAAATCAATCTTGATGAGCAGCCTGAGTACATCGATCAAGTCAAAGAACTCGGTTTTAGCGCAGCTCCTGTTATCCAAACACCAACTGAAGTCTTTTCAGGTTTCCAACCAGGAAAACTGAAACAATTAGCATAAGCTTAGTAATCATCCAGAAGAAACTGCTTCTAGGGCTGACTTAGAGGCCTTTCTTTTGTAATTAGATAAGGGAAATTTTATGGGATTAAAACATCTTGAAGACGTGACTTACTTCCGTCTCAATAACGAAATTAACCGTCCTGTTAATGGACAAATCATGCTTCATAAAGATAAGGAAGCCTTGGATGCCTTCTTTAAAGAAAATGTCGTTCCAAACACTATGGTTTTTGATTCAATCAAGGATAAAATCAACTACCTCATTGAACACAACTACATCGAAACAGCCTTTATCAAGAAATACCGTCCAGAATTTTTGGAAGAATTGTCACAATTTATCAAAGATCAAAACTTCCAATTCAAGTCATTCATGGCAGCTTATAAATTTTACAATCAATATGCCTTAAAGACTAATGACGGTGAATATTATCTTGAAAGCATGGAAGACCGTGTCTTCTTTAACGCCCTTTATTTTGCTGATGGGAATGAAGCTATTGCAATCGATATTGCCAATGAAATCATCCACCAACGCTACCAACCTGCTACTCCTTCCTTCTTGAATGCTGGACGTGCTCGTCGTGGTGAATTGGTATCATGTTTCCTAATCCAAGTAACTGATGATATGAACTCTATCGGACGTTCTATCAACTCAGCTCTTCAACTTTCACGTATCGGTGGTGGTGTGGGAATTACCCTCAGCAACCTTCGTGAAGCTGGTGCACCTATTAAAGGCTATGAAGGAGCTGCTTCAGGTGTCGTTCCAGTTATGAAACTCTTCGAAGACAGCTTCTCTTACTCTAACCAATTGGGGCAACGTCAAGGTGCCGGTGTTGTCTATCTCAACGTCTTCCACCCAGATATTATCGCCTTCCTTTCAACTAAGAAAGAAAACGCCGATGAAAAAGTTCGTGTTAAGACCCTCTCACTTGGTGTTGTGGTGCCCGATAAATTCTACGAATTGGCTCGTAAAAATGAAGAAATGTACCTCTTCAGCCCTTACTCAGTAGAGCTTGAATACGGTGTGCCATTCAACTACATCGACATCACTGAAAAATACGATGAACTAGTCGCAAATCCAAATATCCGCAAGACAAAAATCAAGGCGCGTGATTTGGAAACTGAAATCTCTAAATTGCAACAAGAATCTGGCTACCCTTATGTAGTCAACATCGACACAGCTAACCGTGCAAATCCTGTTGATGGTAAGATTATCATGAGCAACTTGTGTTCTGAGATTCTTCAAGTTCAAGAACCAAGCTTGATCAACGATGCTCAAGAATTCCTTCAAATGGGAACGGACGTTTCATGTAACCTTGGTTCAACCAACGTAGTCAACATGATGACTTCACCTGACTTTGGTCGTTCTATCCGTGCTATGGTTCGTGCTTTAACTTTCGTTACAGATAGTTCACACATCGTGGCTGTACCTACGATTGACCATGGAAATAGCCAAGCCCACACCTTTGGACTTGGTGCCATGGGACTTCACAGCTACCTTGCCCAACAACTCATTGAATATGGATCGCCTGAGTCTGTTGAATTTACAAGCATCTACTTCATGCTCATGAACTACTGGACTTTAGTTGAGTCAAACAATATTGCGCGTGAACGTGGTATCACCTTCCACAACTTTGAAAAATCAGACTATGCTAAGGGAAGCTACTTTGACAAGTATGTGACTGGCGAGTTTGTTCCAAAATCAGACCGTGTCAAAGAACTCTTCAAAGATGTCTTTATCCCAAGTGCTGCTGATTGGGCTGAGCTTCGTGACAAGGTTCAAGCAGATGGTCTTTACCACCAAAACCGCCTTGCTGTAGCGCCAAATGGTTCTATCAGCTACATCAACGACGTTTCTGCTTCTATCCACCCGATTACGCAACGTATCGAAGAACGCCAAGAGAAGAAAATCGGTAAAATCTACTATCCTGCTGCTGGTTTGTCAACAGAAACCATTCCTTACTACACTTCTGCCTACGACATGGATATGCGTAAGGTGATTGATGTTTACGCTGCTGCGACTGAGCACGTGGACCAAGGACTTTCACTCACCCTCTTCATGCGTAGTGACATCCCAAAAGGTCTTTACGAATGGAAAAAAGAAAACAAACAAACGACACGTGACTTGTCTATCCTTCGTAACTATGCCTTTAACAAGGGTATCAAGTCTATCTACTACGTCCGTACCTTTACAGATGATGGTGGAGAAGTCGGTGCCAACCAATGTGAAAGCTGTGTGATTTAGTTTCTAGCATAGAAACATTATTTTTCCCTAAGCAGCACTGATAAAATCAAATCTACTATGTCATAACATAATTTATGTAACATTTTAAAAGTCGGGCTTCCGACTTTTTGTGCGATACTCCTATAGAATTATGGTAAAGTAGAAATAATTGTGAGTTCGCAATACTAAACACAGAAAGAGATTTTAAATGGAAACTTACTACAAAGCCATTAACTGGAATGCCATCGAAGATGTCATCGACAAATCAACTTGGGAAAAACTGACGGAGCAATTTTGGCTCGATACACGTATTCCCTTATCAAACGACTTGGATGACTGGAGAAAGCTATCTAACAAAGAGAAAGACTTGGTCGGAAAAGTTTTTGGTGGTTTAACCCTTCTTGACACTATGCAATCTGAAACTGGGGTTCAAGCCCTTCGCGCAGACATCCGTACACCACATGAGGAAGCTGTTTTCAATAACATCCAATTTATGGAATCTGTCCACGCTAAATCTTACTCATCAATCTTTTCTACCTTGAATACTAAGGCTGAGATTGAAGAAATTTTCGAATGGACCAATACCAATCCTTACCTACAAAAGAAGGCTGAGATTGTCAACGAAATCTACCTAAACGGCAGCCCACTTGAAAAGAAAGTTGCCAGCGTCTTCCTCGAAACCTTCCTCTTCTACTCTGGTTTCTTCACTCCCCTCTACTATCTCGGTAACAACAAACTAGCCAACGTTGCAGAAATCATTAAATTGATTATTCGTGACGAGTCTGTTCACGGAACCTACATTGGTTACAAATTCCAACTTGGTTTCAATGAATTGCCTGAAGAAGAGCAAGAAAAACTCAAAGAATGGATGTACGACCTACTCTATACTCTTTATGAAAATGAAGAAGGCTACACAGAGAGTCTTTATGACGGTGTTGGTTGGACTGAAGAGGTTAAAACCTTCCTTCGCTACAATGCCAATAAAGCTCTCATGAACATGGGACAAGATCCACTTTTCCCAGATTCAGCTGAAGATGTCAACCCAATCGTTATGAACGGTATTTCAACAGGAACTTCCAACCATGACTTCTTCTCTCAAGTCGGAAATGGTTACCTTCTTGGCGAAGTTGAAGCCATGCAAGATGATGACTACAACTACGGTTTGGACTAATGCTCTTCGAAAATCTCTTCAAACCACGTCAGCTTCGCCTTGCCGTAGATATGCTCACTGACTTCGTCAGTCTTATCTACAACCTCAAAACTGTGTTTTGAGCAACCTACGGCTAGCTTCCTAGTTTGCTCTTTGATTTTCATTGAGTATAATTCTCCACCACTCTCAATCATAAAAAATAAACTAGAAACAACAAAATAATAACTTAATAAAAATATCGAAAGTTTTGAAAATGAACCTCGATATTTTTGTTTTTGTTTTATTTTGTTGTTTTTGTATTTGAATGATGAGCTAGTTTATGGTAAGATAGTAGTAGGAAACGAGGTGATAATATGCTCAAACAAGAAAAATTAACCAAAATTTTAGAGATAGTAAATAGTAAAGGAACCATAACGGTTAAACAGATTATGGACGAAATAGCCGTTTCAGATATGACTGCAAGGCGCTATTTACAGGAATTAGCTGATAAAGATTTGCTGATTCGTGTGCATGGTGGAGCTGAAAAACTTCGAACCAACTCCCTTTTGACTAATGAGCGATCAAATATTGAAAAACAAGCCCTCCAAACGGCAGAAAAACAAGAAATAGCCCGTTTTGCAGGCAGTCTAGTAGAAGAAAGAGAAACTATTTTTATTGGACCAGGAACAACATTAGAATTTTTTGCGCGTGAGTTGCCTATTGACAATATCCGCGTCGTGACCAACAGTCTACCTGTTTTTCTGATTTTAAGCGAACGAAAATTAACAGATTTGATTTTGATAGGTGGAAATTATCGCGATATTACAGGTGCTTTTGTTGGCACATTGACCCTACAAAATCTCTCTAATCTCCAATTTTCTAAAGCTTTCGTTAGCTGTAATGGTATTCAAAACGGAGCTCTAGCTACTTTTAGCGAGGAAGAGGGAGAGGCTCAACGCATCGCTTTAAATAATTCTAATAAAAAATATTTACTCGCAGATCATAGTAAGTTCAATAAGTTTGATTTTTATACTTTTTATAATGTATCAAATCTTGATACTATTGTTTCAGATTCTAAACTAAGTGATTCAATCCTTTTTGAGCTATCTAAACTTACTAAAGTCATCAAGCCTTAATAAACCTGAAAGATTCTGGTTAACAACTCAATTTCAGAAGTAAATCTTCCCACAATAAAACGCATAGTATCAAGGTTTTCAACACCTGATATTATGCGTTTTTCTGCGTTAAAGACTTTTTGCCCAATTGCTTTATCTGCCACCTCAAAGCTATGCATTGAGAAACCTGCGACTTGCTTTCTAGTTTAAAGTTGCTCTTTGATTTTCATTGAGTATAAGCAACGTGATTAGATAAAAGTTTTGCAGCGTACTAAATACGAGATTTAACTTTTTTGGAAATTGGTTACGATTGTTGAAACGGCATAAAATCTGAATCAAAGGAGATAGTATCCCGTTCTTCAGGATTGATAAAATTTAAAAACAAATTTTTAAATTCTTCCAGCTCATAATCTGAATGACAAATCCATTCTTTACCGGTAGAGACATACCATTTCCCAAGGCTTTTCAGTTCTTCATTCGTCAAACACGGTATTTGAGAGCATTTTTCAAAGTTGATAATATAAACTTTTTCATAAATAGATTGAATAAAATCTTTGAACATCTTTTTGCCTCACTAAAATTCTATATCTAATGACTAAATCTACTAGTCTATAATCTGAGTTTCCGCTACTTTCTTGTACCAGTGAGCTGATTTCTTAGGATAACGTTCTTGAGTTTCAAAGTCTACATAGAAGAGACCGTAACGTTTTTCATAACCGTTTGACCATGAGAAGACATCCATTAATGACCAAATGAAGTAACCTTTTACATTAGCTCCATCTGCAATCGCATCTGACAAGACCTCCAAGTGCTGTTTTACATAATCAATACGGCCATCATCGTAAACAGTGTTATCAACGAACTCATCTTTATATCCAAGACCATTTTCAGTGATGTAAATCTTCTTATAGTTAGGATAATCTTTCTTCACACGCATGATTTGGTCATACAAACCCTGAGGGTAGATAATCCAATCCCAGTCCGTACGTGGTACATAATCCGGAGCTACACGATGACCAACACCTTTGATTTGGTATTTAGAGCTTCCCTTTTCACCTTTACCATTATGGATAATTTCAGTTTCTCCATCAAAGGCTTCCATCCAGTCACTCATATAGTAATTGATTCCAAGGAAGTCGTTCAAGTCTTTTGCAGCTTCTAATGCTGTGAAATCTTCTTCACGAAGATCCAAGCTACCACCATTGGCAGCCAAGATAGCCTCTACCCCTGCCAGGGTCTTTTCAGAGTAGTGACCCAGATAAGTTGCATCCAAGATAAATTTATTATGGATAATGTCCTCCAACTCTGCCGCAATAACATCTGCAGGATTTTCAGGATTAAGTGGGTACTTGGTTGGCAGAGCGTGAACAACACCAATTTCACCTTTATATCCTTTATCTTTATATAGTTTTACAGCGCGCGCATGAGAAACCATCATATTGTGGTGCGATTGGAAAACTTTGGCAAGGTCGTACTGAATACCTGGAGGGAATTTTCCAACCAAGTATTGACCATCACCGATTGGCCCAATTTCATTAAAGGTTGTCCAATAGTTTACTTCTGGGAATTCTTCAAAACAGAAGGCAGCGTAGTCTACAAAGTGTTCAATGTTTTCACGGTTTAAGAAGTCGCCATTTGAATGTAGAGCTTCTGGCGTGTCAAAGTGATGAAGAGTTACAAAGGGCTCAACATGACGTTTGTGACACTCTGCAAATAAATTATGATAAAACTCAACACCTTTAGCATTTACTTCACCATAACCAGTCGGGAAAATACGTGACCAGGCAATAGAAATTCGAATACCATTGACACCATACTCTTCTGCTAGCTTGAGGTCAACTGGATATCGATTGTAAAAGTCACTGGCTGGTTCTGCAGTGTACCAGTAGTTATCTTCAAGATACTTATCCCACGCTACTGGTCCTTTACCATCAGTATGTGTAGCACCTTCTGCTTGATAGGCAGCTGTTGCGCCACCGAAAATAAAGTCTTTTGGTAATGTTTTTGTCATTTTTTTCACCTATTTCTTGATTTAAATAAAGTAAAAGTGAGAGGAGAGGAGTCAGTGAGCCATCCTTCTCCATCTCACTTCTTGTACCAAGTCACCGAATTGTGACATGAGGAGGTAAAAACGATATCTTTTTACCGACGAATTAACAAGGCGATTAGGAAATTCGCCATAGCGATTTCCGTAACGAGAGGAGACTGTTTCACAGTCCCTATCGTTAATCGAATTGAGCTTGTACGAATGCAAGAGCACCTTTTCCATCACGAGTTAATTTGATGTATTGAGCGCCTTCTGTCTTGGCAAGTTTAATACCGAGTTTATCAGTTTCTGCTTTCATATCTTCAAAGTTTGAGGCAACTTGAGGGGCAAGGATAACTAGATCAAACTCTGGCAACATTTCACGGTGAGCACCATAGCCACCTGCTGCTGCTTTCACAGGAACATTGTACTCTGCTGCTGCCTTGTTCAAAGCATTTGCAAGGAGACCACTTGTACCTCCACCTGCACAGAGAACGAGGACATTTGTTTCTTCAGTGATGGTATTTTGTGCTGCATCGACACCCGCTTTCTCAAGAATAGCATCTGCTTTTGTAGTATTGAAGTTTGCAGCAACTTTTTCTTTCAATTCATCATTAGACTTACCTGAACGTTCTTCTTCAAGAATTTGTTCGTCATAAACTTTAAGGAATGGATAGTAAATGACAACGTCAACCACGATTAGAAGGGCAACAAGAATGAATGATAGAACTTGGAAGTTCGTACCAAGAACTAGACCTAGTGGAGCTGGAGTTGTCCATGGTAGATTAGCAGTAAATGAGTTCATTCCAAGAGTTTCAATAAAGAATTTGAAAATCCATACGTTTGCGATTGGAGCAAAGATAAATGGAATGAAGAAGATTGGGTTCAATACAAGCGGTGCACCAAACAAGATTGGTTCGTTTACACCAAAGAAAGTTGGAACTACTGAAGCACGACCGATTGCACGGTTACGTTTAGATTTTGTTAACCACATGAACATGAATGGAACAACTAGTGTCGCACCTGTACCACCCATGGTAACGATAAACATTTGTGTACCAGAAGTAAGAATCTTGTCAGCGTGCATACCTTGTTGGAGAAGGTTCAAGTTGACTTCAGCATTAGCATAGGTAATAGCTGCGATTGCTGGTTCAACGATAGATGGACCATGGATACCAACAAACCAAAAGAAGGCAAAAGCACCAAAGATAATGGTAATACCAAGATAGCCATCAGCTGCAGAGAATAATGGTGCAAAGAATTTACCGATTGATTCAGCTACGCTTGCACCAACAAAATGACGTGCTAATAAGTCAAGAGCATAAAGAGAAACCACTGATAGAGTGAATGGAATCACATCTTTAAATACTTGTGAGATATTTGGTGGAACTTCGTCAGGCATACGAATAGTGACGTTGTTCTTAACACAAACCTTATAGATGGCTACAGTAACAAAGGCAGCAAGGAAGGCTGAAAGCAAACCTTTTGTCCCCAAGAATCCAGTAGCTAGACCATTTTCGATAGGATCAGCTGCCAACATCAACAAACCAACAATTGCTGCCAACAATGTTGACATATAGTTGATTTGATTGGTTTTCTCCATGCTACGGTTTACTGAGTCGGTCAATGACTTAGCTGTTGTACCAGCTACCAAGAGAGCCAAAATCCCCATTGAATAGCTGTAAGGTTTCATCAGAAAGGCTACAACTTCATCAGACCATTTAAAACCCCATGAGTTTGGTACAAAAGCAATCAAGATAAAAATACTTGAGAAGAGAATAACAGGCATACCTGCAATGAAACCATCACGAATAGCACGAAGATAGATATTACGAGATAGTTTCTCAAAGAAAGGCTTTCCTTTCTCGATAAATGCAATTAGTTTATTCATTATTTAACTCCTCTCTTATAGAGTTCGATTAAGTGGTGCATCAAATCTTTTAACAAGATGGTTGTCATCAAGTGGTCTTGACCGTGCATCATGGTGACACTATACGCTAAGTCCTCACCAGAAGCTTCCTTAGTCAATAGACTTGTTTGCGCGTGGTGAGCCTCTGCGATACAGCTACCAGCTTCCTCTACAAGAGCGTCCGCTTTTTCAAAATCACCAACTTCAGCAGCCTTCAAGGCTTCCAATAGTTTTGAACGAGCATCGCCAGCATAGGCTACGATTTCAAAACCTAACAATGTTACTTCTTCTCTATTCATGATAGAATTCTCCTTATATAATTTTAAATAATTTTTATGATAATAAACGTTGGATATGTAGAACTAGATAAACTCGTTCACTTTTATACAAATCAAGACCCGTATGTTGCGTAATCACATCATAGATCTTGGAACCAATCTCGAACGCTTTTGGATAGGATTGTTTGATATGATTTTCCATATCCAGAAGTGATTGGTTATCATCTCTAGATCTGTCTAAATAATCCAAGAAATAATTCAAATGAATCATAAAGCGATCATAGAAATGGGTATTCTCTTTGGTTCGTTGAATTGCATATTCCTTTAGAACTTCTTCAACATTCCTGAGAATTTCTTTCCTCTTATCAATCGACTCCACAAGTTCCACTTCATTTTCACCTTCGGCATTAATGAAATGATAAGCAATCCGAATAATTTCATCCTCAGGAAAATGATCTGCTAGCTTCTGACGGTAAATTTCAAATGCTTCATTTGCGATTTGAAAAGCGACAGGATACTTAGCGGAAATATCTGGCAGATTACTATCCTTGTACCTTCCTTGTGCTAGAGCTTGGTAAGAACAGTAAATATGATCTGTCAAGGTTACGTAGAGA
Source organism: Streptococcus sp. k-402 (assembly GCF_013277515.1). GTDB lineage: Bacteria > Bacillota > Bacilli > Lactobacillales > Streptococcaceae > Streptococcus. Next base: position 187,583 of record NZ_VMNB01000004.1, on the reverse strand, counting down.
TACTCTTGAATCGGATAATGATATTTCTTTGATAGCTTATCAATGATTTCATAAGTCACTGTGATAAAATCAAGCGGAACATCTTTGAGGAGAGCCATAAAGTTTTCTCTGGACTCTTCGGTCTTCATCCGAAAGATTTTCTCAACCTGATGTTCAGCAATCAAATCCCCCTTCTTCTTTCCAAATGCAATCCCCTTACCAATTACAATCACCTCTTCTCCTTTATCATTTCTGACAAGTGAAACATTATGATTCATTGGATTTAGAATTCGATACATGTCAACCTCCTTTTATATCTTAAAGGTATATGAGTACAAAAAATGACCACAAATGAACTAGAAAATCAGTCGATTCCTAATTCATCCGTGATCATGCCTAATATTACTTAGTAACACTCACCTTGTATTAACTTGTGATTTAAGTATAGCACAAGTAAGTTATTTTGTAAACCTTTACATACAACTTTTTTTAAAATTTTTTAGATTCATGTTCCTAAACTAGAAGGACTTTCTTACACGCGTTCTTTCCATGAAGTCGCTGTTGTTTGAAGAACTTTATTGAGTTCGTCAATATTTTCAAATCCAGTTGTACGTAGCCATTCGCGAGCTGCTGCTTCACCATCTTTGATGTATGCTTCAACTGATCCAGCCCATGTAGCACGGCCACAAAGAACTCCGTTAAAGTTTGCACCTGATTCATGAGCAAATACAAGAGTATCTTGGAAGAGTTTAGCTGATACACCAGCGCTCAAGTAGATGTATGGCAAGTTAGTTGCTTCATCTTGAGCTTTGAAGAAGGCTGCTGCTTCTTCACGTGTATAAACTACTTCACCTTCAGCGAAGCCTTCAACATATTTAATGTTAACAGGAACTTCTACTTTCAAGACATCAATGTTAAAGCGTGGGTCTGAGAAGACTTTCATAGCACCAATAACTTTGTGTGGTTTTACTTTCGCGTATTCTACAGAACCTGCGTCAGCAATTTTTTCATCGTAAGCAAGGATTTCAAGGAAGAATGGAATATCTTCAGCTACACATTCAGAACCGATACGTTCGATGTAAGCTTGTTTTTCTTGGTTGAGTTCGTCTGAGCTATCTACATCATAGTAAAGCAAGAATTTAACTGCATCTGCACCTTCTTCTTTGATACGTTTTGCAGACCAAACATCCAAACAGTCTGGCAAACGTTTTGTGCTTGTTGTGTCATAACCTGTTTTTTCATAAGCAAGGAGAAGACCAGCTTTTTCATCAAGAGCTTTAGTCGCTGGAAGTCCATATTCAGGGTCAAGAAGCATAGATGAAGCGTATTTAGTCAATTCATCTGCTACCAAGACTTTCAGTTCTTCCATTTGAGCCACTGTTGGTTCTTCTGTTTGGTGTTGAGCCATAAGGCGTTTCAAAGCACCACGTTGGTCAAATGCAAGAGCTGAGATGATTCCATTTTCATCAGAAAGTTTTTCTAAGCGTGCACGTTTTTGTTCTGTTAAAGCCATTTTATACCTCTTTTACTATTAATTGATCATATAGAGCTTGATAGTTGGCCATGTTGACATGACCAGTCATTTTTTCTTGAGCATTGAGCATACCAAGGACATTTGCCTTGATGAGTAGTTCTGCATCCGATTCTTTATGAAGCAGTCCTGAAGAAATACCTGCCACAGTCGAATCTCCAGATCCGACAGGGTTAACCACTTGAATTCTAGGAATATCTACCTTGTAGAAAGTGTCACCATGTTTGGCAAAAGCACCGTTGGCACCAAGTGAAACGATAATCCATTCAATACCTGCAAACAAAGGTTCTTGAAGGACTTCTTTTAATTCATCCAAATCCTCAGAAACTTCTCTTCCAAGAAGCTGAGACAATTCCTCATTATTTGGTTTGATGACTGTTGGTTTATGTGATGATTCAAGAACCGCCTGAAGTGCTGCACCAGAGCAGTCCAAGACAACAGGCTTGCCAGCTTGATTAGCAAGTTCTACCAAGCTCGCATAGTAATCAACTGGAAGGCCAGCTGGCAGACTACCTGAGATAGCTACTACTTCAACTGACTCCAAGAGTTTTTTGAAATGATCCAAAAAGTCTTGACCTTCTTGTTCAAGAACTTCAGGTCCTTTTTCAAGAACTTCAGTTTGGTTGTCACCGTGGAGAATAGCAATACAGTTACGAGTTTCTCCCTGAATTGAGAAGAAATCTTTCTTTACTTGATCATCGATATGTTCAACCAAAAACTCACCAAGTTTGCCACCCACTAAACCAGTAGCAAGAACTGAATCTCCAAATTCTGAAAGTACTCGGGTAACATTGAGTCCCTTACCACCAGCCGTTTTGGTTACATCCACCACACGATTGACAGTATCAATCTTCAACTCATCCAAGGGATAGGAAATATCAATGGATGGGTTCATTGTGACTGTTAAAATCATAAGTCACCTCTTAGTCGTGGTATTCTCCGCGATCCCATTTTTCAAGGAATTCAGTGAAGAAGTTTGCGTCTGTTTGTTGAGCATTGTGACTTTCAAGGTGTTCAATTTTCGCAATCAATTTTTTGTTTTCTTCAGATGGTTTGTATTCAGCATGGATGAAAGCTTCAATGATGTCACACATGAGCAATTCTCCAGTAATCTTACCACCAAAACCGATAACGTTAGCGTTCAATTGTTCTTTAGCATAAAGAGCTGTTGTCATATCACGAACCAAGGCAGAACGAACACCAGGAACTTTATTTACAGCGTTGTTGATACCAACACCAGTACCACAGATACATACCCCAAGATCAGCTTGACCGCTAGTTACAGCTTCCCCTACTTTTTTACCAAAGATTGGGTAGTGAGTACGTGTATGGTCATATGTACCAAAGTCAATGACTTCATATCCTTTTGATTTCAAAAATTCTGAAACCGCCATTTTTTCATCTGTTACGATGTGGTCACATCCAATTGCAATTCTCATTAGTTATTCCCTCCGATTAATTATATAAATCTAATATCATTTATCCTTACTCAAGAAAAATCAAGATTAGCTTAGGAAGCGAGCTGCAAGCATAACTGAGGTTAGCTAAAGTGAGCTGACGACAGATTATCTTGATTTTTGAAGAGTATTAGCACATTTTGTTCAACATGTCGACCCTAATTTGGTGACGTCCACCATCGTATTTACCGTTAACAAATCCTTTAGCAATGTTTTTAGCCAATTCATCACCAACAAGTTGTGCACCCATAGTGATCATACGTGAGTTGTTGTGACCACGAGTCATATAAGCAGAACGTTCATCAGATACTTCTGCAGCAACCATTCCTTTGATTTTTCTTGCGACCATAAATGGACCAGCACCGTAAGCATCAATCACAATACCAAGATTTTGTTCTTCTTTGTTAACTTCTGCAGCAACAGCGAGAGTCACATCAACAAAGTCTTGACCTTCAGCTGTAACATCCACAACGTGGAAATTTTCTTTTTCTAAGAAGTCTTTCACAACTTCTTTCAATCTCAAACCTGCAGCATCTGCACCGATAACAATAGACATATTGTATACTCCTTTTTATTTTTTCTATGCTGGATTCCAGCAGTGTATTGGCTGTATTTAAAAAACAGTCAATTAGTCCTCACAAACATAATATACTACTATTGTTTGAAAAAGTCAACAGTTTATGTTTGTTTTTGTTATTTATTTTTTACTTTTTTATAAAACTTCTATCTCAAACCCTATTTCTTCAACCTGATTGGCTTCTAAGAGACGAACATTCTTCTTATCTTCTAAATGATCTCCTTCTTCAAGGGATGTTGACAAGCCAGACCATGGTTCAAAGGCAATGAAAGGTCCCTTGTTCAAAGTTGACCAGATGATGAGGTTTGGAAACTCTGCAAAGTGCACTTTCAATCCCTTATCATGTTTACGAGAACGAAGGACAATTGTTCGAGATTGCAATTCATCCAAAGTCACTGCATCTGTGCTGAAAAGATCATAACTAAGATCTATTTCTTTTTGTCCCTCTAGCCATGGACTTCTATCTTGGAAATCCAACATACCTGTTTCTGGGAAAGGGCGTGGAACAGAGCAAGTCTCTTCTTTCTCAAACTCTAAATAGTAATCTTCATAGACCTCATCATCCAGTAGAGGACAATTAAAGCCTGGATGTCCACCAATAAAGTAAGGCATGACCTTGCTAGTTTCTTTATTAAATATTTTGTATTGAGTTCGTACTGTCTTGCCAGTAAGGATATAAGTGATTTCTAGGCGGAAATGATAAGGGTAGTTCTGATAGCTATTTTCATCGTCTTCAATTGCAAAAGTTACACTCTTGTCTGTCTGTTCAACTAATTCAAATTCTTTCTTGCGGACCAGACCATGACGAGGAATCTTTCCTTTACTTTCTTGTCCATTATCATCTATATAAAGTGCTGTATCCTCTCTCAATGAACCACAAATGGGAAAGAGAACAGGAGCTTGTCCACTCCAATATGTAGCATCTCCTTGCCACAAATACTCAAGACCTTCAGCATCTTTTATAGAAGAAAGAGCCCCACCAAAACTGTTAAATTGAACTCTTAATTGTTCTGATTTTAATTCAATTACCATTATTTTCTCCGATTTCTTGATAGTTTATAAAAAACTAGGCTGTCACTCCTAATGGTATGACAACCTAGTTTCAACAATTTACACTCTGCGAAAATCCAATTCAAACTTCGTCAGCGTCGCCTTGCCGTAGATATGGTCACTGACTTCGTCAGTCTTATCTACAACCTCAAAACTGTATTTTGAGCAACCTGCGACTCGCTTTCTAGTTTGCTCTTTGATTTTCATTGAGCTTACATTTTATAGGAGCGAATTATTTTGCTTTTGCTGCGTACTCTTCATTACGTTTGATCATTTGTTTTCTGTACCAAGCAAAGATACCGATATAGAATACAAGGAAGACTACAGCACCAAGGATTGCTTTGATATCACCAGTTGTAGTGTTACCAATTGTCCAGCCAAGAAGTTTTTCGATTGGTCCTTCAAGAGTAGAGTGAGTAATCAATTGAGTTTCACTCACACCTGCTGGGAAGGCACCTACACCTTTAGCAAGTTCTGTTGCAAATGGTGCGATAAGTGTACCTGAAAGAAGGAAGAGTGGCAACAAGAGTGTTCCGAAGATGATCATACGGAGCAATTTACCACGAGTTACAACCAAGAGAGCTGGAGTAACACCCATAGCGATGATACCTGCAAGTGGCAAAATACCATTTCCGACTTTTGAAAGAAGCACAGCTTCAATCAACATGATTGGTGCAAGTACGTTGGCACAAGCCCAGATTTCAGCACGACCAGCGATGAATGGCCAGTCAAGACCGATATTGAATTTACGTCCTTGAAGACGTTTAGTAGCAACGTTTGTAATACCTTGTGAAAGAGGTTCTACAGCGGCGATGAACCATGAACCGATAAGTGAGAAGAGTTCCAAAGATACACCGGCAGTCAAACCAAGAGACAACCAACCTTTGATAACGAGACGCCATTTATCTGCATCGGCAACACCTTCAATTGGATGTGGAGTTCCCATAATACCGATAACGATACCAAGAATGAAACCGATGAAGAATTTAGATCCCCAGAAACCGATTTTCTTGTTCAATTTAGCAGCATCAAAGTCATATTTATCAAGACCTGGGAAGAATTTTTCAAAAATCTTATCCAAAACCATGATAACTGGGTTCATCATGTAGTTCATGTGAGTTGAAGTCATTGGAGATGAACTTGGTGCGTTAAGAAGGTCATCAAATGTAGGTTTCATCAAGTCAGAGTTGATAATTTTAAGAACCCCAACAAGTACAATAGCTGCTGTAGCAATCAATAGTGAAACCCCTTGGCTCACACCGTTGTTGTCTGCATACCATTTAATCAAAAGACCTGTGATAGACAAGTGCCAGATATCGAAGATATCAACGTCAAGTGTATCAGTTTTCTTCATAGCAAGCATCACTACGTTGACAATCAACATGATGAGCAAGAAGTAAAGTGTCCAAGCAGATCCCCAAGTGATTGTGGCAAGTGGTGCCCAACCAACGTCAGTGATACTCAATTGGATACCTGTGTTTTCAACGAATTTTGCTAGTGATGCTGAGAAAGCAGTGTTTAGCATACCGATGATGGCACCGATACCTGTAAGAGCGATGGCAAGTTTGATACCACCTTCAAGCGCTTTGGAGAATTTCACTCCAAAAAGTAAAGCCAATACCGTCAAAATGATTAGCATGATGACAGGTCCACCCATATCTAAGATAGGTGTGAAAAAGTCTTTGATTAGACCAAAGATTGCATCCATAACAGTTCCTCCCTTTTTTATTTATGAATGTTAACAAATTAAAATTAGCTTAATCCGTATTCTTTGATAGCTACTTCAATATTATCATATACTGGAGCACTCATAGCTGGAATACGGAACAAGATTGGCCCAGCTTCGATAACTGGGATACCTGGTTCAAAACCAAGATCTGTCGCAGCAATTGGTGTGAAGATGTCATAACCTTTGATAAGGTCTTCGTTAACGTCTTTTACCATAACTGCATCACAGTGAACATCGTAACCACGGTTTGAAAGTTCTTCTTCAAGAGCACTTTTAATTTGGTGGCTTGAGTTAACACCTGCACCGCAGGCGGCAAGAATTTTAATCATATGGATTTCCTCCGATTTAATATTTTTAATAGACAAGATTAAGCGATTGCTTCAGCGATATAAGCATAGAGGGCTTCTGGTTCAGAAATTTTTGATAGGTCTTCAAGATGACCATTTCCAGTAAAGAAGTCCATCAACTGAGCAAGAATGTTGGTTTGACTTGAACTTGAGTTATTAATGATAAAGAAGAGCAAGGATACTTCTACTTCCTTATCTGGTGCAATCATATTGTGGAAAGTCACTGGTTTTTCTAATCGAACGACCACAACTTTTTCAGCTAGATTATGAACAATATCTGTATGAGGAATAGCCACATTCGGCAAATCCTTACCTAAAAATTCCATATCTAAGCCAGTTGGAAATGACTTTTCACGCGTGATCAAGGCTTCACGATAGGTTGGAGTTACGATTTCTCGTTCTTCCAATAAAGTTGCAACCTGATCAAAGAGATGTTCTTGATTATCCGCTTCTAAGCAAAACACAAGGTTTTTGTCAAAGAAATGATCTAATCCCATAAGGTTTTCCCTTCTTTCCATTAACTTTATGCTATAAGTATAACACTATATGAAATCGTTGTCAATATTTTTCTGTTGTTTTTTGTCTCTTTTTTTATATTTTTGTTGTGTTTATAGTTTGTTATATAAAAATAAACACACAAACAAATACTCCAAGCATTTTTTCTGTTCTAATACTCAATGAAAATCAAAGAGCAAACTAGGAAGCTAGCCGCAGGTTGCTCAAAACACTGTTTTGAGGTTGTAGATAAGACTGACGAAGTCAGCTCAAAACATGGTTTTGAGGTTGTAGATAGAACTGACGAAGTCAGTAACCATACATACGGCAAGGCGACGCTGACGTGGTTTGAAGAGATTTTCGAAGAGTATAAAAACTAAAAAAGCAGACCATCTAAGCCTGCTTTACTATTGATTCTTATATAAATTTCCTATTAACAAGAAAAACAATTCTGATAACTTATTCTTCATCCATACTCAAGACGCTGAGGAAGGCTTCTTGTGGGACTTCAACTGATCCGATGGCTTTCATACGTTTCTTACCAGCTTTTTGTTTTTCAAGGAGCTTACGTTTACGAGAAACGTCACCACCATAACATTTAGCAAGTACGTTCTTACGAAGGGCCTTGATATCAGTACGAGCGACAATCTTGTGTCCAATAGCTGCTTGGATTGGAACCTCAAATTGTTGGCGAGGGATGATTTTCTTTAGTTTATCAACGATGAGTTTCCCACGTTCGTAGGCAAAGTCCTTGTGAACGATGAAGCTGAGGGCATCCACCTTGTCTCCATTGAGAAGGATGTCCATTTTGACCAGCTTAGATGGGCGATATTCTGACAATTCGTAGTCAAAGCTTGCATAACCACGAGTTGAAGACTTGAGCTTATCAAAGAAATCAAAGACGATTTCAGCAAGCGGAATTTGATAGATGACATTAACACGGTTATCATCGATATAGTCCATAGTCACAAAGTCCCCACGCTTGCGCTGAGCCAATTCCATTACTGCTCCGACGAATTCCTGTGGTACCATGATTTGCGCTTTAACATATGGTTCTTCAATGGTCGCAATCTTAGTTGGGTCTGGGAACTCAGACGGGTTAGACACATCCATTGACTCACCATCGGTCAAATTAACCTTATAAATAACGGATGGAGCTGTCATGATGAGATCGATGTTGAACTCACGTTCCAAACGTTCTTGGATAACATCCATATGGAGAAGTCCAAGGAAACCACAACGGAAACCAAATCCAAGTGCCTGAGATGTTTCTGGTTCAAATTGGAGACTAGCATCATTCAGTTGCAATTTTTCAAGAGCTTCACGTAGGTCATTGTACTTGTTTGACTCAATTGGATAGAGACCCGCAAAGACCATAGGATTCATCTGCTTGTAGCCATGTAATGGCTCTGCCGCAGGATTGGTTGCCAAGGTAACGGTATCACCCACACGAGTGTCCTGAACCGTCTTGATAGAAGCCGCAATGTAACCAACGTCACCAGTCGCAAGAAAATCACGACCAACTGCTTTGGGTGTAAAAATACCAACTTCCGTCACATCAAAGGTCTTGCCATTGCTCATGAGCTGAATCTTATCGCCAGGTTTGACCACCCCATCCATGACACGAACTTGGAGAATAACTCCACGGTAGGCATCGTAAACAGAGTCGAAAATCAAGGCCTTAAGTGGTGCCGTCACATCACCCGTTGGCGCTGGCACTTTTTCTACGATTTGCTCAAGAATTTCTTCGATACCGATACCAGCCTTGGCAGATGCTAAGACTGCTTCACTGGCATCCAAACCAATCACATCTTCAATCTCTGTACGCACGCGCTCTGGATCTGCAGCAGGCAGGTCAATTTTGTTAATGACTGGCATGATTTCCAAATCATTGTCCAAGGCCAGATAAACGTTGGCAAGGGTTTGAGCCTCAATTCCTTGGGCAGCATCAACCACCAAAATAGCACCCTCACAGGCAGCTAGCGAACGAGAAACTTCATAGGTAAAGTCAACGTGTCCTGGTGTATCAATCAAGTGAAAAATATAAGTTTCCCCATCTTTTGCAGTGTAATTCAACTCGATGGCATTCAACTTAATGGTAATCCCACGTTCCCGCTCTAAATCCATACTATCCAAAAGTTGGGCCTGCATTTCACGACTGGAAACTGTCTCTGTCTTTTCCAAAATGCGGTCTGCTAGAGTTGATTTCCCGTGGTCAATATGGGCGATAATAGAGAAGTTACGGATCTTCTCCTGTCGTTTTTTCAATTCTTCTAAGTTCATGATTCTCTTCCTTTCAGGGTATCTATTTATTATAAATTGTTTTTGACATTTTGACAAGACCATACCCTGCTAGGAGTACTAATCTTCAGCAACAAAGCCGTCATTTTCGATAAAGTGGTGTTCTGTCATTCCTTGGTCTGTAAAGACAATCCCATGAAGGACACCACCATAAACAGCTCCTCCATCCATTCCAATCTTGCCATCTTCTGTAGTCCAAAGCTCAGCAGTACCACGCTCTTGCTTCAACAAACCATAAACCGGTGTATGACCAAAGACAATGATTTTTCCAGTATGATTTTCGGCTTCATGGAATGGTTTTCTAAGCCAGACCTTTTTATAATCTGTGGTTTCATGCCAGTCGTCCAAGGTCAAATCAATACCTGCGTGAACAAAGATATACTTGTCTGTCTCTACCACAAAAGGCATTTGACGAATAAATTCGACCAAGTCTGCCGCTTCAGTAGCAACACGCTTGGCATCCTCAACTCCATCAACTGGTGCATCCAAGGGACGACCTAGGATAGAGTTAATGGTTGTATCTCCACCATTGCGACGATAGTGGTCATAGCTTTCTTCTGGGTCATCTAGCCAAGTCAAAAACATATACTCGTGATTTCCTGACAAACAGATAGCCCCTTGATTGTCAACCAAGTCCTTGACCATTTCAAGGACACGGCGACTATCTTCACCACGATCAATCAAGTCCCCTAGAAAGAGCAACTGGGTCTGACCATCCCATGTTTTGAGAAGGTCTTCTAGCATCCCAGCTTTTCCATGAACATCTCCAATTACATAATAGTCTGTCATCTTATTTCTCCCTGTTTCTCAACAATTCTCTGGCTTGCGTCAGGGCTGCTTCCGTCACATCATCACCTGCCAACATCTTGGCAACTTCCTCCACTCGCTCTTCAACCGTCAAAAGACGAACAGTCGAAACTGTTGAATGGTCATTGCTAATCTTCTCAATAAAGAATTGATAATCCGCAATCGCAATCACTTGTGGCAAATGGGAAATAGCCAGAACCTGACCATGCTGGCCAATCTTGTGAATCTTCTGTGCAATAGCCTGAGCTACACGGCCTGAAACTCCTGTATCCACCTCATCAAAGACTATGCTGGTCTTGCCTTCTTTACGTGAAAAGGCAGACTTAATGGCTAGCATGAGACGGGATAATTCCCCACCAGACGCAACCTTAACCAAGGGTTTAAAGTCTTCGCCAGGGTTGGTTGAAATGTAAAACTCGACCATTTCATTTCCCTCACGACTGAATTTTCCCTTGCTAAAACGAACCTGAAACTGGGTTTTTTCCATATAGAGGTCTTGCAGTTCTTGTTTAATCTCTGCTTCTAGCTGCTGGGCCAAATCATGACGAGCAGATGCAAGCTGACCTGCCAAATCAACAAGATTGACTTCTAATTTCTTGAGCTCTGCTTCCATGTCTTCAGAAGAAAGATTATTGCCTGTCAGGAGATTGTATTCTTCTGTAATTTTGGCAAAATAAAGCAAGACATCGTCTACAGTCCCACCATATTTACGCGTAATGGTATGAAGGAGGTCCAAACGATTCTCAACCTGCATGAGACGATTGCCGTCAAAATCAAGATCCTCAATGATAGCTTCCAAACGTTTGCTAATATCTTCTAAGACATAGTAGGTCTCAGACAGAGAGCTTGAAATTTCACGGTATTCAGGGTCATACTCTTCGACACTTTCCATGTCATTCATGGCTGAACGAACATTGGCTAGACTCGAAAAGTCTTCATTGTCCAACATACTGTAGGCATTGGTCAGCGTATCCGCGATATTTTTATGGTTGAGAAGCTTCTCTCGCTCTTGGTTGAGAGCTAGGTCTTCTCCAGCCTGCAAGTTTGCTGCCTCAATCTCTGCCATTTGAAATTCCAACATTTCGATACGTGCCTTGTGTTCCTGTTGGTTTTTCTTAACTTCCAGAACCTGCTTGCGCATTTTTCGATAGGCATCAAAACTCGTTTGATAGGTTTCTTTCAAGTCCCAAAAAGCTGCATCGCCAAATTCATCCAACATTTGGATGTGCAGTTGAGGACGCATTAACTCTTCTTGGTCATGCTGACCATGAATGTCCACAAGATGTTGCCCAATAGCACGCAAAACAGACAGATTAACCATCTGGCCATTGACACGACTAATACTACGACCATTTTGCAGAATTTCTCGACGGATGATAATTTCATCACCCATTTCCAAACCTTGCTCATCAAAAATTTCCTGTAAAAGGCGACTATTCTCAACTGAAAAAAGCCCCTCAATCTCTGCCTTTGGCTCCCCATGACGAATAACATCTGTCGTCGCACGAGCTCCCAACATCATATTCATGGCATCAATGATAATCGACTTCCCTGCACCCGTTTCACCAGTCAGGACAGTCATTCCCTTTTCAAAATTGAGGGAAATAGCCTCAATAATGGCAAAGTTTTTTATCGAAATTTCAAGTAACATATAGACCTACCAATTTTTTACTTGTTCAAAGATTTCCTCAGCTAGACTTTCACTTCTGGCAATGACTAAAATCGAGCTATCATCAGCTAAACAGCTAAAAATCTTGTCCGCAAAAGTCTCGGTTAACTGAGCTTTTACAAAAGCTGTATTTCCAGGGATAACTTGGAGATTGATCATCTTGTCCATCAATTCTGCCGATTCGATATTGTCTTCAGCTAGTTGCAAACTTTTTACGATTGATTTTGGCAATTCATAGACATAGGTGTTATCTCTCAAAGGAATTTTGACAATCCCCAGTTCTTTGATATCTCGTGATACCGTTGCCTGAGTGGCACTGATACCTGCCTCTTTCAAGTGTTCTACAATTTCTTCTTGTGTACCGATTTGATAATCTGTCACAAATCGTCTAATTTTTTCAAGTCTCTCTTTTTTATTCATTTTTAAATTGACTATGCGCCCTCTCTACTACTTCTTCAATTTCAGCAAGAACCTGATTGCCTGCTGACTCTTCTTTTTTCAAATACGCCAAAAATTCAATATTTCCATGCCCACCTTGGATGGGAGAAAAGTCCAAACCAAGGACTGAAAAGCCTTCCTCTACTGCCATAGCTGTGACAGATTCAAGGACATGTTGATGAACCTTGGCATCGCGAATGATTCCATTTTTTCCAATCTGCTCTCGACCTGCCTCAAACTGAGGCTTAACCAAAGCCACAACCTGACCTTGATCAGATAACACACGGTGTAAGGCCGGCAAAATCAGACTTAGGGAAATGAAACTCACATCAATGCTGGCAAAGCTCGGCTCCTTCTCAAAATCAATCTTTTCAGCATAGCGAAAATTGAACTGCTCCATACTGACAACTCGTGGGTCTTGGCGTAATTTCCAAGCCAACTGATTGGTACCAACATCAACTGCAAAGACTAACTCGGCACCATTCTGTAGCATAACATCGGTAAAGCCACCAGTAGAGGCCCCGATATCAATCGTGGTCGCACCATCCACTGACAAATCAAAGATCTGCAAGGCCTTTTCCAGTTTCAAGCCACCACGGCTAACATACTTGAGTTTCTCCCCCTTGAGTTTTAGTTCGGTGTCATCTGGGATTTTCTCTCCTGGCTTGTCAAACCGTTCTCCATTCAGGACTGCTACGACTAGGCCAGCCATGACACCGCGCTTGGCCTGCTCTCGCGTTTCAAACAAGCCCTGTTTATAAGCTAGTACATCCACTCTTTCCTTAGCCATTGATTCTCAAACTTTCTACTACTTTTACAATCGATTCTGTTTCAAAGGGAATCTGCTGGGCAATTTCTTCTAAATTGGCATTAGCTTGATCCAGGGTTTGGTTACAAAAGGCAATGGCCTCTTCCAAGCCCAACAAGGCTGGATAGGTTGACTTTTCTGCCTGCAAATCCTTTTGAGGTGTCTTGCCGATTTCCTCAAAACTAGCAGTCACATCCAGTACGTCATCTCGAACTTGAAAAGCAAGTCCAATCAATTCACCAACAGTTTTCAGTTTTGCCTGCATCTCAGGTGCCAATTCCGCAATGATAGCAGCTGCTTGGAAGGGATAGGCTAGTAATTTCCCAGTCTTATTGGCATGAATGGTCTGAAGTTCTTCCAAGGACAAGTGCTGGTGTTCCCCCTCCATGTCCAAAACCTGGCCTGCCACCATGCCTAAACTACCTGAAGCAAGGGATAAGTTGGCAATCAAGTCTACCTTTATCTGACTTGGCAAATCTGCCTGCGCTATCAAGGCGTAAGGATCTAGGAATAAAGCATCTCCTGACAATATTGCCATAGCTTCACCGAATTTCTTGTGATTGGTTAATCGTCCCCGACGGTAATCATCATCATCCATAGCAGGAAGGTCATCGTGAATCAAACTCCCTGTATGAATCATCTCCAAGGCCGCAGCCACCTGTGCATGTGCTGGTTTAATAGCCACCTGCAAGGCTTCCAACACTTCTAACAGAAGAAAAGGCCGAATACGCTTGCCACCAGCATGAATGGAATAGAGAACAGACTCTCGCAAACTAAAGGCAAACTGCTGGTCTCCATAAAAATCTTCCAGGACTGACTCGACAAGAGCTAATTTTTCTTGCTTCTTCATTCAAAATCACTTTCTGTTCCGTCTTCTTGCATAACCTTGACCAAGGTCTTTTCAGCCTTGTCCAGCGTCGCTTGGAGCTCTTTTGACAAGACCATGCCCTTTTGAAAGGCAGCAATCGCATCTTCCAGAGCAATCTCACCATTTTCCAAACTTTGGACAATGGTCTCCAGTTCTGCTAGATTTTCCTCAAATTTCTTTTGTTTTGACATCTTTAACCTCTAATTCTACTTGACCATCTCGCATCAAAAGCGTCACTTGGTCTTTTTTCTTCAAACTCTCAACCGAATCAACTACGGACTCTTCTTTTTTGACAATAGCATAGCCACGCGCCACGATTCGACTGGTATCCAACATCAGCAAAGCTTCTGAAAGACGCTTGACCTCAGCAACCTTGGCGTCATAAACCAGCGCCATTTGGCTACGGAGGAGATTGTCAAACTGAGCTAGACGGTCTTGATAGCGTTGGATTTTGGTAACAGGTGAAAATTGGACTAGTTGATGCGTCCTTGCTTGTACTAGCTGTTTGTTATCGGAAATCTGTGTTCGCAAACTTTGTTTTAAGCGCAGTTGCAGTTGATCCAAGTGTTGCAAATAGCCATCATACAAGCGCTCTGGCTGTCTAAAGATGACTGACTGACTGCATTTTTTCAAAGCTTCTTGTTTCTTCGATAGGATATTTCGGACTGCTGTTGCCATCCGTTTTTCCTGATTTTGCAAATGAGCTAATACATCCAACTTGGTCACAGGTGTTGCCAGTTCAGCAGCTGCTGTTGGTGTGGCAGCGCGGCGATCCGCCACAAAATCTGCCAAGGTCACATCCGTCTCATGCCCCACACTAGAGATAACTGGCAAACGAGATTCAAAAATCGCTCGTACCACGATTTCTTCGTTAAAGGCCCAAAGATCCTCGATAGAACCTCCACCACGACCAATAATCAGCAAATCCAAATCGTCCCGTTGATTGGCACGCGCAATATTTCGAGCAATTTCCTCCGCAGAACCTTCACCTTGAACCTTGGTCGGATAGAGCAGAATATCGACACCTGGAAATCGCCTACTGACGGTCGTGATAATATCTCGAATAACGGCTCCACTGCGACTGGTTACTACACCAATTCTCTTAGAAAATTGGGGCAGAGGTTGCTTGAAACGTTCTTGAAACAGGCCTTCTTCTGTCAATTTTTTCTTGAGTTGTTCAAACTGAATCGCAAGCGCACCAACTCCATCAGGCTCTGCCTTTTCAATGATGATGGAGTAGCTACCACTTGGTTCATAGACCTGCACACGTCCAATCACATTGATTTTCATTCCTTCTTCCAGGTCAAAACCTAATTTCTGATAAATTCCAGACCAGATGGTCGCTTGAATGACTGCATGATCATCTTTTAGGGAGAAATATTGGTGAGTAGGTCGTTTACGAAAATTGGAAACTTGACCAGTTAAATAGACCCGTTCCAAGTAAGGGTCTTTATCGAATTTCATTTTCAGATACTTGGTCAAAGTTGTTACCGATAAATACTTTTCCATCTCCACCTACTATTCATTTTCTTGCTCTTTCATGGGTATTATTATACCAAAAATATGCCTAAAAATCTCCATTTATGTACCATTATGAGGGAAAAATAAAAAAAGGAGGCAAGGCCTCCACATCTGATTATTTGCTGTTTCGAGCTTCTTCCAAAATCTTTTCAATCTTGGTCGTCAACAGGTCGATAGCCACCGTATTGCTGACCCCTTCAGGAATGACGATATCAGCATAACGCTTGGTTGGCTCGATAAACTGATGATACATAGGTTTAACCACACCTAAATACTGGTCAATAACGCTATCAAGGCTACGGCCACGCTCTTCCATATCACGCTTGATACGACGAATAATGCGCACATCATCATCCGTATCCACAAAAATCTTTATATCCATCAAATCGCGTAGGCGCTTGTCTTCCAAGACCAAAATCCCCTCAACGATAAAGACATCTTGAGGCTCCTGACGATAGGTCTTGCTGCTTCGTGTATGCTCTGTATAGTCATAAGTCGGAATGTCCACCGGACGCCCTGCCAACAATTCCTTAATTTGCTCGATCATCAAGTCTGTATCAAAGGCAAAAGGATGGTCATAGTTGG
Organism: Streptococcus sp. k-402; assembly: GCF_013277515.1. Lineage (GTDB taxonomy): Bacteria > Bacillota > Bacilli > Lactobacillales > Streptococcaceae > Streptococcus. Next base: position 171,421 of record NZ_VMNB01000004.1, on the reverse strand, counting down.
TTTTGACACGCTCTTCAAAGGTCAAATGAGACTGATCCTTATAATATGAATCATGCTCAATCATGGAAATCTTTTCATCAGGAAAATGCGATAAAATGGCTCTTGAAACACTGGTCTTACCACCACCAGAACCACCTGTCACTCCGATAATGATTGGTCTATTTTGCATGCTATCCTCCGTTTTTTTATCCGTCGTCTATTCTATCACATTTTTTACAAAATTTATAGTCTGATTTTGGATAGTCTAAGGGAAACATTTCCAATCCCTACACCCAGTTAGACTAGCTAAAAACCTTCCTTGGTTTGTAGAGATTGCCTCGTTTTTCTAGAATGGCTAACAATTTATCATCTTCAAAGGCAGCCAGTTCTTTGTCCGTTTGGTCTAGCTCAATAAAACGACCAAAGAGAACTTCCGTAGCCTCTTCTGGACTTAGGAAAACTTTGACAAGGTCACCTGTCCCAATCTCTAAAGGATGGAGAAAATCCAGCTGACCAGCCTCCACTTTTGCAGCAATTTCTTCCAAGCTAAGAGCATCTTCTAGCTGCAAACCGGCTGCACTAGTCCGTGTCAGATGTGACATATGAGCCGCATAACCAAGCTTCTCTCCCAAGTCAACCGATAAGGTACGAATATAGGTTCCCTTGCTACATTTTACACGAAAAGTGAATCGTGCGAGGTGATCCTCATAAGAAATCGGACTTGTTCGTTCAAAGTGATAAATGGTCACCTGACGTTCTGGACGCTCCACTTCCTGACCAGCACGCGCATACTCATAGAGCTTGCGACCATTGACCTTGACTGCCGAATACATAGGTGGAATCTGAGTAATAGGCCCAATCAGATTGGCTATCGCTTCATCGACAAGCTTTTCATCCAAGGGCGACAAAACAGGTGTCTCTGCGACCACTTCCCCACTAGCATCCTCAGTCGTTGTTGAATAGCCAAGAGTGATTTCACCCTCATAGACCTTGCCCTCATCCTGCATAAATTCTACCATGCGGGTCGCCTTGCCAACCGCAATGGGCAAAACACCCACCACATCCGGATCCAAGGTCCCACCATGACCAATTTTCTTGGTTCCCAAAATCTTGCGCAGTTTAAAAACCGCATCATGCGATGTCATCCCCGCTTCTTTTCTTAAGTTGATAATACCGTTCATTTTTGCTTTCTCACTCCCCCTTCAGTGCTTCAAATTTCGCTTTCATGGTTGGATTTTTTCGAGTCAATTTTTTAACAGAGACATCTTCCAATTTGTTGTTAGCTAGACGGAGTTGGTTTTCGGATGTGGTTAGGAACTTCTTAACCTCTTCCATGCGTTTGATGGCCTTGTCGATTTCATCAATAGCTTTGCCAAAGTTGGTCGAAGCTGAGTTATAGTTCTTGGCAAAAGCTAGTTTAAAGGCGTCCAAATCTTCCTCAAAATTTGTAATATCAATATTTTGTTCGCGAACCAAGGCCAACTCCTGCTTGTATTTAAGGGAATTAAGAGCCGCATTTCGCAAAAGCCCAATCAACTGGATAAAGAATTGAGGACGAACAACATACATCTTTTCATACTCGTGGCTGACGTCAACAATCCCCGTGTTAAAGTAGTCATTATCGGCCTCAAGCATGGTCACCAAAACGGCATACTCACAGTTCTTCTCCCGACGGTCCTTGTCCAATTCCTTGTAAAAATCTGCATTCTTGTGCTTCTTCTCTGTTCCATCTGCTTCATTTTTCATTTCAAACATGATGGAAATAATTTCGACCCCATTTTCATCACTCTCACGGAAGATAAAGTCCCCCTTAGACCCACGCGCAGAAACCTTGTTATCCTTCTCAAAGTAGGCATTTGGAAAGGCAAAACTGCGAACCTTGTTAAACTCACTTTCCGCATACTGTTCCAGACTTTCCCCAATCGCTTTTGTAGATTGTTGAGCCTTAAAATTCTTATAAAACTCGACCTGTTCACTCGCTGCTTTGAGCTGTGCTTCGTAGTTTTGCTTGACAGAAGCCAAAGATAACTCATTTTCCTTTTCTTGCAGTAGGAGCTGATTTTTGACCTGATCTCGTTCTTTTTCTAGGTCAGAAAGGGTCTTTTGTAGTTGATTTTCATGTTCCAAACGCAAGGTAGCCAATTGGTTTTCCAAGGCCTGTACTTCCTTATCCTTAGCCAAGAGAGCCTGATGGCTTGTCTGTTCAACCTCTTTCTTGGCCAACTCTTTCTCTGTAGCAAAATTTTGGATTTGACTCTGCAATTGCGCGATTTCTTGGTCTTTTTGAGCTAGTTTAGACTGTTGCTCATTCATGGCCTTTTGCTCAACCAAGGCCAGTTCTTGCCTCATCCTATCGTGTAGTTCCTTATCAAACTCTGCCGTTCTCACTTGGGATAAAAGTTCAGCATACTGACTTTCATTTACTGTAAAAACTTCCCCACAGTTGGGACATTTGATTTCGTTCATATCTTTCCTCTTTCTAGACTTCTGTAACCATTATATCATGCCTGAAGGAAAATCAAAAACAGCGAGTCGAAACCCACTGTTTATCTTCTGTTACTTTAAATTTTTTCCAAGGCCAAGCGCAAATCTTCGATCAAATCATCTACATTTTCAAGTCCGATTGACAAACGAATTTGGTTTGGTGTGACTCCTGCCGCTTCTAGGTCTTTTTCTGACAATTGACCGTGAGTGGTTGTAGCTGGATGGACAACAAGCGATTTGGCATCTGCCACGTTTGCTAGGTCAGAGAAGATTTCTAAATGATCAATTACCTTGCGTGCTTCTGCCTCCCCACCTTTGACATGGAAGGTAAAGATTGAGCCCACACCTTTTGGCAAATATTTCTCAGCCAAGGCATGATAAGGACTATCTGCAAGTTTTGGATAATTGACTTTTTCAACCTTAGGATGGTTGACAAGGAAATCAACAATTTTCTCTGCATTTTGTACATGGCGTTCCACACGAAGAGAAAGGGTTTCCAGTCCTTGGAGTAACAAGAAGGCATTAAATGGTGACAAGGCTGCACCTGTATCACGGAGCAATTGAACACGAACAGCTATAATAAAAGCTGCTGCACCCACATCACGAGTATAGCTCAAATTGTGGTAGCTTGGGTCTTCCTCAACAAATTGAGGGAATTTTCCTGAAGCTGCCCAGTCAAAACGACCACTATCAACGATCACTCCACCAATAGTTGTACCATGTCCGCCAATAAACTTGGTCGCAGAGTGAATGGCAATATCTACACCGTGAGAAAAGACATTAATCAAGTAAGGTGTGGCAAAGGTATTGTCAGAAACAAGTGGAATCTGGTGTTTATGCGCAATCTCAGCCAATTTTTCCAAGTCAGGAATGTTAATCAAAGGGTTACCCAAGGTTTCAATCAAAACAAGCTTGGTATTGTCATTGATAGCTGCTTCTACTTCCTCCAAATTATCCACGTCCACAAAGGTTGTTGTGATACCATAACGAGGAAGGGTTTCTTTCAAAAGATTGAAGGTTCCACCGTAAATAGTCGAAGCAGCCACTACATGGTCACCAGCATGGGCAAGAGCCAAAATCGTATAAGTCACTGCGGCCATACCTGATGCTGTTGCAAGAGCTCCAACACCACCTTCAAGGGCAGCAATTCTTTCTTCAAAGGCAGCTGTTGTAGGATTGGTGATACGAGTATAAATGTTCCCTGGTTTCCTCAAGGCAAACAGATCGGCACCTTCCTGCGTGTCATCAAAAACAAAAGATGTTGTTTGATAAATCGGCACTGCACGAGACTTAGTTGCTGGATCAACTACTTGCCCAGCATGCAATTGTAAGGTTTCAAATTTAAAATCACGAGTCATAAGGCGACCTCCATATAGTTTGATTAAGGATATTGTAGCACTATCGACCTATCTTGACTAATAGCTCTTTTCTATATTTTGATATAAGAAGTGGCTATTACTTCTTACGAAACAAAAAAAGCACGACTCAATCGTGCTCATTTTCTTAATCTACATAAGTATCTTCATTTTTATTGAGGAAGGCATATGGAAGACCCATCAAGAGGCCTCCTCCGATAAAGTTTCCGATGAAGGTTACACCCCAGTGGCGAAGCATATTTCCAATACCGAAGTTGGCAATTGAGTCAGCAGCAACACTGAATTTTACAATCGCGAAAGAAGCAAAGTTCGCAGCAATGTGCTCGTTTGTTAAGAATACAAACATGTAAATCGCTGATAAAACGAGCCATAGTTTAGCACCACCATCTTTAACCAAAACAAATGAAAGAATCGCAATATTTACGAAAATATTTGCCAAAATCGCCTCAAGCAAGATTAATTCATTTGAACGGCCTAACTTCATCTCAACAACCCCTGAGATGAAACTATCGTGAGTCAGATTTGCATAGGCTGCCGAATGAGCAAAGCCCCAACCTGCTATTAAGGCTCCGATAAGGTTGAACAAGGTACAGTAAAGTAAAATTTCAGCTGTCTTTCTCCAAGAGATTTTTTTCAAGAAACTACCAGCAGTCAAGAACATCATATTTGATGTTACCAACTCGGCATTCAAGAAAACAATGTAGGCCAAGCCCCAAGCGAAAACAAAGGGGAAGAGGAAACGTCCACTACCTGGTGCAATTTTATTAATCAAGTCAGCCCCAACTGCACCAGCAGCTGTACTGAAGGTTAAAAATGCACCTGCAAACATAGAACGAATCGCATACTTAAATTTGCTTTGGCTATAAAGACTTTCTTTCTTCTTGCAAGCAAATTCAATCTTTGAGATAAATTCTGAAGAAACCATAATAAACTCCTAAATCTTTTTTCTTGATAATTATATCACAAACTTTAGATTTTAGGAAGCGTTTTCTCTATTTCATAAAAGTTTTTTTATGAAAATCTTAAAAAATCAGTGAAATCTTGGATTTCACTGATTTGTATTAATAAAATTGTTTATATGGTTGATTGAAAGCTGTTAGGATTTCATCAGATGTTTGTGAATAATCTTTTGTTTCTTTCAAATCGCCTTTTACAATAATACGTTCTGTAGCGGCAAGGTCTTCACAGGTTACTAATGTGATTTCATTGACCCCATCTCTATCATCAACCTCATCAACACGATCCGGTGTCACACGTTTGACTTCACGTATCTCATAAGTATAAACTTTATTTTTATCGGTTAGATAAATCTTCATACCATTTTTAGCATTATCCAAAGGAGAAAATAACATTTTATTAGCATTATTGACACCAAAAATATGATGACTAGCTAGACTATAATTTCCTTCTCCCATTACTTGCTCGCGTTTCATTGTACCAGCGCCGTAGAAGAGATTAACATTATCAAGTCCTTTAAAAATCGGCAAATTCATTTCCAATTCAGGAATTGCAATTCCCCCAATAACTGGTAATTTTTGAGCATCCCATTGAGAAGCCAGAACAGCTTCCGAAGAGATCGCTTTGACCGAATCAAAATCAAAATTTCCTTCTGTATCCTGATTTTCTTCTATTTTTTCTTTTGATACCTGGCTAACTTGATACTTATTGGTATTCCAGACCATGAACATATCACGAATTTGCGCATTAAAAATCAAAGCCAGTGACAGTACTATCAGAAATCCTGCTAGGATATTTGTCAGCAGATTTTTTCGTTTATTTTTCTTTTTATTATTTTTTTGAGACATTATGCTTCACCTTCTGTTTCATTTTCTGTCCCAACTTCTTCTTTTTCTGCCGCTGCAACCGTTGTGAAGGTCACTATCTGAGCATCTTGATCCAGGCGCATTACTTTAACTCCCATAGTTGCGCGTCCTGTTTGTGAAATATTGGCAAGATTGGTTCGAATCATGACACCTGTATCAGTGATAATCATCAAATCCTCATCCCCTTGAACAGTCATAAGACCGGCCAGCAAGCCATTTTTTTCGGTAATTTTAGCTGTCTGCATTCCCTTACCACCACGACCTTTTGTTGGGTATTCAGTAGCGACTGTACGCTTACCATATCCTTTTTCTGTGATAATAAGAACCTCATCTTGATCAGTAATCAAGCTGGCACCAACAACTGTATCTCCTTCACGAAGGTTAACACCTTTCACACCTGTGGCGATACGACTCATGCCGCGAACGGCTGATTGATTAAAGCGAACTGCATAACCAAACTTGGTACCAATGATAATGTCCATATCTCCTTCCGTCAACAAGACATTGATTAACTCATCTTCATCCTTAAGATTCAGTGCTTTAAGTCCATTCTGACGAATGTTAGCAAATTCCTTAACACTGGTTCTCTTCACAATACCGTGACGGGTTGTAAAGAAGAGATAGGCATCATCACTGCGATCAGACTCAACATTGATAATAGTCTGAATACTTTCGCCTTCGTCCAATTTCAAGAGATTGACTACTGGTAGCCCTTTGGCAGTTCGACCATACTCAGGAATTTCATAGCCTTTCAAACGATAAACTCGCCCTTTATTTGTGAAGAAGAGCAGATGATCATGGGTGCTAGTTGACACTAACTCACGAACAAAGTCATCATCTTTCACTCCCGTTCCTTGGACACCACGACCCCCACGTTTTTGAGCAGTAAATTCAGCTTGGTCCAGACGTTTAATGTAGCCTCTGTTAGAAAGGGTAATCAAGACATCCGATTCTTCAATCAAATCTTCGTCTTCGAGACTCAAGACTTCACCGACCATCAACTCTGTACGGCGTTTATCAGAAAATTTACGTTTAACTTCATCTAATTCGTCTTTGATAATTTGAGAAACACGTTCTGGCTTAGCAAGAATATCTGCTAAATCCGCAATCAGAGCCAAGAGGTCATCATATTCAGACTGAATCTTATCACGTTCCAAACCTGTCAAACGACGAAGGCGCATGTCTAGTATAGCCTGACTTTGACGTTCAGAAAGCTTGAACTTACTCATCAACTCAGCTTGTGCTTCTGCGTCTGTTTCACTAGCACGGATGATACGAATCACTTCGTCGATATGGTCTAGCGCAATTAAGAGACCTTCTAAGATATGAGCGCGTGCTTCCGCTTTTTCCTTATCAAAACGTGTCCGACGAACAACCACTTCTTTTTGGTGCTCAATATAAGCATCCAAAATCTGACGAAGGGACAAAATCTTCGGTACCCCATTTTGGATAGCAAGCATATTAAAACCAAAGTTGGTTTGCATCTGGGTCATCTTGAAAAGATTATTGAGGATAACATTGGCAGAGGCATCACGTTTGACCTCGATTACGAAACGAACCCCTTCTCGGTTAGATTCATCACGAACCGCTGTGATCCCCTCAATGCGTTTTTCCTGAACCAAACGAACAATATGCTCATGCACCTTGGTTTTATTGACCATGTAAGGAAATTCCGTTACAACGATGCGCTCACGGCCAGTCTTAGTTTCTTCAATTTCAGTACGAGAACGAAGAACAATAGAACCTTTACCTGTTTCATAAGCCTTATGAATGCCTGATTTCCCCATGACAAGGGCACCTGTTGGAAAATCTGGACCAGGCAAGACTTCCATCAAGTCCTTAGTGGTCACTTCAGGATTGTCCATAACTAACTTCACTGCATCAATGGTTTCACCCAAGTTGTGAGGCGGAATATTGGTTGCCATCCCAACAGCAATACCAGTTGCTCCATTAACCAAAAGGTTTGGAAAGCGCGCTGGCAAGACTACGGGTTCACGTTCATTGGCATCATAGTTATCGACGAAATCAACCGTATTCTTATTGATGTCTCGAAGCATTTCCAGAGCAATCTTGCTCATACGTGCCTCAGTATAACGCTGGGCGGCAGCACCATCTCCATCCATGGAACCAAAGTTTCCATGCCCATCAACAAGCATGTAACGGTAGCTCCACCATTGAGCCATACGAACCATGGCTTCATAGATAGAGGAATCCCCGTGTGGGTGGTATTTCCCCATGACATCCCCTGTAATACGAGCAGATTTTTTATGGGGTTTGTCTGGGGTCACACCCAATTCATTCATTCCGTAGAGAATGCGACGGTGAACAGGTTTCAAGCCATCTCGAACATCAGGAAGAGCCCGGGCTACGATAACACTCATGGCGTAATCGATAAAGCTCGTCTTCATCTCCTTTGTCAGATTGACATTCACTAAATTTTTATCCTGCATTAATAAATGCCTCATTTCACAATTAGTAAGTAACAACATTATACCATAAATTCCCATCTATTTCAGACTCTAACCCACTAAAACGTTTACATCGAGAACTATAAGGCATATTCGTGACAAAGTTTTTTAAAAGTGATAGAATGAAGTTGTCTGGGGAAAATCCCCTAATAAAATTAAGGAGATGTTTAGAACAATGACTTCAACTAAACAACACAAAAAAGTTATTCTTGTCGGTGATGGTGCTGTAGGTTCATCTTACGCTTTTGCACTTGTTAACCAAGGAATTGCACAAGAGCTTGGAATTATCGAAATTCCACAATTGCATGAAAAAGCTGTTGGTGACGCGCTTGACCTTAGTCACGCCCTTGCCTTCACTTCACCTAAAAAAATCTATGCAGCTCAATACTCTGACTGTGCAGACGCTGACCTTGTTGTAATCACTGCAGGTGCTCCTCAAAAACCAGGTGAAACACGTCTTGACCTTGTAGGTAAAAACCTTGCTATCAACAAATCAATCGTAACTCAAGTTGTTGAATCAGGTTTCAAAGGTATCTTCCTTGTTGCTGCTAACCCAGTTGACGTTTTGACTTACTCAACTTGGAAATTCTCTGGTTTCCCTAAAGAACGCGTTATCGGTTCAGGTACTTCACTTGACTCAGCTCGTTTCCGTCAAGCACTTGCTGAAAAATTGGATGTAGATGCTCGTTCAGTTCACGCTTACATCATGGGTGAACACGGTGACTCTGAGTTCGCTGTTTGGTCACACGCAAACATCGCTGGTGTAAACCTTGAAGAATTCCTTAAAGACACTCAAAATGTTCAAGAAGCTGAATTGATTGAATTGTTCGAAGGTGTTCGTGACGCAGCCTACACAATCATCAACAAAAAAGGGGCAACATACTACGGTATCGCAGTAGCCCTTGCTCGTATCACTAAAGCAATCCTTGACGATGAAAATGCAGTACTTCCACTTTCAGTATTCCAAGAAGGGCAATACGGAGTTGAGAACGTCTTTATCGGTCAACCAGCTGTTGTTGGTGCACATGGTATTGTTCGTCCAGTAAATATCCCATTGAACGACGCAGAAACTCAAAAAATGCAAGCATCTGCTAAAGAATTGCAAGCTATCATTGACGAAGCATGGAAAAACCCAGAATTCCAAGAAGCTTCTAAAAACTAATTTAACTATAGACAACTCCTTGAATCATCAGGGAGTTGTTTTTTTCTGTATTAAAACTAAACTTTTTATGAAATTTTCGTTCAAAAAATAACATCCCTTTAAAAGCTATCAGGTCATGGTCTGAGCATGAAGACAAAAAGACGGCCAATCAGATTTATACTCACATCACAAAAAGTATGGAACAAGCAACTATCTACTCTTTAGCTACAGTTGCATAAAATCAAAAGTAAAAGCTTTACCCTCTATACAAAAAAGCCTATCACACAAGCTCTAAAGCTGGATATGATAGGTTTTTATATTTTTCTTAACGTACTGTGCGGATACGCATTGTGTTTGTGCGAACGGCTTCTCCTACTGGCACACCAGCAACGATAACGATATCATCGCCTGACTCAACGAGACCTGCTTCTACCGCTTTACGTTCAGCGATTTCGAACATATCGTCAGTTGAAGATGGAGCATCTGTCAACATTGGGATAACACCCCAGTTCAACATCAATCCACGTTCTGTCAATTCATCAAATGTCAATGCCAAGATGTCAGCATTTGGACGGTATTTAGAGATCAAACGTGCAGTGTGACCTGTCTTAGTAAGAGTTACAACCAATTTAATGTCCATTGAGTTAGTCGCATCTTTAACAGCAGAAGCCATTACTTCTGTCTTAGAGTTACGCTCAAATGAATCTGAATCAAGACGTCCATATTCATTAAGAAGAGTTTGAGCGTTCTTGTCGATTGTAGCCATTGTAGTTACTGACTCGAGTGGGTATTTACCGTTTGCAGACTCACCTGATAGCATTGTAGCGTCAGTTCCGTCGATAACAGCGTTGAATACGTCTGATACTTCTGAACGAGTTGCACGTGGTTTTTCAGTCATTGTTTCAAGCATGTTTGTTGCAGTGATAACAACCTTACCTGCAGCATTGACTTTCTTGATAATCATTTTTTGGTAAACTGGAACCATTTCGAATGGTACTTCGATACCCATGTCACCACGAGCGATCATGATACCATCAGCTGCTTCGATGATTTCATCCAAGTTATCGATACCTTGTTGGTTTTCGATTTTAGCGAACAATTGAACATGTCCGTTTCCAGTTTCTTCACAGATTGCACGAACTTCGTTCACGTCTTTTGCAGTACGTACGAATGAAATCGCGATGAAGTTGATACCTTGTTCAAGACCGAAACGGATATCGTCGTTATCGCGTTCAGCAAGAGCTGGGAAAGGAATTTTAGTGTTAGGGATGTTCACACCTTTTTGTTTAGCAATTACGCCGTCATTTTCAACTTCAACTTCAAACTCACGAGTTGCATCATCTTTAGCAACCACACGAAGACCAAGTTTACCATCGTCAACCAAAACTTGACGACCAACTTCAACATCATCATAGATATCAAGAGCACCAGCAACGTTTAATGCAATCACTTCACGAGTTGATTTGATTCCTTGTTTAGTTGCAACACGGATTTTTTCACCAGTTTTGTATGAATACTCTTTAGCTTCACCTTCGAACAATTCTGTACGGATTTCTGGTCCTTTTGTATCAAGAAGGAAACCAACTTTTTTACCTGCAAGTTTTTCTGCAAGTTTAACAGTTGCCATACGCTCACCTTGTTCTTGGTGGTCACCGTGTGAGAAGTTGAAACGGAATGTGTTAGCACCAGCTTCAATCAATTTAGCAATGTTTTTAGCTGAAGCTTCAACATCAAGTTTTTCACCCCAGTATCCGTCATCACCGAATTTTTTACCACCACGGATTTCTACCGCAGGACCCAAAGTTGCAACGATTTTTACACGTTTGTTCATGATTTTTTGTGACTCCTTTATATATATGACCTTTTGGTCTTATTAACTAAATTATGAATTATGACAAGCAATTGTTCAATTGTGACAGTTCAAGATCAGCTTTGTGTGGATTATTTACAATAATCTTACCGTCTGCTGCCAAACTAAATAATGCTCCTTCTTCTGCAGTACCAAGAATTGGATTTTCAACCATTTTTTCGTTACGAATACCTACTGCAACACCACCGATACCTTTTTTAAGAAGTTTAACGGCATGGGCACCCATACGTGACGCTAATACACGGTCACGCGCAGTTGGAGAACCACCACGTTGAATATGTCCAAGTTCTGTCACACGAAGATCGGTCGTATCTCCAGCTTCTTTTAGTTTTTGAGCAAATTCATCTGCTGACATAACACCTTCTGCCAAAACGATGATATTGTGTCTTTTACCACATTCATAGCCAGCTCTGATACTTGCTACGATATCTTCAATTTTGAAGTCTTCTTCAGGGATGATAATTTCATCAGCACCAGTTGCGATACCAGCCCAAAGAGCGATATCACCAGCGTTACGCCCCATAACTTCGATGACAAAAGTACGACGGTGACTTAATGATGTATCACGAATCTTATCGATAGCGTCCATAGCAGTCGTAACCGCTGTGTCAAAACCGATTGTGAAGTCAGTACCAACGATATCGTTATCAATTGTACCTGGAAGACCGATAGCTGGGAAACCATGCTCAGTCAAACGCATAGCGCCGTGGTAAGAACCGTCACCACCGATAACAACTACACCTTCAATGCCGTGTTTTTTCAATTGCTCAATCCCTTTAAGTTGCCCTTCAAGTTGAGCGAACTCTGGGTAACGAGCTGAGTGAAGGAAGGTACCACCACGAGAAATGATGTTTCCTACTGAAGCCGCATTTAAGGGATGAATTTCACCGGCAACCATACCAGCATATCCGTCATAGATACCAAACACTTCCATTCCTTCTGAAATTGCTTGACGAACAACTGCACGGATAGCAGCGTTCATACCAGGGGCGTCTCCACCACTAGTCAAAACAGCAATACGTTTCATATTGGTTATGCTCCTTTTTCTTTTAACATTCTTATTGATTATACCACATTTGATTTTAAAATTCTTCTATTTTCCGTATTTTTAGCGATAAATCGTTTTCATAACGATTTCATTCAATTTCGCTTCTAATTCATTGGATTTAGCTACAAAATGATGAGGGGAAACGATTGTTTTCTGTTCTTCTTCATACCTGATGATGACTGGGATTGGGCCTTTATACTGGTCTAAAATACGTGAAATTTCTTGATCCGAATCATGATTCTTCACCTGTATCCAAAAGCGTTCAGCAACTGCTTCTCTTATTTCTTGTGCAATCATTTGCAGACGACCATCACGTGACTGGATTTTTCCTTTTATATAGTAGAAGGCTCCCTCTTTTATTTCCTGCCCAATCTGATGATATAAGTCTGAAAAGAGAGTGACATCCAATTTTTTCTTACTGTCATCTACCTGTAAGAAAGCCATGTTTTCGCCCTTTTTGGTACGAATTACTTTTATTTTCTGAACTTCAACCAAAATAATAGCGTAGCTATTTTCTGACAAATTCCCAATTGGGGTAATCGGGTAAATAGCTTTACTTGCGATAGTTTGTAGGGGATGTTTGCTGACACCTATCCCTAAAAGCTCTTGTTCCATATAGAATTTTTCTTGATCTGTCCAATCTTCCGATTCCTGCCAACTATAAATAGTATCTCCAAACAAACTTCCTAACTCTTTCACAAATTCAAATAGATTAACTAAATTATTGAATACTTTTTGACGATTTCTTTCAAATGAATCGAAAAGACCAACTTTTACCAAAGGTTCTAGCAGAGGAAGTTTCAGATAATTATCAGGTAATTTAGCTATAAAATCTTCAATGTTAGAATAAGGTCTATTTTCAAGAATCCAAAGTGCCAAATCCTTGCTGACTCCCTTAATCGATTTCAAACCTAGATAGATAGACTTGTTGGCAATTTTATCGTGATAGGGAATAGTATTGATGGACAGAGGCGCCACTTCAAAACCTGCTTCAAGTGCATCTATTAAGTAATCACTGTTGGCAGAATTCAACATGACCTGATAAAAAATGGCTGGATAATGCGTTTTGAAATAAGCCAACTGGAAGGCCAAGGCTGAGTAGGCATAGGCATGTGACCTGTTAAATCCATAACCTGCAAACTTCTCCATAACATCAAAAACCTGCTCTGCTTTTTCCGCAGTATGACCAGCTTCTATGGAGCCTTGAATAAAGGAAGCCCTCATCTCATGCATAGCAGAGGCATCCTTTTTCCCCATAGCTCGACGCAAAATATCAGCCTTCCCAAGACTAAATCCAGCAAAACGCTGAGCAACCTGCATAACCTGCTCCTGATAGAGCATAATTCCGTAAGTTGGAGCCAAAATATCCTCCAGTACTGGATCCAGAACAGTCACTTCTTCCTGCCCATGCTTTCTTGCTACAAAATTATTGATGTAGTCACTAGCACCTGGTCTATTTAGGGAAGTAGTTGCTACGACATCTTCAAAACAGACTGGTTGCACACGTTTGAGCAAGCGAATGGCACCAGGTTGTTCAAATTGAAAGATACCTTTTGTATTGCCAGAGGCAAATAGAGCTAGCGTTTCTTTATCTTCTAAATCGATTTCTTCAATTTTAAGGTGAATCCCTTCTGTTTCAGCAAGCAACTCTTGCATCTTCTGGACAAAGGTCAAATTTCGTAGTCCCAGAAAATCCATCTTCAAAAGCCCACTAGCTTCAACTCCATGAGCATCATATTGAGTCAGTGGAATTTCGTCACCATGCTTTAGAGGGATGTAATTGGTCAAATCTTGGTCACTGATCACAACACCAGCCGCATGTACAGAGGTTTGTCTTGGATATCCCTCAATCTTGCAGGCAATTTCAAAGGCTTTTTGGTATTCTAACTTACTATTGATTTGCTGACGAAACTGGAGGTTACCCTCATAAGCCGACTTGAGATTGTCACGAAAACTGATTTTCTTGGTAATTGCAGATAATTCATACTCTGGAACACCAAAGCGTTTCAAGACATCACGCAGAGCTTGCTTGGCACCAAAGGTAGAAAAAGTAACGATCTGAGCCGCATGCTTACTGCCGTATTTATTGCCAACATACCTGATAAAATCTGGACGATAAATATCTGGGATATCAATATCAATATCAGGCATGGTATAGCGTTCACGATTGAGAAAGCGTTCAAAAATCAGATTTTTCTCTACTGGGTCAATCCCTGTAATGTTTAAAGCATAGGAAACCAAACTACCAACAGCTGAACCCCGTCCCATTCCCATATAGTAGCCATTCAATCGTCCAAAACGCAGCAAATCCCAGACAACCAAGAAATAATCATCAAAGCCCATATCATGAATAACAGCCAATTCTTGGTCTAGACGGTCTTGATATTCTTTACTAGAAAACCCCTTCTGAGCAAGTCCCAGTTCAGCACGCTCTCTCAACTCTTCTACTGCTGGTCTAGCTGGATTAAAACGAGGCAGTTTCAAACTAGTATCCAAATCGTAAGAAATACCTGAAATAAGCTTTTCTAAGTTTTCCAAGGCTTGAGGAAAACGTTCTTGGAATAATTTCTCTAAAGAACTTGCTGATATAAGGACATCTTGTCGTGAGCGCAAGGGAACTTCTCTGAGCGGTAGGTTTTCTTTAATCGCTGTTAAAACTTGAAGAACTTCTCTATCCCTGCTTTCAAAAGCGTTGACCCGATAAAGAGGCAAAATAGGATGATGAAATTCGCTTGTCAGTGTTTCTGGATAAACTCCAATATAGTAATCACAGCCTAGTTCTAACGACTCCAGTCCATCAAAATAAGGCATAATGACCGCAATATCCTCCAGATACTGGGACAGGACTGACCAACTTTTCTCACCCTGCATCTTGGCTGTTGAAAGCTTCATCAACTGCTGATAGCCCACACTAGATAGAGCTAAAAAGCGCAAATTCACTTCCTGCTCATCCACAAATACAGTCATTTCAAGCCCTAGTAAAGGATGAATACCGTATTTTTTTGTAATCTCTAGAAAGTCGAAAGCACCGTAAAGATTATCAATATCCATCATGGCCAGATGAGTGTAGCCGTATTCTTTAGCTGCTCTCACATACTTGTCAATCGAAATGACGCTCTCCATAAAACTATAGACTGTTTTTGTATCTAGTTGTGCGATCAATTTACACTTCTCCTCTATCCTTCTCACTATATTATACCATTTTCACCTATAAAAGGCTTCTCTTGAGAAAAATTTCATCAGCTTACTAATTTACTTTCTATCCATTTGTATTTTTGTCATCATTTTTTATATTTATACTATATTATATACAAAATAGAAAACATATAATATAAATCTCCTAGAATTTTTATATTATACCTATTATGTCTATTATTACACTGTTCTCTATATTGAATTTAGCACTTTATTCATTTTTATTGGATTATTTCCTTTTACAGTTAACAATTCCCTTTCTGCTTTTTTTTTGATATAATAACCTTAACTATCATTCTATATGGAGGTTCTATGCGTTTTAATCAATATAGTTATATCACTTTCCCAAAAGAAAATATCTTATCTGAACTAAAAAAATGTGGCTTTAATTTACAAAACACAGCCAATCCCAAGGAATTACTGGAAACTTTTTTACGTCGCTTTTTTTTCACTTATGAGAACACCGACTATCCACTCTCCTGCTTAGCTATAGATAAAGAAACTAACATATTAACTTTTTTCAAATCTGACAAAGACTTGACAGCAGATATTTTTTATACTGTCGCCTTTCAACTTTTAGGCTTTTCTTATTTGATTGACTTCGAAGACAGTGAAGCTTTTCGTAAAGAGACTGGATTTCCTATTGTATACGGTGACTTGATTGAAAATCTCTATCAGTTACTCAATACTCGCACCAAAAAAGGGAATACCCTGATTGATCAACTGGTAAGCGACAGTCTTATCCCTGAGGATAATGACTATCACTACTTTAACGGCAAGAGTTTGGCTACTTTTTCTAGCCATGATGTCATTCGTGAAGTCGTTTACGTTGAGTCTCGTGTCGATACCGACCAAAAAGGTCTACCAGACTTAGTCAAGGTTAGCATTATTCGTCCTCGTTTTGATGGAAAAATCCCTGCCATCATGACAGCCAGTCCCTATCATCAGGGAACAAATGACAAGGCAAGCGATAAGGCTCTCTACAAGATGGAGGGCGAGCTTGAGGTTAAACCTGCTCATAAGATTGAACTAGAGGAACCTCAACTCAATCTCGTCCAACCTCAAGGCCAAGCTGAGCTTGTGTCAGAAGCTGAGGAAAAGCTAAGTCACATCAACTCTAGCTATACACTCAACGACTACTTCCTCCCACGAGGTTTTGCCAATCTCTATGTTTCAGGTGTTGGTACCAGAGACTCTACTGGTTTCATGACTAATGGCGACTACCAGCAAATCGAGGCTTATAAAAATGTCATTGATTGGCTTAATGGTCGTTGCCGTGCCTTTACCGACCACACGCGCCAGCGTCAAGTCAAGGCTGATTGGTCAAATGGAAAAGTAGCCACAACTGGACTTTCCTATCTAGGTACCATGTCCAATGGTCTTGCGACTACAGGTGTAGATGGTTTAGAGGTTATCATTGCCGAGGCAGGCATTTCTTCGTGGTACAACTACTACCGTGAAAACGGTCTGGTAACTAGTCCAGGTGGTTATCCAGGTGAGGACTTTGACTCCCTTGCTGAGTTAACCTATTCTCGTAATCTCTTGGCTGGCGACTATATCCGTGGCAATGAAGTTCACCAAGCTGACTTAGAAAAAGTAAAAGAGCAACTGGATCGCAAGACCGGCGACTATAACCAGTTTTGGCATGATCGCAACTATCTGCTCAATGCCCATAATGTAAAAGCAGAGGTTGTCTTTACTCACGGTTCACAGGATTGGAATGTCAAACCACTTCATGTTTACCAGATGTTCCATGCTCTTCCTGCACATATCAACAAGCATCTCTTTTTCCATAATGGTGCCCATGTTTACATGAACAATTGGCAATCAATTGACTTCCGTGAATCCATGAATGCCTTATTAACCAAGAAATTATTGGAACAAGAAACAGATTTTCAGCTTCCGACCATTATCTGGCAGGACAATACCGCTCCTCAGACTTGGTTATCACTTGATACCTTCGGTGAGCAAGATAACTTTGAAACCTTCTCACTTGGTCAAGAAGAGCAAGTTATTCAAAACCAGTACTCAGATAAGGATTTTGAGCGCTATGGTAAAACCTACCAGACCTTCAATACGGAACTCTATCAAGGGAAAGTCAATCAGATTACTATTGACCTTCCTGTGACCAAAGATCTTCACTTGAACGGTCGAGCTCAACTCAATCTTCGGATCAAATCCAGCACAAACAAGGGGCTCTTATCTGCTCAACTACTGGAATTTGGACAGAAGAAATATCTACAACCTTATCCTGCTGTTTTAGGTGCTAGAACCATTGATAATGGACGCTACTACATGTTGGAAAATCTCTGTGAATTACCATTTAGGCCAGATGCACAACGAGTCGTGACAAAAGGCTACCTTAATTTACAAAATAGAACTGATCTACTGTTAGTAGAGGATATTACTGCAGATGAATGGATGGATGTGCAATTTGAACTGCAACCTACTATTTATAAGCTAAAAGAAGGAGATACTCTTCGTTTAGTCCTCTATACGACTGACTTTGAAATCACCATCCGTGACAATACCTCTTACCACTTGACTGTCGACCTCGCTCAGTCCACGCTTACCATACCTTGCTAAAAGGAGTTACATTATTATGAATAAATCAGAACACCGCCACCAACTCATACGCGCTCTTGTCGCAAAAAACAAGATTCATACACAGGCTGAATTGCAGTCCCTCCTGGCTGATAACGACATTCAAGTTACCCAGGCAACTCTCTCACGAGACATCAAAAATATGAACCTGTCAAAAGTCCGAGAAGAGGATAACTCTTACTACGTGCTTAATACAGGTTCTATCTCAAAATGGGAAAAACGTTTGGAAAACTATATGGAAGATGCCCTCATCATGTTGCGACCTATTCAGCACCAAGTCCTACTCAAAACTCTTCCTGGTCTAGCACAATCGTTCGCTACAATTATTGATGCTCTTGATTTCCAATATATTATCGCAACCCTTTGTGGTGATGATGTTTGCCTTATCATCTGTGAAGATACAGATGCTGCTCAAAAGTGCTTTGAAGAACTGAAAAAATTCGCCCCACCATTTTTCTTTGGTGAATAAACAGAAAGAGAAATCTATCTCGTACTCAAATACAAAAGCTCCCCCTGTAGTTTCTAGNNCTAGAAACTACAGGGGGAGTCTGCATATATCTAAAAGAAATTCTAAACCTGTTTCAGCTTGATATAGTGTTTGAATAAAATGTGAACAAATTTATTAGGGAATTCAAATCAATTTCATGCTTTAAAAGTCGTTTCGTACTATTTTAGATTCAATTAATTATACATCATAGATAAACCGCTTCAAAAATCTCTTCAAATCACGTCAGGTTCACATTTCCGTATAAGAGAGAGAAATTTATTGTTGTAAAACTTTTCTTGGCTTGGTGCCTTCAGCTGGACCAATGACTCCTGCCATTTCAAGTTCTTCCATAAGCCGGGTCGCACGGTTAAATCCAACTGATAAACGACGCTGAATCATAGATGCGCTGGCTTTCTGCGTCTCGATGACTAAAGCCTTGGCTTCTTCAAAAAGCGGATCCCCACCAGATTCACCATCTGAAAATTCTCCTTCATTTTCAGAAACCTCACCTGGATCAAAACTCTCATCGTAGTCCGCATCTGCCTGAGCCTTGATAAAGTTTACGATACGTTCGACATCGTCATCCGAGATAAAGGAGCCTTGAAGACGAACTGGATGATTTTCATCAATCGGTTTAAAGAGCATGTCTCCTCGACCAAGCAGTTTTTCTGCTCCATTTTCATCCAAAATCGTACGGGAGTCTGTCCCTGATGAAACCGCAAATGCGACACGAGATGGGACATTGGCCTTGATCAAACCAGATATGACATCAACGGATGGACGCTGGGTTGCAAGAATCATGTGGATACCGGCAGCACGTGCCTTCTGTCCGAGACGAATGATAGCGTCTTCCACTTCCTTGCTGGCAACCATCATGAGGTCAGCCAACTCATCCACAATCACGACAATGAGCGGTAGCGGAACCTGCTTGTACTCAGACTGGGCATTGAACTCTTCTACCTTGGCATTAAAGCCTGCAATGTTCCGAACTCCCACCTTGGCAAAGAGTTCATAACGATTTTCCATCTCATCCACGACCTTTTGCAAAGCCTTGCTGGCCTTACGTGGATTGGTCACGACTGGAATCAAGAGGTGGGGAATATCATTGTAAACAGACAATTCAACCATCTTGGGATCGACCATCATAAATTTAACTTGGTCAGGTCTCGCCTTCATGAGGATGCTAGCGATAATGCCGTTAACAGCTACTGACTTCCCAGAACCCGTTGAACCTGCAACTAGCAAGTGGGGCATTTTGGAAAGGTCAAAAGCTCTTGCAGTGCCATTAACCGCCTTTCCTAGAGGAATTTCCAAGAGATTTTCTGCTTTCGTTTGCGATTGTTCCCATAGTTCTCGGAAAGAAACTGTCGCAATCTCAGAGTTTGGTACCTCAATTCCCACTAAAGATTTCCCAGGAATTGGTGCTTCGATTCGGACATCCTTGGCTGCCAAGGCTAGAGCGAGATCATCTGCTAGATTGGAAATTCGGTTGACCCGTACTCCCACTGCTGGCTTGACTTCATACTTGGTCACTGATGGCCCAATTTCAGCCCGTTCAACTGTTACCTTAATACCAAAGCTAGCAAAGGTTTCTTCTAGAATTTTGATATTTTCCCGAACGATTTTCTTCTCTTTAGACTGGTCTTTGGGTTTATCTGGGGCAAAGAGTTGTAAGCTTGGAAGTTTGTATTCGAGGGCTTCCTTGGCTGAAAAATCGACCTGAACATCTTCATCGTCAGAGCCATCTTCCTGTTCAGGGAATTCAAGTTCAGCTTGAGGCAGGACGATTTCTGGTTCCACCCACTCTTCTTCTGGAACAGGAGGAATGTCAAGCATAACATCATCAATCAGAATTTCACCCGTTTCCATATCAACAGGAGGCAAATCGAGTAAGGCTTTTTCAGCCTTTTCTTGTTCTAATCTAGCCTCTTCCTCAGCCTTTTGGCGAGCTTTTTCTTCTTGTTTGACAAAGCGTTCCTCTTTTCGACGCTCATGCCCTTCCCACCATTTGGCAAAGCCTCTACTGAAAAATTCAGCAATATCGTAAACAGACCAAGGACTGACTAGGAGGGCACCCACTAAAATCAAGATTGAACCAATAAAGTAAGTGCCGATATTTGAAAAGAGAAAGGCGGTTGGAATATAAAGAGCGACCCCAATCAAGCCCCCTCCAGCAAAACTGGTCGTTCGAAAACCAGTCAAATCCGTCACAACCTGAGCCATGGTCCCTTTTAATACCGACTTATCCAAACCATATTTCCAAACCAAGTAGGCCTCAAAAATCAAGAGCAAGCCAGCAAATATGGTGAAAAAGCCTGATAGGAGTCCTTCCTGTTTTCGTATCCACTTGAAAAAGAAGAGGTAGAGCAGGATACCAAATATTGCCAGATAAGCTAGGCTACCCACCAGCAAGCGAATTAAATTGTAAAGAGTTATACCCGCAGCCCCTAATTTAAAAGCTGCAAAAACCAATAAAATCGCGATTCCTAATGAAATCAACATTCGTTGAATCGCTTCTTTTCTTTCGAGTTCTGCTTTAGACGGTCTCCGTCTTGTTTTACTTGTATTCTTGTTTGCCATTCTTCTATTATACCATATTTCACAGGCATTTCGGAAAGAGAAAAAGACTGCACCAAACGGTCCAATCTTTTCATTTTTCTATTTTTTATGCTTGGGGTTTGCGTAGGTAACCATAGACTACACCACTTACGATTGCTCCTACCAAGACAGAAACGAGGTAAAGGAGAGCATTTGAAGTAAGGGCAATAACGAAGATTCCTCCGTGTGGCGCCATGAGTTTGATACCAGTAAGACCAACGAGGCCACCTGCTACTGCTGAACCAAGGATGAAACTTGGAATCGCACGAGCTGGGTCAGCGGCACCAAATGGAATCGCTCCCTCAGTGATAAATGACAAGCCCATGATGATGTTTGTCAAACCAGAGTTACGTTCTTCCTTAGTAAATTTATCTTTGAAAAGAAGAGTTGCGACAAAGATGGCAAGTGGCGGCACCATTCCTCCAGCCATAACTGCTGCCATGGCTACAGAACCACCTGAAGAAACAGTTGCTGCAAGCGTACCTGTACCAAATACATAGGCAGCTTTGTTAACTGGTCCACCCATGTCAACAGCCATCATTCCACCAAGGACGATACCAAGGAGAACAGCTGAACCTCCACCAAGACCGCCTAGGAAGTCATTCATAGCAGTGTTGATTGCTGCCATTGGGATATTCACAGCTAGCATGACAAATCCTGTCAAGATTGTTCCAAGAAGTGGTAAGAGAAGAATTGATTTAGCACCTTCAAGTGAACGAGGAACTTTAACGTATTTCTTGATAGCAAGAACCAAAGCACCTGCGATAAATCCACCCACAAGGGCACCTAGGAAACCAGATGAGACACCTGCAAGAGTTGAAGTTGCTTCACCACCTGCGGCATAAGGAATTTTACCAAAGGCAAAACCTTCTTTGGCAATAGCACCAGCCACGAAACCTGCTACCAAACCTGGTTTTTCAGCGATAGAGTAGGCAACATAACCTGCAAAGACTGGAAGCATCAAACCAAAGGCAGCTCCACCAATTTTCATGAACATAGAAGCTAGTTCATGATAGGAACCAAGATTACCAAGATTTTCATTTGGAACACCCAAAGCACCGTCAATCAAGAAGGCAAGGGCAATCATGATACCACCACCGATAACGAATGGTAACATTTGAGAAACACCACTCATCAAGTGTTTGTAGAAGGCACCACCAAGGCTTTGTTTTTCGTTAGAGGCTGTTGCAGCTTTTGCACCATTATCGGCACGGTAGACTTCAGCATCTCCTGAAAGAGCCAAGTTAATTAACTCTTCTGTCTTACGGATACCGTCAGCAACTGGACGATTGATCAATGGTTTGCCATCGAAACGATCCATTTCAACGGCCTTGTCTGCTGCGATGATAACAGCTTTAGCCTTGCGGATATCTTCTACAGTTAGTTGATTTCCAACACCACTAGCACCGTTGGTTTCGACCTTAATTCCAACACCCATTTCAGCAGCCACTTTTTGAAGAGCTTCTTGGGCCATGTAAGTGTGGGCAATACCTGTTGTACAAGCTGTAACAGCTACGATAAAGTCACCAGTTTCATTGGCAGGCGCTTGAACAGGCTCTTCAGTTTTTTCTGAAGCTTGGTCAAAAAGTTCAATGACTTGGTCAGCTGATGTTGCTTGACGAAGTTTGTCAGCAAAACCGTCTTTCATCAAGTATTGAGACAATTCTGCCAAGGCTGCCAAGTGGGTATCATTGGCACCTTCTGGAGCTGCAATCATAAAAAAGAGGTCGGTTGGTTGCCCATCTAAACTTTCGTAATTAACACCCTTGTTTGACTTAGCAAAGAGAACTGTCGCTTCTTTGACAGCAGCGTTTTTGCTGTGAGGCATTGCGATACCATCTCCTAAACCAGTAGAAGTCAAGGCTTCACGCGCCAAAATGCCTTCTTTAAAGGTTTCAAAATCTGTCACATAACCGTGCTCTGTCAAACTTTTAATCATCTCTTCAATGACAGCTGTTTTTTCAGTTGCCTGCAAATCCAGCAACATAACATCTTTTCTCAATAGGTCTTGAATTTTCATCGTTTTTCTACCTCAACTTTTTCATATGTTTCTTTAATAAATTCTGCTGTTGCCAAATCATCTGAGAAGGTGGTTGCCGTTCCGCAAGCCACTCCCCATTTGAAGGATTCTACTGCGTCTTTTGATTTGACAAATTCACCTGTGAATCCGGCAACCATAGAATCACCAGCTCCGACTGAATTTTTGACTGTCCCTTTGATTGGTTTAGCGAAGTAAGCTCCCTCAGATGTGACAAGAAGGGCACCGTCCCCAGCCATAGAGATAATAACGTTTTGAGCACCTTTAGCCAGCAATTCTCGAGCATATTTTTCAATTTCATCTAAACTATCGAGTTCAACCCCAAAAATAGCTCCAAGTTCATGATTGTTTGGTTTGACCAAAAGTGGCTGGTGTTCCAAACTATCAATCAAGGTCTGTCCTTCAAAGTCACAAGCCACTTGCGCACCCGTTTGACGCGTCAAGGCAATCAAATTCTTATAGATGACATTGCCTAGATTTTTAGCACTTGAACCCGCAAACACAACCGTATCTTCTGCTGTCAGACTAGATAAAATAGCTTTCAATTCTTCTAGCTGAGCTGGTTCCACATTTGGACCCGTTCCGTTGATTTCTGTTTCTTGGTCTGCTTTGATTTTAACATTGATACGAGTATCTTCTGCCACTTGGACAAAACGTGTCTCGATTTCTTCATCAGCCAAAGTATCTGTGATAAATTTACCAGTAAAGCCACCGATAAATCCAGTCGCTGTATTTGGAATACCCAAGCGTTTCAAGACACGACTGACATTGATTCCTTTCCCACCAGCAAACTTATCATCACTGTCCATACGATTGACACTACCGACTTGGACTTGGTCCAAACGAACGATATAGTCAATGGATGGATTGAGTGTGACTGTATAAATCATACTTCTATTACCTCCGTTTTCTCCTTAATAACCTGCAAGAGATCATGCCCTTGACTTGTGATAACAATAGCGCGTTTGAGTGGTGCTACCTTGGCAAAGCAAGTTTGTCCAATCTTAGACGAATCCACCAAGACATAGGTCTGTTTGGCATTCTCTAAAATAGCACGCTTCACAGCTCCCTCCTCCATATCAGGAGTCGTATAATAGCCATCGTCCACACCATTCATCCCGATAAAGGCACGGTCAAAGTGCAATTGGTTAATCTGGTTAAGAGCAACGCCCCCGATGCTAGCATCTGTCGCCATCTTGACACTTCCTCCAACCATGACCGTTGGAATCTGCTTTTCAACCAACTGAGCAGCATGGTGAATGGAGTTGGTCACGACTGTAACATTCTTATTGACCAATTCATGAATCAAAAAGGCTGTCGTTGTTCCAGCATCGATAAAGATGACATCTTGTTCCTTGATAAGAGAGGCCGCCTTCTGAGCAAGTAACTTCTTCTCTTGAAGGTTTTTGACAGATTTTTCTTGAATGGTTTCTTCTTCCTGCAAGGAGTGGGGTAATTCTGCTCCACCATGCACGCGACGAAGCTTGTTTTCTGCTTCCAACTCATCTAAGTCTCTTCGAACCGTTGATTCTGAGGTCTCTAGCAAACTAACTAATTTTTCTAGAGAAACTACATGATGTTGATTTAACTCCTCTAAAATCAGTTGTTTACGTTCTGTTTTTAACACCGAATCACCTCCTGTTATCGTTTACACTATTCATTCTATCACACTTTCTTTCAAAGTCAAGCGTTTTTTATCATTTTCTATCAAATTCTATCATTTTTCTTATTTTCAGAATTTTTATTGCAAGATAAGTATCTTTATGGTAAACTATTTGAGTAAGTATTGGAAGATTACTCAAGAGGCTTAAGAGGCCGTGTTGGAAACGCGGTAGGCGTGTAACAGCGTGCGTGGGTTCGAATCCCATGTCTTCCGTTTATTTTAAAAAAGATACCCAAGAAATCTTGGGTATCTTTTTTCTTATATGCTTGTTTTATAACTCGGGTGAATTTCTTAGAAAATATCAAATAACAATTTCACATTGAGAATTGTTAAGATAATGGAAACAATATAACCAAGGATGGTATTCCATTTAGCATTGGTAAATTCGCCCATCAGTGATTTCTTAGAAGTTAAATAAATCAAAGGGAAGATTGAAAACGGAAGAGCGATTGAAAGAAAGACCTGTGAATAGACCAATAACTGATCCAAGGTTTTTTCCTGATGACCAAACAGAACTGCAACTATCATGACAGGTAGCAAGGCAAAGAGGCGAGTCGCCAAACGAATGAACCATTGAGGCAATCTCATATGCAAGAAACCTTCCATAACGATTTGTCCAGTCAAGGTACCCGTAATTGTCGAATTCTGACCACTGGCTAATAAAGCCAAGGCAAACAAGGTTGATAAGGTCGAGCTAGCTATAGCTCCTGCAATAGTAGAATCCTGCAAGGCATTATACATTTGAGAGAAGGCAGAAATCTCGGATGCATGGCCGAAAAAGAGAGCCGCTCCTAAGATCAAAAGAAGGGAGTTAACGACAAAGGCCAAGGATAACTCGAGATTAGAATCCCAGGTCATAAAGCGTACGGCTTTTCGAACATCATTTTTGTCCTTGTGATTGATTTTACGAGTCTGTGACAAGGATGAATGCAAATAGAGGTTATGAGGCATAACAGTTGCTCCCACGATCCCTAGTGCCAAGGTTAATTGACTTTCATGCCCTGGCAAAGGACTTTTAAATAAGGTTGCATTCGGTAGATAACCCTCAACGATTCCTTGGAAGCTTGGATGTGACAAGGCTACAAGATAGGTAAAAATTGCTAGAATGGTTAAAATCAGTGTTGTCACAATAGCTTCAATCTTCTTAAAGCCAAATTTCATCAGAAGCAATAAGAGAAAAACATCCAACACGGTCAAGAGGATGGCTATCATAATCGGAATCTTAAAGAGAAGATTGAGAGCAATCGCTGAACCTAGAACTTCTGCCAGATCTGTCGCCATCAAGGCTAATTCTAAAATCACCCATAGACTATAACGAAGCCATTTAGGTGAATGATGAGCCGTTGCTTGAGCCAGGTCCATCTGGGTTACAATACCAAGCTTTCCTGCCATCTGCTGAAGTTGCATGGCAATGAGAGATGAAATCAAGATAACAAACAAGAGACTATACTTATAGGAAGCACCACCGACTACACTGGTAATCCAGTTTCCTGGATCCATATAACCAACTGCGACAAGAGCACCCGGACCTAAAAAGGCCTTTAAATTTTGCCAGAAATGATTGTTATTTGGAGTATCGATAGATTGATTAATCTCAGAGAGTGACACTTTTTTATGAGAAGACATAGATACTTACCTCTTTCTAAACCTACTTTTTCATTATTTTCTATTAGAGAAAAATAAGATTGACTTTAAACTATTAAAACAATGAAAACTATATGAAAAACATTTAGTTTTTTCATTATTTTTCTTAAGGCACCTTAATTATAACAGAAAATATGATAAAAACTTAAGAAAATTCAGGACTTGATTTAATATTTAGGATACAACAAAATGTTGTATCTTTTTTTGCAAAAGAATACCAAGGAATAAAATAAAAAACGTTGTAAAATGTACTGACCCTTTTCACCTTGTTAAAACACCATTGATCTTAACTCATCACTTACCTCTTAAAAAATCTTTAGAATTGGCTTAATCCCCTTTATTGTATCGCGTTTGGAGTTTTTTAGGTATAACCTTCGACGCGCACCTTACGTAGGACGACAGACTCATAGCTTTATACATAATAGAACGAGTATCTCCATCTGTAGAGATACTCGTTTTTTGCTATTTTCAAAGTGTTCTTTTTGACCAATCCCATACATCATTTTTATAGTAAATTGAAACTAGAATAGTACATCGTGGATACTAAAACATTTCTAGAAATTAATTTGATTTCCCTAATCAAGTTGCACACATCTTATTTCAAACCACTATATATTCAATGAAAATCAAAGAGCTAACTAGGAAGCTAACCGCAGGTTGCTCAAAGCACCGCTTTGAGGTTGCGGATAAAGCTGACGTGGTTTGAAGAGATTGTCGAAGAGTATTAAGGAGTATAGAATAGTATTTTAACTCCATCCTCTAAAGTGCTCCCAATAAAAGATACTTGAACACTATATTCAGCATATAAGCTTTATGCCCTAAGTCAAAACAATCATTCTTTTCTAATTTATCGTAAATAACTCTAAAATCACAGAATACTGTCAGATGACTTAAAAAATGATTCTTTGGAAAAAGCGAATCGAAACTTGATTTATCACTTTTTATTCCACTATCTTTTTGTCACACATATTGATAAAGTACTGGTGCAAGCGAACATCATCAGTCAATTCTGGATGAAAAGAAGTTACCAACATATTTTTTTCTTGAGCTGCAACGATTTGATTGTCCACTGTTGCTAGAATTTCTACATCTTCTCCAACACTGCTGATAATTGGACCTCGGATAAAGGTCATTGAAATCTGACCGACTCCCTTACATTCTGCTTCCGTGTAGAAACTTCCTAATTGGCGCCCATAGGCATTGCGCTCGACCACCATATCCATAGTTCCTAGATGACTCTCGTCCTGAGAAGTAATTTCCTTAGCCAGCAAAATTAAGCCTGCACAGGTCCCAAAGGCTGGTAAACCAGATAGAATGGCTTCTCGGATAGGAAGCAACATATCCTGGTCTCGTAAGAGCTTGCCCATGGTTGTAGACTCACCACCAGGCAAAATCAAACCCGACATGTCACTCTGAGATTTCTGAAAATCCTCTAAATTTCTGATTTCTACACTCTCAACACCTAATTGATCTAGCACTTTTGCATGTTCTGCAAAGGCCCCTTGCAAGGCCAATATTCCGATTTTCATCTATTTTCCTCGCTCAGCCATGAGAATTTGGATCTCATTTTCATTGATACCAACCATGGCTTCTCCTAAATCTTCAGAGATTTGAGCTAGGATTTGAGGATTTCTGAAATTAGTCACAGCCTTAACAATGGCGCTCGCTCGTTTAACAGGATCTCCTGACTTGAAAATACCTGAACCGACAAATACACCTTCTGCCCCTAATTGCATCATTAACGCCGCATCTGCTGGCGTTGCAACGCCTCCAGCCGCAAAGTTTACAACTGGCAATTTCCCATGTTCATGGACGTATTGAACCAATTCTACAGGGACTTGCAATTCCTTGGCAGCAACATAAAGTTCGTCCTCACGTAGGTTTTGAATACGGCGAATTTCCTGATTCATCATACGCATATGACGAACAGCTTGGACAATATCTCCTGTACCCGGTTCTCCTTTTGTACGAATCATAGAAGCACCTTCAGCGATACGACGCAAGGCTTCACCCAAGTCCTTAGCCCCACATACAAAAGGAACTTGGAATTCTTTTTTGTCCACATGGAAACGGTCGTCAGCTGGAGATAAAACCTCACTCTCATCGATATAGTCAATTTCAATAGCCTCTAAAATTTGAGCTTCCACAAAATGCCCGATTCTGACCTTAGCCATTACTGGAATACTAACCGCTTCTTGGATTTCCTTAATCATCTTTGGATCACTCATGCGGGAAACTCCACCAGCTGCACGAATATCAGCTGGAATCCTCTCCAAGGCCATAACAGCTGCCGCACCAGCAGCCTCTGCAATACGGGCCTGTTCAGGATTTTGAACGTCCATGATAACCCCACCTTTGAGCATCTGCGCCAAGTTTTTATTTAATTCATAACGATTTTCAGTCATTTCTTTATCCTCATTATTTGTATTGGTAGCTACCATTTCATTTTAAGTTAGATTAGAATGAATCACAAGATAAAAAAATCGTAATTGTATGGGTATAGATTATCTAAAAAATTATCTGACCTTAACTTAAGGCCAGATAGCTCATTCATTTTTATTTTTCAGCTGTAAGAGCAGCCATTGTGATGTAGTTGTATGGTTTGTTGAAGTGTGGCAAGAAGAAGAGGTCTGTCAATGCCAATTTATCAATTGTTACATGCTCTTGGATAGCAAGTGAGAACATGTGGATTCCCATACTGATTGCAGAATCGTGTGAAACCATTTGTGCACCAAGAATTTCACGGCTATCTTTGTCAAAGACAATCTTGATTGCTACTTCATGGTTGTCATGTTTCATGAATTCTGGTTTTTGAAGATCGTTAAAGCCTGTTTCAGTCGCATTGTAACCAGCAGCTTTCGCTTTTTCAAGAGTCAAACCAGTTGAAACCATGTGAAGACCGTAGATAGAGATACCGTTTGAACCTTGAACACCGATACCTTCCAATTCATGGCCACAAGCATTGTAGGCACCAACGATACCAGTACGAACAGCATTTGAAGCAAGGGCAATGTAGCTAGTGTCTTTACGAGCGTTGTCATAGACAGTCGCACAGTCACCAACTGCAAATACACCTGGAATTGAAGTTTCTTGTTTCTTATCTACAAGGAAAGCACCGTTGCGGAAGAGTTCAATCTTACCATCAGCAAGTGACGTGTTTGGACGGAAACCAACTGCAAGAACAACCATATCCACATCAAAGCTTTCTTTGTCAGTAATCAAGCGTTCAACTTTACCGTCACCTTCGATTGCTTTAACAGTTTGACCAAGTGCCAAGCGGATATTGTGGTCTTCCAAGTTCTTCGCCATCATTTGTGTGAAGTCTTTGTCATAGTAACCGTTCAAGA
The DNA here is from genome assembly GCF_013277515.1 of Streptococcus sp. k-402. GTDB lineage: Bacteria > Bacillota > Bacilli > Lactobacillales > Streptococcaceae > Streptococcus. The sequence goes on along the minus strand of NZ_VMNB01000004.1, from coordinate 141,656 downwards.
CAGTATCAACGATGTCAACAAGGACAACCTCTTTTCCAAGACGCTCGAAGGCTTCAGCAAGTTCAACACCGATATAACCACCACCAACAACAGCGATGCGATCTAGGTGTTTGCTCTTGTCAGCAAGTTTTTCGATGACTTCTTCTGCGTTTTGGTACAACTTAACAAATTGAACATTTTCAAGAGTCGCTTTGAATTCGCGGTTACCCTTAACAATTTCAACACCTTCGATCGGTGGCAAGATTGGTGTAGAACCTGTAGCGAAAATCAATTTTTCGTATGATTCTTTGTGCTCTTTTCCTTCAACTTCCGCTGTAACTACTTTGTTATCATAGTCGATTGAAAGAACTGGTGAGTTCATGTAAACCTTAGCACCTTTAGCTTCTAATTTTTCTTTATCAGAATAGAACAAGCCTTCAGCACCGTCAATTTGTTCACCAATCCAAAGAGCCATTCCACATCCTAGGAATGAGATGTTAGAGTTTTGGTCAAATACAACAATTTCGTTCTCATTTCCAAAATTATCCAACATGGTATTGATACATGCTGTACCAGCGTGGTTAGCACCGACTACAACGATTTTACTCATAAAAAATTCCTACCTTCAATTTTAAATTTACCCTTCTAGTATAACATTTACTGTTAGCGTTTACAAGGGTTTTCCTATTATTTCAGCATTTTTTATCAAAAATAATTCCCCATTTATCCTGATTTCAAGCCTCATGAATTTTATGAGCATATTTCTTGACTTTTTCCAAATTTTATTTGTGAAAAGTCTAACTTTATGGTATTCTAATAACGTGAAAATAAAATGTAAGGGCTTCAATTTAGATAATTGCTTGATATTACAACTTATTTTCTACAAGAGAAAGGAGTTGGTAGCTTGCCTCTGAGTTCACATTCCGAACGGCTAATGGGGACTACTATCACTATTTCATTAGTAGATGAGCGAGCCGATAGCTTGCTCCAAAAATCCTTTGACTTGCTCAAAACGCTAGAATACCGCTTCAATGCCAATAGTCAGGAATCTGAGTTGATGGAAATCAATCATCAAGCTGGAATAACTCCAGTCAAAGTTCATCCAGACCTGTTTGAACTGATTTCACTTGGGTTAGAGCATAGCCTAGCACCCTCTAGCCATCTCAATATCAGCATTGGTCCCCTAATTCAAACCTGGCGCATCGGTTTTTCAGATGCCAAAGTGGCCCAACCTCAAGAAATTGAATCGGTGCTACCTCTAATCAATCCTTACTATATCGAGTTAGATTCTTCTGCTTCCACTGTGTTCTTGAAACAGAAAGGAATGAAGATCGATCTTGGTTGTCTAGCCAAAGGTTATAGTGCGGATAAAGTTGCCCAATTTCTGAGAGAAGAGGGAGTGACATCTGCCTTGATCAATCTGGGAGGGAATATCCTGACCATTGGAAAAAATCAGGCAAGAGGGGATAAACCTTGGCAAATCGGGATTCAAGACCCAGCCAATCCGAGGGGAAATCACTTAATGACCATCCCCGTTGTCAATCAATCTGTCGTGACTTCAGGTATTTATGAACGTCACCTGACCGTCGATGGACAAGATTACCATCACATTTTTGACAGCCAGACAGGATATCCTGTTGAAACAGAACTCGCTAGTCTCACAATCATCTCTGATAAGTCAGTTGATGGTGAAATCTGGACAACTCGACTCTTTGGAGAAAGACCTGCTTCTATCCTTTGGCAAGTCGAAAGTTTGGAGGGAATCGAAGCGATTCTGATTGATAAGGAAGGTCATCTAAGCTGTTCTTCAGGAATTCCTACTCTATAGAGACAACTGTTTCAATAGAGTTTTAAAATTGTATTATGTAAAAAGAGAAAGGAAATCTCATGTTAAAACTTATTGCTATTGTTGGAACAAATTCAAAACGTTCTACAAACCGTCAATTGCTTCAATACATGCAAAAACACTTTGCTGAAAAAGCTGAAATTGAACTTGTTGAAATCAAAGACATTCCTGTCTTCAATAAACCAGCTGACAAGCAAGTACCTGCTGAAATATTGGAAATTGCTGCTAAAATCGAAGAGGCAGATGGCGTTATTATCGGTACTCCTGAGTATGACCACTCTATCCCAGCTGTTTTGATGAGCGCTCTTGCTTGGTTGTCATATGGTATTTACCCACTTTTGAACAAGCCAATCATGATTACTGGTGCTTCTTACGGTACGCTTGGTTCATCACGTGCTCAAATGCAACTTCGCCAAATCTTGAATGCTCCAGAAATTAAAGCAAGTGTCCTTCCAGATGAATTCTTGCTTTCACATTCTCTTCAAGCCTTCAACCCAAGCGGAGACCTAGTAGATCTTGATGTTATCAAAAAACTGGATGCTACTTTTGACGACTTCCGTATCTTTGTAAAAATCACAGAAAAATTGCGCAATGCACAAGCTCTACTTCGCAAAGATGCTGAAGACTTTGACTGGGAAAATTTGTAAGATAGGAGACCAAAAAGAATGAAATTTGTTGGACTTGTAGGATCAAACTACGATCAATCATATAACCGTAAGCTCTTGGAATTTATCCGTCGCCACTTCAAACTCAAATTTGAATTAGAAGTTCTCGAAATTGACGAAGTTCCAATGTTTAACCAAGACGAAAAATGGGATGAAAGTTTCCAATTACGTTATTTATATAACAAAATTACGCGTGCTGATGGTGTCATCATCGCTACTCCTGAGCACAACCACACAATCTCAGCTTCTCTTAAATCTGTTCTTGAATGGCTTTCATACGAAGTTCATCCATTTGAAAACAAACCAGTCATGATTGTGGGAGCATCTTACTATGACCAAGGTACTTCTCGTGCCCAAGTTCACCTTCGTAAGATTCTTGACGCTCCAGGTGTCAATGCCTACACACTTCCTGGTAACGAATTCCTTCTTGGTAAAGCCAAAGAAGCCTTTGATGTTGATGGAAATATCACAAATGAAGGAACTGTTAATTTCCTTGAAACATGTTTAGACAACTTTGTAAAATATGTGGGAGTCGTTTCAAAATTGAAAAAACCAAAACCAATCGCACCAGAAGATTTATATTGTACAAATCCAATCGCAACTACCATTCAAGGAGTTGACCCTGATGATCCTGAATGGGTAGAAAAAGCAGCTGAGCTTGTTGGAGCTGTTTCTGGAGATACTTACGTTAAATTAGACCACGGTATCTTGACAGTTAACCAAATTGATATGTTCTTGAAGGCAATGCCATTTGAGTTGACATATGCGGATGATAATAACCAATTCTTGTACTACAATAACGCCCACCAAGATCCAAACACAATGTATGGTAAACGTGTGCGCGTTCAAGCAGGTAGCCGACTAGGAACAGTACATGCTTCTCTACCACCTGCAAGAATGAAAAACGTTGAATGGGTTGTCGGTGTACTACGTAACGGAGATCAAGAATATGTCCGTACAATTGTACCAGGAACACCAGAAGGTGTTATTAATACACATAACTACAAGGCAATGTACTACCCAGATGGTTCATATGCTGGAATTAATGAAATTATCTTTAATTTCCAACCATGGCTTGATTGGTACTTAGAAACAACTGGTCAACGTCTAGTTGGTGGAAATGCTGCAGCTCCTGCTGGAGGACATGGCGGAGCAGATGCAACATCTGGAGCTTCTGATGCAGGTGATGCTGGAGGCCACGGTGGTGGCGCAGACGCTACAGCCGGTGCAAGTTACTAATGATAGTTTTTAGGAACCTTTATGGTTCCTTTTTTGGCTCTTTGTCAACTGTACTTGGTGGTATGTCAATCCTTCTATATGGAGTTATCGCCAGCAACGGTTTGAAAGTCTTGATTAAAGAACGTGTTGACTTCGCTCAAATGCGTAACCTCATCATCGCAAGTGCTATGTTGGTTCTTGGACTTGGAGGAGCTATCCTTAAACTCGGTCCAGTTACCCTTTCAGGAACTGCCTTATCAGCTATGACAGGAATCATCTTGAATTTGATCTTGCCATACGAAAATAAAGATTAAGAATCTAAATACACCTAAGAGTCTGGGACAAAAAGATTTTGATTTTAGGAATTCTTTATTATAAATTTTTAAAATCGATAGGTTAGACAAAAAAGCGAACAAGACAGAATTCTGAGTGTCAGATAACTTGTTTTGTTCGCTTTTTATATTTAAGGTTAGACTTTTGTCCCAGACTCTTTTTCGTATATCATAATAAAAGTGTCTTAACAAAATTATTAAAATCAAAAAACGCATAATATCAGGTATTCACATAAACCTTGATACTATGCATTTTGTTATAATATTTGCTTTATTTGGCTCAATCTCTTGTCTTACTTGCGTTTCTTCTTAGCTTTCTTCATTTTATTCGCCATGCGTTTCATAGACTGTTTCATGGCAAATTCACCGATTTTACCTTTTAGTCCGCCACCAAACATCTGGCTCATATCTGGCATTCCTGCTCCTCCGAGAGCTGACAGGTCAGGCATACCGCCTTGTCCCATCATTCCTTCAAGGGCAGACATATCCATTCCTCCCATATTTGGCATATTTTTAGGAAGGTTGTTTGGATTGATTCCCATTTGCTTCATCATTTTGTTCATATCCCCAGACATAACACCCTGCATGAGTTGTTTAGCTTGGTTAAAGTCTTTGATAAATTTATTGACTTCTACAAAAGTATTTCCAGAACCTGCGGCAATACGACGACGACGGCTTGGATTTAACAAATCTGGATTTTCACGTTCTTCAGGTGTCATGGAAGACACAATAGCACGTTTACGAGCAATCTGGCGTTCATCTACCTTCATGTTTTGAAGGGCTGGGTTGTTGGCCATACCTGGAATCATCTTGAGCAAGTCTTCCATCGGCCCCATGTTTTGCACCTGATCCAACTGATCGATGAAATCATTGAAATCAAAAGTGTTTTCACGCATCTTCTCAGCCATTTCAAGGGCTTTTTGCTCATCGTATTCCTGAGAAGCTTTCTCAATCAAAGTGAGCATATCCCCCATGCCAAGGATACGGCTAGACATACGGTCTGGGTGGAAGGTCTCAATGTCCGTAATCTTTTCACCTGTACCAGTGAACTTAATTGGTTTTCCAGTAATGTGACGAACAGATAGAGCCGCACCACCACGAGTATCGCCATCAATCTTGGTAAGGATGACCCCAGTAACTTCCAACTGAGCATTAAACTCACGCGCAACATTGGCCGCTTCTTGACCAATCATGGCATCAACGACAAGGAGAATTTCGTTTGGTTGAGCCAGTGCTTTCACGTCACGAAGCTCATTCATCAGAAGCTCATCAATCTGCAAACGACCTGCCGTATCAATCAAGACATAGTCGTTATGATTGGCTTGGGCTTGCGCCAAACCTTGACGAACAATCTCCACAGCTGGAACTTCTGTCCCAAGAGCGAAAACCGGCACATCAATCTGTTGCCCCAGTGTCTTCAGCTGGTCAATAGCCGCAGGACGGTAAATATCCGCCGCAATCATCAAAGGACGGGCATTTTCTTCTTTCTTGAGTTTGTTGGCCAATTTACCTGCAAAGGTTGTTTTACCAGCCCCTTGCAAACCGACCATCATGATGATGGTTGGAATCTTAGGTGACTTGATAATTTCTGCCGTATCAGAACCTAAAACAGCTGTCAGTTCCTCATCTACAATTTTAATAATTTGTTGCGCAGGATTAAGGGTATCAATGACCTCATGCCCGACTGCACGCTCACGAACTTTCTTGATAAAGTCCTTCACAACTGGTAAAGCAACGTCGGCCTCAAGCAAGGCCAAGCGAATTTCTTTGGTTGCCTCTTGGACATCAGATTCAGAGATTTTTCCTTTTTTACGTAGATTTTTAAAGACGTTCTGTAAACGTTCTGTTAAACTTTCAAATGCCATGTTTCTTCCTCTTATTCTCTATTATCAATGCTTGTTAAAATGTCTATCTGCTCCTGCAGAAAGTCATCCTTGGGATAGCGCTCCAAAATCTGGTCAAAAATCTGACTACGGACAATGTAATCCGAGTACATGTGCAATTTCATCTCATAATCTTCCAGAATCTTTTCTGTTCGCTTGATATTGTCATAGACAGCCTGACGACTAACGCCGAACTCCTCGGCAATCTCAGCAAGGCTGTAATCATCAGCGTAGTAGAGCTCGATATAATTCATTTGCTTATCTGTCAAAAGCGCTGCATAAAATTCAAAGAGCGCATTCATACGATTGGTTTTTTCAATTTCCATAACTTTTATTATACCACACATTACCCGGCAGTCCAATGACCAATCCTAACTCCTTAAAAAGTCTGTTTGCTAGAAATAAACATGTGTCTTTTATAAATTAATGCTCTCCATTTTAATTAATACAATTATTATCAGCCATTAATACTGTATTTATTTTCCCTCTTAATAAAGGCGTCTTCTCCACCTTCCAAAATATCACATACATGTTCCCTGATGTTGTATTTTTGAAGTATGAATTCAGATGTAGAATCATTATTACGGTTCTCTAAAGCACCATTTACATAATCAAACTTCTTACCATTTTGATTCGGAGAATTATCAGATTGCTGATTAGCTACAATAATATTTTCCGCATCATCAGATACAACTATATTAGGATTGTGAGTAACTATGATTATTTGTCGATTCTTTTTAGTTTTTTGATGTATTTTGTCAATTCACTATATATTGCTCTGTTATCTAAACTATCTTCAGGCTGGTCAATTAATACGGGGATTTTACTATCTGAAAACTCTAATATTAATTTTAATACAATAAACGCTTTTTTACCAGGAGACATCTGCTCAAATTTATCACCTTGATATTCAATCTCAAAACTATATTCGTAAAAATTAGTAGTGAAGAAATGTTCAATATGACTGAATTTGTCCCTGTTTCCATTAAATACAAGACTATCCTCATAAAATACTGAATCGACAACTTCATCAAAAGAATCTATCATTTTTTTCTATAAAGTCTTGCTTCGAACGACCTCGAGCACTCACATAATCAAATTCAGTATCTAAATCAATTAAAGAGAAATTGACTGAAATCTTTAAATTATCTCCACTATCATCTTCAATTTTGAAATTATTCAACGATTCAGTTCTAATATTAGAGTATTCCTTATATTTCGAAATAATTTCTTCTTTTAACTTATTGAAGTTGTCCCTTTGTTTCTCAAATGTCTCAATTTTAGCTAAAATCTCACCTTCATTCTTGATTAATGAATATGTAAATCCCATTTTCTAAACTCTGAGCCTCTTTGAATCATTGAATACAAACCTTTCTACATCAATTGTCTTATACAAACCTCTATAATTACTCGCATTTCCTACAGGCTATGCTAAAATTTCAGATACTATCTCTTCACGCCATCCATTTTCTATCCTATAAGGTTCGATAGTAGAAAAATCATCTAATTTTTCGAAAATTCTCTGCTCGTTAATCTTTCTATCCAAAATATTTATAATTTCTGGAATTGTCAAAGCAAAGATATTTAGCCCTTTTACGCTACCTTTCGTTAATGTTCCATTTAGCTGAATAAACGATGTAGCCCTAAAAATATTAACCACATTATCATCTACTTCATTATCTACAAATATTGTTTGTAACGGTTTATTAGTAGATAATGCTAAATTCACAGAATGACGTATAACTGGCTCTAACTCACCACGCTTTTGAGTTGATTTATCCATTAATGTTGCTTCAAGTAAAAGCATTTTATCATTATATTCAATCTCTATATCCCCTTTATTGCCACTAGCATGTGATAGTGGTAAATTATCAGCAGAAAACGTTAATTGCATAGATTTTCTCAGTCGAAACTTCTTATCTGATATATAATACCATGCAATAGCCAGTATATATTCGAAAATAGTAGGAACTAAAGCATTATCGGTAACAAGCTCTTGAACTTTCTTGTCATTTCTTTGAGAAATGAAACTCAAAATTTTAGATACTTTAGTGATATCAAATTCTTGTTCAACAAATTGTCTAAATTCTCTTTCCTGTTGATCTGCTACAAATTGTTTGATATTTGAAATATCGGGAACGCCAAATTCTTCTGCAATCTGATTTTGTATTTCTAAGACTTGCGTATGAGATAATTCTAAAATATCCGATATGCAAATATCTTGATAGAACGGACTCTTTATATTATTTTCGTATTCTTCATAACTTTCTTCTCCCGATATATTAAAATTTTCATTTAGTAGAGAAAAAAGTTTAGGGAAAATCCAAGGTTGACCAAGCGATACAACTCCTTGATTAAAACTGATTACTCCAGATAAAGAAAATATTCTTTTACACATATCACTGTATTCTTTAATCAAATCATTATGCTTAGACCATGCAAATGCATAATATATATCCAGATATTGACCTGATAGCAATGGATTATCACTATTTTTAGTTATAAAATCTTGAATAGAATCTTTATTTTTATACTTGAAAACAGCCTTGCCATCTCCAAAAGCTTTCTTAATAGCATCTTGTTTAGAAAGACTCATCATTTCTTCAAATGACCGCTCTGTCTTTTCTTCTATAAATTTTATAATTGAAAGAACAAAATTTTTATATTCTAAACTTTTATTACTATTCTTTCGATTTGGAAAAAGTTTTTTGAAGTTTTCATCCGCAAAATCTTTAGTACTAAACATTTTGCGAGCTTCATTCACTCTTTCAGGAATCAATATGTGATTAGCAAACTCTTCATCTCTATACTGTTCAAAAGTTTTATTGTTATCATAAACAGATTGGTAATTATCGATAATCACTTTGATTTTTTCTTCAGAAAAGTTTGGTTTAATGCTTTCCACTATCCATAGAAAATCTTTAACAGGAACTTTGCTATATCTATTCAAAAAAGCAAGAGCAAAACGGAAATTATAGAAGTATTTATCAGAGTTGCTATCATATATACGAAGCTTCAATAATTGCCTAAAATAAACAAGATTATCAATTGTTAAACCAAAAAGCTCTTCTAATTTATCAAAAGCTTGCTCAGTTTCAGAAATATAATTCAATCCGACTTGAGATAATTTTCTTTCATAGTTAATAAAACCAATCTTGACAAGAGCATTTGTTAGAGTTCTCCCTCTCTTGTCTAAACCAGTTATTTCATTTCTATTCAAATTCCCAAAAAGGCTAATTCCATCCTCTGTTTCAACTTTTGCAAAATCGCTTAAAACTGATGAATAAAAACTTGCTTGGCTCTCATTGTTCCATTTCTGATTTGACTTATTATGCTTTTTAAGAGTTTTTAAAATCTGTTTGTAGATAGGGACAACTTCTTTAACACGAATACTCGTATCACCTATATTAAAAATGCTTGTTGACTCTTTTAATCTCATATATCACCTTTCGAATTATAGTTCGTAATCAAGACTTCAACCGTATTACTCATTTTTGCTTTAGACTGATAATTACTATTATTGTAATGGTAATCCAATACGTGTAAATTATACTTCAAAGCCCATTTTATTAATTCTTTATTTTCTTTATTGTTATGTATTACAACATTAGAAAGGGCAAAATATGCCCCCTTATCATTCACGCCGTCTAAATACTTAAACAAATCCAAATCATCCTTTAAAGTCCACGCACCATTTTCATTGTAAGCAGCAGTAGTAATGCGATAAGGAGGGTCTGCATATACAAAATCTCCTTTATTTACTTGATTTATAGTTTTACGAAAATCACAAGATTGGATAATAAAATTGTAATTTCGTAAAACTTGAATGAACGTAATTAGTTTAGATTTCATATTAGCATTAAAATCACGCTTACCTACAGGAAGATTATACTCTCCTTTATTATTAAATCTGATTTGATTGTTAAAACCAAATACAATTAATAGATAAAATAACACTTCCTTATCAAATTTATCATAATTTTTCTTATTGTAATCTTGACGAAGTTTTAGAAAAGCCTCTTTATTATAAGAACCCAGTCCTGCAGAACTGTTTACACCGTAGTAATCGTAGCTATACTTCTGTGTGTTCGAAAGTTTATAAAATTCTATAGCTTTCTCTACTCTATTCAAAAATACCGTTACATCTTTTTGATTTTCTAAATATCTATAAAAATCGATCACTTCCTTGCTTATATCATTGATGATATACTTTTTCATTTTTAATTTATTAATATTAGCAAGATTAACTGCCACCGTTGCTCCACCAGAAAATAAATCAATAAAATTATTGTACCTTTCAGGAAAAAGAGGTAATAACTGAGGGAGTAATTTATACTTTCCTCCAGTATAGTTAAGAGCGCTCTTGATTAACTTTTTTTCTTTTTTCTCTGGAGAAATTATGCATAAATATAGCAATTCCTTGTGATTTTCAATTTTAGATTTACCAGTTGTGAAAGGTGAAAAATCAGTTTCAAATACTTGAACCTTACCTCGTTTTGATAAAATCTCAATTATTTCTTCGTTTGAAATTTTAGCATTTGAACGGGAATTCCCTTTTTTATTCATATTGTTATAGCTAACCAATATATACTTAGCATTAATGTTTAGAATTAAATCTTCAAAAGCTTGAGGAGCTTTACTTTTTGTATAATCCGACCCTTTTTCTGAACGATTGACTGCTTTTTTTGCTACACCTTCTACGTCTGGTTTTTTCCATTCAGCAATATTTTCTAAAACATGGTAGGCATTTTCATAGCCACGGGAATTATATGGAGTATCAATATAAACAAGATCTGCATAAATTTCTTTAACTAATTCATTGGCATCTTTATTATAAATTTCATTCTGTTTGTTTTCATTATATTCAGGAATTCTTAAATATATTTCCTTGCAAGAATCAATTTTTTTCCTATAAGCGTCATAATGACCTACAGTATTAGCCACTTTATCCATAGCATACAATAGACTGGTTAGTAACATGAAATATTCTCTCTGGTTACCAGATTTATATTTTTCAATTTCTTCACGAATTGAGTCAATCTTTCCAGCATTTTCTTCAGAAAAATATGCACCACCAAAATTCTTAGAAACATAACCCTTTTTAGGAGGTAAATTATTTAATTCATCAATTATATGAGAAACTTTATGAATGTCTACATTCTCATTCGAAAACCAAGTTTGAAAAGAAACGAAATTGCTATAGAGTATATCATTCACTATAACTTTTTTATTCTGTTTTCTAAATAAGTCTGCAACAACACCTGTCCCACCAAATATATCCGCTACACTATCGATACTTCCAATATTTTCTGACACTGTCTTTAATATGAAATCAAGCATCCTTTGTTTACTTCCAAGATAACGTCGATTTCCAATTTTTAATAACTCTCTATTTGAAACATGGTATTTTACAGGAGTTTCTTCCGAAATTACTCTCATAATCTCTTGTTCATTTTCTTCTTCCCATTCATAAGCAGAACGATTATTTTTTCGAGGTTGGGAAATTATTCCTTTTTGCATCCAATTATTCAATGTCTGTCTTGTTATACCATATTTATCGGCAATTTCTTGTGTTTTCAGCATCTAGGCATCCATCTCCTTTTACAGTAATGAGTATACCATATTTGAGAGGATTATCCAACCAATAGTCTTCGTAAAATTCGGTAAAATAAAGAAAAAGAGACTAGTACAAAACTAATCTCTGTGTACATAACAATATAACTGCTGTATGAAATTTGGATATTATCCCTAATCTACCACATTAGCAGGCTAATCCGAGAAGATAGCCAGGTAAATTTGAAAGAAACAAGAGACTATCCCCAAGTAATTTCCAATTGATAGCTGGCAAAGGGGTACCCCTCTTGATTTTGTAGTTGATAATCTAGTTCAATCTTTTGCCCATCAACTTGATAACGACTGGTTTGGATGATAAACTCCTGCATGCCCATAGGTGTAGGAATGTAGGCTAAACTATCGCTATTCTTTAGAAAGCGCATAATGGTCTTGGGATTGGAAAATCGGCTCATTACCAGCTCTTGACCATGAAATTTAATAACTACTTTTTCCTTTTCCTCATTATAAAAAAGCAGGTAGCTATAATCTCCTTTTTCATGCACTTCCACGTCATAAAGCTGGTCAATCACTTCCAACTGATCATCAAACTGAATCGTATTTCGCATCCGAATCTTCACATCGAGTCCTCTTTCTTGTCTCTTATCCTACTATTTTACCAAAAAGAGCAGGATTTTGCTATAATGGTCATATGAACGAAAAAGTATTCCGTGACCCAGTTCACAACTACATCCATGTCAATAATCAAATCATCTATGACTTAATTAATACAAAAGAATTTCAACGTTTGCGCCGTATCAAGCAACTGGGAACTTCCAGTTATACCTTCCATGGTGGAGAACACAGTCGCTTCTCTCACTGTCTAGGAGTCTATGAGATTGCTCGACGCATCACGGAGATTTTTGAAGAAAAATATCCTGAAGAATGGGATCCTGCTGAGTCTCTCTTGACCATGACCGCTGCTCTCCTACATGACCTTGGACATGGTGCCTACTCCCATACTTTTGAACATCTCTTTGATACAGACCACGAAGCCATTACTCAGGAGATTATCCAAAGTCCTGAGACGGAAATTCATCAAGTCCTGCTACAAGTGGCACCTGATTTCCCAGAAAAGGTAGCCAGTGTCATTGACCATACCTATCCTAACAAGCAGGTCGTGCAACTCATTTCCAGTCAAATTGATGCAGACCGCATGGACTATCTCTTGCGTGACTCCTATTTTACGGGAGCATCTTATGGAGAATTTGACCTGACTCGCATCCTCCGAGTCATTCGTCCTATCGAAAATGGTATCGCCTTTCAGCGCAATGGCATGCACGCCATCGAAGACTACGTCCTCAGTCGCTACCAGATGTACATGCAGGTTTATTTCCACCCAGCAACACGCGCCATGGAGGTCCTCCTTCAAAACCTTCTCAAACGGGCTAAGGAACTTTATCCAGAAGATAAGGACTTCTTTGCACGAACATCTCCACATCTCCTGCCTTTCTTTGAAAAAAATGTGACCTTGTCTGACTATCTAGCTCTGGATGATGGTGTGATGAATACCTACTTCCATCTCTGGATGACCAGTCCTGACAAGATTCTCGCAGACTTGTCGCAACGCTTTGTCAACCGCAAGGTCTTTAAATCCATTACCTTTTCACAAGAAGATCAAGACCAACTCGCTAGCATGAGAAAATTGGTTGAGGATATCGGCTTTGATCCCGACTACTATACTGCCATTCATAAGAACTTTGACCTCCCTTATGATATCTATCGTCCCGAATCTGAAAATCCACGGACACAGATTGAGATTTTACAAAAAAATGGTCAACTGGCCGAACTCTCTAGCCTGTCTCCTATCGTCCAATCCCTTGCTGGTAGTCGCCACGGAGATAATCGTTTCTATTTTCCAAAAGAAATGTTGGACCAAAACAGCATCTTTGCTAGCATTACCCAGCAATTTTTACACTTGATTGAGAACGATCATTTTACTCCAAATAAAAACTAGAAGAGGAAATTTATGAGTATTAAACTAATTGCCGTCGATATCGACGGAACCCTAGTCAACAGCCAAAAGGAAATCACTCCTGAAGTCTTTTCTGCCATACAAGATGCCAAACAAGCTGGTGTCAAAGTCGTGATTGCAACTGGCCGCCCTATCGCAGGTGTTGCCAAACTTCTGGACGACTTGCAGTTGAGAGACGAGGGTGACTATGTGGTGACCTTCAATGGTGCCCTTGTCCAAGAAACCTCTACAGGTCATGAGATTATCAGCGAATCCTTGACCTATGAGGATTATCTGGATATGGAATTTCTCAGTCGTAAGCTCGGTGTCCACATGCACGCTATTACCAAGGACGGCATCTACACAGCCAATCGCAATATCGGAAAATACACAGTGCACGAATCAACCCTCGTCAGCATGCCCATCTTTTACCGCACTCCTGAAGAAATGGCTGACAAGGAAATCGTCAAGTGTATGTTTATCGATGAACCAGAAATCCTTGATGATGCGATTGAAAAAATCCCAGCAAAATTTTACGAACGCTACTCCATCAACAAATCTGCTCCTTTCTACCTCGAACTCCTTAAAAAGAATGTGGACAAGGGTTCAGCTATTACTCACCTAGCTGAAAAACTTGGATTGACCAAAGATGAAACAATGGCTATCGGTGACGAAGAAAATGACCGTGCCATGCTGGAAGTTGTTGGAAATCCCGTTGTCATGGAAACTGGAAATCCAGAAATCAAAAAAATCGCCAAATACATTACCAAAACAAATGACGAATCCGGCGTTGCCCATGCCATCCGTACATGGGTACTGTAAAAGGAAAGAATAGACTAAAACCGCTCAGTTGAGCGGTTTTTGAATGTCTAATTACATGCCCCCTGCAGGAATCGAACCTGCAACTACTCCTTAGGAGGGAGTTGTTATATCCATTGAACTAAGGGAGCTAGATAAAAACTCTGCTGAAGAAGCAGAGTTTTTCAGTCGAATTAACGACGGATTTCTTTGATACGAGCTGCTTTACCTTGAAGAGCACGCAAGTAGTACAATTTCGCACGACGTACTTTACCGTAACGAACAACTTCGATTTTTTCAACACGTGGAGTGTGGATTGGGAAGATACGCTCAACACCTACACCGTTAGAGATTTTACGAACTGTGTAGTTTTCAGAGATGCCAGCACCTTTACGTGCGATAACAACACCTTCAAAAATCTGGATACGTTCACGGTTACCTTCGACAACTTTCGCGTGTACACGAACAGTGTCACCAGGACGGAATGATGGGATATCTGTACGAAGTTGACCTTCAGTCAAGCTTTGGATTAATGGATTCATTTTATTCTCCTATCTTTGTCAATCTTGAGGAACCTTCCTCAGCGGATAAACTGTATTTTTGTGCGTCCATTACACACAAGATACAGTTTACCAAATTTCCACAAAAAAGTAAAGAAATTTATAGCAGAATTCCTAAAAAAATCGCAATCAAACCACCTAGGTAGGTCAAAGCTAAATAAGAATAAAATACCTTCTTATCACTTAACAGTCTTTGGAGTTCGTCATTCAAGGTCGAAAAAGTTGTCAAACCGCCACAAAATCCAGTTGCTAGCATAGCATAGACTTCCTTAGACTCCACATGATTGTAGAATAATCCAATCAAAAAACAACCTAGAAGATTGGCTATGAGCGTTCCGATGGGCAGTTTAAATGCTTGATTATAGCGGGAAAAGAAATAGCGCACTAAAGCTCCGAAACCACAAGCAATTGCAAGATAGACGATTACCATTTCTTCCTCCCTAGAAAATAAGCCAAGAGCAGGCCTCCACCGATACTCAAAAGCAAATACATAACTAAACTAAGATAACGCCCTGTATCCAGTAATTTTACAGCATCAAGCATGAGACTAGAAAAGGTTGTTAAACCTCCGCAAAAACCAGTCCCCAGAGCTAAAATAACGCCTTTACTGGTTCCCTTATAGATCAAATAGCCCTTGACAAGATAAACCAAGCAGAAAATACCCAGATAGTTAACAAGAAGGGTACCCCAAGGAAAGTCTGGACTGGCTGGTAACCAAGTGGAAACTAGGTAGCGGACCAATCCGCCCAACATAGCAGCTAGAAAAATCCCTAGCGGATAAAATTGTTCTTTTTTCATTTGATATTTTGATCCTGATAATCACGCGAACGTTTGAGTATGTCCGAAAAAGTCGCGACAATAGTCTCCTGATAGCGCTTATCCTCTACACGACTCCTAACCTTTTCAAAGATAATTGCTTCTCTCTTGGTATCTAAAATTGGTTTCCCTGAAGCCTTCTTATAAGCGACAACCCCCTCAACCAAATGCATTCGTTCTTCTAAGAGCTTAACGATTTGGTCGTCGATTTGATCAATCTCTTGCCGAATAATATCTAAATCCATACAGTCTCCTCCTTTATTTGAATTATTGTATCAAAAAGCCATCAAATAGGCTAGTAAAATCCCAACTCACGATAAGAAAAATGCACTGATTGTTTGCATCAGCGCACGTTTATGCTTATCCTACTTTAGCAGCCAATTCTTCTGCGAATTGTTCCAAGCGTTCAATATCTTCTTCCTCGGCAGAAAGATCAACTTTAACACACTCTGAACCTTTTTCTGCTCCTGTTGACACAAAGACACGGTCAAAGTCATCTACAGCCTTACAAAATTCATCGTAGAAGGTATCTCCTGAGCCGACCACTCCGTAGATTTTGCCATTCAAGTTGAGATCTGCTAGGTCTTCGTAGAAGTCCATCATCTCATCTGGCAATTCTCCATCACCATAAGTATAGGTCGCAACGATAGCGATGTCTGCTTCCAAGAAGTCTGAAGCGTCAACAGTTGTACATTCATCAACATCGACATCCAAGCCCAAGTCACGTAATTTATCTGCTACAATATCTGCAATTTCTTCGGTATTACCGGTCATACTGGCAAATACAATTTTTGCTAATGCCATATCGTCCTCCTCAATTTATCTTTCTCCATTATATCACATCTTTTTCATTTTAAAAATAAAAATTCTTGTGCTACAATGAAATGAGAAAGAATTGAGGTTATTTATGGAAATTTGCCATCAAATTTTAGAAAAAATTAAAGAATACGACACGATTATCATTCACCGTCATATGAAACCAGATCCTGATGCCTTGGGAAGTCAAGTGGGATTGAAAGCTCTTCTCAAACATCATTTCCCTGAAAAAACCATCAAAGCCGTAGGTTTTGATGAACCAACTCTTACTTGGATGGCTGAGATGGATCTTGTTGAAGATAGTGCCTACCAAGGAGCCCTTGTCATCGTCTGTGATACGGCGAATACTGCTCGTATCGATGATAAGCGCTATAGTCAAAGTGGTTTTCTCATTAAGATTGACCACCATCCAAATGATGATGTATACGGTGACCTATCTTGGGTAGATACTAGTTCAAGCAGCGCTAGTGAGATGATTACCCTATTTGCTCAAACAACCCAGCTGACCTTGTCAGATCGCGCTGCTGAGTTGCTCTTTGCAGGAATTGTTGGTGATACAGGTCGCTTCCTCTACCCTTCTACCACTGCACGGACT
The DNA here is from genome assembly GCF_013277515.1 of Streptococcus sp. k-402. GTDB lineage: Bacteria > Bacillota > Bacilli > Lactobacillales > Streptococcaceae > Streptococcus. The sequence goes on along the minus strand of NZ_VMNB01000004.1, from coordinate 124,584 downwards.
CTTCGCCTGGCTGCCTATCTAAGAGAACATAACTTTGACTTTGCGGCTCTCACTCGAAAAATGGACACTATGAGCTACAAAATTGCTAAACTTCAAGGCTACATTTACGACCATCTGGAAGTGGATGAAAATGGTGCTGCTCGTGTTATCCTGAGTCAAGAAGTCTTGAAACAATTTAATGTTACTGATGCTGAAACTGCAGCCATTGTTGGAGCACCTGGACGTATTGATAGTGTGAGTCTCTGGGGAATTTTTGTGGAGCAGGCTGATGGCCACTACCGTGTCCGCTTACGCAGTAAAATCCATCCTATCAATGAAATTGCCAAAGAACATGATGGTGGAGGCCACCCTCTAGCAAGCGGTGCCAATTCCTATAGCCTAGAAGAAAACGAAATCATCTACCAAAAGTTAAAAAACTTGCTTAAAAACTGATAAAATACTTGCCAAACTTTTCAGAATCTGATAGACTAGTATGGTAACAATCTATGGCTCGCAAAGAGACCATGGCAGAAAGGAAATATTGCAAAATGAAAAAAGATATCCATCCAGAATATCGCCCAGTTGTCTTCATGGACACAACTACTGGTTACCAATTCCTTAGCGGTTCAACAAAACGCTCTAACGAAACAGTTGAGTTCGAAGGCGAAACTTACCCATTGATCCGTGTGGAAATTTCATCAGACTCACATCCATTCTACACTGGACGTCAAAAGTTCACTCAAGCAGATGGACGCGTGGATCGTTTCAACAAAAAATACGGTCTCAAATAATGATAGAAAGACAGCTTCGGCTGTTCTTTTTTATTTCTTGAAATCAACTGCTATTTTCATGTTCCAAACTAAAAAACTTTGCACTCTCGGTAGTTTCTAGAGTACAAAGTTTTCTCTTGCCTAAAAAATATAAAAGATATATACTAGCTATATATAGTATAGATTGGAGATATACCATGACGACATCACTTACTAAACAGTACAATTTTAAAATCAATGAGTCATCAATGGAACAAGCTAGAGCTATCATCAAGGAAAAAGGAATGACTATGACGGATGCTATTAGTCTTTTTATCGAGCAGATTGTTCTCGAACAAGATTTGCCAATAAAAACTGCAGAAGATTTACACCGTGAACGATTGATTCAGGAGCTACAAGCCCAATCTGAACGCGCCTTAAGAGAATATGAATCCGGACAAGGAACTCCCCTAGATGACATGAGGCTACGATATGATTTATAAAGTGATTCTATCTACTGAAGTGAGTCAGGCAATTGACAGTATCCATAACTACATCAGCACTGTTCTTTTATCACCCCAGTCGGCTAAGAATACTGTAGCCAAAATTTTAGACGGCTTAAAAAGTTTAGAAACTTTTCCTGAAGCTGGCTTTGATGCAGATGAAAAAATAGGACTAAAAATCAACAGTAAGTACCCTACGCGAGGAAAAATTATCGGTCAGTATATCTTGCTTTACTTTATCGACCAAACTCAAAGAACTGTTTTTCTTTCCCACTTATTCCACACCAAAAGTGACTATGTTACCTTGCTCCAAAGCAAAAATAACAAAAACTCAAAATCATCATTTTAATATCCACTGCTCTCTTATAACCTTGTACTTATAAGGAACACAATCTTCATTTTCATAAAAAACTCAAAAAAACTTTGCACTCTAGCTAGCCACACGATGGTTTCTAGAGAACAAAGTTTTTTTATTAGAGCAGATTTAGTCTTCCTTATCTTGATTTTCAGTTCCTTTAGTTGTATTACCTTCCCAAAGGATACGCTCGATACGGTGGAAACCTGACCATCCTTCTTCTGTCTTGTTTTCGTCCATGTAGTCTGCCAAACGGAAGTCAATCTTGACATCTGACTCACCAAAACTCTCAGCGATTGGTTCTGAACGCTCATAAGACATACGAATCAATGAATAGACCTTCTTGGATTCTTCTAACTTACCTTCTTTCAAAAGTTTGACAAAACCTTCCGTATCTGTCAAAAGTTTATCGATTTGCTCTTGCACAAAAGTCTTATAGTCAGCAGTGGCCTTATCAAGCATTTTCTACTTGTCTTCAGACAAGACTGTAACCTTAGATGAATCGCTTGTATCTGCTGATTTTTCAAACCTAACAGCACAAGCTTGTCAATAGCAAGGCTGAAGATAAAAGGACAAAACCTAGTTTTTTCATTGTATACTCCTATCGATTCAGGAAACCTGAATTAATTTTACGTTTCATTATACCATGTTTTCACTCATCTTTCATTAAATTTTCAGAAAATTTAATGTTGTGAATAGCATTACAAATGCAAAAAACTAAGCCTAGGAAAATCTCCAAAGCTTAGTTTGATCTAGTTTCTTAATTTCCAGCGTAATATTTTTGAATTCCTTTAATAATGCCTTCAATTAACTTATCTTGGTATTGATCACTACGGATTCGTTGGTTTTCTTCTGGATTATCCATATAACCCAACTCCAATAACACAGCAGGTTTCGCAGTCTCACGAAGAACAGCGAAGGTGGCTTGCAAAAGCCCAGCATCTCTAGCTCCTGTCTCGGTCAAGAGAGATGAATGAAGGTCAGCGGCCAAACGATTACTTTCACTCATTCGGTCTGGATTATTGTGCCAGTACTGGTTAATCTTGCTCGGGTAACCTGCATCTTCCTTATAAGAATAAGTCTGTATTCCCAGATTCAGTGTTGTGTCATTCCCAGTAGCGTTAAAATGAATACTAATAAAGAAGTCTGCATTCGTCTTATTTACCATACGAGAACGCTCTGTCACAAAGTCAACATCCACATCACTATCACGAGATGTTAAAACTGTATAGCCCAATTCTTCTAAACGTTTCCGTAATTTACGAGAGACCTGTAGATTCAAATCTTTTTCAGCTATTCCATAATAGTAAGCACCCGAATCACGTCCACCATGCCCAGGATCTAGGAAAATAGTCTTACTATAGCGCCCCTTTTCAAATCCTTTTGGAAGTTCTTGCACCCATTTACCATTATCTTTGAAAAAATGACTACTTCCATCAATAGTATAAGTTCCAGTGACATAAACGCCATCTTCTTTAAGATAATACCAAGCTTGATAATCTTGATCATAAAGCCACTCTTTGTGAGCCATGTAGCCACCAGATTTTAGATAGTAAGAGCCAACCCATTGCTTCTCAGCATAGTGTCCGCCTGACTTGAGATAAAACCAGCTAGAGTAGTTAGGATCGTACACCCATTCTTTATCTGCCATAGCCCCACTGGACTTTAGGTAATAATTTCCCTTCCAGATATTAGCCATCATGGCACCATTTTGATCAAATGCATACCACTTACCATTGATTTGACTCCATTGGTTAGACAGATATTTTCCTGAACCACTGGCGTAGTACCACTTGTTAGCCATCTGATACCAGCTATTTTCAAGTAAGTAACCATTCTTATCAAATAGGTAGCCCTCATAAAGAGTATCTGTAAATTTGACACCCGTTTGACTATAATAAGTCCACTCCCCGTCTTCTTTTACCCAACCAGTTTGTAGCTTAGACTCAGTAGGAAGAGTTGGCTTTGTCTCCTGCTCACTCGAACTAGGAGTCATTGGCTGGTTTTCTGTAGTTGCTTGAGAAGCATTTGCAGAGCTAGTAGCTGAACTACCGGTAGAGTTATTCGTAGAATGACTAGCATCATTAGCTAGAACTGTTTGGCTAGTAAATCCAAGAAGAGCCAGAGCAAGAATCGTAAATTTCTTATATGATTTCATTTATAACCTTTCTAGGAGAATGGAATCCCTGTGTTATTGAGTTCTTTAACTTCCTTTATGAAGGAGTTTTTTAAGGATAAAATTTCATTTTCTGGAAATAAGACTTTCATGGTATCAAGATGTTGGATAATCTGATGTCCTAGTTTTATCCCCTCTATTTTATTTTGTCTAAGAAGATTATACACCTCATACATCTTGATAGTCATAAAAGGATATAGAGGTAAATAGTAACCAGTATGGACAAAAATCCTGCAATACTTTATACGATACAATTCAATTTTATCTATCAATTGTTGTGCCAAATCATAATAAGCATTTTCAGAATAGTATTTAACAATTATTCGAAGTACATCCACCAACATATGGGTTTGATTTGTAGCTAAAGGAAGGCTACTTGTAAGAATTTCAAAAACTTCTTTTTCTTTTTGTTGATACATTTGAAGAGGAAAATCAAATAAAGTACCTAAGCGTTGAAATACATGAAAATCAAAAGGTAACCAGTAATCCATAGAAAACAACTGCTCTTTTAGTTGTTCAAGAATTTCCCAATCCTCTTCAGTTAGCATTTTTTCAGTAGATATGAGAGTTAGTAGATGAAGGAAATTTCTAACATAAGGATTTTCATCATCTTTGACTGTATCTTTGGCATCATCAGACTCCAAAGTTCGATCATTTCTATGTTCGACTAATTTGGTTGTCTCTTCATTTTGCATGGAAACCACAAGGATGATGTCTTCATTAGAAACAATATTCAGATTTTCAAAGATTTTAAAGAAAGTATCTGCTTTAATCATAGCTTCGCCCTTTTCAAACTTACTTAAATTATTAGGGCTAATCGCTGTACCAGCTACTTGTTTTAAGGTAAATCCTCTCTCTTCTCTCATCTTTTTAAGCGCGGGGCCGAAATTTGTAGACATAACTTTCTCCCTTATTTTATTTTAACTTCACTTTTATATTATACACTAATCATAAGCAAATAGGAGAAAAACTACGAAAACGTTCTATTTCACCTTGATTTTGGGGTGTTGATATAGAAAAACGTATTTTTTCGTAGTTTTTTTAAATTTAATAAAGTTTCTTAGTATACTAGATATAAATTATTATAAAGGAGATGGTAGAACTCGCTTATCATAAAAACATTTATAAGAAAAATCAAGAGGAGACAAAATGAACAAACAAACCAAAAAATTCACACTTACAACAGTACTAGCACTTTCATTGTTAGGAGCTGGAACACTTGCACCACAATCAGTAGCCGCTAATGATAGACTGGTTTCCACTCAAGAAATCAATGGTCAATCTTATCATATCATGAACTCTGAGGTAAATATCAATTCTGCCGGTACTAGCTTAGTTGGAATTGAAGGGACTTTCTTGACGCCAGATAAGCAGGCTATTTTAGACCGTATCAATGCTATCAGAAAAGAAGCTGTTACGGAAGGAATAGTCAGTAGCTACGTTCCCATCAAATGGTCAACTGCACTAGAGAAAACAGCCTTTTCTCGTGCAGCAGAAGCTTCTGTAACTAAGAATCATAAACGTTTATCTAATAAAGATATTTGGAGTGCCTGGCCTTCAGGAAATTTTTCACTAGCCGAAAATTTAGCTTGGAACTATGATGGATTTATGACGGCTATTAATCAATGGTATGAAGAAAAAGCAGATTACGTCAAATCTCTTAGTGGAGCAAGTGTCTCTGCTCAAACTGGACATTATGAATCCTTAATCAATCCAGAATTGACCTATATGGGTTTGGCAGCCTTTGATAATCCTAAAAATAGTTGGATTACCGTTGCACAAAGTTTCGGAACATCATCTGGTGGCTCTGAAGAATTAGCTGGTGGTTATGGAAAAGCCATTCAATACACAGAAGCCGATTCTTCGCAAATTCAAACATTTGCGACCAAAGCGAATCTTTTTGACAAAGACTTGAAGGCAATCGGAAATCATAAAACCAAAACTGCAAATACAAATTCAAGTCAGAAACTAGACGATGAGACCAATGACCCTGCCGAATTTCTTAATCGACTAAGAAGTTGGTTCAATCATTCCCAATACTTCGGAAGTTGGATTCAATCAAACGGACGTTGGTGGTTTAAACATAATGACGGCTCATACACGAGTAATGGATGGGAAAAAATCGACGGCAGATGGTATCGCTTTGACAACTCTGGCTGGATGCAAACAGGCTGGGTAAAAGACAGTAGTTGGTACTATCTCGACGGTTCAGGTGCTATGAAGACTGGCTGGCTCAAAGATAACGGTAGCTGGTACTACCTCGACGGCTCAGGCGCTATGAAAACAGGCTGGATGAAAGTATCTGGCAAATGGTACTATGCCTATAGCTCTGGTGCACTCGCAATCAATACGACTACACCAGACGGTTATCACGTAAATTACAATGGTGAATGGGTGTAGGATAAGATTATAAAAAATAGATAAAAAGAAAAGGAAAACAAAAATTATGAAAAAAATCGTTTTAACTACTACAGCAGTTTTATCACTTGTAGCAACAGGAGCTACAATTTCAAGTGTCAATGCCGCAGACATTCCGATGGTCAAGGAATGGTCTCCAGCAGCCAATGCTTATGTTGAAGTCCCTGCTATTGGCTATCGTGATACAGATTTAGTCGCAACAGATGTGACACTTGTAGAAAAAAGAAAAGCACAACTCGGAGCGTTTTCTAATGGTAATAGTGAATTTATAACGGTTGATTATGTAGACAAAGCTTATAGACAAGAATTTTCTAAGCAATTTGCAAGTTTTGAATCCAATGGTATCGCTAGATTTAACGGAAAAACGATTGTCTTTAAAGCAACAGACTATGGTATCTATACTATGAAGTTTGAACTAAATGGTACTCGCTATAAGTTAACTGCTGACGTTAGAGAAAATCTGGGGAAAGGAGGTCCTTTTTACACTTATGTAACCAAACTAGAGGTCCTATCAACTAATCAAGCAAATACTATCTCGAATACGAGTACTGAAAAACAAATAGAAGCAACAATTACAAAGGTTGAAATTCATCATTTTGGATTTAATTTTGAAGGTGTACTCTCAGAGCCACTACAACACGGAGGAGATAATGCAGCTAGAGGAAATGTTACTCTAATTGATAAGGCTACCGGAAAGATTGTGTACCAACATAATAATGATGTCATCTTTAGTGGTCTAACTAATGACGTCAACGACCAATTTCTTTTGCCTTTAATTTATAGTAATAAATTTAAAGGGGATGTTTTCGATATCAGACAGTTTCCTGCCGGAACATACATCTTGGAGATGTCTGGAGAAGCTGGCTCTCCGCACGATCACTCAGTTGATAATAGAAAACGTGTCTTTAAAGTTAGAAAAGAGGTGACTATCGGAAATCCTTCAACAAATTCAAATACTAACACCACAACTCAATCAGGTTCGAATCCATCTAGCTCGTCAACTTCTACAAGTTCGTCATCTGGAAACTATTCTAACACGGATACAACCATGACGACCCATCAGTCTAAATCTACTTGGATGTATTCGAATGGTCGCTGGTGGTATAAACACGAAGATGGCACTTATACAACTAATGACTGGGAAAAAATCAATGGTGTTTGGTATCGTTTTGATAACTCTGGTTGGATGCAAACTGGCTGGGTAAAAGACAACGGCACGTGGTACTATCTCGACGGCTCAGGTGCGATGAAGACAGGTTGGGTCAAAGATAACGGTAGCTGGTACTATCTTCAAGACTCAGGAGCTATGAAAACAGGCTGGATGAAGGTATCTGGCAAATGGTACTATGCCTATAGCTCTGGTGCCCTAGCAATCAATACAACTACACCTGACGGTTATCGTGTCAATTACAACGGTGAGTGGGTTTAACATACAATAGAAATAGATTAAGGAGACAATTATATGGACAAAGTTATAAAAATTGAAAATGAAACAGTTTATGTTGGAAAAGGTGATAATGGTCAATTTACTGCAATTTCAAGAAAAAGTTTTGGTTTTGAACCACAAGTAGGTGATTATGTAGAATTTTATCAAAACGGTGACGAGTATATTGTTTCAAAAATAGATAACACATCTCCATCTACCTTTAGTCAACATTCAAATGGAGTAAGTGATAAATCTAAACTGGCCGCAGCCTTATTTGCCCTATTTTTAGGAGAGTTTGGTGCCTACGATTTTTATATTGGAAATGCTAAACAAGGATACAAGCGTATCGTTATAACTCTGCTTGCTGCCATTCCTATGTTGCTTCCATTTATTTTACTGGCAAATGCTATTTGGAATATTATGATTACTATTCAAGTTTTAACATCTAAAACTGGTAGCAAATGGCACCAAGATGCCCAAGGTTTAGAATTGCAAGATTAAACATATGAAAAAATTATTTCTATTCAGTATTAGTATTTTAACTATCTCTATTTTAACGGCTTGCCAACATCAGAGCGAAAACACTTCCTCAGCAAGTTCTGAAGCAATTGCTTCAAGTACTAGTTCAACTTCTTCTACATCGGAAGAGAAGAAACCTGATTACACCCTATATAATCCTGTCCTTAAAGAATATGCCAAAGTATTAGATGGTTCGTCAACTTCACATATAGAGGTCAATTCAAAAGCAAACTTGAAAAACACTTATCCTAAGGAATACACTGGATTACAGTATAGCTTGTATGATTTAGACCAAGACGGTAAACTATTTATTTAATAATGTTTGTTTTAGGAGTTCTTTGATAATGAAAAAATAATTTTATTAACTACTTATCTTCATACACAATAATTTAATTTTTACCAATACAAATAGTAACTAACGGAGAATTTTATATGAATCGCAAAATAGTTTTAATTTCACTACTTCTTTCAGGGTGCATTCTGACTGCATGTACTCATACTAAGTCTCAAAGTAATCAAGAAGAAAAACAAATAGAACAAGTATCTTCAAAAAGCAAAAGTACTGAATTTGCTGAATACTTATCAAAAAATGAAACCATTATCTATGATTTAGAAAATTCTAAATCAACCTCAAAAGAAACTAGAATCCAATTTTTATTAGTTGCAAAAAATGAAACCATTACAGCATATGATTTACGTGGAAGTAAAAATAGTAAATATTTAACATTAGGCGATGCTAGTAAATTATCTGACAAGGAAGTTATTGAAAAAGCTAAAGAACTTCATAAGCAAAACATAAAAACTTATTATGATAATCTCGTCAATTATTACAAAGAAGATCTAGAACTTACACAAAAGGAATTAGATGAATATAAAGAAAAACTAGACAAATATCCTGAAGGAGCAGTTGGAATAGCAAATGGTTCAGCTGAGGAACATGAGCAACGAATTGAACGACATAAAAAAACTATACAGGCATTAGAAAATTCCAATGAACTTACAGAATTCTCCAAACCTGGTACTGGTTCGTATTCTATAAACTTAAAAACAGATGGCAGCGGAAATCAGACTGCTTATGAATCTTTAAAATATACTGGAACAATATTTGATAAGAAAAATAAGAAAATTGATTTTTCAAATCCACTAAAAAATTACTTCCCTACAACTGAAGACAATGGTTTTGGTGTTTCTCTATTTTATGCTATGGATATCTACGATTCTACTTTCAATATTGGAGTAAACAAAGACCATGAAAATACAATTGCAATTCGAACTAATAAAAATACACTCTTCACGCTTGACAAGCCTAAAACAAATTTAAAAAATATTACTGTTGATAAAAAGTAATGATTATTTCTGCAATTCAAAATGGAGATTTTTCTAGTGTCGCAGGAACTTGGAGGAATCGTACAGGTATTGAATTCACCTTTAACAAAAATGGTTTAGTAAGTGATCATTCCAAGATTTCAATTGAACATGCTGGAAAAATTGACTACTATCTTAAGGCAAATTCTGTTTCTAAAGATGGAGGTGCTGGTGCAGCTATTGCCTTTTTACCAGCAGGAATCCCTATAACCATGTCTGTCACCTCTTCTACAGATAATAGCTATACCGACTCATCTGATATCACACAAGATCGTTTATGGTTTGGACAACAACTTATCAATGACCACACTGACGGATTTTTCTACAAGGTAGAATAATGACGGTAACCCCTTAAAGTTGCCATAGAATATCTAGTATCTATATAGGATAAATATTCTTATTCTCTTAGAATATCTATCCTATATTTTTATTTCCTCTACATTCCTTTCGCTACTAGATGAATTCACTCAGAAAAAAGATTAGACTTTTAACCTTAAAATTGATAAAATAGAAAAGAAAATAATTGTAAAAGGAAACTGTAAATCACCATGATGAACATGCAAAACATGATGCGTCAAGCACAAAAACTTCAAAAACAAATGGAACAAAGCCAAGCTGAACTTGCAGCTATGCAATTTGTTGGCAAATCTGCTCAAGATCTTGTTCAAGCGACCTTAACTGGAGATAAGAAAGTTGTCAGCATTGACTTCAATCCAGCTGTCGTTGACCCAGAAGACCTCGAAACCCTTTCTGATATGACCGTTCAAGCCATCAACTCTGCTCTTAAACAAATCGATGAAACGACTAAGAAAAAATTAGGTGCTTTCGCCGGGAAATTGCCATTCTAATAAAAAAGGCTCTGTAATATTTATAGTGGGTAAATCCCTATGGATCTTATGGAGCCTATTTTTGTGTAGAAAAAAAGCACCATACGACCTATAATGAAAAGCGATCAAACAACTCATTAAAAAGAATCATATGGAACAACTACATTTTATCACAACTGCTTGATATTGAAAACTTTTTTCTCATACTAAGCCCTAGACGCTAAAATCGTTCTTAATCTTTTTTACCATTTGTTATTATATTCCTAAATTCCGGCTAAAGCAGTCCACCAGACTGTTCTACTTCAATACTTAATGCAAGTTGTAAGTCATGCCAAGCCATGAAGCAATTTAATCAAAGATTTCATGAGTACATAGTCATCAAACTCTGCTAATATCATAGTAGTAAACTATTGTATCGCCGACTTTTCGTATGTGCTTACCTACTAAAAAGATTATAGAGACACTCTTGAGTTGCTAAGAAGAATGAAAGCACCACTATAATCTCTTACAGTTTTACTTCTAAAGTAAGGTTTTGCGTACTCATTGAGAAGAATCTAAAGCTAGCCTATCCTCGCTTTCAGGCTTTTATTTGAAAAAAGACAGTAAAAAAGCGCAAAAAATCACTTCCTGTGCTATACTGTAATTGAAATTTTTTTAGTTTGGGCGATAGAACTGTTTCCTCAGTCCTAGCGCCTTTTCTTTTTGATAAGTCTGTTTGGTGGAGAGTAGTTTGTAAATGATTCTGAGAATCTTATGAGCACAAGCAATAATCGCCTTCATCTTGCTTCCTCTTTGGGAAATTCGATTGTAAAAAGAAGAAAAAGCTGGATCCTTAGAATGTGCTACAATTAATCTCGACATGGTCAGAGCCTGTTTGATATATCGATTTCCTTGCGTAATGTGTGAGGATTTTTTAATGCCAGCACTCTCATAAGATCCTGGGCATAGTCCAGCCCAGGATGCTAAGTGTGCATCGGATGGAAAGGCTGTAACAGTTGGTCCAATCTCAGCTAGAATAGTGGCAGCACAGTTTTCATTCACACCAGGAATGGTTTGAAGTATCCTATTTTCCTCAGGGAAACTCCTTTTCGATGCAGTGTTGAATCTCATCGGTCAATTTTTCAATGAGTTCCTGATACATCTGATATTCCTCTAAGCTCTGGTCTAAGAGGAAGCGATCTTCTAGTGACAACTTTCCTTCCATCGCTTCAACAAGTTCTTCTGGACTTGCTTTCACTCGCTTTTGGATACAAGGGATAACAGATTCTACATTAATGCTTTCTCCGTTAATAAATAATTTTAAAAGTGATCGCCCTGTCTTAGAAAAAATATCAGAAAGATAACTTGTTAGCTTGATATTAGCCCGTTGTAAGAGATTGTGAATTTCATTTTTGACTTGAGTTTGACGCTGCTTGTAAGAACGCATGCGACGTGTCAGTAAACGAAGCTGTACTACTTCAGGAGCAGGGATATAGGAAGGTTCAATTAGTCCGCAACGGCCGAGTTGAGCAATCCATTCGGCATCTTTCATGTCTGTTTTTCGACCAGGCACATTCTTGATATGTTGAGGATTGGCAAGTACCAAGACGAGATTAGAATCTGAAAAGATATTAAAGAGAGGGAGCCAATATTGCCCAGTACTTTCAAAAAAGACATGTGTGACATGGTTTTCCACCAACCAATCTAAGGCATTGTGAAGAGCTACAGTAGTTGTCCCAAATTTCTTCTGAATTTTCTTTGGCTTATTAGTATCTAGTGGACCATCTAGAATACAACAAACAATGGATTTTTGGTGGACATCAATACCACAACACGTTTCAATCATGACTTCCATTATAAAAACCTCCTGTTAACTATTTGAACAATAGAACAAGAGGCTACTAGTAATTTTATTTTCATGCTCAAGGCATATTCGAGTTATCTCATGACTCTTGTTCATCCAGTTTTTTTAACAGGCTAGGAAAAGCCCTATTAGACACCACGGATTTGTATTGTTCATCTTCATTATAAGCTAAACTTCTTTTTCTGTCATGAGTTAGCAGGCTCTGCCTGCTTAGAGTTTTTTTAGAATCTTTCTAAAGAAAGCATCACCGCCCTTCAACTACCCTATTCTAACGCCAAACTGGAAGCGACCAATAATCTCATCAAACTTATCAAACGCAATGCATTTGGTTTTCGAAACTTTGAAAATTTCAAAAAACGGATTTTTATCGCTCTGAACATTAAAAAAGAAAGGACGAAATTTGTCCTTTCTCGAGCTTAGCTTTTCTTCAACCCACTACAGTTGACAAAGAGCCTTTAATTTTAAAGACTTTTTCCCAGCCTCTTTTATATATCTGTCAATGGTGTTGCGGTATCTGGTGAGGTATCATAAACCTTAAAGTCCACTCCGACTCCCAGATCAGCTTGTGCTAGCTGATTGACCATGGTCATGTGAGCCAGCTCCTTGATATTGTTCTCTTTAGACAAATGTCCCAGGTAGATTTTCTTAGTGCGGTTTCCTAGCGTCCGAATCATGGCTTCAGCACCGTCCTCGTTAGAAAGGTGACCAAGATCCGATAGGATTCGTTGTTTGAGTCGCCAAGCGTAAGAACCTGCTCGCAAAATCTCTACATCATGATTGGACTCGATAAGATAACCATCTGCATTCTCGACAATCCCTGCCATACGGTCACTAACATAACCTGTATCTGTCAAAAGAACAAAACTCTTATCATCCTTCATAAAGCGATAGAACTGCGGTGCGACTGCATCATGGCTCACACCAAAACTCTCGATGTCGATATCTCCAAAGGTTTTGGTTTTGCCCATTTCAAAGATATGCTTTTGCGAAGAATCCACCTTGCCAAGATACTTGCTATTTTCCATAGCCTGCCAGGTCTTTTCATTGGCATAAAGATCCATACCATACTTGCGAGCCAAAACGCCTACTCCATGGATATGGTCTGAATGCTCATGGGTAATCAAGATGGCATCCAAGTCTTCTGGCTTGCGATTAATTTCAGCAAGTAGGCTGGTAATTTTCTTACCAGATAAGCCTGCATCAACTAAAAACTTCTTTTTTGGGGTTTCCAGATAAAAGGAATTTCCACTGGAACCCGACGCTAAAATACTGTATTTAAAGCCTGTTTCACTCATTCTAGTCTTCTACTTCATCCTCCCATACTTCTTCTTTCACTGCATCCTTATCATAAGGGAGCACAATGGTAAAGGTTGATCCCTTACCGTATTCACTCTTGGCCCAAATAAAGCCCTTATGTTGTTTGATAATTTCTTTGGCAATAGACAGTCCTAGACCTGTACCACCTTGTGCACGACTTCTAGCACGATCCACACGATAGAAACGGTCAAAGATACGTGGTAAGTCCTGCTTAGGAATGCCTAAACCATGGTCAGAAACGGATAAAATCATCTGGTCTTCAGTTGTCTTCATTCTGACAGTGATTTTACCCCCATCTGGCGAATACTTAATAGCATTATTTAAAATATTGTCGACAACCTGCGTCATCTTATCTGTATCAATTTCCATCCAGATAGAATTGATAGGATAATCTCTCACCAACTCATATTTTTTCTCCTTTTCCTGTCCTTTCATCTTGTCAAAACGATTGAGGATAAAGGTAATAAAGGCAGTAAAGTTAATCAGTTCCACATCTAGGTGACTGGTAGCATTATCAATCCGTGAGAGATGGAGGAGATCCGTCACCATGCGCATCATACGGTTGGTTTCGTCCAGAGACACCTTGATGAAGTCTGGTGCTACAGTTTCACACAAAGCCCCCTCATCCAAGGCTTCAAGATAAGATTTCACGCTGGTTAAAGGAGTCCGTAACTCATGACTAACGTTGGAAACAAAGAGTCTCCGTTCGCGCTCTTCCTTCTCCTGCTCCGTCGTATCATGCAAAACAGCCACCAAACCTGAAATAAAGCCAGACTCTCGACGTATCAAGGCAAAGCGAACTCGAAGGCTCAGATATTCGCCATTGATATCTTGGGAATCTAGCAACAATTCTGGACTTTGGGTAATCAAATCACGCAATTCATAGTCTTCTTCTATCTTGAGTACTTCCAAAATACTTCTATTCAGGACATCTTCTTTAACCAACCCCAGTTGCTTCTTGGCTGTATCGTTAATCATGATAATCTGCCCCCGACGATTGGTCGCAAGAACCCCATCTGTCATATAAAACAGAATACTATTTAGCCTCTTACTCTCTTGTTCTAGATTTTCCTGAGTGAGACGAATAACCTCCGACAAGTCATTCAAATTATTGGTAATGTTGGTGATTTCAGACCCACCTTGCATATCAAGAACCTTGGAATAATCTCCTGCAATCAAATCTTTAACCTTTTGATTGATTTGCTTCAACCGAATATTATCACGTCTATTCTCCAGTAATAAGAGGGTCACAACAAGGATGAAACCTAACAAAATCAGGATAAAGATAAAATCTCTGGTAAAAATGGTTTGTTTCAGTAAATCAAGCATTATTTCTCATGTAATACCCTACACCACGGCGCGTCAAGATATACTCTGGTCGGCTAGGCGTATCTTCAATCTTCTCACGCAGACGTCGGACAGTCACATCAACTGTACGGACATCACCAAAATAGTCATAACCCCAGACAGTCTCAAGCAAGTGTTCGCGCGTAATGACTTGACCTGTATGCGATGCCAAATGATACAAAAGCTCAAACTCACGGTGGGTTAAGTCTAGTTCTTCGCCATATTTTTTAGCCACGTAGGCGTCTGGAACAATTTCTAAATCCCCAATTTGGATAGGCTGAGGTTTACTTTCTGCTTCCTGCCCATCTACTGGCATAGGTTGAGAACGACGCAGCAAAGCTTTAACACGCGCCTGTAACTCACGATTTGAGAAGGGTTTGGTTACATAGTCATCCGCTCCAAGCTCTAAACCGATAACCTTATCAAATTCACTGTCTTTAGCAGAAAGCATGATAATAGGCACACTACTCGTCTTACGAATAGTCTTAGCAACTTCTAAACCATCAATTTCTGGAAGCATCAAATCCAGAATAATAATATCTGGTTGCTCTGCTTCAAATTGTTCTAGCGCTTCACGACCGTTAAAAGCAGTTACAACCTCGTAACCTTCCTTGGTCATATTAAACTTGATAATATCCGAGATTGGTTTTTCATCATCTACAATTAATATTTTTTTCATTTGTTCACCTTTTTCTCTACTATTATATCAAAAAAATAACAAGAAAACACAATAGCTAGTCTTTGCTACTGTCTAAGTTGGCTTGTGCATAAGCCTGCCAGATTTTTTGTTGGGGTTTGGCAAGTGGAACATCCTTGAACTCTTCTGGTGAAAGCCAGCGAACTTCCCTATCTGAAAAATCATGGAAGTCACTCACTTGACCTGCTACAATTTGAACATGCCATTTACGATGACTAAAGACATGCTTGACAGTCTCAAAATAAACATCAAACCAAACAACATCTAGGTCATAGTCCTGCTGGAAACTTTCTTCTGGACTGGGACCAAAGTTCACATTTTCTTCTGCAACCTGATGGAAGAGGTCAAACTGCTCCTCTTGCGAAAAGTTATCTACTTCTACCAGTGGGAAATGCCAAAAACCTGCCAATAGCTTTTCACTTTCATTTTTTTCAAGTAAAAATTGTCCTTGAGTATTTTTGACCACCAAGGCTTTAAGATAAATTGGGACAGGCTTTTTCTTGGGAGCCTTAATTGGATAACGGTCCATTGTGCCATTCTGATATGCCGCACTGAAGTCCTTAACTGGGCTTTCTTCTGGCCTAGGATTTACAGGAGCCTCAATATCAGATCCTAAGTCCATCAAGGCTTGATTAAAGTCACCTGGTCGCTCTGGGTCAATCAAGATTTCCATCATTGCCTGAAAAATTTTGCGATTACTTGGAATCCCAATATCATGGTTGACTTCAAATAGACGCGCCAAAACACGCATGACATTACCATCTACAGCTGGCTCAGGCAAGTTAAAAGCAATACTGGAAATCGCTCCTGCAGTGTAAGGTCCAGTTCCTTTCAAGCTGGAAATTCCTTCATAGGTGTTTGGAAATTGGCCACCAAAGTCAGTCATAATCTGCTGGGCTGCAGCCTGCATATTACGAACTCGAGAATAATAACCCAAACCTTCCCAAGCCTTCAACAAACGCTCTTCAGGCGAATTCGCCAAACTTTCTACTGTTGGAAACCAGTCCAAGAATCGTTCATAGTAAGGGATAACCGTATCCACCCTGGTCTGCTGGAGCATAATTTCAGAGACCCAGATATGATAAGGATTCTTACTCCTACGCCATGGTAAATCTCTTTTGTTTTCATCATACCAAGTGAGAAGTTTCTCACGGAAAGAACTAATCTTCTCCTCCGGCCACATGACAATACCGTATTCTTTCAAATCTAACATATCTCTAGTATAACACAGAAGATTCTAACTGTCCTTTTCCTAGTATTAAAAAGCCTCTTCCCAAGGGAAAGAGGACTGATACTCAATGAAAATCAAATAGAAAGCTAGGAAGCTTAGCCGCAGGTTGCTCAAAACACTGTTTTGAGGTTGTGGATAGAACTGACAGAGTCAGTATCATATACCTACGGCAAGGAGACGCTGACGTGGTTTGAAGAGATTTTCGAAGAGTATAAAAACTCAGCACTATTAGAAAATAACGAAAATGCTGGTTGACATCATCCTAAAACAAGTGAAAAAATAGTGTTTTGCTCCCTATACACAAAAAAGCCTACTGCCCAAGCTAGAAAGCTTGATACAATAGGCTTTTTAAAGGCTGATTATTTAACAGCGTCTTTAAGAGCTTTACCAGCTTTGAATGCTGGAACTTTAGAAGCTGCAATTGTCATTTCTTTACCAGTTTGTGGGTTGCGACCTTTACGTTCTGCACGCTCACGAACTTCAAAGTTACCAAAACCGATCAATTGAACTTTTTCACCAGCTGCAAGATAGTCAGCTACCGCTGCAAATACAGCTTCAACTGCTGCTGCTGAGTCTTTCTTAGTCAATTCTGTAGCTTCTGCTACTTTAGCGATCAAATCTTGTTTGTTTGCCATGTTAACGATTCCTCCAAATAATTTCTAATTAACAAATATAATCATATCCTAAAATCCCTTTTAGGTCAAGTTAAAAACGCTATTTCTTCCCATTTTCTTTATTTTTTTAGGAGTGGTAACGTACCAAAATAGCCCAAGCGTTCTCACCCGTGTGAGTTTGAATAATGGAACCCGTTTCCAAAACAGAAATTGGCTTTTCAACATAAGCTTGTAAGCTTTCTTTCATCTCTTTTGCCCAATCATCACTACCAGAATATGAAATTCCAATCTCTGCTACAGAACGTTCAGCGAGTGATGTTATCAACTCATCCAACCATTTTTTAAAAGTTTTAGCACCACGACCTTTAACCATTGGCTGCAATTCATGGTCTTTCATTTGCATGACAACACGGATATTGAGAAGTGAGCTCAACAATCCAGTTACACGGCCAATTCGTCCACCTTTGACAAGATTTTCCAAAGTTGAAACGCCAATATAAAGTTCTGTGTTGTTTTTAACCTCTTCTACATGAGATAAAATTGTCTCCATGTCTTTGCCTTCTTGTGCTAATTTAGCAGCTTCGACAACTTGGAATTTCAAGGCTTGGTCAGTGAAGGAACTATCGATAACTGTCACATCGGCAGTAGATAAACTAGCACCTTGGCGTGCTGCTTCTACAGTCCCTGAAAGAGCATGGGACATATGAATAGCAAGAATCTGGCTACCATCCTTGCATAAGTCTTCAAAAACTTCAGCGAAGACACCTACAGGCGGCTGGCTTGTTTTTGGAAGATTCTTAGCTTCTTGCATCAAGTGAAGAAATTTACCTTCTTCTTTCAAATCAGCATCAGAATAAACAACATTATCAATCATTACAGATAGTGGAACAATTGTAATATCTAATTGCTTTACTAGTTCTGGTTCAATAGTAACAGATGAATCGGTTACAATCTTAATTTTTGTCATAGTATCAATCTTTCTATTTTAGGATTCAGATTGGTTTTCTTACTTTTAATTATATCAAAAAAAGATTAAAAATCCTAATGGAGTCACTCAAATTTTCCGTAAAAATTTGATATAATCAACTTATAAGAAAAGAGGTGTCCTATGATTAAAAAAATTTACCCCATTTTTACCATTTTACTAGGTGCTGCTATTTATGCTTTTGGCCTGACTTATTTTGTAGTTCCTCATCATCTCTTTGAAGGAGGGGCGACAGGTATTACCCTCATCACCTTTTATCTTTTTAAAATCCCTGTTTCGCTCATGAACTTGCTGATTAACATTCCCCTTTTCATCCTAGCTTGGAAAATATTTGGAGCAAAATCTCTCTATTCTAGTCTGCTTGGAACCTTAGCTTTGTCAGCTTGGTTGGCTTTTTTTGAGCGTATTCCCCTTCATATTGATCTTCAAGGTGATTTACTAATCACAGCCCTTATAGCAGGAATCCTATTGGGAATTGGCCTTGGAATTATTTTTAATGCTGGAGGTACAACTGGCGGAACTGATATTCTAGCTCGTATTCTCAACAAATACACTCATATATCAATGGGGAAACTACTTTTTATCTTAGATTTTTGTATTCTCATGCTCATTCTCCTTATCTTCAAGGATTTGAGATTGGTTTCCTACACACTCTTATTTGATTTTATCGTTTCGCGTGTCATTGATTTGATTGGAGAAGGTGGCTATGCTGGTAAAGGCTTTATGATTATCACAAAACGTCCTGACCAACTTGCTAAGGCGATCAATGATGACCTAGGAAGAGGTGTTACTTTTATTTCCGGTCAAGGCTACTATAGTCAAAAAGATTTGAAGATTATCTACTGTATTGTCGGCAGAAATGAGATTGTGAAAATGAAGGAAATGATTCATCGAATCGATCCGCAAGCCTTTATAACCATTACAGAAGCCCACGAAATCCTTGGAGAAGGATTTACCTTTGAAAAAGAATAAAAAGAGGTAATGTCGTGACCTCAAAAGTTAGACTGAATCATCTATCTTTTGGGTTACAAACAACCTCTTTTTTGTTTACTCAAGCTCTTAAGACCAATTCCGAGCTACTTCTTCATCAGCCTTTAACTGATCCACTAATTGATCAACTGAGTCAAATTTGGTCATATCTCGAATGCGATCATGCCAATAAACCATGACGGTTTCCCCATAAATATCTTGATTAAAATCAAAAATATTGACTTCAAAACGTGCTTCTTCTCCATCAAAAGTCACATTTTTCCCGACACTAGCCATAGCACGATACTTCTGCCTTTGAATCTCAACATCAACGACATAAACGCCATCTGCTGGCATATAAGTACGATCTAAAAGCACCAAATTAGCTGTTGGATAACCAATCGTACGACCACGAGCATTACCATGAACCACCATCCCTCTTGATGGAAGCGGTGCCCCCAAAAGTTCTCCTGCTTCTTTCACATTTCCATCTAAAATAGCTTGACGGATACGAGTTGAACTAATCTTTCCTTTCTCATCTTCTACAGGTGGAACAATGATAACTTCTCCATCAAAGTAATCCTTTAAATCTTCTGCCTTTTTTTGGTCAGAACCAAATGTATAATCAAAACCTGCAACAATAATTTTGGCATTCATAGCCTTGATATAAGTTGCAAAAAATTCTTCTGCCGTGAGACTAGCGAATTGACTACTAAAATCAAGGAGATATAATTCTTCTACACCTTCGCGCTTTAATTTCCTCTCACGTTCAGCAGGATTTAAAATATGTAAAAACAGATCAGGATGATAAGGCTCTAAAGCAATCTTTGGAGATTCATTAAAGGTCATAACGACGATAGGTAATAAATCTTTTCTCGCAGCCTTGTTGGCAACACGAAATAATTCTTGATGCCCCTTATGTATGCCATCAAAATAGCCGAGAACAACGACTGAATCAGATGGTGTGCCAATATCTTTTTGGTTTTTTATAGGAATAGTAATAATCATAAAATAATTATATCATAGCGATAGCTATTTCTGGAACAGAAAATCTGAAATGTCGTTTTTTTAACCTGAAATAGCCATTTTTGCAAAAGGAAATACCATACAAATATATATTGACTCTGATATGCTAGAATTACAAAAAAGGAGAACGATTAACATCATAAGCCATTCTCAATTTATTCTTATCGTATCACAATTCATAATCATCCTTGAGTGAAGAACTGATAGTTGAATAGCCTGCACTAATGTCGCAAAAGCCAGCGTTTTCTGACGCTGGCTTTTAAACTGTGAAAAACTTTTCTAAACTAGATTGCTTCTGTGACAAAACTACGGCTTTCCAATACTTTAAGCATAGCGTTAGCTGTATCTAGGGCTGTGAAGAGGGGCACCCCGTGTTCAATAGCTGAACGGCGGATTTGCTCTCCATCTTCATCAGCAGTTCGTTTTGTTCCAACTGTATTAATGATAGCTTGGATTCTTCCTTTGCGAACAAAGTTTGGGATATCCTTATCGTCATCACCTATCTTACCAACTGGTTGAGCTTGCAATCCATGACTGGCAAAGAAGGCTGCTGTCCCTTCTGTAGCGAGGATTCCATAGCCAATATTTTGGAAACGACGAGCTAAGTCCAAGGCTTCTTCTTTGGCATCATCAGCGATGGTAAATACAACGTTACCAAAAGTTGGTAAGTGTAAGTAAGAAGCTTCAAAGGCCTTATAGAGAGCTTTTTCCAAAGTCGCATCAGAACCCATAACTTCCCCTGTCGACTTCATTTCAGGACCAAGTAAGCTGTCTACTTTAGCTAGTTTGGTAAAGGAGAAGACAGGTGCCTTGATATGAACTCGGGTGCTTTCAGGGTAAAGTCCATCTTGGTAGCCAATTTCTTCAAGTTTTTGACCAAGAATGAGCTTGGTTGCTACTTGAGCCATAGGGATATTGGTTACCTTAGATAGGAATGGAACCGTACGGCTGGCACGTGGATTGACTTCAATAACGTAGACTTTTTCATCCTTGATAACAAACTGGATGTTCATCATACCAAGACAGTTAAGACCAATTGCTAGGCGTTTTGTGTAGTCTGCAATGGTTTCCTGAACCTTTTGCGACAAAGTTTGTGGTGGATAAACGGCCATTGAGTCACCTGAGTGGACACCAGCACGTTCGATATGTTCCATGATACCAGGGATAAGAACATTTTCCCCGTCTGAAATGGCATCAACTTCGCACTCTTGCCCAACGATGTATGAGTCAACAAGAACTGGGTGGTCTGGACTAGCCTTAACCGCTGTACGCATGTAAGAACGAAGATCTTCTTCATTTTCTACGATTTCCATAGCACGTCCACCTAAAACATAAGATGGGCGAACTAAGACTGGGAAGCCAATCTTGCGAGCTGCAAGCACTGCTTCTTCTTCATTGGTAGCCGTTTGTCCTGGTGGCTGTGGAATATCCAAATCTTTAAGAGCTTGCTCAAAGAGGTCACGGTCTTCAGCTCGGTCTAGGTCGGCAACCTGTGTACCAAGGATGGTCACACCTGCTTTTGCCAATGGCTCCGCAAGGTTGATGGCTGTTTGACCACCGAACTGAACGATAACACCTTTTGGTTGCTCCAAGTCGATAACATTCATAACATCTTCGAATGTCAATGGCTCAAAGTAAAGCTTGTCAGATACAGAAAAATCTGTTGAAACGGTTTCTGGATTTGAGTTCATGATGATAGCTTCATAGCCAGCAGCCTGGATAGCCTTAACTGAGTGAACCGTTGCGTAGTCAAACTCGACCCCTTGACCGATACGGATTGGACCAGAACCTAGAACTAGAACGGATTCCTTATCAGACTTGATAGATTCATTTTCCCATCCATAGGTTGAATAGAAGTATGGTGTTTCAGAGTCAAATTCTGCCGCACAAGTATCTACCATCTTATAAACTGGAACAATCTTGTTTTCCAAACGAAGCTGACGAACTTGGTCTGCAGTCGTTTCCCAAAGCTCAGCAACCTTACGGTCTGAAAAGCCATTCAATTTTGCAGTTTTCAAAACTTCAAGATCTTGTGGATGGGCACCCAACTCCTGCTCAATTTCAAAGATATGCAAGAGTTTATCCAGATAGAAGATATCAATCTTAGTTAATTCAGCGATTTCCTCTGGTGTGTAACCACGGCGAATGGCTTCTGATACGTAGAAGAGGCGGTCATCTTGGGCTTTGACTACTTTTTCAATCAAGGCATCATCAGAAACTGCTGCAAGTTCAGGCATTTCATTGTGGTGCACCCCAATTTCAAGGGAACGACAAGCTTTAAGGAGAGATTCTTCGATGTTACGGCCAATCGCCATGACTTCTCCAGTCGCCTTCATCTGTGTCCCAAGACGGCGCTCACCTTTTTCAAACTTGTCAAATGGGAAACGTGGGATCTTGGCAACAACGTAGTCAAGGGCTGGTTCAAACATGGCATAGGTTGAACCTGTAACTGGGTTGATGACCTCATCCAGAGTCAAACCGACGGCAATCTTGGCAGCCAACTTAGCAATTGGATAACCTGTCGCTTTAGAAGCAAGAGCTGATGAACGTGATACACGAGGGTTTACTTCGATGACATAGTACTTAAAACTATGTGGATCAAGGGCCAGCTGAACATTACATCCACCTTCAATCTTGAGGGCACGAATGATGCTCAAGCTCGCGTCGCGTAGCATTTGGTTTTCATAGTCTGACATGGTTTGCGCAGGGGCGAATACGATGGAATCCCCTGTGTGAATCCCAACTGGGTCAAAGTTTTCCATGTTACAAACAACGAGGGCATTGTCAGCTGAATCGCGCATGACTTCGTACTCGATTTCCTTGAAACCAGCAATCGAACGCTCAATCAAACATTGGGTAACAGGTGACAATTTCAAACCATTTTCAGCGATTTCACGCAATTCTTCCTCGTTGGCACACATACCACCACCAGTACCACCAAGGGTAAAGGCTGGACGGACGATGACTGGGTAGCCAATTGTTGCTGCAAAGACAACTGCTTCTTCGACAGTGTTAACAATTTCAGATTCTGGAATTGGTTGGTTGAGCTCTTCCATCAATTGTTTAAAGAGGTCACGGTCCTCCGCTTGGTCAATGGCAGATAATTTAGTTCCCAGAAGCTCAACACCAAGCTCTTCAAGGATACCATTTTTAGACAATTCCATGGCCATATTGAGCCCTGTCTGACCACCGAGTGTTGGAAGCAAGGCATCTGGACGCTCCTTACGAAGAATTCGCGTCACAAACTCAAGTGTAATCGGTTCAATATAAACCTTATCAGCAATTTCCTTGTCCGTCATGATGGTTGCAGGATTTGAGTTAACCAAAACAACCTCATAACCTTCCTCTTTCAACGACAAGCAAGCCTGGGTCCCAGCATAGTCAAACTCAGCAGCCTGACCAATAATAATCGGACCAGAACCAATCACCATAATTTTTTGAATATCAGTACGTTTAGGCATTTATAAGATATTAAGGGCGTCAAGCGGACAAAGCTAAAATAGGAGTTATGACGAAAAACTATCAGTTCTAGGAATAACTATCTTTTTAGCACCGTCCGTAGCCCGTATTCAGTTCAGCAAATACGGACCACCCTTCTCCTTTCTATTCGTCGCCTCACAGAGCGACATTAAATAAATTCTCCGACGATTTTTTAGCGAAACGATATTTTTCGGTAAAAAATCTAGTGCAGGGAGTTTTTAGTTCGCCTGATAGCGACTAAAAGAAACGACCTGTCTTTCTATTCAGCAACTCTCGGGTTGCCATTAAATAGGATACAAAGGACGAATAGAGAGCGATTGAATTTTAAGAAACTAAGGAAGGATTGACAATCCCAGTTGGTTTCTCTAAATTCCGAGCTTTCCGTCCGTGTTCAGTTACATAAATTCTCCGACGAGCTTTTACTCGTTCTTAGTTTGATTGTTTAAAAGCTTCCATCATCTCGATAAACTCATCAAATAGGTAGCTTGCGTCGTGTGGACCAGGGGCTGCATCTGGATGGTATTGAACAGAGAAAGCAGGTTGGTATCTGTGACGCACACCTTCAACTGACTTGTCATTGATTTCTTCATGGGTAATGATCAAGTGCTCTGGCAAATCCTCACGGCTAACTGCATAACCATGGTTTTGACTTGTAAAATCCACACGTCCTGTAGCAATTTCACGTACCGCGTGGTTAAATCCACGGTGACCAAATTTCATCTTGTAGGTCTTAGCACCATTTGCCATTGCAAAGAGTTGATGCCCCATACAAATACCAAAGATTGGGATTTTCCCTTGCACACCACGAATCATGTCCAGTGCTTGTGGAACGTCTTCTGGGTTACCTGGCCCATTTGACAACATCACTCCGTCAGGATTAAGATGGAGAATTTCTTCAGCCGTTGTCGTGTATGGAACCACGGTCACGTTACAGTTGCGTTTAGAAAGTTCACGTAGGATTGAGTGCTTGAGACCAAAGTCCACTAGAACCACGCTCAAACCAACTCCTGGAGCTGGATAGGAAGTTTTAGTAGAAACCTGTTTGATATTATCTGTCGGCAAGACTGTTGCTTGGAGCTGGTCCGTCACATGGTCCATGCTGTCCCCAACATGGGTCAAGGTTGCACGCATAGTACCATGTTTACGGATAATCTTAGTGAGGGCACGCGTATCAATCCCTGAAATACCAGGAATTTTCTTGGCTTTCAAAAATTCATCCAAGGTCATTTGGTTGCGCCAGTTGCTTGCTCTACGTGCTTCTTCGAAAACAACAACTCCCTTACAAGTTGGAATAATGGATTCATAATCATCACGGTTAATTCCATAATTTCCTACCAAAGGATAGGTAAAGGTCAAGATTTGTCCATTATAAGATTGGTCTGTAATGGATTCTTGGTAGCCGGTCATCCCTGTATTAAAGACGATTTCACCTGTTACATCAATATCTGCTCCGAAGGCCTTACCTTCAAAAACTGTGCCATCTTCTAATACTAGAAGTCTTTTTGTCATATTTTCACCTCTCGTGGACGCTCACTGGCGTCTTTTAACGTCTTGTGTTTTAGTTGGCGTTTCTACTCGCCAGTACGGATTCTAAGATTGCCATTCGAACAAAGACACCATTGGTCATTTGTTGGACAATCCGTGATTTTGGTGCTTCAACCAAGTGGTCTGCGATTTCTACATCACGATTGACTGGAGCTGGATGCATAAGGATTGCTGTTTCTTTCAAACGATCATAACGTTCTTGAGTCAAGCCATGTTGGGCATGGTAGTCCTCTTTTGAAAAGATAGCTCCACTATCATGACGTTCATGTTGCACACGGAGAAACATCATGACATCCACCTGATCAATGATTTCATCAATGGTTACAAACTGTCCATAGTCTGCAAACTCTTGACTTCTCCATTCCTCAGGTCCAGCAAAGAAAAGTTCAGCTCCCAAGCGTTTCAAAATCTGCATATTGGATTTGGCAACACGTGAGTGGTCCAAGTCACCTGCAATAGCAACCTTGAGCCCCTCAAAGTGACCAAATTCCTCATAAATAGTCATCAAATCAAGCAAGCTCTGGCTAGGATGTTGCCCCGAACCGTCTCCACCATTGATAATGGAAGTCGTAATCGTCGGACTTGCAATCAACTCTCTATAGTAGTCGACCTCTGGGTGGCGAATCACACAGACATCCACTCCTAGTGCAGATAGGGTCAAGATGGTATCATAAAGTGTCTCACCCTTATTGACCGAGCTGGTCTTGACATCAAAGTCAAGTCGTTCCAGTCCCAGTTTGATCTCTGCGACTTCAAAGGACTTATGCGTCCGTGTAGAATCTTCAAAGAAAAGATTGGAAACAATCGGTTGGTTTTCATAGGGAAGCTGAGCTCCATTTTTAAACTCAATTCCTCGCTTAATCAATTTCATCACTTGATCGACAGTGAGGTCTTCCATGGACACCACATGGTTCAATGCTTGTTGATTTTCTGACATGGCTACTCCTTTAGCTTTCTAAGCTTCTTCAGTAATCAGAACTCTGTCTTGGCCATCAAGTTCTGCCATCTCTACGATGATTTCTTCAGAACGACTGGTTGGGATATTTTTTCCAACGTAATCTGGACGGATTGGCAATTCTCTATGTCCACGATCGACTAGAACTGCTAAACTCACGCGCGCAGGACGACCATGACCGACAATATTATCAATAGCAGCACGGATAGTACGACCTGTATAAAGCACATCGTCCACCAAGATGACTTCACGGCCTGTCACATCAACAGAAACAAAAGAAGTATCTTCTCCACTTTTAATATCATCACGGAAAGGTTTGGTGTCCAACTCCACAACAGGAACTGAAAGATTTTCTAGCTGCTCCAAACGTTCTTGGATTCGGTGGGCGATAAAGACACCACGAGTTTTAATACCAGCCAAGACGATTTTATTCAAATCTTTATTGCGCTCGATAATCTCATAAGTAATACGCGTAATCGCTCGTTTGACGGTCAATTCGTCTACAACTTCTTTTGTCTTCATGACAAACCTCCAAAAAGAAAAGTCTCCTTAAACAAGGAGACTTGAAATGTATAGCTAAGTAAGCCCTACTGGAAACAGTATAGACTTCACCCTTCTACTTTATCACGCTCCTTGCCTGCCTCACGGGACAGGTTTAAAGGAATATTTAGTTATCAATTACTATAGCACAAAGCATGCTTAAAATCAAGCAAAAACTTTTGAAATCCCATCTTATAAATTGCTAAAATCATATAACTGTGGGTACTGGTCACACTCTGGATTTTTAGGATGACAAATGGCTCTTCCAAAATAAATCATGGCCTGATGGGCTGCTAACCACTGCTCAGGCGGCAAGATATCCATGACCCGCTTTTCCACCTCAAGTGGTGTCGCTGATTTTTTGACAATATCGTGGTGTTTGCAAATACGCTCCACATGAGTATCCACTGCAAAGGCTGGAATCCCAAATCCTACACTCATGACAACATTGGCTGTCTTTCGACCAACACCTGCCAAACTCTCTAATTCCTCTCGTGTTTGAGGGACTTGACCATCAAAATCGTCTAGTAACTGTTGGGCACATTTTTTTAGGAATTTAGCCTTATTTCGATACAGTCCCAGGCGAGAAATGTGTGAGGCAATCTCACTCTCAGTCGCCACAGACATGGCTTGTGGCGTTGGAAAGGCGGTAAAGAGACCTGGTGTGGCCTTATTTACCGCTGCATCCGTTGTCTGAGCTGACAACATGACCGCAACTAGTAGTTCAAAATGATTGGTAAAATCAAGACTGGGCTTGGCATCTGGAAAAAGAGCAATAATTTCTTCTAGCACCTTTCGTGCGCGTTTTTTTGACAAGACCATTATTCGTCTCCATCAAATAGTCCTTGTAAGCCAGCAAAAGGACTGTTTTCTTCTTTCTTAACCGCTTGTTGGGCTTGGTATTCTTCTTCTGTCATGATTTGCCAGTCATTTCCTGACACAAAACCTTGACCTGCTTCTTCTTCAGCCGTCAAGACCTTGATAGGAATGTTTAGTAGGATATTGTCTGACACGCTCTCAGCAAGGTCAAGTTCTCCATTTTCGATAGGCAAGACCAAATCATCGTCTAAAACTTCTTGATCTAGCTGGTTAGTTGCGCCTTCCATGAAAACTTCTGTGACTGGATAAGATTCAGCCAACTCAACTGGCTCCATACTACGACTTGAAGCAAGGACAATGGTATAAGACAACTGATAATCTAAGAAATACATACGGTCTTCATATTGGACTTTCCCAACTGCAAGGATATCTTTTACATCTAAAATTTCTTGATTACGTGCACGCAAGTCTGCGGCTAGGTCTAACGTTTGTTCAAAATGCAAGCCTTCAGACTGCTTACGAATTTCTTGAATATTTAATTTCATACTTCCTCCATAAAGATTTACTCTCTTGATTATACCATGAAAAGCCTACAAATCAGCCCACCAAACTTTGTAAATAACATTCGAATTTTTTACATATTTACTATGACATTTTTGTTTTTTTTTATTGCTATACTACATCAGATCAAGGAGGATGCTCACATGGAAGACAAGAAACTCATTCAACTCCTATCCAAGTTAAATAAAAGCTACCAAAACTGTAAACAGGGTACGGCAGATGATATTAGACTACAAGAGCTGCTAAACACTACTATGCAAGAGCTCAAAAAAACGGAAAAGTTGAACAACAGTATCTTAATTGATCTTGAGAAATTTTACCAACCCACCAGTCCTCTGATTGGACTGGGTAGCCTAAAACTAAACGATCAAGCACGCACTGCTTGGCGAAACTATGATAAAATCCATTACGAGCATGTCAAACACGTACTAAGTCTCTATGGACCTGTTTTTGGATTTTAGAGCATAGAATTTCCAGTTTTCTGTTGACAAAATTTCCTTAAAGGTATAGTATAAAGATACTAATACTCGGAGGTAAGGGAGACATGAACAACTAAGTCTATCAAATAAAGAACCTTTATTTAGTAGATCTTGTTTTTGTCTCTTTTTATGTGCTCTTTTATGCTCTTTTTCTGGCATTTTAATAGAGTTTTTTTGACATAGACTTTGGCTCTACTAGGTAAAGTAGAGCTTTTTGTTATGCACTATGGACATTATAGAAAGGGCAATCATATGATAAAAATCAATCACCTGACCATCACACAAAACAAAGATTTACGAGACCTTGTCTCTGATCTAAGCATGACCATCCAGGATGAGGAAAAGGTAGCTATTATTGGGGAAGAAGGAAATGGCAAATCAACCTTGCTTAAAACTTTAATGGGGGAAGCTTTGCCTGATTTCACTATCAGGGGAGACATCCAGTCTGACCATCAGTCACTGGCTTACATTCCTCAAAAACTTCCCGAGGACCTGAAAAAGAAAACTCTACACGACTACTTTTTCTTAGATCCTGCTGATTTAGACTACAGTATCCTCTATCGTTTGGCTGAGGAGTTGCATTTTGATAGCAATCGTTTCGCTAGCGATCAAGAGATTGGGAGCCTTTCGGGGGGCGAATCTTTGAAGATTCAGCTCATCCATGAGTTAGCCAAACCCTTTGAGATTCTATTTTTAGATGAACCTTCAAATGACCTAGACCTTGAAACAGTTGATTGGCTAAAAAGTCAGATTCAAAAGATTCGGCAAACTGTTATTTTCATCTCCCATGATGAGGACTTTCTGTCTCAAACGGCAGACACTATTGTCCACTTGCGACTGGTCAAGCACCGTAAAGAAGCGGAAACACTAGTAGAGCATTTAGATTATGATAGCTATAGCGACCAGAGAAAGGCTAATTTTGTCAGACAAAGCCAGCAAGCTGCTAACGACCAAAGAGCCTATGATAAAACTATGGAAAAACAACGACGAGTCAAGCAAAATGTAGAAACTGCGCTTCGAGCTACTAAAGACAGTACTGCCGGTCGCCTATTGGCTAAAAAAATGAAAAATGTTCTCTCTCAAGAAAAACGCTTTGAAAAGATAGCTCAGTCCATGACCCAAAAACCACTTGAAGAGGAAGAAATCAGACTTTTCTTCTCAGATATACAGCCATTAGCGACTTCTAAAGTCTTAATCCAACTGGAAAAAGAAAATTTGTCCATTGGCGAGCGAATTTTGGTGCAAGAACTACAATTAACTGTCCGTGGCCAAGAAAAAATTGGTATCATCGGCCCAAATGGTGTTGGAAAATCAACTCTGTTAGCCAAGTTACAGCAACTTTTTAATGATAAAAGAGAGATTT
Organism: Streptococcus sp. k-402; assembly: GCF_013277515.1. Classification (GTDB taxonomy): domain Bacteria; phylum Bacillota; class Bacilli; order Lactobacillales; family Streptococcaceae; genus Streptococcus. The sequence goes on along the minus strand of NZ_VMNB01000004.1, from coordinate 94,496 downwards.
TACTTGGTTTTATGCCACAAGATTACCACAAAAAACTGCAATTGGATTTATCCCCAATAGCCTATCTCAGCAAAACTGGGGAAAAAGAGGAACTTCAGAAAATCCAATCTCACCTAGCCAGTCTCAATTTCAGTTATCCAGAAATGCAACATCAAATTCGCTCCTTATCTGGCGGACAACAGGGTAAACTCCTGCTTTTGGATTTAGTCTTGTGCAAACCAAACTTTCTCCTGTTGGATGAACCTACACGAAACTTTTCTCCCACTTCTCAACCCCAAATCAGAAAACTCTTTGCAACCTATCCAGGCGGTGTCATCACTGTTTCGCATGACCGTCGTTTCTTAAAAGAGGTCTGTTCGACCATCTATCGCTTGACAGAGCATGGTTTGGAGGTAGTTAATTTATAAGATTTATAAACAAAAAGAAACCTAAAGAATTGTTGGAAAAACAATCTTTAAAATACGACTACAATGTTTATTTTTTATAAATTGATTATTATAGATTAAGTTTGGGACAAATTTTATAATATTCACACTCCTGAAGATAATTTTTGGCTTTGAAGTGCTATTTGAACATTATAATCAGTGAATAAATCTTATATCCACATTCAAGTCAATAATTTCTTTCAAGATCATTTGTAATCAACTCTAAATAGACGGATAAAAACTACTTCTAACTATCAAAAAACGAGCACTTCCTCAGTTGGAAATGCTCGTTTTCTTATGTTTCCATGGTTTATAATTACAATGAGAAATAGGAAACAGCCTTGAATGGGAAAATCTCCTAGATCTACGACCACAAACTTTTTTATTCTACTGGTTTTGCTTGATTTCCAGTACTTGTTGTAGATTCTGTTGTTTCCTTTTCTAAAGCTGGTTCAGCAGGTTTAGAATCTGTTGCGTTGCTCGGTTTGTTTTCGTCGCTAGCAGTTTCACTGTTAGATTCTGCAGTTGCGTTTGGTTGGTTCTCAGCACTGGTGTTATCACCATTTGCTTCAGCATTTCTTGCTGGACTTGTTTCTTCACTTGCGCTAGCTTTTGACTGGATTTGGTGATTCAAAACTAGAATAGCTTTTGTCAATTCAAGTAAAGCTGCTTTGTCTTTACTCTTAGCAGAAAGTTGATCTAGTAATGCATCCACTTTATCAAAGTCCTCATCAGAACCATTATTACTTTCTAAATAAGAGTGAAGCGATATGAGAATATCGTAGAGTTTTTGATAGAGTACAAGTGTCTGAGGATCTTGTTCAGCATTTTCCTTTTCTTGTTGAAGGGCGCTAGCGATACGAGTCAAAACATCTTTCACCTGGCTGCTTACTTCATCCAAGTCTGCATCAGCCTTGTTTGTAGCAGCTTTGAGATTTTCTACTTCTTCTGCCAAAGATTGTCTGATTCCTTCTTCTTGGATTTGCTCCAAGAGTTGATTTGCCTTGCTCAAGAGACTTTCTACTTCTTCCTTGCTAACATGATTGACATGCTCTTCTTTTTTAAGATCAGGATAAAGATCTTTCAAAAATTCATAAATCGCTTGCTTAGCAGATTGGTTATCAACTGTTTCTTTATCTAAAACTGTTTCATTTACTTTTACAGTAGCTGGCTGATTTTTCAAAGCCTCTTCTACTTCTTGTTTTGTTTGATAAATGCTTGGGAACAGTTTATTCAAGTCCACAGCCTTACGGAAGGATTGAGATTGATATAAAGTAAAAGTCAAATTAGCTACTTTATTACGAAGCTCCTCATTTAAACGACTATCGTTTACATGCTCATAGAAGTACTTGATATATTCCACTGTTGTATCACCAGTACGATCATTAAAGTCTTGAAGAGCTTGAAGTTGTGATTCAACTGCTACTAAAGCAGCTTCATCTTTAGCCAATTTAGCTTCTTGGAGTCGAACGAGAAGGTCTTTTTTAGGAAGTCCATAAGAGTCAGTATCTAGTGTATTGATTTTATCGATCAAGGCCTGATATTTCTTATCTAAAGCACTTGTTTCAACAGGTTTGACACTTTCATCAATATGGATATATTGCTTATCAAAGAGTTCTAATGTCGCAAGATAACCTGCTGTAGAGTTGGTTGCCAGTTTCTTCATGTTCTCAGTAAACTGACCTAAGGCTAACTCAATCTGTCTTTGTTCGATAGGCTTGTCTTTGTAGATACTTCTGCTATCAGCTAGAAGTTGATCTACTTTTTCCAAGACTGCCTTCTCATCAAAAGTTCCAGGTTGGTAGTTGGATTGTAGGGCTGGAATCTTGTTTTTCAAAGCCACTTCATATCCCTTAGTTTGCACCTTGATGTAGTGATTGTGGTCACCATGAGGAATCACAAAACTACCATTTTCTACCTGTAAGCTATACGGAGACACACCATCTCGCAAAGCAGTCGTGTAAAGTTCATTTAGGAAATCAAGTTCTGGATTTCCAGTTTGGAGTGGAAGTCGAACGTGTTCCTTACGAACAGCATATGGGTGGATATGAGTTGGATCGTAGGCTTGGTCTGGATTTCCAAAGACAAAGAATCCGTTTGAAATTCTAATAGCTTCAAGTGGAACTCCGTATGTTTTAGAAATATAAGCAATTTTTTCTTCATCACTAGCATCTCTTGAGAAAGACTCTACCGTTTTAGCAAGAGGTTTTACAGGCTCTGCATCATGATGTGCTTTCAAATGATCCTGTGCGGCCTTAATTTGGTCTGCTGTCAAATCTTTCTTGAAGAAGTAATGATTGTGGTTACCATGAGTCATGACAAAGCCTTGCTCATCCTCACTAATGACACGATCGGCATCAAAACCGTGATCATGGTCTTCCCCATGATGGTGGTCATGCTCATCATCATCGTGATCATCATGGGCTGGACTTGGTGTTGCTGGACTTCCACCTTTCAAGTGATCCTGTGCGGCCTTAATTTGCTCTGGTGTCAAATCTTTCTTGAAGAAGTAATGATTGTGGTTACCATGAGTCATGACAAAGCCTGCCGCATCTTCCGCAATAGTACGATTAGCATCAAAGCCGTGCCCATCTTCTTCATGTTCCTCATGTGAAGTTCCTGGATTGATTGGAAGAGATGGCGAAGGTGTTGCGAGACCATTATTGGGAAGAGTCGGTTGACCAATTTGATTCAACTTAGGAATGTAATGGAAATGATCACCATGTCTTACGATATAAGCTGTTGCTGTTTCCTCAACAATATCTTTTGGATTAAAAATATAGCCATCAGATGTTGAAGAGATAGGCTTATTTGTAAGTAATGAGGCATGATTCAAAGTAGATGGACTACTTGAAAGACTTCCTAGACTAGACGCTACTTCATTAGGTTTTTCATTTGTAGAACCAGTTCCACCGATAGGCACCATTCTGGCAATCTTTTCTTCTAAAGGAGAAAGTTTGCTATAAGGAATAAAGTGATAATGGTCGCCATGCGGAATCGCAACTCCATTTGGTGTACGACTGATAATCTTAGCAGGGTCAAAGACCAAACCATCTGATTCACTGTAACGTTGGTCGCTAGGTAAATCATAGAGTTCTTTCAATAGACTTTGGAGATTTTCATCTTTAGTTGCTGGCTTGCTAGTTGAGCCTTTTGCTACAGATTGCGTGTTATTGTCACTAGCTGCTGAAGAATAGCTTAACTGACTCGGTTGCGTATTTTTACCAGCTAGATGAGCTTTTGCTGCTGCTAATTCACTAGCAGATAAATCACTTTTTGGAATGTAGTGATAGTGACCTCCGTGAGGAACGATATAAGCATCACCCGTATCTTCGATAATATCAGCTGGATTAAAGACATAACCATCATCTGTCGTATAACGTCCCTGAGACCTTGCTACAGCAACATTAGAGTTGACCTTCTCATTATCTTTGGCATGTTCTTGTTTTTGACGATTGATTTCATCCTTGGTTCGAACATTATCAGCATGAGCTGCATCTTTCAGGTAGACATAATATTTTCCATCGACCTTGATGATATAGCCACCCTTGACCTCATTGACAATATCTCCATCCTTAAGTTGGTAGTTTGGATCCTTCATCAAAAGTTCTTCACTAAAGAGGGCATCATAAGGAACTTTCCCATTATAGTAATGATAGTGGTCACCGTGTGACGTCACATAGCCCTGATCTGTAATTTTGATGACAATTTGCTCAGCCTGAATTCCTTCTTTCTGGCTAACCTGATCTGGTGTCAGGTTTTCAGTTTTCTGACTGGACTGACTACCATCCACATAAGAGACACGATTATTGTCCTTATTTTCCTGCGAGCGATGCTGGTTCAGTGCATAAGCACATAGACTCAAGGATACGATAACAGCTGATCCAGCTGCTATATATTTTTTACTGAATTTCATAAATCCCTCATTTCAATAAATGATGAAGCTTTTTCTTAACTTCTTTTTCTCGGTTAAACAATTTTTCTAAACTGGTTATTTAACCATTTAATTAACCAGTAAATAGTTTACCTTTTTTAAGTTTATCTGTCAAGATTTTTATATCATTTTAATTATTGCCTAAATTACCAACCAGCGCCTAAAGACGCTGACTTTCACTTTGCTCAAGCCTTATTGCTCTTGACTCGTCACTTGCATCTTAAAGAAGCTTTAGTATTACTTACTACTATCCCTAAAAGAATCCTCATATTCTTTTACACTTAATTTCTCTAGTACTATATCATGCTTTACTAGTTCTCAAATTTTCATACTCGTGAAGAAATCATTCACTGGATAATTTCAACTCCTTTATAACTACACAAACGATGAAATATTTCGCCTAAACTACTTCGATATTGATTATAGATGACTTTTCGTCTATACTTAGGGGTGAACACAATATGATAGAACAGTGCCACTTTGTGTGCGATAAACTATGAGCCTTTTGTGCCATATTTTTCTCCTTTCGCTTTACAATTGGCTTTAACACCTTTATTGTATCGCGTTCGGAGTTTTTTTGGTATAACCTTCGACGCGCACCCGCATAGTGGGTGGTTTGCCTGTCTCACACCTGACTTAGTGAGACGGACCGAAAGTCACATAATACAAAATATCGCCCCATCCGGAGCGATATGTTTATTTTTTCTTTTTAGATGGTGTGTGGATGGCAATCTTCACTTCAAAGATTGTTCCCTTTGGCTTATTATTTTTAACAGTAATGGTTCCTTTTAGGGCATCTACAATTTGCTTGGCTAGGGATAATCCTAAACCAAAACCACCTTTTTGCCGGGTTCTAGCCTTGTCTACGCGATAAAAACGGTCAAAAATTTTCTTCTTATCTTCTGTCGAAATACCGACTCCATTATCAGAAACCAGTAAATACAGATTGCGATCGGTCGCTGAGATAAGAAAATCAATTTCACCATCCTCTTCAGTATACTTGACAGCATTATCGAAGAGAATCGTCATCAACTGCTTCAAGAGAAGTTGATCCGTCACAATCGGACGATGGATCCGATTTTCAAAACGGAAGACACGATCATTTTCCGAAGCAATCATCTCATAGTTTGTGAAAGTCGTATTGAAAAAACTAGTTGGAACTTCTGCAAGCTCCGGCTTAATCCCATCATCTCTCCGAGCTAAGTTCAGCAAGTTTGTCGTCAAAAACCGCATATTTCGGACTTCTTCCAAACTCGATGCAATGCTTTCGCTCACATCCATAATGGTAGCTTCTGGCTTACGAAAGAGGGTCTCTAGGCGATTTTGCAAAACTGCAAGTGGAGTTCGTAACTCATGACTGGCATTTTCCACAAAGGACTGTTGCTTCTGCATACTCTCAAGCAGAGGACGAACACTGACCCTAGCTAGATAGAGACTGGCAAGCAAAGACAAAATCCAGAAACTAGCCATCACGACCACAATCAATTGCTCATGTTTTTGACTAGCCTGCTCCAACTGACTGGTATTTATCAAGACAGCAGCATACTTGATATTGGTTGAAACCGAACTGATATTGGTTTCCATCAAAATCATGCGATAGATTTCTTCCTGCCCATAGCTATTAAAAACCTTAATTTGATAGATATGGCCTAGTTCTTTCTTTTCTAACTTAATCTTATCCAAGCCCAAAAATCGATTTCCAGAAAGAAGTTGGGTAAAGTTCTTATCAAAGAGAATGACTTCCGTATTGGAACTGACATTGGGTTTCACCTCAGTCTTACTAGTATCTGTAGCGGCATTCTCTAAATCTTTAATCTCTTCTGTTGCCCTATTTACTGCCAGCTGAATAACTGCCTGAGGATTTTCACTCAGTCCGTGGAGCTTATCATCCACCGAAGTATAGAGACTCGAATGCATGACCTGTAAAATAATCAGAGTCATTGTAGAGAAAATCAGAGTGAAGACACCGAAGTTGCGGATAAAATAACTAAAGTCATCCGCATACCATGTTTTTTTTAGTTTACTGAACATCTTTTAAAATATACCCAACACTGCGCAAGGTTTGCAAATTCTCTGCAAAAGTGGTTCCTTTTAATTTCTTACGGACTTTTGAAACATAAACTTCGACAACCGAAATCGTTGTATCACTATCAAATCCCCATAGACGATCAAAAATCTGCGTCTTAGGCAAAATAACATTTTGATTTTGAAGGAAATAAACCAATAAATCGAACTCTTTCCCCAGCAATTCGACAGTAGTATCTTCAACCTTAACGGTATTTGTTGATAAATTGATGAGAATATCTCCATAAGATAGCGTATTTTCATTAAACTTGCCTGAACGTTTGAGAAGAGCCTGAATCCGCATTTTGAGTTCTTCTAGGTAGAATGGCTTGGTCAAATAATCATCCGCTCCCAGTTCAAATCCATGTCCCTTGTCATCCAAACTTTCCTTGGCGGTCATGATCAGAACTGGTGTCGTAATTCCCTTTTCACGCAATTCTTTCAAGACTTGGAAGCCATTTTTTTCTGGTAACATCAAATCGAGCAAAATCAAGTCATAGACACCACTTTCAGCTTCGTAGAGACCTTCTTCCCCATCAAATACCTGCATGACATCCGCAAAATCATCTAAAAAGTCAAATACTGAATTTGACAGGCCTAGGTCATCCTCAACCAATAAGATTTTTATCATGAGAAACTCCTCCTTATTAAAACCATTATACCAAATTTGCCTTAAAAAAAACTCAACTCTCTGAATTTTACATGAGATAGCTGAGTTTTCTTTTTATTTTAGGCTTATTTATGCGTTTCCGTATTGAAGAACGACTGCTTCCACTGCAGCTTTTTCACGGTTAATCAAGTCAACACGCGCTGCAATTTCCTTGATCCCCATACCGATGTTACGGCTAAGAGCAAGGTCAGAAAGTTGTGGCTCAAAGAACTCCTTGTACTCTGCCAAACATTGCTGAGTCTTAAATACGTGTGCAGGAAGGATAACAAAACTATCAAAGCTCATATCTCCTCCAAGGGCTGCCTTAATCCAAGCCCAGTTTTCACGCGCCCAAGACCAAGCTTTTTCCTGAGTTGCTTGATGAGATAGGAAATGATTATACCAAGCTGACAAGTCCTGTGGTTTCACCACAAATTTGTCCTTCCAAGAAGCAATCAAGGTTTGGATATTGTCCGCATCTTTACTATAGGCAAGAGCAGCTGCCAACTGACGTTTAAAGACAGCATCTGTTGCGTGCGTATAAGTGTCAATATAAAGTGCTAACAAGTCTTTAGTCTCATGATGTTTCATCTCATTGATCAGAACTTGTGAGCGAATAGCTGCTGGAAGTCCTGCAAGATTCTCCTTGTGGGCTGCAAAGATTTGACTAGCGACTTGACTAGCTTCTGCAGCATTTGAGCGAATCATCATAGAAACAGCCAACTGACGAACCAATTCATCCTCATCTGATTCGCCATCTTTAGCTTCAAAACCAAGACGGTCATAGTTGTGACGAGCTAATTTAGCAACTAGTGCTTTGAAGGCTGTTTCAGCTTCTGTTCCTTCATCGATAAAGCGCTCAAGGGCCGAAATCACTTGAGAAACAGCTGAAACAACAAGGTAAGATTCTTCCTTAGCAAGTTTATCAAGAACTGGGAGCAAGTCAGCATAAGAAATATGCCCTGCCTCAGCAAGCAAACGACGTTCTTGGACGATTTGCAGTTTACTTGTGTTATCAAGTGTCTCTAGCTCAGCAAGAACAGCATCTAACAAGTCTCCTTGATAGTCTGTAATGTAGTGGGCTGTATTTTCTGTGTTGAGGCGAAGTGCTGTTTTGTTTTCAGCAATAAGGGCTGCGTAGCCAGGGATTTCGATACTTTCAGTTTCAAGTGTATCAGGCAAGCCTTTCCAGTTGCTATTCAGTGGCACAACCCAGAGACGGTTCTTATCTTCGTGCTCACCGATGAAGAATTGTTTTTGTGAAATCTTCAAGACATCATTTTCAACTTTGACAGTGAGAACTGGGTAACCAGGTTGCTCCAACCAAGAATCCATGAAGGCTGCGACATCACGTCCAGACGCTTGTCCAAGGGCATTCCATAGGTCACGACCAATTGTATTGCTGTATTGATGTTTTTCAAAGTAAGCATGCAAACCTTTGGCAAAATCGGCATCACCTAGCCAACGACGAAGCATGTGCATGAGACGGCTTCCTTTGGCATAGACGATAGCTCCGTCAAAGAGGGTATTGATTTCATCTGGGTGTTTAACTTCGACGTGGACAGACTGAACGCCATCAGTAGCGTCACGTTTCAAGGCAGATGGAACACCACCTGTTTGGAAGTCTTCAAAGATATTCCAGCTTGGTTCAATAGCATCCACACAGACATATTCCATCATGTTGGCGAAGCTTTCATTGAGCCAAAGGTCATCCCACCATTTCATAGTTACCAGGTTACCAAACCATTGGTGAGCCAATTCATGTGCCACGACAAGAGCAACTTGTTGACGGCTGGCAAATGTTGAGTTCTCATCCACAACCAAGTAAACTTCACGGTAAGTGACAAGACCCCAGTTTTCCATAGCACCAGCTGAGAAGTCAGGAAGGGCGATGTGGAGAGATTGAGGGATTGGGTACTTGACTCCATAGTAATCTTCGTAAAACTCGATAGAGCGAACGGCAATGTCGAGTGAGAAATCAAGGTTAGATAGTGGGTGAGCTTTGGTTGAGTAGACACCTACAAGAGTACCGTTTTTAGTTTTAGCCGTTACACCTTGCAAATCACCAGCAACAAAGGCTAACAAGTAAGAAGACATGCGAGGTGTTGTCTCAAACTTCCAGATACCTGTTTCCTTACGGTTTTCAACATCGATTTCTGGCATGTTTGACAAGGCCAATTCACCTTCTGCTTGGTCAAAACGAAGAGCGAGATCAAAAGTTGCTTTGGCTTCTGGCTCATCCACACATGGGAAGGCTTCGCGCGCAAAATGGCTCTCGAATTGAGTTGACAATACTTCCTTCTTGACTCCATCAACTGTGTAATAAGAAGGGTAAATCCCTGTCATGTTGTCTGTAATTTTTCCTGAGAAAGCGATAACCACTTCAACTTGACCTGCTTCTGCAAGTTCGATATGAAGAGCTTCATTTTCACTATCGACTGTGAATGGACGAGTTGCCCCTACAACTTCTACAGAAGCGATTTCCAAATCCTTTTGGTGAAGGGAAATACGGTCACTCTGTGCTTGACCAGTGATGGTCACCTTCCCGGAAAAGGTCTTGGTCTCACGACTCAAGTCTAAAAATAAATCATAATGTTCAGGAACAAATTGCTTAATAAAATGTTCAACTGCTTGCATAGTTTTCTCCTATTCTAAGTTTAAGAGCTAGAGCTCTACTTCAAACAAACTTATTATATCATATTTTGCTTGAGAAAAAAGGATTGGACGGTGATTTCCAAAACTTTCTTCCGTCTAACAGTCTACAGAGGGTAGACCTTGCGAAATTCTTCTAAAACAACCTTGCTGTCAGGTGTAAAAGTCAGTCCTGCTTCTCCTAAGCAGTCCATAAAAAAGGCTTCATGAACCTGACGCCAATAGGCTAGGGATTTGTCACCTTCCCCTTCCTTAAAGGCATGTTGTGCAGAAACTTGATTGAAGGGCTGGACAGAAACCTTTGTAATTTCGACAATACAGACAGCTTGATCTTGGCTATTTAAAATGACATCGAAGGTCCCTTCTTGCGGAAGGGGTTCGTCCTCTACTGCGTAGAGGTCGTAGGCTGAAGCCGTTGCTGTCTTTTCTCCTTTTAAAACCAAATCTGCTAAAAGGTCTGGTTCCACTCCAAAAGCCCAGGCATCTATCTCATCTCCAATAGAGGGGTTAATTTTCTTGTATGCATTCCACATTTCCTGCGGTGTCATGGGTTGCTCCTTTGTAATTTTTTACTTTCTTCTTTTATGTGTTTAAGATGGTCTGGATGGTCAATCTCTAAATTAAAAATCTCTGGAATAGAACTATAATGGAGAATACATTTGATATCCATATGATTCATTTTTTGTATGAAAGAATCATTCAGATAGCCTGCTACAGCAAAGTTAATCTCTTTCATCCTTGCTTTATCCTGCATCTGTCTTAGCATATCTAACATTATTGGACTTTCCATATCATGCCATTGACTGTTTCTCACAGTCGCAAAAATAAAAGAAGTCAAATCATTCATTCCAACTACAATCTTTGAAATGCCCGTTTCCAGTATGCTATCTAAGTCAAAATATGCTGACGGTAATTCAATCATCGTGGCAATTTTCCCAGTAAAACCCTGATGACGCAATACTATAATAGCTTGCTTTAACTGATCGGCATCATTGACAAAAGGAAAAATAAGAGACAGATTGGAATTGGTTTGATAAACATCTGTAACGACATTTGCCTCAGCCTGAAATTCATCCGGACACGCCAGTAAACGCCTAGTCCCTCTATATCCAAATAAGGGATGATTTTCATCAAAATACTCTTTAGTCCCCTTTAGACAATTAGCTTCTGTATTCGTTAATTCAGAAAAACGATACCAGACTTCTTCATCTGAGTACAAGGAGCAGATTGTGTCTAGATAATCTTTTACAAATTCCTGACAACTTGGTAATAGGATGTTTTGATTGAGCTCTCTCAAAAAATATTCCCCACGAATCATGCCGACGTGGTGAAATAGTTGAGGATAAATTTTTTCAAGAATTTTTTCGCCACTAAGGGCAAGTTGGTTTTTCATAGCCATTCACCTCGTCTTAAAAGATACAACATCATATATAATTATGTCAAAATTTCCTCTAGTTCAAAAGCTTCATAAGGTTCAGCTAACTCATATCCTAAAAATTCTGCTACTTTTTTGGAAGCCTCATTATGAGCATCCCAAAGTGGAAACATATCTCTATTTAAACTCTCTAGAATCATTGCAGCACCAAGCTTTTTAGCAAATCCATTTCCTTGTTCGTTTGGTCTAGTTGCAACTTCCACTTCAACTGCTTCACGGTAAACTAACCCTGAGGAAATCCCAGCAATCAGTTCATTATTTTTAAGAATCACAAAGCCAAATCCACCTTTTAAAACAAAATCCTGATAGGACTCAAAATCCCCCTGTAAATCTTGTGACCATTCTTCCTCAGAAAAGCAGTTATAAATATGATTATCAATAGGCACAATATTGTAACCTTCCTCTAAATGAGTAACTAGATTATTTAAAAATTCAACTTGAAAATTTGCCTTATCTTTAAAAGAATAGCGAGTAAAAGAATTTAGCCCCACTTTCCGATGCAGAAAATCTTGCCAATTAGTATTTTCTGAAATAATAATCTTATAATCTAAACCATATTTCCTAACAAAATCTTCCCAAAATCTGGAATCCAACTCCCCTGCTAGGTATAGAAAATTCCCAACATCATAAAAGCTTGTTGTCCTATCATTGTTTCGGTAGACAGTTCCAATTTGAGATTTAAGACCATAGAGAACCATATTTTTCTTCCATGTTTTAAATAGTTCCATTATCCCCCTACTTCACCTTCCAATTCATGTAAGAGCTCTTGTCCAGTTCTGGAAATCCTAATAATTCAGACTTAACCTTCAAGACTAATGGCGATGCATTTTCTTCTGTGATCTCTTGAATTGCCTTCCAAACATATCCAAGTGAATCATTCGCACCATCAAACACAGCTTCCGAAATCGTAACTTGAGGTGCACTCTCATTCATTTTAACATCATACAAGGCCATGACATGGTGAACCATAAAATTTTTTAACTCTTCCCTGACGAAAACATCGTAGATTCGAGGATTAGAGTAGCTTCTAACAGTAAATCCCGTCTCTTCCAAAACTTCTCTAATCAGCGTTTCCGTCAGTCCTTCACCAAGTTGCTGACTGCCTCCAGGTAGATCATACCGACGTTGATAAGGGCCTCTCGTTTTTTCAATGCAGAGTAATTTCCCATTTTTAAAGCAAACAGCGTAGACTCCAAAGTGTCTTTTTATTTCCATCAGATCCTCCTACTTCAAAGACCAGCCACCATCTACTGTAAGGATTTGTCCTTGCATGGCACTCGCTTTCTCACTTGCTAAGAAAAGGCTAATTTCTGCTATTTCCTCTGGCTCAATCCAGCGTTTGATTGGCGTTTCACTAGCCACCCAGTCCGCTAAACCACCTGGTTCAAAGTCGGCAGCGGTCATACCCGTCTTGACTGCTCCTGGAGCAATCCCAAAGACCTGAATCCCAGCTTCTGCATAGTCTATAGCCAACTGCTTTGTAAATCCAGCCAAGGCGTGCTTAGAGGAAGTATAGGCATGACCACCTCCACCAGCTAGGCTTGAAGCAATGGAGCACATATTGATAATGATTCCCTCTTTATTCTCTAACATTTGTGTCAAATAATACCGAGTCAACTCAACAGGAGTCAGATAGTTAATTTCAAAAATTTCTTGAATTTCCTGCGCTGTCTGTTCCAAAAGTGGTTTATAATCGTCCAAAATTCCCGCAGTATTGCACAAAACATCAACCTGAGGACACCAGTCAAAAATAGGCTCTAAGTCCAAGGTCAAATCTCTCTGTAAAAAATGGAAATCACCCTGTAATAGTGGATTTTCACCTTGGTCCACTCCGTAGACTTTATAGCCCTCCTCTAAAAAAAGGCGAGCTTGAGCCAATCCGATACCTGAACTTACCCCTGTAATGAGTACACGCCTAGTCATGCACTTCTACCCAATCCGTCGCCAAAACATCACAAGGTGTCGGGCTCCACATAGAAAAACCTTCTCCTTCGCCAGAAACGTTGATTAGGAAGTAAGGCGTCACTTCAAGTGCAACTCCGTTTTGTTCAATAGTGTCAAAAAGTTGGACATAGTTTTCAGCCCCTCCCCAACCAATTCGTACATATTTTTTCTTAGCCTTTAATCCAGGCAGGATCTCTTCAAATGTCATGTTTTTCTCCTTTAATTCTACATTCTTCATTTAATTATAACAAAAAACCGTTGTGCAACGGCTTTTTGAGTCATTTTAAATCAAAATCAATAAGCATTTTATAATTATAGTCATTTAGTTTTAAAAAAGCGTTCCAAACATTCAAAAATATTTGGAACTTCCCTTAATAAATCAGTCACTTTCTTTTTCAAGATAGCCAAGCTTGCTCAATAGGATTCAAATCTGGTAAATAAGGTGGTAAAGGTAAGAAAAAGTGTTTATCTTGAAGGTAAAGTTCATCCAAGATATGCTTGAGATGAAAACTAGCATTGTCCATAACAATGACATGAGGTGTCTTCAAAGCAGGCAGGAGTTGCGTTTTAAACCACTCCACAAAGAAATCGATTGTCATACTTTCCTTGTAAATCATGGGAGCTATAAACTCTCTGTCTACTTGTCCTGCAGCAATTGAAGTCCGCTCAAAACGCCGTCCGCTAATCTTTTCATAGACTTTCTCCCCTCTAGGAGCCCGTGCATAAGAACGATAGAGGTAGCGGTCGATTTCCGTTTCGTCATTATATACGATTGGTAAATCTTTTAGGCTATTCAAAATATCAAGAAACTCAGCGACTTTCTCTAGATCTTGTTCCTTAGAGCTAATCGTCTTTTTTAAAGTGACATGAATTGCTTTAAAGCTGTCCATACTGAAGGAACAGCGCAATCAAAATGTACCGCAATTTCCCGTAAAAAAGCGTCTGGATGAGCCTCTACAAAGGCTTTCAATTCTTCTAAAGGGTTCTTACGCTTTTTACTCTCTAAGTGTCCTTGTTCACGTCTTTCTTTTCCCAAGTGAAGAAAGTTCTGACGCCAACATCAAAAACTTTGGCTGCCTCGACATGGCTGTGGTCCTTTTTGATGTAATCTAAGGCTCCTTGTTTAAAATCTCTACTATATGCCATAGATTTATTAGACCATGCTTATTTTAAACTAAGCAACTATATCATGTCTTGAACTGACTATTTTATATATTGTCTTACTTCGTCTTCACAAAAATATATCAAAAATCAAAAGCGCTTAGGAAAAAACTCCATTTCATGAGAGAATGCAATAAATCTTCCCACAATAAAACGCATAATATCAAGTTTTTTTGAACTCCTGATATCATGCGTTTTTCTGTTCTTAAAATATTTTTTCTCAGTTTCTTGTTGTCACAAGTTCATCTTCAAAGTCCTTGATTTTTAGTAAATCTAAAATCAAATTTTACCCAACTGATCCTTCCATCTCATAGCTAATCAAACGGTTAAGTTCAACTGCGTATTCCATTGGAAGTTCTTTTGTGAAGGGCTCCACAAATCCCATAACTATCATCTCAGTGGCCTCAGATTCTGACAATCCACGGCTCATGAGGTAATAGAGTTGTTCCTCTGAAATCTTAGATACCTTAGCTTCGTGTTCCAAAGCAACTTGCGAATTGTGAATTTCATTAAATGGAATAGTATCTGATGCTGACAAGTCATCCATGATAATGGTATCACACTCAATGTGAGAAACAGATTTCTTAGAGTTCTTGTTAAAGGTTACTTGTCCACGGTAGTCCACCTTTCCTCCGCCTTTAGCGATGGATTTAGACACGATAGACGAGCTTGTATGTGGAGCATTGTGGATCATCTTAGCACCCGTATCTTGGTGTTGCCCTGCATTAGCAAATGCAATCGAAAGCATGGTACCACGCGCCCCTTCTCCATCTAGATAAACAGATGGGTATTTCATAGTTGTCTTGGCACCCAAGTTTCCATCAATCCACTCAACTGTCGCATCTTTCAAGGCTTTGGCACGTTTTGTTACCAAGTTATAAACGTTGTCAGACCAGTTTTGGATGGTTGTATAACGCATATAAGCTCCGTCCAAGGCAAAGATTTCTACGATGGCCGCATGCAAGCTGTTGCTTGAATAAGTTGGCGCTGTACAGCCCTCTACGTAGTGGACACTTGCTCCCTCATCAACGATAATCAAGGTACGTTCAAACTGACCAGTATTTTCGTTGTTGATACGGAAGTAAGTTTGAAGAGGAATATCTACCTTGACCCCTTTTGGTACGTAGATAAAGGTTCCACCTGACCATACTGCTGAGTTGAGGGCAGCCAACTTGTTATCTGTCGGCGGTACCAACTTAGCGAAGTATTGTTTAAACAAGTCTGGGTATTCTTTAAGAGCAGAATCCGTATCTGTAAAGATGATACCTAACTTCTCAAATTCTTCCTTCATGTTGTGGTAAACTACTTCTGACTCGTACTGGGCAGAGGCACCGGCTAGATAGGCACGCTCAGCTTCTGGAATTCCGATACGTTCAAAGGTTTCTTTAATTTTTTCAGGCACATCATCCCAAGAACGAGCTGGCTTATCAGATGGTTTTTGGTAGTAGATCAAGTCATCAAAATCAATCTCTGACAAGTCTGCTCCCCAAGTTTGCATGGGCATTTTTTTAAAGGTTTCATAAGACTTCAAACGGAACTCTAACATCCACTCAGGTTCTCCCTTGGCAGCTGATAGTTCACGAATGACATCTTCATTCAATCCTTTTCCTGTCGATAGGACAGGCTCTACATCATCATGGAAACCAAATTTATATTCACCAAGATCAATTGGTTTTGGTTCTACTCTTTCTTCAGCCATAATATCCTTTCTTTCATTCTTCATTTCTACTGATTCATAAGACAAAAGAAACTTGCCTTAGTTGTTTTCTTGATTTTCAATTGTTTTCTTAAGGGCATTCCAAGCTAGGGTTGCACACTTGATTCGTTGAGGGAATTTGGCAACACCTGACAAGAAAGCTGCATCGCCAAGACTATCTTGTCTGTCATCTTTTTGCCCTTGAACCATTTCAGAAAAAATAGTCGCAAGTTCTAAGATTTCTTGTTTGGTTTTTCCTAAAACTGCGTCCGTCATCATGCTTGCAGAGGCAGTTGAGATAGTACAACCTGAGTTTAGAAAAGCGATATCCTCCAAGCGGTCATCTGCATCAAACTTGACGGAGAGATTGATCACATCCCCACAGGTCGGATTATTGAGACTGATTTGTTCAGCGTCTTCTAACTTCCCTTGGTGATGTGGATTTTTCGAATGGTCCGCTACCACTGCCATATAAAGGCTATCTAGTTTAGAAAGTGCCATTGAAAAACTCCTTTGTCTTTTGTAAGGCATCGACTAGCTTGTCGCAATCTGCCTTGGTATTGTAGATATAAAAACTTGCACGAGCTGTCGCTGGGACATCCAAATACTGAAGCAAGGGTTGCGCACAGTGGTGACCCGCACGAACTGCCACACCTTCATAATCCAAAGCAGTCGCAAGGTCGTGAGGATGAAGATCACCTAGGTTAAAGGCAATGACACCTGACCGTTGAGCCAAGTCCTGTGAACCATAAATGGTCAATCCTTCAATCGCCTGCAGTTTTGGATAGACGTATGCGATCAATTCCTGTTCATGGGCTTCAATGGCATCCATACCAATCTTTTCCAGATAATCAACTGCAGCAGCAAGTCCGATTGCACCAGCCATATTGGGTGTTCCAGCCTCAAATTTCCAAGGTGATTCCTTCCAACTAGCAGATTGCTCATAGACGAAATCAATCATCTCACCACCAAATTCTACTGGTGACATTTGCTCCAGATACTTTTCTTTGCCATAAAGAACACCGATACCAGTCGGACCAGCCATCTTGTGACCCGAAAAGGCGAAGAAGTCCACATCCAAGTCCTGGACATCAATCTTCATATGAGGTGTAGATTGAGCACCATCCACCACCATGATGGCTCCAACTTGGTGGGCCAATTGAGTGATTTCTTTGATTGGATTAACCACTCCAAGAACATTTGAAGCATGGGCAAGCGAAACAAACTTAACTCTATCAGTCAATTTAACTCGCAAGTCATCCATATCCAAGGCACCGTCCCTGAGATAAATATAGACCAGCTCAGCCCCAGTCTTACGACAGGCTTCCTGCCAAGGTATGATATTAGAATGGTGTTCCATGATGGAAATCAAGACCTGGTCTCCCTCAGTCAGAACTTCCTCAGCAAAGCGTGCTACCCAGTTGAGACTGGTTGTCGTTCCTCTGGTAAAGAGAACTTCCTTTGTCGAACCTGCATTGATAAACTTAGCAATGGTTTCACGAGCGGCTTCATAGGATGCTGTCGCCCTTTCTGCCAAGGTATGAACACCACGGTGAACATTGGCATTGTCGTTCTCATAGTAGCGGTTAATCGTCTCCAGAACTGCTAGTGGTTTTTGTGTCGTCGCAGCATTGTCCAGATAGACCAACGGTTCATCGTTGACAATCTGGTCTAAAATTGGAAAATCCTTGCGAATCGTTTCTACATCTAACATCGGCTTCCCCTTAGCGTTTTGACAATTTCTCTTCGATAGTTGCAATCATTTCATCACGAACTTCCTTGACTGGAATCTCCACGATAACAGATCCAAGGAAACCACGAACAACCAAACGTTCTGCAGTTGCCTTGTCCAAGCCACGGCTCATGAGGTAGTACATGTCTTCAGGATCCACTTGACCGATAGAAGCCGCGTGACCTGCAGTAACGTCATTTTCGTCAATCAAAAGAATTGGGTTAGCATCTGAACGAGCCTGGTCTGAAAGCATGAGAACACGGCTCTCTTGTTGCGCATCTGCTCCCTTGGCACCCTTGATAATGTGGCCAATACCATTGAAGGTTAAGGTTGCTTTTTCAAGAATAACTCCATGTTGTAGGATATTTCCGATTGAGTTGCAACCATAGTTAGTCACTCGAGTATCAATACCTTGTACCTGACGGCCACTTGAAAGAGCTACAACCTTGAGATCTGCATGGCTACCGTTACCAATCAAGTCACTATCAAAGTCCGCAACGACGTTCCCTTCGTTCATGACACCGATTGCCCAGTCAATGCTTGCATCGTTACCTAATTTACCACGACGGCTAATGTAAGCAGTGACGTTTTCACCTAGACGGTCGATCGCAGCAAACTTCACTTGAGCTCCAGAACGTGCAATCACTTCTACTGTGATATTAGCAGTTGCTTTGGCACTTCCTTCACCGCGTGACTCTAAACGTTCCAGATAACTAATCTTAGAATTTTTACCAGCGATAATCATAATATGCTTGTTAAACGGCACATCGCTATCGCTGTCTTGATAGAAAATCCCTTCGATTGGTTCAGCAATTTCCACGTTATCAGGAATATAGAGAACAGCACCACTATTGAAATAAGCTGTATGGTAGGCTGCCAACTTATCATCGTCATACTTGACAGATGACATGAAGAATTCCTCAACAAGCTCTGGAATTTCTTCTAAAGCTGAGTGGAAGTCTGTAAAGATGATACCCTGTTCAGCCAACTCAACTGGAATTTGCTCAAAAACAGTTTGCGTTCCTACTTGCACCAACTTCAAGTGGTTATCTAGTGCAGTGAAATCTGGAACATTTGCTGATGGCTCGCTTTCTGTAATCGTCCCATCCCCCAGATTCCAACGGTGGAATTTGACACGCTCAATAACTGGTAATTCTAGACTCTCAATCTTATCAAAAGCTTTTTGACGGAGGTCAGCCAACCAGCTTGGTTCAGCGTGCATTTCTGAAAAAAGTTTAATATTTTCTTTAGTCATTTACTTCTCCTAAAAGATACGAGGGAATTACAATTCTTCCTTGTAGTCGTAACCAAGTTCTTCAGCTAGTTTTGCGTATCCTTCACGTTCCAAACGCGCAGCCAATTCTGGACCACCTGAAAGGACAACACGACCTTCCATCATGACGTGTACCACATCAGGTGTGATGTAGTTCAAAAGACGTTGGTAGTGAGTGATGATCATAGCACCAAAACCTTCACCACGCATGGCATTCACACCTTTCGATACGACTTTAAGAGCATCAATATCAAGACCTGAGTCAATCTCGTCCAAAAGAGCGAAAGTTGGTTCCAACATCAAGAGTTGAAGAATTTCATTACGTTTTTTCTCACCACCAGAGAAACCTTCGTTGAGGTAACGCTCTGCCATTTCTTCTTTCATGTTGAGCAATTCCATTTTTTCATCTAGCTTAGTAATAAACTCACGAACTGAAATCTTCTCATCATCTTCTTTACCAGCATTCATGGCTGCACGAAGAAACTCAGCATTGGTAATTCCAGGAATTTCTGATGGGTATTGCATAGCAAGGAAAAGTCCCATACGCGCACGCTCATCCACTTCCAACTCAAGGATGTTTACGCCATCAAACAAAACTTCACCTTTGGTTACTTCATAGTTTGGATTTCCCATGATAGCGGCAGAAAGAGTCGATTTACCTGTACCATTTGGTCCCATGATAGCGGCAATTTCTCCTGTTTTCAGGGTCAGGTTAACCCCTTTTAAAATTTCTTTTCCTTCAATCTCAACGTGAAGATCTTTGATCTCTAATACTGACATGATAGTTCCTTTCTTTTTCAAGACTTTTACAGTACTTACTAGAAAAACGTCTGATTTCCCCAGAAATAGAGTAAAAGGTCTATAAATATACTTTTATAGTATAACAAAAAAAAGCCTAAAAGGCTTTGATTTTGTCTGGAAGCTGAGGGCTAGTCTTTCCTATTAAAATGCTGATCGATGACATCAACGATTTTGCCCATCACATAACTGACTCGGAAATTTCTAAAGAGCAAAATAGCCCAAAAGGCTGCCATAATATAGCGGCCAGTCATCCAGGCTTCATTGAAAAAATAGGTCTCAGCAGCTGTAAACAGCGCCATAATAATAAATTGTTGTTTATTCATAAACTTATTGTATCATGAATTCTTTCTTTAGTCTTCCTCTACCTTCACCTTATCAGCCAAAAATTCAAATCCTTCTGGAATCAGGCTTTCTTCTGCTTCTTTTTCAGTTTGAGAAGATTTGGCTTTGGCTGAAAAGGCTGCGCGAACTTCTTTCCATTCCTCCATGGAAATAGCTAAAATTTCGGGTGAAAAACCTGCTGCCTGACTGAGAATGTTGCCAAACATAGTGTTGAGATTGTCCCGTTTCATGGTTTGACCAGCATTGAAGTTAGACTCAAAAGCAAGAATAGCATGGTGTTCATTGGCCGCAACCGGTTGAGAACCAACTAGCAGAGCCTTATCAGGACCTCCTAGACTTTCAATCACCTCTCCCCAGGCATTCTGCAAACGAATCAGGTTTTGACGTGCTAAATCAGGATTTTCAACGGCCTCTTGTAAGATAGATTGCACTTTATTTCGATCCACACGATAGACTGTCTTGCCTACTGCTGGACGACTAGGAGCTGGATTTGTTGGCTTGGGCACAGTTCCCACATTTGCGAGTTCTTGTTTGAGACGTGTCACTTCTTGTCTCAGCGAAGCAATT
This sequence comes from Streptococcus sp. k-402, assembly GCF_013277515.1. GTDB lineage: Bacteria > Bacillota > Bacilli > Lactobacillales > Streptococcaceae > Streptococcus. The sequence goes on along the minus strand of NZ_VMNB01000004.1, from coordinate 73,821 downwards.
TCATGTTCAACTGCCCCTGATAGAGCTAGTTCAGGCTTAATTTCCGCTAAACGAATGGTCATCATTTCAGCATAAATCTTGGGCTGCAAACTAGACTTAATATCTGCTAAACTCACTGTTGCTAAGCGAATCATTTCAAACAGATTTTCTTGAGGAAGTGCCAAATTTTCTACAAAGACTGGACTATGATGAGTGTTTTCTCCACCTGTTTGAACAATTAACAAGTCTCTGAAATAGTGCAAAAGGTCGGTCACAAAACGGGTCATGCTCTTACCATTGTCAAAGAGAAGATTTAAGCAAGACAAGGCCTTGGGAACATCCTGTTGAGACAAGGCAGCCACATAATCATCCAAGGCTGATAGGCTAATGGTGCCAGTAATTTCTTCAGAGATGGCAGTCGTCAATTCATTTCCCTGTGTCAAACTCAGGGCTTGATCCAAAATAGACAAGGCGTCCCGCATTCCACCTTCCGCTCGTCTGGCAATGATTTCCACAGCCTCTGGTTCAGAACTAATATTTTCTTTTTCTAAGATATAGTGGATATGTTCCTTAATATCCTGTGTCTTAATTGATTTAAACTCAAAACGTTGCACACGGGATAAAATAGTAGCAGGAATCTTGTGCAATTCAGTAGTGGCCAAAATAAAGACTACATTCTGTGTTGGCTCTTCCAGCGTCTTTAGGAGGGCATTAAAAGCCCCTGTAGACAGCATGTGAACCTCATCTATGATATAAACCTTATAACGAGCAAGACTAGGGGCGTAGGTAGATTTATCACGAATTTCACGAATTTCATCCACCCCATTATTAGAGGCCGCATCCATTTCAATGACATCTTCTAAACTACCGTCCGTCACTGCCTGACAAATATAGCAGTTATTACAAGGTTCACCGCCCACTTGATTGGGACAGTTCATAGCCTTAGCAAAAATCTTAGCTACACTGGTTTTTCCCGTTCCACGAGGACCAGAAAAAAGATAAGCATGACTTATTTTTTCTTGTTCCACTGCTTGTTTAAGAGTCTTAGCCACAACTTCTTGACCAACCAACTGGGAGAAGTTTTGACTTCTATATTTTCGATAAAGTGCTTGATACATTAAGATTTTTCCCCAAACATTGTAAAGTCCCATTCCGTCTTTTCAAGCAAAATAGCAACAAATTGTTCCAAATAATCTCGATCCATAGCATCGTAATCCTCAATCTCTGAAGAATCCAAATCCAGAACTCCAAGTAGTTGGCCATTCTTTATCATCGGCACCACAATTTCACTTTTAGCTAGACTGTCACAAGAAATATAGTTGGGATAGGTACTTACATCACCAACCAGGACTGTTTCCTGAAACTCAGCAGCTTCACCACATACGCCCTTGCCTAGTGCAATACGGATACAGGAAACACCTCCTTGGAAGGGACCTAAAACCAATTCCTTTCCATCGAACAAATAAAAACCTGCAAATACGGTATTCGGAAAACGTGATTTTATGAGAGCACTGGCGTTGGAAAGATTAGCCAAAACATTGGTCTCGCCTTCCAATAGGAAGGACAATTCTTCATTTAACATTTGATAACGTGATTGTTTTTCTGATTTTAACATAGAACTATTATATCAAAAAAGGAGCAGAGACAAAAGAAAAATCCCTTGTTTAGTAAACAAAGGATTTTGTGAATTTTCAATTTGATTAAAGTTCGATATCACCAAACAAATCAGCCATTGAGAATCCTGTTTGTGTTTCTGGAAGTTCAAAATCACGTTTTTCTTGACGTTTTGGACGACGTGGACGAGCAGCACGTTTTTCTTCTTTTTGTCCTTCTTCTTGAGCTGGACGCTCTTCAAGAGCTTTGATAGAAAGTGATACGCGCTCTGCATCTGCGTTAACTTCAAGAACTTTAACTTTAACTTCTTGACCAACTTTAAGAGCTTCTTTAGGATTTTCAATACGTTTGTGTGAAATTTGTGATACGTGAACAAGTCCATCGATACCTGGCAATACTTCAACAAATGCACCGAAGTCAGTCAAACGTTTAACTGTTCCTTCTACTACATCACCTTTTGCCAATTTTTGCTCAACGCCATCCCATGGTCCAGGTGTTGTTGCTTTAAGTGAAAGTGATACGCGTCCTTCTTCTTCGTTAAGATCAAGGATTTTCACTTCAATTTCTTCACCAACAGTTACAACTGATTTTGGTGATACGTTACGTTCGTGTGACAATTCAGTCAAGTGAACCAATCCGTCAACACCACCAAGGTCGATGAAAGCACCAAAGCTTGTGATACGTGCAACTTTACCAGTTACAACATCACCAACAGCCAATTTACCAAATACTTCAGCGCGAGCCGCTGCTGTAGCTGCTTCAACAACTTCACGACGTGAAAGGATGAAGCGGTTTTCTTTAGCGTCAACTTCTTTGATTTTAGCCTCAAATTCTTGACCTACAAAACGCTCAGTGTTACGTACGAAACGAGTATCCAACATTGAAGCTGGAATAAATCCACGAACACCTTCAAATTCTACTGAAAGTCCACCTTTAACGGCACGAGTTCCTTTAACAGTAACAACTTCTTCTTCACGACCAACAAGTTTGTCCCATGCTTTGCGAGCTTCAAGGCGTTTTTTAGATACAAGGTATGTAACTGTATCAGTATCTTTACCAACTACTTGACGAAGTACAAGAACATCCAATACTTCTCCTACTTTAACAAAGTCATTGATATCTGCATCGCGATCGTTTGTCAATTCGCGAAGAGTCAAGACACCTTCAACACCAGTTCCAGAGATTGCAACGTTAGCTTGAGTCGCATCAACTGTCAATACTTCAGCACTAACAACATCACCAGTTTCAACTTGGCTAACGCTATTTAGCAAATCTTCAAATTCGTTCATCTAAAAAATCCTCCAACAATCAAGTTTTTCTTAAACTTGACATACTTATAATTTTTTTCCTAAGCACCCGCAAGGACATGTTCATATCATTCACGTCTTTCAATTATAAAAATAAAATACCCTAAGATATTTTGCTTTTTATCTTGATTATTACCTAAGAACTGGGGTAGCTGGATTCGAACCAACGCATGAGGGAGTCAAAGTCCCTTGCCTTACCGCTTGGCTATACCCCATTGATAAAATGGAGAGAGAGGGATTCGAACCCCCGAACCCGAAGGAGCGGATTTACAGTCCGCCGCGTTTAGCCTCTTCGCTATCTCTCCTACAATCAACATGGACTATTATATCATGAAAATTTCAAAAAAACAAGACTTATTTTGCTAAATTATAATTTTCAATCAAAATTTCCACAGCTTTTTCCAATTTTTTATAAAAACTATCGACATTCCCATTCTTTATGATGGCAAATTGTCCATCTAATTCGGCAATTTCTCCGATAACTTTTTTACCAATGGTCAAGGTATAGCCTTCAAAACTGTCTTTTCCTACATTAACTTTGGCATCTGCTACTTGAATTTCGATTTTTTTATCTTTCTTACTCATTTCATACCTCTCTTCACTTTTTCTATTTTACAAGAAAATCCTAAAACTAGCAAGAAAAAACTCTATATCAGGCTTGTCTGACATAGAGTTTTCTGCTTTATTTAATATGCTTTTCTAGTTCTTTTTGGTATTTGCTATTGGATTCCAATTTTTCTTTTTGCCATTTTTTAAGAGCTTCGTCATATTCTTTTGTTGTAACAATATCTTTTTGCAATTTCATTCCTTTAAAGATATATGGGTCACCTTTAATACCAACTTGTGAGTACGGTTTTGAGAATGGCACGACGTTACTTACAACTGGAGAACCACCAGATGAAGCTGTTGGCATCAATAATGAACTATCTGTCAACCAAGCTTGAGCTTTGGCATATTTTTCATATCTCTTCTCTAGGTCAGTGGTCTCAGAAACAGCATCTTCTAACAATTTCTTATATTGATCCAAACCAAGTTTAGCTACAACATCCTTATCTTTTCCTTTTGTAATACCAAGGTGTTTCATGGCAGAACCAGATTTTGGATCCATAATATTCAAGTAAGACGCTGGATCTTGATAGCTTGGAGCCCATCCTGTACTGTTCAAATCATAGTCTTTTTGAGAAGGAACACGCGCTTGTGATGTAATCGTTTCTTTTTCATTATCTGTCATTTGAAGTACATCGATGACAACATTTTCAGCACCAAGAGTTGATTCAATAGACTGTTTGAAAGAGTTGCTTTGTTGAACGGCGATAGTATCTGTTTGTTCAACCGGGACATCCAAGTGAATTGGGAAGGTTACCCCTTTAGATTCCAAGTCTTTCTTAGCTTTTTCGAAAGCAACTTTAGCCTTTTCAGGGTTGTAGATAGAATCTTTACCGTCAACTAGCTCAACACCTTTCCATTGGTCACCATAGTTCACCAACTCTGCTTGAGCGATTTGACCAAAGTTCTTACCACCAGCTTGCACAAAGTTATCTGGAACAAGGCTGTTACGAATAATCTTGTCCGCACCATCTTCACCGTTTAGCTGGGCAGCATACGAATGACGGTTGAAGGCAAAGTTGATAGCCTGACGGAAGTCCTTATTAAGCATAGCTTCTTTTGTAGAAGTCTTTTGCTCTTCGCTTGTTTTCGCAGTTTTATTGTATGACTGACGATTTACGTTAAAAGTAAAGTAATAACTACTTGAATCTTGCGGGCTATAAGTGATTTTATCTCCGTATTGTTCCAAAGTTGAAGCAAAGTTTGAGCTGCTTGGGAAGAGACGGGCTGTCGTATAAGCACCAGAGGAGAAGCTACGGATCAAAGACTCCTGATCTGAGCCATCGTAGTAGGTCAATTTAATCTTCTCAATTTTAACATTTTCTTTATCCCAGTAATTTGGATTTTTTTCATATTCAATCAACGATTTAGAAGTCAATGTTTTTAAGAAATAAGGACCATTGTAGAGAATACCTGCTGGGCTAACCTCTCCGTAATTCTTTCCTGATGCCTTTAAAAACTCTTCATTTACAGGCAACATCGTCGCTGTTGTAACTTTTGAATTCCAGAAACTTTCTGGCGCATTCAATGTATACTCAACTGTGTAGTCATCCAAAGCTTTAACGCCAACTGTAGAGAAATCATTGGTTTCACCAGTCATATAGGCGTCCAAGCCTTTGATTGAATTTTGGATGAGAGAGACACCGTCTGACTTACCATCAGCCACGTGTTTTAGTCCTGTCACAAAGTCATGGGCTGTTACTTCTGCGTATTCTTCGCCTTCTGATGTGTACCATTTCACTCCTTTACGAAGTTTATAGGTATAAGTCAATCCATCTTTTGAGACAGACCAATCCTCAGCCAAAGAAGGAATAACATTACCATATTTATCATTTTCCATCAAACCATCAACGACATTCCCGATAATATCTGTTGTGGATGTACGCGTTGCTATGCTGTAGTCCAAGGATGCTGGATCCACTGCATAAACATAAGAAAATGTTGTCGGAGCATCGGCTTCTTTATCAGCTTTTCCACAGGCTGCTAAAAGAGCTGTTGTGCTTAGGATAAGTCCTGTTGTTAAAATCCACTTTTTCGATTTCATAAAAATCTCCCTTAATATATTTTTAATCTACTTTTACAATCCAACCTTCTGGCGCTGGAATATCACCAAACTGAATTCCTGTCAGTTCATCATAGAGTTTACGAGTCACAGGTCCTACTTCTGTTTCACTATAGAATACATGAAAATCATCACCGTGCTGAATTCCACCGATTGGTGAAATAACCGCTGCGGTACCACAGGCACCCGCCTCTACAAAACGGTCAAGGTTATCAATTGGAACATCACCCTCAATAGGAGTTAAACCCAAGCGATGTTCTGCCAAATAAAGCAAGGAATACTTGGTAATAGATGGCAAGATAGATGGACTCAATGGCGTTACAAATTCATTATCAGCTGTGATTCCAAAGAAGTTAGCTGATCCGACTTCTTCAATCTTTGTATGAGTTGAAGGGTCTAGGTAAATAACATCTGAGAAATGACGTGACTTGGCCAATTTCCCTGGCAAGAGACTGGCAGCATAGTTTCCACCAACCTTAGCTGCACCTGTACCATTTGGAGCTGCACGGTCGTATTCATCCTGAATCAAGAAGTTGGTTGGGACCAAACCACCTTTAAAGTAATTTCCAACTGGCATAGCAAATATGGTGAAAATGTACTCTTCTGCTGGTTTTACCCCAATAATATCTCCGACACCAATCAAAAGAGGACGAAGATAGAGGGTTCCACCTGTTCCGTACGGTGGTACGTATTCTTCATTGGCACGAACAACTGCTTTACAAGCTTCTACAAACATTTCTGTCGGAACTTGTGGCATCAAGAGACGGTCACATGTCCGTTGCAGGCGTTTAGCATTTTCATCAGGACGGAACAGTTGAATACTGCCATCCTTAGTACGATAAGCTTTCAAACCTTCAAATGCTTGTTGTCCATAGTGGAGACTTGGAGAAGACTCTGAAATATGCAAAGTTGCATCCTCTGTAAGCTCTCCTTGATTCCATTGTCCATTTTTAAAATGAGCAATATAGCGATAAGGTAATTTCATATAGGAAAAACCAAGGTTTTCCCAATCAATCGTTACTGTCATATTCCACTCCTTATTCTAAAAACCTATTTCTTATATTCTACACTATTTTTCTAAAATAGCAAGTATATTTTGTAATTTTCAGAAAATTTCTTCAATAAAAAGAACCAGCTCTTAGAACTGATTCTTCATTTCACTTATTTAGCTTCAGTAAATACTTCTTTAAGGTAAGCGTCAAAAACTTCTTCATCTGAAATCGTGTCAGAGATGAAGCTACCGTTACTTGTGCGTTCTGACAAATTCAAGTCTTGCAATCGACTTTCATAGATTGTTCCTTTGTTAGATTGAACAAGCAGAGTTTGGTCATTCTCGTCCACTTCTGTACTAAAGAGGTCACCAACGAAGCCTTGTTCTGCAACTGCTCCTGCCAAGAAGACACGGTGCGGTTTGTTTTTCAACTCACGCAAGACTTGAAGTCCTCGTTTGGCACGGCTGGTTGCTGGAATTTCCTCAACAGAAACACGTTTCAAACTTCCACGCTGAGTCAAGAGGTAGAAAGATGATGTATTGCAAATAAAGGCTGCTTGGAGGACACCATCTTCTTTCAAATTCATAGCCTTGACACCTGCAGCCTTGGCACCTACAACCGGAACCTCTTCGATATTGAAACGCAGAGCATAACCGTTTTGGCTAATCAAGAGAATATCATCTAGTTTAATCGGAGCCACTGCTACAATCTGGTCTGTCTCGTCTTTGAGCTTAGCATACTTGACAGACTTAGATTTATAGGTCCGCCATGGGGTGAATTCTTTTCGTTCTACACGCTTGATTTGACCGAGACGAGTCGCCGCAAAATAGGTTGTCGCATCAGCGAACTGTTCCAGTACTTCCGCATAAAGAATTTCTTCATTCGCTTCAAAATTTGTAATGGTCTGGCTCAGGTGCTCTCCGATGTCCTTCCAACGAATATCTGCCAATTCATGGATTGGTCTGTAGATGACATTTCCAAGACTTGTGAACATCAAGAGGTGCTGGGTTGTCTTGGCAGATTGAACAAAAATCAAACGATCGTCATCACGTTTGCCAATTTCTTCCAGAGTGGAAGCCGCAAAGGAACGTGGGCTGGTACGCTTGATGTAACCTGCCTTGGTCACGCTGACGTAGGTATCTTCCTCTGCAATCAGACTAGCTGTATCAATCTCGATTACTTTCGCAGTGTCTTCTAAGCTACTCAAACGCGGAGTCGCAAACTTCTTCTTAACCTCACGAAGTTCTTTCTTCATGAGATTGTACATAGTCCGTTCATCCCCGATAATAGCAGCAAGCATGGCAATCTTTTCACGAAGTTCGGCTTCTTCTTCCTGTAAGACAACCACATCGGTATTGGTCAAACGGTACAGTTGCAAGGTTACGATAGCCTCAGCCTGCTCTTCTGTAAAATCATAGCTGACCTTGAGATTTTCCTTGGCATCAGCCTTATTCTCAGAAGCACGGATAAGCGCAATGACTTCGTCCAAAATCGAAATCACGCGAATCAAACCTTCGACGATATGGAGACGTTTTTCAGCCTTTTCCTTATCAAAGCGTGAACGCGCCAAAATCACTTCACGGCGGTGGGCAATATAGCTAGACAAGATTGGAACGATCCCAACCTGACGAGGTGTGAAATTGTCAATCGCCACCATGTTGAAGTTGTAGTTGATTTGTAGGTCAGTGTACTTGAAAAGGTAGTTGAGAACAAGCTCCGTATTAGCGTCTTTCTTAAGTTCAATAGCGATACGAAGACCATCACGGTCAGACTCATCACGAACCTCAGCGATTCCTGCTACCTTGTTATTGACACGGACTTCATCGATTTTCTTGACTAGATTGGCCTTATTAATCTCATAGGGAATCTCAGTGACAACAATTTGTTCCTTACCACCTTTTAGCTTTTCAATTTCGGTCTTGGAACGAACAACCACGCGCCCTTTTCCGGTTTCATAAGCTTTCTTGATTTCATCACGTCCTTGGATGATAGCTCCTGTAGGGAAATCTGGCCCAGGCAAGAATTCCATGAGTTTTTCAACTTTGGCCGTTGGATGGTCAATCATGTAAACCGCCGCATCAATGACCTCAGCCAAATTATGGGGAGGAATGTCTGTGGCATATCCAGCCGAAATACCAGTCGAACCATTGACCAAAAGATTTGGAAAGGCTGCTGGCAGAACAGTCGGCTCTTTTTCGGTGTCATCAAAGTTCCAAGCAAAAGGAACGGTCTTTTTCTCGATATCTTGAAGAAGGTAGCCTGCAATCTCAGACAAACGCGCCTCAGTATAACGCATAGCCGCAGGCGGATCACCGTCCATAGAACCGTTATTACCGTGCATTTCGACTAGAATCTCACGATTTTTCCAGTCCTGTGACATACGGACCATGGCATCATAGATGGAACTGTCACCGTGTGGGTGAAAATTCCCCATGATATTCCCGACAGACTTGGCCGACTTGCGGTAGCTCTTGTCAAAAGTATTGCCATCCTTATTCATCGAATAAAGAATGCGACGCTGAACCGGCTTCAAGCCATCCCGAATATCTGGCAAGGCCCGGTCTTGAATAATGTACTTGGAGTAGCGACCAAAGCGCTCTCCCATAATGTCCTCAAGGGACATGTTTTGAATGTTACTCATATAGGATACAGAGCCCGTAAAATACCAAGTGAAAATAGAAAATTCTTGAAGTAAGCAAGCTCACAAGAGAATTTATCTTTTTCACCCAGCATTTAGGGCGTGTTCAACTCCTTTCAAAGAATATAGAGTAGGTTTTTACAGAAAAGGTGTTCAGTTAAGATATAAAGGGACGATTCGGCTTGCCGAAAATTTCTGTAGAAAAATAGGAAATCGATATAGGGTTCAATGAACCCAAGTAGATTTCTCTTGTTTCCTAAGTCTTAGTCCCGTGTTCAGTTACGATAAGTAACCAAACTATCCTTTCTGTAGTTTAAAGTGTTTAAAATTTATTGATTCGGTTAGTATTAAGGAATTTTCACATAGCATTTAGGGCGTGTTCAACTCCTTTCGAAGAATGGAGAGTAAATATTATGGAAAAAGAAAAAATATAGAGTAAGTGAGTTTCACCCAATTCCTGTATCGTCATTTCCACTTGAAGTGTCTACTTCACAAATCCTCGTTTATACTTGATATGACTAGCGATATTGCTATCTACATCTTTCTTATCCCAAAGTTGGAGTTCCCATGGATAGTGAAAATTACTTTTATTTTTAAAATAGATATGAATACCGACATAGCCATCTTTATCACGTAAATACCAGTTTTTTAGTCCGTACAGCTCTTGCCAATCATCTAATTCCTCCATGACTTGAGCAATCTCTTTGGAACTTAAAATCATACGAGCACCAAAAATATCATTAAGAATTGAATTCACAGGATAGCCCTCTTGACGCTCTGAAAAACGTGTAATTTTATCTAAAATAGACTCAGAAGTTTTGACACGATAAACATAGGCAATATCTTGGACATCCGCTTTCATCAGATAATCATTAATTGACTCATGTAAATTCAGACGGTAGGCCAAAATCGCTTTCGTCGGAACTTTTGAAAAGGTATGCTTGAGATTGATTTTTTCCACCTTACCCGTTTTAAAATAATCTTTAGAATATTCTCGATGAATACGATTAATCTCTGTAATGAGGCGTTCCACTTTTTCAATCATGAGTCTTCTCCTCTCGCTTTTTCATTTTTCTAGTTATTCCCAAACTTCTTCACTCTTTCCTCAGCATACTTAATCATCTTCTCAGCCACTTCCTTATCGTAGCCAAAGCCCATCTTGTGAGCAAGGGAGTGAGCTTCTTGGTGGAAAAGTTGCATCGTAGCAAACAAAGACTTAGTAAGTTTCTCTACACTTGAAAAATCAAGCAGATTCGAGAATTCCTTTTCTTTCTCAGCAGGTAAATAGTTAAAGAGATATTTATAATTCTTGCCGACGTCTACTTTTCCCTTATCACTTGCTACCTGCCAAGCCAAAATTTTCAAGAATTCTTGTTGACAAATGCCGTAGAGATGGTCAGTGGCATAGATGACTTGCTTACGACAGATTCCTTTGACCACGTAGGCTGACACCCACCAAAATTCATTGCAGGAATTTTTAAAATCTGTCTCAGTAGCTGGATGTATCCAGAAACGCTTTGGACTGGGATAATATGACTCAAACAGGCTCTTCTCATCTTCTAAAACTATGAATTTCGACTCGCTATCTACCCATTCTTTCATGTGTTCTTTAGGGCAGAGGGTCAAATCAATGCGATTACCATCTTCAAAAAGCATAAGATTTAGACGACGATGGTCAAGAGCAACCTCTTGCTCGATAACGCGTTTGCCAAACTGGTCCAACCAAGATAAATCTGTAATCAGCTCGTCCAGATTCTCTATAACATAGACTACGTCATAGTCTTGAAATTCATCTTTTGAGACTTTTGTATCAGTCCGTGAACCAGACATGGCGACAGCCGCGACTTGTAAGGTTTCAGCAGTCTTTAAAATTACATCGAGCATTTCTGTTTCAGTTCTCATGTTTATACCCATTCATTAAAAACTAACTTAAAAAACTGTCGCTTCTTCCAGCGTAAACTTGACATTGTCTTCAATCCACTTACGGCGTGGTTCGACCTTGTCGCCCATGAGGACATTGACGCGGCGTTCGGCGCGGGCTAGGTCTTCGATTGTGACACGGATGAGGGTACGAGTTTCTGGGTTCATGGTTGTTTCCCAGAGCTGATCTGCATTCATCTCACCAAGTCCTTTATATCGTTGGAGGGTAGCGCCTTTACCGAACTGCTTGCGGAGTTCTTCAAGTTCTCCGTCTGTCCATGCGTAGGCTACTTCTTCTTTCTTGCCTTTGCCTTTGGACATCTTGTAAAGAGGCGGAAGGGCGATATAAACGTGTCCTGCCTCAACTAGGGGACGCATGTAACGATAGAAAAATGTCAAGAGCAAGGTCTGGATATGGGCACCATCGGTGTCCGCATCGGTCATGATAATGATCTTGTCATAGTTGGCATCTTCAATAGAGAAGTCTGCTCCAACACCCGCACCGATGGTATAAATCATGGTATTGATTTCTTCATTTTTGAGAATATCCGCCATCTTGGCCTTGGCTGTATTGATAACCTTACCACGAAGAGGTAGAATAGCCTGGAACTTGCGGTCACGACCTTGTTTGGCAGAGCCACCGGCAGAGTCCCCCTCGACTAGATAGAGTTCATTTTTTGCAGGATTCTTGGACTGGGCTGGCGTTAATTTCCCAGACAACAAGCCCTTGTCCTTCTTGTTCTTCTTACCATTGCGGCTCTCATCACGCGCCTTACGTGCCGCTTCACGAGCATCACGGGCCTTGATAGCCTTGCGTATGAGGTTAGAAGCCAATTCTCCATTTTCCATAAGGAAGAAGGTCAACTTATCCGCCACAATGCCATCCACAACTGGACGAGCAAGAGGGCTTCCTAGCTTGTCCTTGGTCTGCCCTTCAAACTGGAGGTGTTCTTCAGGAACCAAGATAGAAAGAACAGCCGCTAGTCCCTCACGATAGTCTGAACCTTCAAGGTTTTTATCTTTTTCCTTGAGAAGACCTGTCTTACGCGCGTAGTCGTTCATAACCTTGGTAATGGCAGACTTGAGTCCTGTTTCATGCGTTCCACCGTCCTTGGTACGAACGTTATTGACAAAGGACAAAATGTTATCTGAAAATCCATCATTGTACTGGAGGGCTACTTCCACTTGGAAACCGTTGTCTTCACCTTCAAAGTAAAGGACTGGCGTCAAGGTTTCCTTGTCTTCGTTTAGATAAGAAACAAAGTCCTGTACCCCATTCTCATAGTGAAATTCAATTGCTTCATCTGTTCGCTCGTCTGTCAAAGACAAGGTCACATTTTTCAAGAGAAAGGCTGACTCATTGAGGCGTTCTGAAATGGTATTGTACTTGAAATCTGTCGTAGAAAAGATAGTCGCATCAGGCATAAACGTAACCTTTGTACCTGTTTTAGACTTGGGTGCTGTACCGATTTTCTTCAGAGTCGTGACAGGTTTTCCACCATTTTCAAAACGTTGCTTGTAAACTGCGCCATCACGGGTGATTTCAACTTCTAGCCAGCTAGAAAGGGCATTAACAACAGAAGAACCTACCCCGTGGAGACCACCTGATGTCTTATAACCACCTTGACCGAATTTCCCTCCTGCGTGGAGAATGGTAAAGATAACCTCAACTGTTGGGATTCCCATAGCGTGCATACCTGTCGGCATCCCACGACCATGGTCTTGAACCGTTAAACTGCCATCTTTATTGATGGTCACATCAATACGGTCACCAAATCCAGACAAGGCCTCATCGACTGCATTGTCGACGATTTCCCAGACGAGGTGGTGGAGACCAGCTCCATCGGTCGATCCAATATACATCCCTGGACGTTTTCGGACCGCATCCAACCCTTCTAGCACCTGAATGGCATCATCATTATAATTGTTAATATTGATTTCCTTTTTTGACACAAGGAACCTCCTATTCGTTCATCTTTACTATTCTACAGGTTTTCCAAGGATTTTGCAAAATTTTTCTTTCTCCGATGTGACAATTTCAGAAGAGATTCTCTGCCTTTCTTCTCCATTTCATGATATAATAGGAGTATGATGACAATAGTTTTATTAATCCTAGCCTATCTGCTGGGTTCGATTCCGTCTGGTCTCTGGATTGGACAAGTATTCTTTCAAATCAATCTGCGCGAGCATGGTTCTGGTAACACTGGAACAACCAATACCTTCCGCATTTTAGGAAAGAAAGCTGGTATGGCGACCTTTGTCATTGACTTTTTCAAAGGAACCCTAGCAACACTTCTTCCAATTATGTTTCATCTGCAAGGTGTTTCGCCTCTCATCTTTGGACTTTTGGCTGTTATTGGACATACCTTCCCTATCTTTGCAGGATTTAAGGGGGGTAAGGCTGTCGCAACCAGTGCTGGAGTGATTTTCGGATTTGCGCCTGTCTTCTGTCTCTACCTTGCAGTTGTTTTCTTTGGAACCCTCTATCTGGGTAGTATGATTTCACTATCTAGTGTCACAGCATCTATCGCGGCTGTCATCGGAGTTCTACTCTTTCCACTTTTTGGTTTTATATTGAGTCACTATGACCCCCTCTTCATCGCTATTATCCTAGCACTTGCTAGCTTGATTATCATTCGGCATAAGGATAATATCACACGTATCCAGAATAAGACTGAAAATCTTGTTCCTTGGGGATTAAACTTAACCCATCAAAATTCTAAAAAATAAACGCCAGTTTGAACAGTGAACTGACGTTTTTTTGTATGCTTATTTTGATTTGATATAGTTGATACCATCTGCTTTTGGTGCGACTGCTTTTCCAAAGAAGGCTGCCAAGACAAGAATTGTCAAGACATAAGGTGCGATTTGAAGATAAACCGTGGGCACTCCTTGTAGGAACGGCAATTGAGAACCGATAACAGCCAAACTTTGTGAAAGCCCAAAGAAGAGACTAGATAGCATGGCTCCGATTGGATTCCATTTTCCGAAGATCATCGCAGCAAGGGCGATAAATCCAGGTCCAACAATAGTTGTTACTGAGAAGTTAACTGAGATTGATTGAGCATAAATCGCTCCGCCAATTCCACCTAGGAAACCTGAAATGATAACCCCTAAATATCTCATCTTGTAGACATTGATTCCCAAAGTATCCGCTGCTTGAGGGTGTTCACCGACAGAGCGAAGACGAAGACCAAAGCGAGTCTTGAAGAGGATAAACCAAGCAAGGAACGAGAAGGCAATGGCCAGATAACCAAGAAGACTAGTTGACTTGAAGAAGATATCACCGATTACTGGGATATTTGCCAAGACTGGAAAGTCAAAACGTCCAAAAGTTTGACTTAGGTTGTCGGTTTGTCCTTTGTTATAAAGAACTTTCACCAAGAAAACAGCCAAGGCAGGCGCCATCAAGTTCAATACCGTACCGCTGACAACATGGTCTGCACGAAAATGAACCGTCGCTGCTGCGTGGATGATAGAGAAGACACCACCAACCAATCCTGCTACAAGCAAGGATAGCCATGGAGTGGCTGCTCCAAACTGTTCTGCAAATTCAAGGTTAAAGACAACTCCAGAAAAGGCACCCATAACCATGATTCCTTCAAGGCCGACGTTTACCACACCACCACGTTCAGAGAAAACACCGCCAATACTTGTAAAGATGAGGGGTGCTGAGTAAATCAGCATAGAAGACACCAAGAGGGTGAGCAAGGTTGTAATAGACATCTTTACTTACCTCCTTTAACTTGTTTTTTCGGTTTGACAAAGCGTTCGATAAGATAATGAACACTAACAAAGAAGATAATAGAAGCTGTTACAATGCTGACAAGCTCAGACGGTACCTGCGCCGCATTCATACCAGGGGCTCCAACTTGGAGAACACCAAATAGGAAGGCTGCAAAGAGAATACCAATTGGTGAGTTGGCCGCAAGCAGACTAACCGCCATTCCGTTAAATCCAACAGCTAATGATGCCCCTTGAACATAGACGTTCTGGAAGGTTCCAAGTCCTTCAACAGCTCCACCAAGACCAGCCAAGGCACCGGATATAATCATTGATAGGATAATCGTTCGTTTGGCAGAAATACCAGCATATTCTGAAGCATATGGATTAAGACCAACCGCACGAATTTCAAAACCAAGGGTTGTTTTCTTGAGCATGAACCAAATAACTGCAACTGCAATGACGGCAAAGAAAATACCAATATTCATCCGTGAATTACCAGTCAACTCAGCCAACCAAGGTGTCTGGTAGGTTGCATTAGCCCCAACACGAATGGTCGAATCTGTACTTTGCATAAAGTCTTTAGGAAAGGCATGGATAAAGGCATTTCCTACATACAAGACAATGTAGTTCATCATGATGGTTACGATAACCTCTGACGTCCCTAGATAGGCCCTAAGAATACCTGGAATCGCTCCGACAATCCCACCAGCAATCAAGGCAATTACGATAGTCGCTAGAATCATCAAGGGACGTGGCATATCTGGATGCGACAGGGCAAACCAACCACTGAGAATCCAACCAGCCAAAGCCTGACCAGGAAGCCCGACGTTAAAGAAACCAGCTCGACTGGCAACGGCAAAACCAAGACCAATCAAGACCAGAGGCCCCATGGCACGGAAGATTTCCCCAATACCACGTAAGCTACCAAAGGCTGTATAGAACAATTCTTCGTAGCCCCAAATAGCATCGTAGCCGAAGATCCACATGACAATGGCTCCAAGTAAAATTCCTAGGAATACAGAAATCAAGGGAACCGAAATTTGTTGTAATTTTTTAGACATCACTCTTCTCCTTTCCCAAGTTTCCACCAGCCATCAAGACACCAAGTTCTTGTTTATTGGTTGTTTCTGGTGATACAATACCTTGAATCTTACCATCATGGATAACGGCAATACGGTCTGAGACGTTTAAAATCTCGTCCAATTCAAAGCTGACAACAAGTACAGCCTTGCCATTATCACGCTCTTCAATCAAGCGTTTGTGGATATATTCAATAGCACCGACATCCAACCCACGAGTTGGCTGGCTGACGATAAGGAGATCAGGATCTCGATCAATTTCACGAGCAATAATTGCTTTTTGTTGATTTCCTCCTGAAAGTGCAGCCGCAGGCACAAATTCACTGGCAGCACGAACATCAAACTCTTCCATTAACTTTTTAGCATAAGAAGTAATATTTGAATAGTTCAAAATTCCATTTTTACTATGTGGTTCTTTATAGTAGGTTTGAAGGGCAATATTTTCAGAGATCATCATCTCTAAAATCAAACCATCACGGTGACGGTCTTCTGGAACGTGCCCAACACTCAACTCTGTAATCTGACGTGGGTGTAAGCCTACAATTGAATCTCCTTTTAGCTCAATGCTTCCAGATTCAACCTTGCGAAGACCTGTAATGGCTTGAATCAGTTCAGACTGACCATTTCCATCAATCCCTGCAATACCAACAATCTCTCCAGCACGAACATCCAAGGAAAGATTTTTCACAGCTGGGACACCGCGGTTTTCATTGACCACCAAATCTTTGATTGACAAGACCACTTCTTTTGGTTGAGAGGCTTGTTTCTCTGTTTTAAAGGAAACAGAACGTCCTACCATCATTTCTGCCAAATCAGCATTAGTAGCCCCTGCAATTTTGACAGTTTCAATTGATTTCCCACGACGGATAACTGTAACGCGGTCAGAAACTGCGCGAATCTCGTCCAACTTGTGGGTGATCAAGATAATTGATTTTCCTTCTTTGACAAGATTTTTCATAATAGCCATCAACTCCTCAATTTCTGATGGAGTCAAAACAGCCGTTGGCTCGTCAAAAATAAGAATATCAGCTCCCCGATAAAGGGTTTTTAAAATTTCTACACGTTGTTGGGCTCCAACTGAGATGTCTGCTACCTTGGCAGAAGGGTCCACAGCTAAGCCATAACGTTCAGAAAGAGCCTTAATTTCTTTGCTAGCTCCAGCGATATCTAGCACACCATTTTTAGTCAATTCACTTCCTAAAATAATGTTTTCAGCCACCGTGAAAGCCTCTACCAACATAAAGTGCTGGTGAACCATTCCGATTCCCAAGCCAGCTGCTTTAGATGGGGAGTCAAGGTTGACAACTTGACCGTTGACCGCGATTTCACCACTAGTTGGTTCAAGAAGGCCTGCTAACATGTTCATGAGCGTGGACTTACCAGCCCCATTTTCTCCTAAAAGTGCATGAATTTCACCTTTTCGTAGGTGCAGGTTGATTTTGTCGTTGGCAACAAATTCACCAAACACCTTGGTAATATCACGCATCTCAATGACATTTCCGTGTGCCATGTGCTCTTCCTTTCAGAGTCTTATTTTATTTCAATAAAACTTGCTAGTTTGTCTAGTAGCAAGCTTTACTGAGACAAAATGACTTTGTCTCAACTCTTAAAAAGCGGCCGATGGCCGCTTCCTAAGAAATAACTTCCATCCATTATTTTGCAGGAACTTTTACGCTTCCATCAAGGATTTTAGCTTTTGCATCTTCAACGGCTTTTTTACCTTCTTCAGAAAGGTTAGTTGTTACCAAGTCAACCCCTTTATCCTTCAATGAGTAAACGATTACTTGACCACCAGGGAATTCACCTTTTTCTGCCTTGTTAGAAATATCTTTTACAGTTGTACCAACTTGTTTCAAAGTAGATGCAAGAACAAAGTTTGATTCTTTGCCATCTTTAGAAGTGTATTTACCTTCTGCTTCTTGGTCACGGTCAACACCGATAACCCAAACTTTTTCATTTTCAGGACGGCTTTCGTTGAGTGATTTTGCTTCTGCAAAGACACCTGCACCTGTACCACCAGCTACTTGGTAAACAATATCTGCACCGGCTGCGTATTGTGCGGCTGCAATTGTTTTACCTTTAGCAGCATCACCAAATGAACCAGCATAGTCAACTTGGACTTTGATAGATGGGTCTACTGACGCAACACCAGCCTTGAATCCTGCTTCAAAACGAGAGATAACTTCTGACTCCTGCCCACCTACAAAACCAACTTGTTTTGTCTTAGTTGTTTTAGCTGCTGCCACACCTGCAAGGTAACCTGACTCATTATCAGCGAAAGTTACGCTCGCAACATTCTTTTGATCTTTAATCACATCATCAATCAAGACATAGTTCAAGTCAGAATGTTCTTTAGCTGCTTCTTCAACCGCATTGTGAAGGGCAAAACCAACACCGAAGATTAGGTTGTAACTTCCAGCCGCTTGTTGCAAGTTGTTAGCGTAGTCAGCTTCACTTGTTGATTGGAAGTAAGTGAAACCGTTATCTTTTGAAAGATTGTGTTCTTTACCCCAAGCCTGTAAACCTTCCCAAGCTGATTGGTTGAATGATTTGTCATCAACACCACCAGTATCAGTGACGATTGCTGCTTTTGTCTTCACATCAGAAGATGAATCTGCCTTACGAGAAGAGCGGTTACCACATGCAGCAAGTCCAACTGCTGCCACTGCAACTAGACCAAGGCCTAGCCATTGTTTCTTGTTCATTACTGAACCTCCTAAATAAGATGTGCAACGATGTTGCAAGTATGGATTGATTGGTCACAAGGACCGTGCCACTCAGAGAGCGACTCAGACTAAGTTAAGTCTGTAAAAGAGTATGGAAGTAACTCCCCGACCGTCATCTCGACCGTCGATTTATCTTTTGCGACTAAGGTCACTTTTAGATCTTGTTCAAAAAATTCGACCATTACTTGGCGACAAGCACCACATGGTGAGATTGGTTTTTCAGTCTGTCCATAGACAATCAATTCTGAAAACTCTCTTTGTCCTTCAGATATAGCCTTAAAAATGGCTGTTCTCTCACCGCAATTGGTCAAAGGATAGCTAGCATTTTCGATATTCACTCCCGTGTAAACACTTCCGTCTTTTGCCACTAAAACTGCTCCGATAGGAAAGTGAGAATAAGGCACATAGGCTTTCTTGCTGGTTTCAATTGCCAGTTCAATCAACTCAGTAGTCGCCATCTGCCAATTCTCCTTTTAGAATTGCTACTCCAGCTGATGTTCCGATACGGGTCGCCCCTGCTTCCACAAAGGCAAGAGCATCCTCATAAGAACGAGCTCCGCCAGCAGCCTTGACACCCATATCAGGTCCAACAGTTTCACGCATCAATTTGACATCTGCTATCGTAGCGCCACCAGTTGAAAAGCCAGTAGATGTTTTAACAAAGTCAGCCCCAGCTTTTTGGGCTAATTGGCAAGCCACAACTTTTTCTTGGTCTGTCAGCAGGCAAGCTTCAATAATGACTTTCACTAACTTGTCACCACTTGCTTCCACGACTGCGCGAATATCTGACTCTACCAAGGCTAAATTGCCTGATTTGAGAGCCCCAACATTGATCACCATATCAATCTCGTCTGCACCATTTTGAATAGCTTCTTTGGTTTCAAAAGCTTTCACAGCTGAAGTTGTTGCTCCCAAAGGGAAACCTACTACTGTACAGACCTTGACATTTGATTCTTCAAGCCCTTTTTTAGCATGTTCAACCCAGGTCGGATTGATGCAAACACTGGCAAAATCATACTCTCTAGCCTCAGACAACAAACAATCAATTTGATTTTCTGTTGCATCTTGTTTTAAAAGCGTATGATCGATATATTTATTTAATTTCATATTCGGATTCTCCTGCGGTTTATGAGATGATTTCTATAATTTCTCGTAAACTTTGCACCCTATCATTTATTTTAACATATTTTTGAAAATCTGTAACTAGCTGAGGAGAAATTTTTCCATTTGTGTATACTTTTGCAACAATTTCTCCCTTTTGAACTGAATCTCCCACCTTCTTTTCAAAAACAATTCCTGTTTCATAGTCCAAGGCATCAGACTTGACTGCACGGCCTGCCCCCAGTCTCATAGCATAAAGTCCAAATTCCATAGCTGGAAGAGCAGAAATGACACCCGTTTCCTGAGCAGGGATTTCCACCACATGGGTAACATTGACAGGGCGATAGAGGTCTTCCAAGTCTCCACCTTGGGCTTGCACCATTTCCTCAAACTTAGCTAGCGCTTGACCATTTTCAAGATGTTGGCGAACTTCTTCAACTGTCTTGTTTACATTTGCCAGGCCAAGCATAATTTGAGCCAATTCACAGATGAAGTGGGTAATATCCTGACGGCCTTGACCTTGTAAAATCTCCAGTGCTTCAAGGATTTCAAGGCGATTTCCAATAGCACGTCCCAAGGGCTGACTCATATCCGTAATCACTGCTACTGTCTTCCGTCCAACAGCCTTACCAAGTTCCACCATGGTTTGAGCCAGTTCACGCGCCTCATCAACTGTCTTCATGAAGGCACCCTCACCGACAGTCACGTCTAGCAAAATAGCATCCGCCCCTGCCGCGATTTTCTTGCTCATGACTGAACTCGCAATCAAAGGAATCGTGTCGACAGTTGCAGTCACATCACGGAGGGCGTAGAGAAGTTTATCTGCTTTAACCAGCTGGTCTGATTGCCCAATGACAGATACTCCAATATCCTGCACCTGTCCAATAAAGTCCTCTTGACTACGTTCTACTTGATAACCCTTAATGGACTCCAATTTATCAATTGTTCCACCAGTATGGCCGAGACCACGACCACTCATTTTTGCCACAGGTACACCGAAGCTAGCAACAAGAGGAGCTAAAATCAAGGTCACCTTGTCACCAACACCCCCAGTAGAATGCTTGTCAACCTTAACCCCATCAATAGCGGATAAATCAAACTCTTGCCCTGTCTGAACCATTTTCATGGTCAAATCAGATATTTCTCGAGTCGTCATTCCTTTGAAATAGACAGCCATAGCAAAGGCAGACATCTGATAATCAGGAACAGTTCCTGACACATAACCTTCTACCAGCCATTCAATTTCACTTGAAGTCAGTTCTTGCCCGTCTCGTTTTTTTTGGATTAAATCAACTGTTCTCATTCTTTCACACTTCTAAGGATATAATATCCCTTATCTTTTTTGACGATTTCACAATTTCCAAACACATCCTCCATCTTGGACTTGGCACTTGGAGCCCCTTGTTTTTTCTGGATAACGATTGTCAAATCCCCACCAGTTTCCAAGAAATCTTTGCTTTTCTCAATGATTTCATGAACCACTTGCTTGCCTGCACGGATAGGAGGATTGGAAATGACATGGTCAAATTTCCCTTCAACTTGTTCATAGATATTGGACTGGAAAATCGTCGCTTTTACATTATTTTTTTCAGCATTTCTCTGAGCTAAATCCAAGGCACGATTGTTGATATCGACCATGGTCGCCTGAACTCCATAAGCCTTAGCCAAGGATAAGCCCAAAGGCCCATAACCACAGCCCACATCAAGGACAGTCTCTCCTTGGTTGACCTCCAGACACTTGAGCAAAAGTTGACTTCCAAAGTCAACCATCTTCTTGCTAAAAACACCCGCATCCGTCAAAAAGGTCATTTTTTGTCCCAACAACTCTACTCTCAACTCATGAATATCGTGAGCAGCGTCAGGATTTTCTGCATAGTACATTTTATTCATAACCCTATTCTATCATATTTTGGATCGAATTGTAAATCGTTTACATATCCAGAATGAGACAAAAAGATTGAAGGAAGTTGCGTTACAATAGCTCCCCTTCAATCTCTTTCAAGTTTTATAAGCAACTTGTATTTCATCTAGGACTACAGCTATCATTGCCATGATAAAACAACAAATTTATTGTCTATCATCAGGCGCATTTTTATTACGATTGCTTAACCTTCAGATACTTAATTATCAACAAAATTCCCAACAAAATATTTAGATAAAAGCCCAACTGATAAGTTTGTGTCAGGATTTCCAAACTTGTCCAAAGTCGTATCAAATCTTCTAGTGACATGCGGAAGAAATAACCCTCTGTCGCAATCCATAAAATCAAGAATAGATAACTTCCAGCAGCAAGCCATTTCGCCCATCGTTTTTTAGGAAGAAAGCAATCAAGAGTGAACAGATAAAGACAACTGTTACAATAGCATGCTCCATCAAAAAAGTAAAACCGTAATAGATTTCCACAAAGCGTCTACCATTATCCGCATTAGCTCCTTTTATAAAAGGTAAGGCAAAACTTAAAATAAAACAGAGTTCCAATAGGTAACGTTTCAAGATTTTCATAGTACACCTCCTATAAGTTATAAACCCAAAAGCCCCCTTTATAAGCTTATAAATCAGTAGAAACTATCTCCTACTTCATCAATAAATTGTTCATCCTCTATCTACTTATATTATATACTATTGACTTACCACATTCAAGAAACCGCTTTATTTTTTTAACTTTTTATGGTATGATAGACAAAATATCTAGGGGAAAACAAATGACCAACGAATTTTTACATTTTGAAAAAATCAGCCGCCAGACTTGGCAATCTTTACATCGAAAGACCACACCTCCTTTGACAGAAGAGGAATTAGAATCCATCAAAAGTTTTAATGACCAAATCAGTCTTCAAGACGTTACAGATATCTATCTCCCCTTGGCTCATCTGATTCAGATTTACAAGCGAACTAAGGAAGATTTAGCCTTTTCAAAAGGAATTTTCCTCCAACGTGAAAGTAAATCTCAGCCTTTTATTATTGGGGTTTCTGGGAGTGTTGCCGTTGGAAAATCCACAACCAGTCGCCTACTTCAAATCCTGCTTTCTAGAACTGTAACTGATGCTAGTGTTGAGTTGGTTACAACTGATGGCTTTCTCTATCCCAACCAGACTTTGACTGAGCAGGGGATTTTAAATCGTAAAGGATTTCCTGAAAGCTATGATATGGAAGCTCTTCTCAACTTCTTGGACCGCATCAAAAATGGACAAGATGTGAATATTCCTGTCTACTCACATGAAGTCTACGACATCGTTCCTGAGGAAATGCAAAGCGTCAAAGCTGCTGATTTTGTGATTGTTGAAGGAATCAATGTCTTTCAAAATCCACAAAATGAGCGTCTCTACATTACTGACTTCTTTGACTTTTCCATCTATGTTGATGCTGCAGTCGATGACATCGAGAGTTGGTATCTGGACCGTTTCTTGAAAATGCTGAGCCTAGCCCAAAATGACCCTAATAGCTACTATTATCGTTTTACACAAATGCCGATTGGGGAAGTGGAGTCCTTTGCCCATCAGGTCTGGACCAGTATCAATCTCACAAATCTACAAAATTATATTGAACCGACCAGAAATCGTGCAGAAGTGATTCTTCATAAAACAAAGAACCATGAAATCGATGAAATTTACTTAAAAAAATAATTTTCCCTTGTCAAAACGTAAGTTTTCAGATATAATGGTATAGTTAGTAAATATGGAGGTAAGAACATTGGCAAACATTAAATCAGCTATCAAACGCGCTGAATTGAACGTTAAACAAAACGAAAAGAACTCAGCTCAAAAATCAGCTATGCGTACTGCTATCAAAGCTTTCGAAGCAAACCCATCTGAAGAACTTTTCCGTGCTGCTAGCTCAGCTATCGATAAAGCAGAAACTAAAGGTTTGATTCACAAAAACAAAGCAAGCCGCGATAAAGCTCGTCTTTCAGCTAAACTTGCTAAATAAGAAACAGTCCATAGAGGCTGTTTTTTTGTCCTCAAATAGGAAAAGGTAGAAAATGAAAATCGCAATTATCGGATATTCTGGTGCTGGTAAGTCAACTCTAGCTGAAAAGTTATCTCTCTACTACTCCATCCCAAAACTTCACATGGATACACTCCAATTTCAACCTGGTTGGCAAGACAGTGACCGTGAATGGATGTTAACCGAGATGAAACGTTTTCTCACCAAGCATGAAGCTTGGGTCATCGATGGAAATTATTCTTGGTGTTTCTATGAGGAAAGAATGCAGGAAGCTGACCAAATCATCTTTCTCAATTTTTCACCATTTACCTGTCTCTTTCGAGCTTTTAAACGTTATCTCAAATACCGAGGCAAGGTCAGAGAAAGTATGGCAGAAGGTTGTCAAGAACAATTTAATCGGGAGTTTATTCGATGGATTCTCTGGGATGGGAGGACTAAAGCTCAGAAAGAGAATTACCAAAAACTTTGCCAAGAATACTCACATAAAGTCACTATTCTTCGAAACCAAAGAGAGCTAGATCAATTTCTGGATAAGAAAAGGAAGTCCTCCAATTCATAAAGAAGGGCTTCCTTTTTGGCTATAATTATTCTGCAATCAAGGTTTCCAAACCAACCTTCATCATATCGGTGAAGGTATTTTGACGTTCTTCTGCAGTTGTGTCTTCGTCTGGATTGACCAAGCTATCAGAGATGGTCATGATAGCTAGCGCATCAACATGGTGCTGGGCCGCCAAATAGTAAAGGGCTGCTGCTTCCATTTCCACAGCCTTGACTCCCCACTTACCAAGCTCGATGTTCTTTTCAAAGTAATTTGAGTAAAAGACATCAGATGACAAAACGTTCCCAACGTGGGTTGTCATACCAAGTTCTTTGGCGATATGGTAGGCCTTGTCCAGCAAATCAAAGCTAGCAATTTGTGGAAAATCGTACTGTGGCCAGTCATTACGGACGATGTTTGAGTTGGTTGCGGCTGCCTGCGCCAAAACTAATTCACGAACGTGGACATCTTCATTCAAAGAACCTGCAGTTCCCACACGAATCAATTTCTTCACACCGTAGTCAACAATCAACTCACGCGCATAAATCGAAATAGATGGCATTCCCATCCCAGTTCCCATAACAGATACACGGTGACCCTTGTAAGTACCAGTGTAACCAAACATGTTACGCACTTCGTTAAAACAAACAGCATCTTCAAGGAAATTCTCCGAAATAAATTTAGCACGAAGAGGATCCCCTGGAAGAAGAATTTTATCAGCAATTTCACCCTGCTGAGCAGCAATATGGATAGACATAGTTAAGATATAAAGGGCGACAGAGAACAAAGTAAAAATAGGAAACTGACGACGCATCGCAGATGCTAGACAGTTTATCTTTTTTACACAGTTCTCCGCCCGTATTCAGTTCAGCGAATACAGTTAACCCATCCTTTCTTTATTTTATGAAGATTAGAGAGCGACAAGAAAACGACTGAAAATTAGGAATCTGACTGAGAAATCAGGATTTCTCAGTCAGAGTATCCATTTTCCAAGTTTTCCGCTCGTGTTCAAATCAAAACACACGCTCTACCTTTCTTTTTTTTATTTTATTTTTATAGCTAGGAAAAATCGGATTCAATCATGACTCCGATAAGCCTACTTCTTTTTTATTTCAAACAGTTATTGATAAATTGACGATAGTTTTTAATCTTTTAAGATAAATCTTTGATTAGAAGAAACGGTCGTTCTCTATCTTATTACTTTATTCTTTGACTTCTGACACAGTATGCTAGCCCAAGGAAAGTGGTCTAACATTTTTGCAAATTCATAGGCTAAAACAGCTGTTACTAAGAGATACGGAAGAGAATCCAAACCTAGCCCAGTGAAACCTATTACTAATCCAGTTGCAGACCAGGGAGCCCTCAAGGTCACAGACAAAAAGCAAACCGATCCCAAAAGCAAAATGCTTGGCTGGCTATCCCCACCTAGAATCATTCCAAAGAGAGCAGCTCCAGCCATCCCCAAGGCAAAAGATGGCGTAAGTGTACCACCATAGGCCCCTGCCCACAGAGTAATAAGAACGACCAGTGCTTTTAGGATAAACAAGAGGAATACTGTTTTGCCATTGCTACCATTCAATACTTCCTGAGCCATCATACATCCATTTCCAAGTAGATGTGGAAAATAACTTGCCAACCCAGCAAGAAAAAGAAAAGCTGTGGGCAATGTGAGAAGTATTCGTTTATCTTTTATCCTGTTTGAAGACACTGCTTTACTCAAGCGACCAAAAAGCCAAGCTAGTGGGGTTAAGAAAAGAAGTAATAAGGGAATAATCCACATTTCCTTTAATGACCATGCGATGGCTGGAATCTGGTAGAGAGCCTGATCTGAAATAACCAAGCCTGCTGTATAGGTTGACACATAGGTAGTAAAACCGACTAAGACAACTCGTTTAATAGATAGAGCAATTCCTAGAGTTTCAAAAACAAAGAAGACACTTGTTAATGGAACCTGATAGACAGCTGCTAAACCAGCACCAGCACCACAAGCAAGGAGAAAGATTTGATCCTTCTTAGAGAGAGAACATATTTTTCCAATTGGTCCTGCAAATAGAGTTCCAATCTCTCGTGGCGCAGCTTCTTTACCAATAGGTGCTCCCCCTCCAACTGCAATAATCTGCCAAATTGAATGAAATAGCTGTTTTAAAAAATGAAGTTTGTATTGTGAAGTCTCATCCTTCATCTGTGCTTTAATGGAAAAAATCTGTGATTTTTTTTGCAAGTAATACCAGACCAAGGATGAGCTGACACCCACGATTATTAAACTTAATCCTATCCGCGACGAGGAAACTCCATCTGTCAAGAATACAGTTTGATGCTCTGATTGACCAAAAGCTATCCCCTCTATCATCTTTAAAAGATAATGTAGAAAAATACCAGATAAACCTGAAACTATTCCTTGCAAAATGACTGCTAGGAATAATTTAAGATTATAAGGGATTTTCTGAAAAATACTCCTCAATTCTTTTAACATAGTAATAATTCAGCAAAAACAGCTTTAAGTAAGCCTTTAAAATCACCTTTAACACACTCAGTCACTTCTATAACCTCTTCGTGGTTAATCTCTTCTTTGAAACAAGTAGTATAATTAGTAATACATAAAATTCCTAGAACTTTCAAACCTGAGTAGGCTACAACAATAACTTCAGGAGCAGTTGACATTCCGACCACATCTGTTCCAAGCATCTTATAGGTACGAATTTCTACTCGTGTTCAAATTAGAACACCTCACTATACCTTTCTGTTTAATTTTGTTCTTTCACAGAGAGCTACCTGAGTTCTATTCAAGCTCAGGTAGTACTTTCTTATAAACTAGACAAACTAACTGTCATTGTACCATCAGATTACAAGACATCGTCATCAGAAATCTTAGAATTTAATGTCGTTCCCCAATGAGTGATTTTTCGATGTGGTTGGGCAAGGAGAGGTCTGTTTTCATAGATTGTTTGCCATCTATTCCATAGTAGACCTGTCTTTTTCTCAATCTTAATTCGCAAATTTCTCATATTTTCTTTGATTGGGAGGTTGAGGACAAAACCTGCAGTCTGGTTGCGACCGTTTCCTTCCCAAGAACGACTACGAACAACTTGGTTCCCATCTTTATCTACTGTAACTTCTTCCCAAGTTATAGAGTAGCGAGCAATGTAAGCTCCACTATGTTGAATTGTCAATGTTTTGTCTTTCACAGGAGTCTGACTAATTGGTTGAACTGGCTTAGAAACTTGTGTCGCCGTCTCACCATTCGTAGCGATAAAGCGGAAAACTTCTACTTCTGCAAGACTGAGGGCTTGATTGTTCTTACGTAGTTGCACACGAACACGGCGTCCCAATTTCCCATTTAATTGAACATCCAAGCTCGTTCCGTCAAGTTTAGAAACATACTGTCTAGCAACTTCTTTCCCTTTTTCATCATATAAAATCACATCAAAGTCTGACAGACGTTTAGAAAGCTCTCCATCCCCACGGTTATGAAGGCGAACAAGTCCTACCTGTTCTGTACGACCTAAATCAACTTCCCACCAAGGCTGGTTTTCAAATTTTGTATGGGTAATTGATTGCTGGCTATAACTACTATTGGTATTACCATCCAAGGCACGACTAGCATCTCCACCAAAATCAGTAGAACTTTGCTTAGCTTGTTTTTTCCAAGCGATATTCTCAGCACGATATACTTGGACTTCTGCAAGACTGAGAGCATTATAGCCTTCTAGCTCAATCCGAACATAGCGCGCTTTTTTATGGTTAATCGCAATTTGTGCTGACACATCTTTAAGAGATGTTATTCGTTTTCTCTCAATTTCTTTACCAGAACTGTCTAAAAGAATGACATCAAAGTTTGCCAATCTATCCTGGGCAGTGTCTGTGCGGTTGTAAATATTGATTTGGCGAATGGTTTCTTCTTTAGCCAAATCTACTTGCCACCAAGGTTTAGATTGGAAGTTGGTATGAGTGACAGAATTGTGACCATAGTTACCATCAACTTTACCATCCACAGCTCTTCTAGCATCTCCTCCGAAAGCTGTCGAACTTTGAGTAACCTGTTTTCCTAAGGCAATATTTTCCATTGGTTCAGCGCTTGGTTGACTAGCAGATTGAGGCAGAGCCTGTTTCTTAAAGAATCTCACTTTATCCAATTTCGGATCACGATAACCATGTTTATCCAAGGTAGCTCGTTTACCAATATTAAAGTTAGGAATATCATTCATTCGACTTTCAAAATAGCCACGAGAACGATGTTTAAAGCGTGAATTACCTGTAAATGTAACAATATCACGATCATTATGAATCAAGGGAGTCACAACATTATCATTATCAACCACATAATGCTTAATTTTTCCACTAACAGCTAATTTACGGCTTTCCAAACCAACATCCCAGAAACCATTCTTAGCATTCCAAATAGTTCTGGAAGTAATCACTTTAGGAGCACTGAAAGTCGTCACTTTCCGTAATACATGGTTATAAAAATCAGGATATTTTTGGTAAGCTTCAACCGCTGCAATCTGAGCTAGGTAGCCTCCAAGAGAATGACCTGTCATATACAACTTGGTAATACTTGTATCCTTGGCTAATTCCCCAACAACCTTGCGGATATCATCCGCTTGAGCTGGTTTATTTCCACCTAATAAAACCAAATCTGCACTTAAGTCCTTGGCGTCATTAACTCGCGTTCCACGAATAGCCAACATGTGCACCGTTCCATCTTTGAGATAAGGAAGGTCGCTCTTGGTCTCAAATAAGAAAGCATCCAAGCCACTATCTGTATGGTAAGCTTTTTTCATTTTCCAGAAAGGAGCCAATTCATTGTGCATGAGTTTGTATTCTTGACGGTCAAGATAGAGACTAGGGAAAGGATTCTTATGATCTAAAATTTTCTCAATATAATCATCGTCTCGATAGGCTAGCTCCATAAAGAGAAGAGAATCACGGTCTGTGACATACCATTCTTTCTTATTGTCATCTTCTCCATCTGCCAAACCATCCCCATCACTGTCTGCTAGTAAGGGATGACTGTTATATCCTAGATAATCCTTACCATCTTTGTTGTAAACATAAAGTTCATCTTTGTTTTTGATGCCATCTTGGTCATCATCCCCTTCCAAATCAAGAACTTTTTCACCATAGAGAGATTCATCGATCAAATCATTTTCTAAATGCAATTCCCCTTTGGAAATCTTCACCAAATCTTCTGCGGTTAGAGAACGAGTATTTGTTGGTTTTTCTGTCACAACTTCTTCTTTAGTTTCTTCTACAGGAGCATGAATAGGCGAGTCTTGAGCTGGCTCTGTTGTCTCTACTTTTGACTCTTCCCTTTTGTTTTCAAGAACTTCACCTGCTTCCGGAAGCGGTTGAGGAGCTAGTCTTGACTCCTCTCTAAGAGGAGTTTCTAGTTTTGGAGCAACATTTTCCGGCTCTCTCAATTCCTCCTTAGAATCTAGCACTCTTGTTGCCACTTCAGATGTTACATCTTGTTTTAGTTCATTGGCTGAAATTCCAGCTGGAGCTAGAAATGCGAAGCCGACTGCAACAGATACAACTCCGATACTTAATTTTTTTATGCCAAAGCGCATAATTCGTTGACCAATTTTCATTATTCTTTATCTTTCTTTTCGTTTATTTATAAGCAGACTCAAGCGAAATCTCCTTGTCCCCTATATAGGACAAGGCTAAGAAATTCAGAAAGTAATACTCTTCGAAAATCTCTT
>NZ_VMNB01000004.1:19935-43861 GCF_013277515.1 Streptococcus sp. k-402 | reverse complement strand
CTTCGTCAGTCTTATCTACAATCTCAAAACTGTGTTTTGAGCAACCTGTGGCTAACTTCCTAGTTTGCTCTTTGATTTTCATTGAGTATAAATTCATTCTTATCTTTCCTTATCATCCTAGTCTGCTTGGTAGGAAGCTAATGCTAGTATCCTAGAATCTTGTCTTTCACAATGCTAACTATCAGACGCAAACATATCTATTCTTCCGCTTCTTTCAATTATAAGAGCAGGAAGAACCTCATAGTATACTTATATTTCTTCTTTGACCCTGATAGGCAGTCAATCATGAAAAGGTAGAGGTATTCCTCCTTTTAAGTCTTTTTTCTTACAATTCAGCAAGAATCGCTTTCAGCAAGCCCTTGAAGTCACCTTTAACACGTTCGGTTACTTCCACAACTTCTTCGTGGTTGAGTTCTTCTTGGAAACCAGCCGCAAAGTTAGTAATACATGAAATTCCCAGAACTTTCAAGCCTGAGTGGGCTGCCACGATAACTTCAGGAACAGTAGACATACCAACTGCATCTGCTCCCAATGTCTTATAGGCACGGATTTCTGCTGGTGTTTCATAAGTCGGACCAGTTACACCGATATAGACACCTTCATCAAGCTTGATATTAAGTTTTTTAGCCACTTCATGGGCAGTAGCACGGTATTCTGGTGTGTAGGCTTTAGACATATCAGGGAAACGTGGACCAAAATCATCCAAGTTTTCACCCATCAATGGATTTTGCCCTGTCATGTTGATATGGTCTGAGATTGCCATCAAAGTACCAGGGCCATAACCAATACCACCAGCTGCATTGGTCACAATGACACCTTCACATCCAAGAACTTTCATGACACGTACTGGGAAAGTCACAACTTCCAGAGGATTCCCTTCGTAGAAATGGAAACGCCCTTGAAGAGCCAAGACCTTGCGACCTGCCAGTTCACCATATACTAATTTACCAGCGTGACCAACTACTGTTGAACGGCCCCAGTTTGGAATCTCAGCATAGTCTACTACAACTGGATTTTCGATTTCTTCTGCCAAGTCTCCAAGTCCTGACCCAAGGATTAGACCGAACTCAGGCGTTTGGATTCCCTTGTCCTTCAGGAAAGCAGCTGTTTCATTGATTTTATCTAAAAATGTCATTGTGTGTCTCCTTTATTAGTTTTTAGCATTTGACCGATTTTGTCAAAGGTTTTGACATTGCGAATGGTAATATTGCGATAGAAAGGCATCTTGAGCAAGTACTTGTGATAGGCAGTCTTAGAGTAGGTTTCCTCAGAGAATTTTCCCCAGAAAATCCCAAGTTTTCCAAAATGAAGCACCTCATCTTTCAGCTCTAAACTTTCAACTGTCGTGATGACTTGCTCCACATCCAAACCCTCAGTGTAAAAGAGGACATCTTTTCGTGCCAAGTCTTCGCTCCACCAAGCTGGTAGATTCTCCACTTCTGCTTCATAGTCTTCTTGACCCAGTAAAGAAAAGCTCTGAATAAATGGATAACGAGTTCCAAAGAAAGCCTCTAACCTTTCAATCAATTTGACTTTTGGGGCTGTCGAAATAAAGAAAATATTACCACTGTTGATGTAGCTTTCAACCTTTTCTAGTCCCAACTCTGTCAGTTCTTGACGAAGCTCCGCCATGAAGACCTTATTCTTGCCGCCAACATTAATACCCCTAACTAGCAAAGCATAGTGCGTCATTTTATACCAATTTATCTAAGAAACTTTCCCCAATCATGGCAGTTTCCACACCAAAGTTATCGGCAACAGTCGCTGAAATATCGGCAAAATGTCCTACTGGAATGACACCATTTTCTTTAAAAGCAGGACTGTAAGCCAACAATGGGATATATTCGCGAGTGTGGTCTGTTCCTGCGTAAGTTGGGTCGTTCCCGTGGTCCGCAGTAATCAAGAGAAGGTCGTTCTCTCGCATGGCTGCGATAATTTCAGGTAAGCGTTCATCAAACTCATGCAAACAATCACGGTAACCGTGAGCATTACGACGGTGGCCGTAAAGGGCATCAAAGTCAACCAAGTTTGTGAAAGAGAATCCTTTTTCAAATTCAGCAAGTCCCATGGTCTTCAATAGTGTATCAATTCCATGGCTATTTGACTTGTTATGGCCCATGTCGTGGTTGATACCAGCACCGTTAAAGATATCATTGATTTTACCAACAGCATAAGTATCGATACCAGCCTCATTCAATTTATCCAAAACAGTCGGTGCAAATGGAGATACAGCCAAGTCACGACGGTTTGCCGTACGAGTGAAGTTACCTGGCTCACCAACATATGGACGGGCAATGATGCGACCAAGAAGGGCAGGACGCTCAAGGGTAATCGAACGAGCGTATTCACAGATACGGTACAATTCATCCAGAGGAATGATGTCTTCGTGAGCAGCAATTTGCAAAACAGGGTCAGCTGAAGTATAGATAATCAACTCTCCAGTTTCCATCTGACGTGGTCCAAAATCATCGATAACGGCTGTTCCTGAGTAAGGTTTGTTAGCTTCACGAATGACCTTACGTCCTGAGAATTCTTCGATTTTTGTCAAGATTTCTTCTGGGAATCCGTTCCAGAAAGTATCGAAAGGCTCAGTAATGTTGAGTCCCATGATTTCCCAGTGCCCAGTCATGGTATCCTTACCAAGGGATACTTCTTCCAATTTTGTTGCATATCCAGTTGGATTGCTTTCTGCCGGTACAGTCTTAAGAGGAGTTTCACGAGGAATATTTCCAAGACCAATTTTAGCCATGTTTGGCACATTCAAACCAACTGTTTTTGAAATGTGTCCCAGTGTGTCAGAGGCACCATCTGGAACCCCTGCATTGACAAAGTTATTAGCATCTGGTGCAGCACCAATTCCTACAGAATCCAGTACCACCAAGTGAATACGATTAAATTTAGACATCTTATGCCCCCTTCTATTTTCCTTTTTTTGAAGTTAAAATCTGAACTCCATCTCGTCCAGCAACGATGACCTTATCCACCATTTGATTGAATAAGCCGTGTTCTACAACACCAACGATATGGTCCAATTCTTGTCCGAAAGCAATTGGATCTTCGATGACATCCAAGGCAAGGTCAATGATAAAATTCTGCATATCGGTCACAAAACGTTGACCATCTTTTTCACGGAAACTTGGTCTGTAGCCAGCTCGTTCAAAATGACGGAAGACCTGCTCTGCACCATACTGCACCACTTCCACAGGAAATTTAAAAGCACCTAGTTTTTCGACCAGCTTGCTTTCATCCACCACCCAAATGTATTCTTTTGATGGTGTCGCAACAACCTTCTCCATCAGAAGGGCACCGCCACCGCCTTTGATGCCGTTAAACTGACTATCCACTTCATCCGCGCCATCAACCGTCACATCGACAAAGTCTACTTGGTCAATAGACTTGAGCGGGATATTAAGGCCTTCTGCCTGTTTAGTGGTCACACTAGAAGTCGTTACAGCTGTAATCTGTAACCCTTCTTCCTTAATCCGACGACCGATTTCTTCTACGAAATAATAGGCAGTAGACCCCGTTCCAAGTCCGACTACCATGCCATCCTTGACAAACTCAGCAGCCTTGATACCTGCCATTTTCTTCAGATTTTCCACTCAAACACCTCCATTAAAGAGCTATTTCTATTATAACATGTATCCGTTTTTATTTCATGGATACACTAGAAAAAACCGAACATTTTTATTTTTATGTCTACCTTGTTTTGGTAGTCAGAATCTTAGTTATGAGAACTTGTAGATAAAAACAGGTCCTAGCCAAAAGTAGCAACAGTTGATTTTTTACCATAAAGATGATTAAATAGGTAAGTATAGAAAAGGAGAAATAGGATGAACCCATTAGATTTGTTTAACCAAGTAAAAAAATTAATCGAAACAAAAGATTTCGAAGCTGCAAAGACATTTGTTGCAGAAAACCAAGACCAACTTGGAGAATACTTCTCTCAAGCTCAGCAGTTGATTTCTGGTTCTGAAGGTCTTGATGGCCTCGTTGGAAAGATTAAAGGATTTTTCTAAAAATATAAGAGGCTGGCAAAACTCAATTTCAGTAGAAAATGAAATTAATTTTCCCACAATAAAGCGCATAGTGTCAAATTTTTTGTAAATCTGATACTATGCGTTTTTATAATTAACTATGTTCTGTGATAAATTTGTAAGCTTCTTGACCAGCGATAGCTCCATCTCCAACTGCTGTTGTTACTTGGCGAAGGTCTTTCAAGCGAACGTCTCCAACCGCAAAGATACCGTCAACTGCAGTTTTCATGTGATTATCTGTCACAATCCATCCAGCCTGATCTTGGATATTCAATTCTTTAACAAAATCGCTAACAGGGTCCAAACCAACATAGATAAAGACACCACCGAAAGCTTGTTCTGTCACTTGACCTGTTTTCACATTTTCAAAAACGACAGATTCTACTCTGTTTTCACCCTTGATTTCCTTCACTACAGAATCCCAGATAAAGCTGATTTTCTCATTCGCAAAGGCGCGGTCTTGTAAAACCTTTTGGGCACGAAGTTGGTCACGACGGTGAACAATGGTAACAGTCTTGGCAAAACGAGTCAAGAAGAGGGCTTCTTCAACAGCTGAATCTCCACCACCAACTACCAACAAATCTTGGTCACGGAAGAAGGCACCATCACACACGGCACAGTAGGAAACACCACGACTGTTCAGTTCTTCTTCTCCAGGCACTCCCAAAGGACGGTGTTTAGAACCAGTCGCTACGATAACTGTACGAGTTTCATATGTTTGGTCATCGGTCATCACTGTTTTAAAATCACCATGGTCTTCTATATTTTCAACATAACCATAAATGTGCTCAACACCGAGATTTTCAAGTGGTTCAAACATCTTTTCAGCCAATTCAGGCCCACTAATATTGGCATATCCTGGATAATTTTCAATATCAGATGTATTATTCATCTGACCACCTGGCAGACCACCTTCAATCAAGGCTACTTTCAGATTGCTTCGAGCAG
Source organism: Streptococcus sp. k-402 (assembly GCF_013277515.1). Classification (GTDB taxonomy): domain Bacteria; phylum Bacillota; class Bacilli; order Lactobacillales; family Streptococcaceae; genus Streptococcus. The sequence continues at coordinate 38,876 of NZ_VMNB01000004.1, read as the reverse complement.
CATACAAGGCTGCAGTCATACCTGCAGGTCCAGCACCGATAATAATAGTATCGTACATATAGATTCCTTCTTTCTTGTTGTAACTACCTTTATTCTAACTCTTTCTTGTCAATCAAGCAAGGATTATGCCTTGAAAACAAGAATTAAACTCATAACCGCAAAGGATAATACTGGAACAACCAAGACTCCAATCATAATCATATCATAGAGATGGGCTTGGCGCGCCTTGGCTGTCTTATCAACTCCCGACATGGCTCTCAGTCCAATCCAAATCCCTAAAAAAATCAGGACAAGGATGGTGGTCAAGATCAAACTCTCGAAATATAAAGAAAATAGTTGCAGTAGCATGATTTCTCTCATTTCTATCTTTTTTAAAGAGTAAACTCAGCTAGTCCAGCTAACTGAGTTTTCTTTATCTATTATATCAAATATAAGTCCGTTTGTAACTAGCAAAGAATTCTTTTGTCCGCTCTTCTTTAGGATGGTGGATAATCTCATCCGGTGTTCCAGACTCGATGATTTTCCCCTTATCTAAGAAGAGAATCTTATCAGCCACTTGGGCTACAAAGGACATGTCATGACTGACCAAAATCATGGTTTGACCTGACTTAGCAGCATCTGCAATAGACTTTTCTACTTCTCCGACCAATTCTGGGTCAAGGGCTGAAGTTGGTTCGTCCAAGAGCAAGACATCTGGTTTCATAGCGAGAGCACGCGCCAAGGCAACCCGTTGCTTCTGTCCACCTGATAAATGACGAGGATAATGGTTTTCACGGTCAGAAAGTCCAACCTTAGCCAACTCTTCCTTGGCAATCTTGGTTGCTTCTTGGTCAGATAATTTCTTGACAACAACCAAGCCTTCTTTCACATTATCAAGTGCTGTGCGGCGTTCAAACAAATTAAACTGTTGGAAAACCATAGACAGCTTACGGCGTAGGGCAAGGATTTCTTCTTGAGTGATTTTAGAAAAATCAACTGAAAAATCATCAATCTGAATAGAGCCACTGTCAGGTGTTTCAAGATAATTGAGACTGCGAAGGAAGGTTGATTTTCCAGCTCCTGAAGAACCAATCAAGGCTACAACTTCCCCTTTTTGAATATCCAAGTCCAGATGATCCAAGACAGTCTGTCCTGAAAAGGATTTGCTTAAATTCGAAATCTTAATCATTAACGAAGGTCTCCTTTCACATCTGTTTGCACTGTATCGGGTGCAGAAATAGCCATTTTTCTCTCGATGAAACGACCTAGGCTTTCAATTCCGATATTGACTACCCAATAAACAAGGGCAACGGAGATAAAGCGTTCAAAATAGCGGTAATCAGCTCCACCCAGAATCTGAGCTTGGGCAAAGACTTCCACAACACCCGCACTGAAGGCTAGAGAAGTTCCCTTGGTCAAGCCGATGAGGGAGTTAATCAAGGTTGGAGTCGCCACAACTGCTGCATTTGGAATAATCACTCGACGATAAACTTGTGCTCGGGTCATCCCCAGACTACGTGCCGCCTCAATCTCACCAGGGTTAACTGAGAGAATGGCTGCACGAATGGTTTCACTAGCATAAGCTGCCTCATTAAAGGCAAAGGCGACAATCGCAAAAGCAGCGGCTGGAATCGCATTGATATTGAGACCAGTTCCCCATTGCTGATTGAGAGCTTTCAAAGCCAAAGGAATTCCGTAGTAGGTCAACATGAGTTGCACCAAAATCGGTGTCCCTTTTAAGAAACTAACAAAGAAGGCCTGCAAGGGATATAAAATCTTGACACGATTGATCTTCACAATGGCAAAAAGAAGCGCCAAAACCAAGCCAAAAAGAGCACCACCAATTGTCAACATAATCGTTGTTGGAAGTTGTTGGACAATTCTCGGAATTCCATCAAAGACCGAACGCAAGCTAAAAAGCTTGCCATCCGGAATCAATTGCATCAAGTTTTGGTACCAATCTGATGCTAAAATCGTTGTAACATTCATAAAAACATCCTCTCCTGATAATGATTCATTCTACCATACTTCTGCCGTCAATGAAATTATTTGCTACGGTCAGATACAGACTTTGTCTACCTACTAGTTTATCATACTTTGAAACAGGGAGGCTATATATTTTATCTATCAAAGAGATAGATAAAAACTATTTCAATCCCAATTCTTCGTAAGCTTTTCGATAACCGATTTGCTTAACAGTTCCATTTTCTACTAAAATTGGTCGTTTTAACAACATACCGTCACTTGCTAGCAACTCAGCCACTTCTTGATTTGACAGGCTTCCTACCTTATCTTTCAACCCTAATTCACGATATTTGATTCCACTAGTGTTGAAAAATTGCTTCAACTCGAACCCTGAGGTCTCTAGCCAATTTAAAATGACTTCTTGGCTGGGGGTTTCTTCTACGATGTGGACGGCTTTATAGTCCACACCGAGTTGGTTTAATTCTTGTTTTGCTTTTTTACAAGTTGAACATTTTGGGTATTCGATAAATTCTAACATGTCTTTCACTTTCTATTTTATATCTTTAAAATCTGCGCCTTCATGCTCCAAGAGCCAAGCTTTCTTTTCCACTCCTGCAGCATACCCTGTCAGACGCTTACCTGCTCCTAGCACACGATGACAAGGTACTAGGATAGACCAAGGATTGCGCCCCACTGCTCCACCAATTGCTTGAGCAGAATCCACTTGTAGCTCTTGAGCTATTTGTCCATAGGTCACTGTCTGACCATAAGGAATTCCCTGTAAGTAGGCCCAGACCCGCTTTTCAAAATCCGTTCCGATTGGCGCCAAGGGCAAGTATGATAAATCTTGAGGCTTGCCTTTAAAGTAAGCATCTAAGCAAGCAATAACTGGGTCTAAAATGGGATGACTAACAACTGCTTCTATCGTCTCATCTCCTAGCCCCCTCTCAAAATGCTTCTGCTCCTGCACCCAAATGCCATACAGATATTGCTCGTCGGCAACCAAAGACAAGGTTCCTATTGGCGAAAAGTAGAGCTTTTTTACGTACTTCTTTTGCATTATTTCTTCAATTTTTGATAGGCCAAGCGTTCGCCATCAACTGGAACTTTTCCGACCTGTTTAAATCCAAGCTTTTCAAAAATATGTTGCATAGCCTTGTTTTCTGCATGCGTATCTGAGCGAAAATCTAGATAGTCAAAACCTTCAATCAAGCCCTCTAAAAAGGTTTGAGCAACTCCTTGTCCCTGGACATCTGCAGCTACAGCAATACGGTGAAGGACTAGATACTCTGACTCTCCAGCTTGCCATTGTCCTTCATAAATGGCTTCATAGACTTCCTCTGGACTCTTGGTCACAGCAGCATAGGCTAGCAGTTCTCCCTCTTCCAAGGCTACGTAGGCTTGACCTGAGATAATATCTTCAATAATAATATCAACATTTGGATAACCATTTTGCCACTGGTCACTACCAGCATTCGCTAAACATTTTTTAGCATCCTCCATCACCTGCATGATGGCATCTACTTCATTTGGAAAAGCTAAACGAATTTCCATCTTTTCTCCTCATTTCTGACTACTTTCTCCCATCATAGCATAATTTAAGCCTTTTCACAAGCAGTTAAAACTTGACTTTCTATTTTTATTATTTTATAATCTAGTTATCAAAACTAGATAAAAAGGAGTTGGAAATGAAAACTACCTTTTCCTACCCAAAATGGACAGAAATTCCAAACATTGACCTCTATCTGGACCAGGTGTTACTCTATGTCAATCAGGTCTGCGCCCCTATCTCTCTTGATAAAGACAAGGTACTAACAGCATCCATGGTCAATAACTATGTCAAACATGGTTACCTGACAAAGCCTGATAAGAAAAAATACCAACGCCAACAGATTGCCCGTCTGATTGCTATCACAACCCTCAAGTCGGTATTCTCTATTCAAGAAATAGCCCAGACACTGAATACTCTACAAAGTCAAGCAAGTTCAGAGCAACTCTACGATGCTTTTGTGGACTACATGAACCAAGGAGTTGACCCAGCTAACCCTATCATCCAAACCAGCTGCCAAACTGTTAAACTCTATCATCAAACTCTAGCCTTAATCCATCATACTCAAGAGGAGGTAATCCAATGAACACTAGTCTTAAACTCAGCAAACAACTCAGTTTTGGAGAGGAGATTGCTAATAGCGTGACCCATGCCGTAGGTGCAGTCATCATGCTCATCTTACTCCCCATTTCATCCACCTATAGTTATGAGACACACGGATTTTTATCCTCTATCGGCGTTTCCATTTTCGTTATTAGTCTCTTTCTCATGTTCCTCTCATCCACCATTTACCACTCTATGGCCTATGGTTCGACCCACAAATACGTCTTGAGAATTATTGACCATTCTATGATTTATGTGGCTATCGCAGGCTCTTATACGCCAGTCGTCTTAACCTTGATGAATAACTGGTTTGGCTATCTGATTATTGCTATCCAATGGGGAACGACCATCTTTGGTATTCTCTATAAAATCCTTGCTAAAAAAGTCAATGAAAAATTTAGCCTTGCTCTTTACCTGATTATGGGCTGGTTGGTTCTGGCTATCATTCCTGCCATTATCAGTCAAACGACACCAATTTTTTGGAGTCTCATGGTAACTGGCGGACTCTCTTATACAGTTGGGGCTGGATTTTACGCCAAGAAAAAACCTTATTTCCACATGATTTGGCATCTCTTTATCCTAGCAGCATCTGCCCTCCAATACATCGCTATTGTTTATTACATGTAAAAATAGGTTAGAACAAAGAATCCTAACCTATTTTTTATTCTCTATGATGTTTTATACCCAATCAAAAAAGTACTCTAGTCCATTTTATAGTAGCTACTAGCGTGCCGTCAATTATGGGATACTTCTTACCTGATAGTATGTAAATCAGAATAGTTATACTCTTCGAAAATCTCTTCAAACCACGTCAGCGTCGTCTTACCGTATATATGTGACTGACTTCGTCAGTCTTATCTACAACCTCAAAACAGTGTTTTGAGCCTGCGGCTAGTTTCCTAGTTTGCTCTTTTATTTTGTTAATGAACCGTGCCTAACGAATCAAGACAGGCCAATGCTCACATAACAAAAACCGTTTTCCAACGTTTTTTTGACTATGATTTCTTTAAATGCATTTTCTCCTAAGGTAAATCATTCCCTGCTGCAAGATAAATTTCATACCATTCTTTTCTGGTTAAGCTAAAGTTTGCTGCTTGGCTAACTTCTCTCAAGTGCTTAGGATTTGTTGTACCTACGACTGCCTGCATTTTTGTTGGATAACGTAATATCCAAGAAATGGCAATAGTTGAAGAGGTTACTCCATATTTAATAGCTAAACGATCAAGTACTTGATTTAAAGCTTGAAATTTCTCGTTTCCAACAAAATTCCCTTTAAAATACCCGAATTGTAAGACAGACCATGCTTGAATGACCACATCGTGTAATTGGCAATATTCAAAAATGCTGCCATCTCGCATAGCTGCTTGACTATCTTCCATATTAACATGAAAACCTGATTCGAATCCTGGAGTAAAAGCCGCACTCAATTGTAGCTGATTAACAGCTAACGGCTGCTTGACATCTTTTTTAAGCAACTCCATCATCATAGGATTTTGATTAGAAACTCCAAAATTTCGAACCTTACCTTGTTTATAAAGGAAATCAAATGCTTCTGCTACTTGGTCAGATTCCATCAAAGCATCTGGTCGATGAAGAAGCAAGCTATCTAAATAATCAACCTGCAATCTTTCTAAAATCCCATCAACTGATTGTAATATATACTCTTTTGAAAAATCAAAATAGGTAAATTCTTCAATGCGAATGCCACATTTGGACTGAATCCACATCTTTTCTCTTAAATCTGGACGATTTTTTAGGACAAGACCTAACAGTTCTTCACAACGACCACGACCATATATATCAGCCAAGTCGAAAGCATTGATTCCAACAGAAAGTGCTGTTTCTACAAGCTCTTCAACTTCTTTTACAGACTTATCTTTTATTCTCATCATTCCGAGAACAATTTCTGATAATTCTTTGTCATCTTGACCAAGAGTTATGTATCTCATCAAATTTTTCTCCTTTAATTTTTAACATTCTTCCCTTCATTATAACAAAAAACCGCTTTGCAACGGCTTTTTGACTATATTTCACTCCATTTTATCTTCTTAAACCCACGGAACAAGAGAAAGATTCCAATAAAGAGAACAACTAAAGGAATAATCTTTGTGAGGAAAGCATTTGAAATGCCCATCCACTCATAGTAACGGAGCAGAGACCCTACAACAAGATGGGCAACAATCATACTGACAAAGGGACGAAAGACCGCTTCTTTCCAATTCCAAATACTGATGACTAGAGAAAGCGTTAAGACAAGGAAACTATCCCAGGGAGCAGGAAGATAAAAGGCTCCTTCTTGTACGAAGCTTGCCATTCCTACATATCCCAGAACGACTAGCAGAACAAGAACCCCAACGACAACATAGGTGCCAATTTTCATTTTAGGAGAATCTTGAACTAAGCCCCAACGTAAGATTGTAGCCACAAGCCCAAATCCAATCAGAAAAAGAAGAAGTTGCCCTAAAAAAGTAAGCAAATTGACTGTTAAGAGAGGACCTTTAGAAAAATCACCCAGTAGATGATAGTAACGTAATATCGCTAGGACAAAAATTGGTATCAAAAGGGACTCCTTGATAGAACTGCGGGGTGCTTCCTTGAGAATCTCTTTCATTATTTTTTTAGGATTCTTACCTAAATAATCCTCTGCACTCATGCCATCTCGTTCTGCTTCTGAAAAATCTAACATCATCAAATAAATCTGCTCTCTGAGATAGTCCTCGTCATAGAGAAATCCAGCAAGATTAAAACTATCCCACAGCTCCTCAAAATACTTTTGATTCTCCTCAGAAAACTCATGCCGCAAAGCGCTTGTTTCTTCGTAATACTTCATTTTCTTCATGGTTTACCCCCCATTCTTAATCCCTTCAACTTTTTGACTTAAATCGTCCCATTGTTGCCAAAAGACCGAGACACGCTCTTCTCCTTCTTTAGTTAACGAAAAATACTTCCGATCTGGACCATCTGGCGACGGGCGCATGTCGCCTCTTATCCATTGATTTTTTTCTAACTTTTGCAACAAAGGATAAATAGTTCCTGGAACGATAGTATCAAATCCAGCCTCTCGCAAAGTCTGAACCAACTCATAACCATATCGCTCTTTTTGACCAATCATATCCAAGACACAACCTTCAAGAACACCTTTTAATAGCTGAGTTTCCTTCATCCCTTCCCCCTTCTAATCTATTTTGTAATACCTACTAGTAGCTTCATCAATAATATACCACTTTTACACTAGTTTGTAAAGCATAATAGTTGAAATAAAAAACAGAACTAGCATGAACTAGTCCTGTCTATTTTACCCAATCACACTTCCGTTTGGTACAGCTGGATCAACTGTGAGAAGGGTTAATTTTCCATCATGTTCAGCTGATAGGATCATACCTTGGCTGACATATTTTTTCATCATTTTACGTGGTTTGAGATTGGCAACGATTTGAACTTTCTTGCCGACCAATTCTTGTTCATTTGGATAGTATTTTGCAATTCCTGAGAGGATTTGACGATCTTCGCCATCACCAGCATCCAGGCGGAATTGAAGCAACTTATCTGAACCTTCTACTTTAGACACTTCTTTGACTTCTGCGACACGGATTTCGACCTTGTCAAAGTCTTCAAACTTGATTTCTTCCTTGTTTAGTTTGAGTTCAACTTCATCTGGATTCCATTCTTTCTCGACTGCTGGTTTGTTGCCTTCCATTTGTTCCTTGATATAGGCGATTTCTTCTTCCATATCGAGACGTGGGAAAATTGGTGTTCCTTTGGCAACTACAGTCACATCTGCTGGGAAGTCAGCCAAGCTCAAGTTCTCAAGGCTAGCAACTTCTGCTAAACCAAGTTGAGTCAAAACTGCACGACTAGTTTCCATCATAAACGGCTCAATCAAGTGAGCAACGACACGAAGGCTAGCTGCCAAGTGACTCATGACACTTGCCAATTGGTCACGAAGAGCTTCATCCTTGGCCAAGACCCATGGGGCGGTCTCATCGATGTATTTATTGGTACGAGAGATCAGAGTCCAGACTGCTTCAAGAGCACGTGGGTAGTCAACTGCTTCCATGTGTGTATGGTAGTCTGCGATTGATTGTTCTACAACCTCAGCAAGAGCATGATCAAACTCTGTTACACCCTCTACATAGGCTGGAATTTGTCCATCAAAGTACTTGTTAATCATAGAAACCGTACGATTGAGGAGGTTCCCAAGGTCATTGGCCAATTCATAGTTAATACGGCCAACGTAGTCTTCAGGAGTAAAGGTTCCATCTGAACCAACCGGAAGGCTACGCATGAGGTAGTAACGAAGTGGATCGAGTCCATAACGTTCTACTAGCATTTCAGGGTAAACGACATTCCCTTTAGACTTAGACATCTTGCCGTCTTTCATGACAAACCAACCATGGGCAATCAAGCGGTCAGGTAATTTAACATCCAACATCATAAGAAGGATTGGCCAGTAGATTGAGTGGAAACGAAGGATGTCTTTTCCTACCATGTGGAAGACTGTGCCATTCCAGAACTTGTCAAAGTTACCATGTTCGTCTTGACCGTAACCAAGAGCTGTCACATAGTTGAGCAGGGCATCAATCCAAACATAGACAACGTGTTTAGGATTTGATGGTACTGGAACACCCCAGGTAAAGGTTGTACGAGAAACTGCCAAATCCTCTAAACCTGGCTCGATGAAGTTGCGAAGCATTTCATTCAGACGACCATCTGGAGTGATAAATTCAGGATGGGACTTGAAAAAGTCCACCAAACGATCTTGGTATTTGCTGAGGCGAAGGAAGTATGATTCTTCGGATACCCATTCAACCTCGTGACCTGATGGAGCAATACCGCCAGTCACATTTCCAGCTTCATCACGAAATACTTCTGCAAGCTGGCTTTCTGTAAAGAATTCTTCATCTGATACTGAATACCAGCCAGAGTATTCACCCAAGTAAATATCATCTTGAGCCAGCAAGCGCTCAAAGACCTGTGCGACAACTTTTTCGTGGTAGTCATCAGTTGTACGGATAAATTTATCGTATGAAATATTTAGTAATTGCCAGAGTTCTTTAACTCCAACTGCCATTCCATCAACATAGGCTTGTGGTGTAATGCCAGCTTCTTCCGCTTTTTGTTGAATCTTTTGACCATGCTCATCAAGACCTGTCAGATAAAAGACATCGTAGCCCATTAGGCGTTTGTAACGGGCTAGGACATCACAGGCGATGGTTGTGTAGGCAGAACCGATATGAAGTTTCCCAGATGGATAGTAAATCGGCGTTGTAATATAAAAATTCTTTTCAGACATAATTTTTCCTTTCCAGGCAAATGAAACCTGTTTTTATAATACTTCATTATATCACATTTTTAAGGATTTTCGATAGGGAAATCTATACAAAAACAAGATAGACGAATGTCCATCTTGTTGATCTTATTCATAACGAAGGGCTTCGATTGGATCAAGTTTCGATGCCTTGTTGGCTGGCAAGACTCCAAAAACGATACCCACGCTAGCCGAAACTGCAAGACTAAATAGGGCAACTGGAATTGATACTCCAACTTCTATACCCGCAATCAAACCTTGCAATAACAAACCTGCTAAGGCAGTTAAACCACTTGCAATTGTCAAGCCAATCAAGCCACCTAACAAGGTCAAAATCATGGATTCAATCAAAAACTGGATTAAAATATTGGCACGTGTTGCACCCAAAGCCTTACGGAGACCAATCTCACGGGTACGCTCTGTAACAGAAACCAGCATAATGTTCATAACACCAGTTCCTCCAACAAAGAGAGAAATTCCTGCAATGGCACTAATAACCGTCGTCATAAAACTAAACGATTGTTGAACTTCTGCAAATGCAGCTGACTCATCTGCCACTTGATATTCTCCCTGTTGCAAGCCAGCAAGCTCTGTCATCTTTCGTGCTAATTCTGGACCCAGAGTTTGAGTCAAGCTTGTGTCATTCACTCGAAAGACAATATTAGCTATTTCATCTACATTAAAATTCGCAGCAAGGGAGATATTTGTGGTAATGGGCAAGCCGCCAAAACCATATATTTTTGAACGTTTAGCCTCTGGACTAGCATAAACCCCAATAACCCGGTAACTAAATCCATTGACTTCTACAACCTTGTTAATAGCCTCTTGAGGAGAGCCAAATAAACTAATGGATAATTCTTCATCAAGCAAAATGACACTTGCAAATTCTTTGAAATCTTGTTCTCTCAGACTACGTCCCGCAAGAATTTCATTATTAACAGCCTCCATATAAGTTCTGTTTCCACCTGTCAAATTAGCATTTTCAACCTTTTTATCTTTATAAGTCAAAATGGCGTTCGTTGAGTTGGTTACATAGTAGTTATCCACTCCCTTGAGTTTGGCTGCCTCCTTGACCCAAGATTCTTGCGGTTTTGGTGGTTCAACATGAACTTCCTCTTCTTTTCCAGAAACCGTAAAAGCTGATTGTTTCTGAGTAAAAGACCCATCTTTACTTTTTTTAGAAGAGAAAAAGACACTAATATTCTTCTGAGATTTGGTCATATCTTTGTTGAGTTGACGAGATAGGGAGTCACCTAGAGCCATAATCACAACAACTGATGAAACACCTATAATAATCCCAATCATGGTAAGCAAAGAACGCATCTTATGAGCCATGATAGATGAAAAGGCAAATTTCAGATTCTGCATCTTAGTTTTCCTCCTTTTCTAACTGTGCACTATCAGATGAAATAACTCCATCTCGAATGACAATCTGGCGTTTAGCATAAGAAGCGATTTCAGGCTCATGCGTTACCATGATAATAGTTTTTCCTTCTTTGTTCAAGTCAACCAATAGTTGCATGATTTGGTTACCTGTTTTGGTATCCAAGGCTCCTGTCGGTTCGTCTGCTAGGATAATAGAAGGATTGTTTACCAAGGCACGCGCAATAGCCACACGTTGCTTTTGACCACCAGATAATTCCGAAGGTAAATGGTGACTACGCTCAGTCAATTCAACCTTATCTAGATATTCCTCAGCTAACTTGCGCCGTTTTGAAGCCGAAACTCCTGCGTAAATCAAGGGCAATTCTACATTTTGCAGAGCATTGAGTTTAGATAGAAGAAAGAACTGCTGAAAAACAAAACCGATTTGTTGGTTGCGGACCTTGGCTAGTTGTTTTTCACCTAGTCCAGCCACTTCTTGACCTTCAAGATAATACTCTCCACTACTTGGTGTATCCAACATGCCAATCGTATTCATGAGAGTAGACTTACCAGAACCAGATGGTCCCATAATGGCAACAAACTCACCCTCATTCACTTCTAGGTTGATATTTTTGAGAACCTGCAGTTCTTGGTCACCGTTACGGTAGCTTCTGCAGATATTTTTTAGACTAATTAGTTGCTTCATCAGCCTTCACCTCTTTTCCTTCCTCTAGAGAAGACGTTGGATTACTGATGACCTTGACTCCATTTGTCAGACCTGAAGTGATTTCTTGGTTGTCTGCATCAGCATTGCCCAAACCAACTTCCACTTTCTTGGCCTTTTTCTGCTCGTCAAGCACCCAGACATAGTTCTTATCATTTTCAGTCACAACACTTGTTAGAGGAACCAAAATGGCTTTACTCTTATTCTTGACCTCAACACTTACCGAGAATCCTTGTTTCAAATCACCGATTTCACTTGTAACATCGATGGTATATGGATATTTAGAACTAGAATTACCGCCTGCTGCTACAGCTGTACTTGCTGCTTCGCCATTGTTTTTAGGGTAATCAGAGATATAGCTAATCTTACCAGTCCAGCTCTTATCTTGGTAAACTTTAGAAGTAAAAGTTACTTCTTGACCTACAGATAGGTTGGCGAGGTTATATTCAGACAGTTCTCCCTTAACTTGCAAGTTTTCATTACTTACGACATGAACGACTACTTGGCTAGCTCCTGTTGGAGATTTAGAAACATTGTGGTTGACTTCGACCACAGTTCCCTCTAGGGTACTGAGAACCGTCATTGCATCCAACTGACTTTGAGCCTTGCTTAATTGCGCTACTGCATCTGCACGAGCATCACGGGCATCACCCAACTGAGCGTCAATAGAAGCAACAGAATTTCCAGCCACTGGAGTTGGGCTTTGCACCGTTGCATCTTCTCCTCCTGCTGGCGCAGAGGCTTGAGGAGCCGGAGCTGAAGCGGCTTCATTTCGTGCTTGATTGAGTTCATTGATATGACGATCTGCCTTAGCTACTGCCCGACTCGCTGAATCATAGGCCGCCTGGGCTTCTGAACTACTGTACTTGACTAAAGCCTGCCCTTCGCTGACCTTATCGCCCACAGAAACAAGGATTTCGTCTAAATCTCCCTTGCTAGCATCAAAATAAACGTATTGTTCATTTTTTGCCGTCACTGTTCCTGACAATAAAACCGACGAAGCAACAGTTCCCTCTTTTGCCACTACTAGATGTGGCGTTTCATCCTTAACATCAGTTTGCGAGGGTTGTCTAAAGAGTAAAATCCCCCCGGCACCCAATACAACTACACTCGCAGCACCAATTGCTGCATACAATTGCCACTTTTTAGCTTTACCATTCTTTTTCTTCATAATGAAACTCCTTTTCTTTTTTACAATACTTTGCTATTATACCAGATTTCCCTCCAGCAAACAATGCAGTTCAGATGGAAATAATGACAGTTCAGGATTAAACAATCGTTCGGAAATCCTCCTTTTCTATTGTACTAGTTATATAATACATTATTTTGACTTATTTGGCAAGCTTTTTTGCAATTTTTTGTACGTAGCAGATTTTTGCAATCAAATCAAAAAAAAGATAGAATATGACTATCAAAAAATGACACTCTACTATTTAAAAGAGTACAAAGGAGTTTACAATGAGAGAATACGATATCATTGCTATCGGTGGAGGTAGTGGAGGAATTGCTACCATGAACCGTGCTGGTGAACACGGAGCCAAAGCGGCCGTTATTGAGGAAAAGAAACTAGGTGGAACTTGCGTCAACGTCGGTTGTGTTCCTAAAAAAATCATGTGGTACGGGGCGCAAATCGCTGAGACTTTCCATCAATTTGGACAAGACTACGGCTTTAAGACTACTGATCTTAACTTTGACTTTGCAACCCTACGTCGTAATCGTGAAGCCTACATTGATCGCGCTCGTTCTTCTTATGATGGCAGTTTTAAACGCAACGGTGTAGACTTGATTGAAGGTCATGCGGAATTTGTAGATTCTCATACTGTCAGCGTAAATGGTGAACTGATTCGTGCCAAACATATCGTGATTGCTACTGGTGCCCATCCAAGTATTCCAAATATTCCTGGTGCTGAGCTAGGTGGTTCTTCTGATGATGTATTTGCTTGGGAAGAATTGCCAGAGTCAGTTGCTATTCTAGGCGCTGGTTATATCGCCGTCGAATTGGCTGGCGTACTCCACACCTTTGGTGTCAAGACAGATCTCTTTGTTCGCCGCGATCGTCCTTTACGTGGTTTTGATTCTTATATCGTTGAAGGTTTGGTCAAGGAAATGGAAAGAACAAACTTGCCACTTCATACTCACAAAGTCCCTGTCAAGTTAGAAAAAACTACTGACGGCATTACCATTCATTTCGAAGATGGTACTAGTCACACAGCTAGCCAAGTTATCTGGGCTACTGGTCGCCGTCCAAACGTTAAGGGCTTGCAACTTGAAAAAGCTGGAGTGACTCTAAACGAACATGGCTTTATCCAAGTGGATGAATACCAAAATACTGTTGTTGAAGGAATCTACGCTCTAGGTGATGTAACAGGTGAAAAAGAACTGACTCCAGTTGCTATCAAGGCTGGGCGTACTTTATCTGAACGTCTCTTTAACGGAAAAACAACTGCAAAAATGGACTACTCAACTATTCCAACTGTTGTCTTTTCACACCCTGCTATCGGAACTGTTGGATTGACAGAAGAGCAAGCTATTAAAGAATACGGCCAAGACCAAATCAAGGTTTACAAATCAAGCTTTACTTCTATGTACTCTGCTTGCACTGGCAACCGTCAAGAAACACGTTTCAAATTGATCACAGCTGGTTCAGAAGAAAAAGTTGTCGGACTTCATGGAATTGGCTACGGTGTTGATGAAATGATTCAAGGATTTGCTGTTGCTATCAAAATGGGAGCAACCAAGGCAGACTTTGATGCAACTGTGGCGATTCACCCAACTGCATCCGAAGAATTTGTAACCATGCGTTAATCGAAACAAAAGAAGCAGAGCAAAAAACACTTCTAAATATCAAAAAGCGAGTATTTCCGTAGTTGGAGATACTCGTTTTCTTATGTTTTATTTTATAGTATGTTGAAATAAGATATGCAAAAATCAATTAACAAACCATAACAAAATATAAGGATTATAACACAATCATTTATTCTTTTCTTTAAAAGATTCATATATTTTTTTATATAACTCTTTAATATCTTTTTTCTGAGAATTCAACTCTTCACTACCGTAGTCAAAATTTGCTACTACAAATCCCTCGTCAGCATTAGAAAAAGTAAAAAATTCTATTCCAATGAGTTTATTATGCTTAGAGTCCTCAATAGTGTCTCCTAAATTATTATTAAATTGCTTCACTTCTTCTTCACGAACTCCGAACCCCGCAGCAGCTCCATTTGCAATGATGTTTGAAAATACTTCTTCTGAAGACGCTACTTCTTTCACAGTTATGATATATGTAGCTTCTTCCGTTTCTACTTGTTTCACTTTATTCCATTTTTCTGTATCACTAGAAGAAAGCGTATAGACTATTAACTCCAGTGTTGGTTTATTGGTATTTTCTTTTGTGATCATTTGTTTTCCAAAGAAGAAAATGGCAAGCATTCCAGCTACAAAGATCAAAGCAATATAAATTATCTTTTTCATACATTATCCCCTATATCTTTCATATCAATGATCACATCAACTTCGTTATAGACAGCTGGATCATGCGTCGCTATAATGACATATTTATCTTCATCTCTTTCATTCAATAATAAACGAATAATTTCTTTTCCAATCTCACCATCTAAAGCTCCTGTAGGCTCATCTGCTAAGATAATTTTACGTGGTTTCATTAACATTCTGGCAATAGCTACACGTTGAGCCTGCCCACCAGACAATTCGTATATTTTTTGATGTAAATAGTCACTTGACAGTCCTACTTTTTCAAGTACATCAGTTATTGTTTTTTTGTCTTTAGTGATAAGTTTCAAATTATCATATACTGTTTTGTTATCTATTAAAGAATAATTCTGAAATACATATCCAACAGTATTTTTAAAAAAAGTTCTTTCTTTTATCTTCCAAATATCTTGTTTATCAACTAAAACATTCCCACTGTCAATTTTTTCTAATCTTCCTATAATGTTAAGAAGGGTGCTTTTACCAGAGCCAGAACCTCCAATCAATGCATAACTTTTTCCAGATTCAAATTTTAAATTTAAGTCTGTAAAGATCTTTTTTGAGCCGAAACTTTTTGAAACGTTCAAAAGGTCAATTGTCATGTTTCATCTCCTTTTAAAATTTTAGTATAGCTTTCAGATAATTTTCTAAAACTCATGATTATTGACAACATCAAAACGAGCAGAGAAGCGAGACCAATATATAGCAACTCTATTTGACCTGTCATAAGAAATGTAAATAGGATAACTATTGTAATAGTCATCATAAAATACTTGAGACTTGAAATTGCTATATATGTTTTTGACAGACCCAAA
Source organism: Streptococcus sp. k-402 (assembly GCF_013277515.1). Lineage (GTDB taxonomy): Bacteria > Bacillota > Bacilli > Lactobacillales > Streptococcaceae > Streptococcus. The sequence continues at coordinate 23,079 of NZ_VMNB01000004.1, read as the reverse complement.
ATAATTTTTTTCACATATTCATTCTGTTTTAGGGCAATATAAAGTTGGACATATTGATAAATGAGTATAAAGACAATACTGTAAATTATCTTCTGCAAAATTTGTGAAAGTAGAATTTGGTGCTCTAAGGACTGGATCTTTAATTTCACAATTTGGTAAACATCTACTGGATTCATTGAAAAATTCAACTGGCTAGCCATTTCATTTATTTTATTTACCGCCTCAGGACTAAAAAGAGACTTATATGTTATATTACTAGCCAAAGAAAACTTGTTGTTTTCAATCATTTTGTCCGTATCTAACACAACAACAATGTTATCTTTACTATCTGCTACACTTGCGATTGGTAAAAACTCTTTCATTTTATGATTATCATCAGCATCTTCATTAAAATAAAAAATTTTTTTCCCATCAGGAATTATTTGTACTGCAATTTCTTCTTTTGTATAGTTTGTTCCAATAAATTGTTCTGCTACAACTGTATTTTCAATAGATTTCTGATTTTCTTTCCATTTCTCAGGAATATAGATGGTTGCTATCTTATTATCTAAAAGATGATAGTTTGTTCCATTCACTTTATTTTGTAGGTTAGCACCTGTTTGATTGATATAAATCAACTCTTTATTTATTTCTGGATTCGTTATTCCGTCATTTTCTAATTGTTTAGAAAAGTCTTCTAAAACATGAGATGTTTTCATGAAATCTGGAACATATGCCTTAGATCGGTCTATATATAAATAATCTAAGTTTTTTAAGGCAGCAGCTATCTGTAGATACTGACCATCCGAATCATTAACTTCTCCATTTTTAGTAGAGTTACTTTCAATTCCAAGGAACTCAATCCTTCTCCAGTCTTTTACTGTGTCCCATGGTACTAAATTCTGTAGCTGGATGTTAATACTGGATTGACTACTCTTTGTTTCTTGTAAAAAAATTCCTGAGACAATGATGATAATCGAAATAATGGCAAGCCATACGACAAAAATAAGTTTATTTTTCGCCTTGTTTTTAATAATTTCAATAGGCTTTTCAACCTGAATCGTCAACCAAAATAAAACAAAAGTAATGAGATCAATGATTTGAAATAGTATAAAATTCGTTAAAAGCAGAGAGAAAAATAACTTAGAACTATAGGTGAAGAAACCATTCCCCAAAAAAGAACTGTAAGAAATCATCAATAAAGCCATCATAATCAGTTCAAAAATAAGAGAAATGCCATACTCTCTTCTTAGATCATATACAGGCAAGCCCAAAGAACGTCGTATCACTCCTTCTTTAATCTGCCTCGTCCTAACAACAAATAACACAACTAATAAAGTTAAGTAAATCGAACTCATTAACAGTATTCTTAAAGTTCCAGTAAATTGTAAGATTCCTCCTATATACCAAGGATAAGCCATATATACTGTTTGCAACCCCGTCATCGTAAGTGGTTTCAAACTATCTATATCCATTTTCCCAAGGGTGTAATACATCCCTATTATTGGTGCGGACTTTAATTGTTCATTATTTACATCATCAAAGTTTACATACTTCAACTGACCCGAACTCTGAACGATTGGCTTGTAAATGGTAACCTTTTCCGTTTTTGATAAGTCACGAACCATTTCGTATATTTCGTTATTAGAAAGATTACTTTTTCCTTGGATAGAAAAAGCACCATCAATTGGTAAAGGTATGGGGATTTCGGTATCACTAATAGTGACCAGACCAATTGTAGCAATCAAACAAAAGAAGAATCCAATGATACATAATTTTAATTTCATAAGCAATTACCATATGACAAAAGACTCTATTTTATAATTGGGTCTCTTGTTTTCATAAATTATTTTTTAAAATCTATAATAATCCCAATGTGCATTTAATCGAACATCATTTCAAATTTTTTGCTTGAAAATGTCCATCTATAATCTTTTTTATCGTGAACTTTAACGTTCCCAAAATATTCGTTACTGATGACTCTGAACTAATATTATTTGAAGAACTAACAAAGTAATTCGAATAACCATAGCTATCACTTACACCATACTTCCATAAATCAATAATCGGATATAGAACTGGGATTGCTGTAGTTTCACTACCAACACTAGCTGTAGTAGCAAATCCAAAACTGAAAAAACTTGTAGCCAGCAAAATGAACTTCTTCTTAGTAAATTTTTTGTATTTTACTTCTCCTTGAATTATAATATTTGACAAAAACTCAGTAATAATTCTCTATTTTAAAATTGAACACATTTATTTGTAAGCGTTTATAATATTAATTTAATACTAATATTTTAGTTTGTCAAGTATTTATAGTATATTTTTTATTGATAAAATGAGATTATCTATAAAGGCAATTTACAAATCGATAAAAAACAATTATCCAACTTCTCTTGTGAATCAAATCGGCTGTTACAGTTTTTGTTATCTTGTTTTTAAAAATTGGTTGACAATGATTACTCTACGAGTATAATAGTTACTATACATTATAAAAGAGGTTAACTATTTTGAAAAAAGCTCACGTTTATGCTATCCCTGCTATTGGGGCTGCTCTCATTGCTGTTTTGGCACAAATCAGTCTTCCAATTGGACCCGTCCCCTTCACTCTGCAAAACTTTGCAATCGGCTTGATTGCTACTGTCTTTAGACCCAGAGAGGCTGTACTTTCTGTTGGACTTTATCTTCTTCTAGGTGCCATCGGTCTTCCTGTTTTTGCAGGAGGTGGAGCTGGATTGCAGGCGTTGGTTGGTCCCACTGCAGGCTATCTTTGGTTTTATCTTGTATACTCTGGACTTACTTCTTCCCTAACTAACAGCAAGAGTGGTGTTGTCAAGATTTTTCTTGCCAACCTCTTGGGTGATGCCCTTGTCTTTATCGGAGGGATTCTTAGCTTGCATTTCCTAGCTGGAATGGCATTTGAAAAAGCTCTTGTTGTGGGGGTATTTCCCTTTATCATCCCAGATCTTGGTAAAATTATTGCTATTAGTATTATTAGCCGTCCACTACTTCAACGCCTTAAAAATCAGGCTTACTTTGCTAACTAAAAAAAGATATCGAGTTGCCATGACTCAATATCCTTTTCTTTCATTTTGACAACTTATATTCTTCAAAAATTTCTTCAAACACGTCAGCTTCACCTTGGATTATATATGTGACTGACTT
>NZ_VMNB01000004.1:0-19924 GCF_013277515.1 Streptococcus sp. k-402 | reverse complement strand
GTGCTTTGAGCAACCTGCGTCTAGCTTCCTAGTTTGCTCTTTGATTTTCATTGAGTATTAGTTGCCTTTAAAGGCATCCACCATTGTTTGAAATTCTTCATTTGAGAGAGTAATTCCCTTGCCCATTTTAGTATGGTCTGGGCTCCAAGCACGAATATCAAACTTTGCAGGGGCACCATTAAAGCTCACACGGTTGATTTCCTTGGTCCAACCTTTTTCGTTTTCAGAAAGAGTCAACAAGTGCTCTTCGATTTCAAATGTAAATTCTGCCATTTTCTTCTCCTTTTTTAACTTTCATCTGATTATTCGTAAAATCTTGTAGATTTTAGGAAAATTTTATATAATATTGATATAAAAGAAGGGAGGCCAATATGAAACATAAATTCCAGCAAGTTCTAGGTAAAATACATGACTTTTTAAATGGACATGAAGAACCAGATCAGACTGAAAGCAACTCCCTTACAGCCACTATTGAAGAGGCTATCCAGAAACAAACCGCTGTTCACCTTATCTTGTCAGAGACAAGTTTTACAGGTGACATCATCAAATACGATCAACAAGGCCAGCAAATTATAGTTAAAAATTTTGCCAAAAATGTAAGCCGTATTATCCGCATAAGCGATATTCAACGCCTTCGCTTTGTCCCTTCAACCGTCCAAACAGCCCAAAAAAATAGATTTAAGAAAGAGTGAGATGTAGTTACTTCATCCCACTCTTTTTTCTTAGCGAACTTGTTCAAAATGTAAATGAACAGAGATATGGTCTCCATAACCACTTCTTTCCAAGTCACGTTGCAGACGATAGGAAATGTAGTGTTCTGCAATGGTAATGTAACCTGCACCCAATAAACGATGTTCAACCATAGACTGAATCATGCTGATAGTAGCACGTTCCACCTTGGCTTCTTCCAAATCCAAAACCACTTTCTTAGTGACTTGTGCAAGGTTTTGACGCAAATCATCTGTCAATACATAGACAGTCTGGGCTGCCTTTAAGATAGCTTGGTAAATCTTATCTGGATTAAATTCAGCAATTTCTCCATCACGTTTGATTACTTGCATAGGTTTCTCCTTTATTCTTTGTTTTCTTTGATTTCTGCCAGCATTTTTTCTTCTTCTGCTGTCAGTTGATAATGTTCAAGCAAATCCGGTCTGCGCTCGTAGGTTTTCTTTAAACTCTCATACAGACGCCACTGACGAATCTTCTCATGGTGCCCGCTCATCAGTACATCTGGCACGACCATCCCTCGATAATCATAGGGACGTGTGTACTGAGGGTATTCAAGAAGGCCTGAAGAAAAACTATCATCTTGGTGGCTAGACTCCTTGCCAATCACTTCTGGAATCAGGCGTACCGTAGCATCAATCATGGTCATAGCTGCCAACTCTCCACCAGTCAAGACATAGTCCCCCAGGGAAATCTCATCCGTCACCAAGGTCTTAATGCGCTCGTCATACCCCTCGTAGTGACCACAGATAAAGATCAGTTCATCTTCTTTGGCCAAATCCTCAGCATAAGCCTGATCAAACTGCTTTCCAGCAGGATCGAGGAGAATCACGCGCGGATTTTTCTTTTCAATAGCATCAAAGGCATCGAAAATGGGTTGAGCTCGGAGCAACATCCCCTGACCGCCTCCGTAGGGCTCATCATCTACATGGCGGGCCTTTTCAGCATATTCTCGAAAATTATGATACTGGATATCCAAAAGCCCTTTTTCTCGAGCCTTTCCAACGATTGAGTGCTCTAGCGGAGAAAACATCTCTGGAAAGAGGGTTAAAATATCAATCTTCATCATCTAACCCTTCTAAAATTTCCACATCGACACGGTTATTCGGAATATCAACATTGAGAACCACTGGTGGAATATAAGGCAAGAGCAAGTCACGTTTGCCTTTTCGCTTGACCACCCAGACATCGTTAGCACCTGGTTGCAGGATTTCCTTGATGGTTCCAATCAAGTTATCACCCTCATAGACTTCCAAACCGATAATCTCGTGATAGTAGAATTCACCATCGTCTAGGTCATTCAAATCTTCCTCAGCAACCTTGAGACTGTATCCCTTATACTTTTCGATAGCGTTGATATGGTACATATCTTTGAATTTAATAATGTCAAAGTTCTTCTGTTTACGGTGGCTAGCGATGGTCACTGTTTGGATAAACTGATCTTTTTCATCAAACAAGGCCAGCTCAGCTCCTTTTTTAAACCGTTCTTCTGCAAAATCCGTCACAGACAAGACTCGCATCTCACCCTGCAACCCCTGCGTATTGACGATTTTCCCAACATTAAAGTAGTTCATCTTGTCTCCCGTAGTCTATTTCTATCCTTTATTTTATCACGTTCCAAAGATTTTCTCAAGTTGGAGGAAGAGGACATCAATTCTCCTTCACCTTCAAAAATTCTTCCAAATCACGTTCATGTTGGTACTTAATGGCTGCAGTCTTGTCTTTCTCAAAGATAGTCTTGGTAAGGTCAATATGGTTGATGGCAGCGATTGCGACAGTGTAGTGAATAATATCAGCCAGTTCTTTTGCTAGTTCCTCGTTCGAATCCTGAACGCCCTCTTTTCTACCAGAACGACCATTCAAAACCTCAGCTACTTCTCCGACTTCCTCCACTAGCTTGATAAAAAGACCTTCCTCAGTCCGAGACTGCTGGTAATGTTCCAGTAGATAGTCTTGTAATTGTCTAAACGTTAAATCCTTCATATCCTGCTCCACACAAAAAAAGCGAGACATCCGTCCCGCCCTTCTTATTTTTCGTCAATAACGATTCTTACTTTTTTGTCTTCAGTTGGGACAGAGTAGACAATCGTTCTTATCGCAGAAATAGTGCGACCCTTACGACCGATTACACGACCCACATCGCTTTGATCAAGATTCAAATGATATTCCAAAAATTCTGGTGTATCTTCAATCTTGATAGTTAAGGCATCTGGTTGTGAAATCAAGGGTTTCACAATCGCAATAATGAGATTTTCAATCGTATCCATCTGTCAACCTACTTTAAACTCATTTTGCGAATTTAGAATCGTGGAATTTTTTCAATACGCCTTCTTTTGAAAGGATGTTGCGAACTGTATCTGAAGGTTGAGCTCCATCAGCCAACCATGCAAGAACGCGGTCTTCTTTCAAAGTTACTTGGTTTTCAGCAACAAGTGGGTTGTAAGTTCCAACTGTTTCGATGAAACGTCCGTCACGTGGTGAACGTGAATCTGCTACGTTGATACGGTAGAAAGGTTTTTTCTTAGAACCCATACGAGTCAAACGGATTTTAACTGCCATTTTTAAAGTCTCTTTTCTTATTTTTTATTTCGGTGAAATAGCTGAGCTATTTAGCACATGTTCTATTATAGCAGATTTCTGACAGGTGTCAAGAAAAAAACTTGACAGACTATAAAATTTTTAAACCATTTATAAATTTGTTAGAAGTAGGAAATAAATGTTTGAAAGAGGCTATCAGTGAATACTATTTTAGAAAAATGTGATAAAGACCACCAAGTTAAGCCCTTCATCTCACCTGAACATGATTTGAATGCTTGGCTCCTAAATCTCAAGCGAAATATCAAGGATTTTAAGAAAGATATCTACTAATTTTAGTTTATAAAATATGAATCAATAGATTCTAAATAGGGGAATAATTTAGTTCTATAAAAATTAACTTCTACACCTACAACGCCTATTCTGACAGACTTTGTAACAGTCTAAGAAAAAAAGTAGATATTCATACAGTATCTAGATTTTTCAAAAATTCTTTATCATCAAATATTATTAACGAAACTATCCAAACCAAATCCGATGCATTGCTTCAAAGAATTCTTTAGTTGTTTGACTATCGAGGGCTTTTATTAAAAAATTTTTTCAAATAATTACCACCTTAACACATAAAATTCTTGCTTTCTAAATTTAAATGTGATATATTTATAACATAAAATTTAAGTGTTATATATTTATAACACAAAAAAGGAGTCTATCATGAAAAAAAGTCAAAAAATGCGTGGCCTCATTGCAATGATTGCCGTAGCTCTCTTTATTGATTTTATTGTTTTATTTGGTTCTAATCTTAGTTGGGGACCCAAGTTAGTTATTACTGGTATTTCAGTTCCAGGTCAAATTGTAGCTATTTGGAGCTGGCTACATAAGAATCAGAAAGGTAAGGGAAAGATTATTTTTGACTTGTCTGCTAAGCTTTACACGATACTTGTGTCGGCAGCAAGCATTTTTTATACAGTAGGAATTTGGGCTGCGACCCCAAGCGAAAGTTCTGGTATTAAAGAATGGATTTTGGGAATTAGCCTCGTTATTGAAGTGATTCTATTTGGTTTTTTCTGTTTGAAAAATGTCAAGGAAACTCCGGACGAACGCTTTTATGCTAATTTAGCCAAGACAGCTAGCTTGATGTTTGTTTTTATACTAGGCGCACTGATGATCCTAGCAGTTATCATTGGGTATATGGGGTCTCTCACTCTTTACATGGGACAGATATTTATTAGCATAGCTGCCTTGATTTGCATCTTTGCGGTTGTCTATTTTATCTTGGAACGGAAAGGATAAGCATGGCCAAAGAAAGCAAGATTATTACTAATCTCAAATCTGTTCGTGAGTCCACAGGCATGACCCAGCAGGAGTTAGCCGACCTCATCGGCATACGACGCGAGACAATTCTGCACTTGGAAAATAACCGTTACAATCCTTCGCTGGAAATGGCTCTTAAAATTGCTCAAGTTTTTAATCTGAAAGTAGAAGAGCTCTTTGAACTCAGACAGAAAGAGGAAGCATAATTCTTTTCGAGACCTAGTATTCAGTTCATTGATTCATTAGGAATTGAAGCCAAAAGAAAAAATCCTTTGAAAATGTGCTCTTTTAAAATATAGTAATTCTTTCGAATTAACCTTTACTAATTGTGATGCTTTACGAGCTTTCTTAAGATCTAGTTCCCTAAATACTTTGAGTACACTTATGGCATTGATGCTCCTAAGCAAGCGACTTTCTGGTTGGCTTCCTCTAAAACTACCTTGTCACTAACATTTGAAATCCCCTTCCTTTTAGGGTACAATGGTAGAAATGAATTTTTGAGAGGATTAGAATGAAAAAACTAGCAACCCTTTTTTTACTGTCTACTGTAGCTCTAGCTGGATGTAGCAACATCCAACGCAGTCTACGTGGTGATGACTATGTTGATTCCAGTCTTGCTGCTGAGGAAAGCTCCAAAGCAACAGCCCAATCTGCCAAGGACTTAAACGATGCTTTAACAAACGAAAACGCCAATTTCCCACAACTTTCTAAGGAAGTTGCCGAAGATGAAGCCAAGGTGATTCTCCACACAAACCAAGGTGATATTCGCATTAAACTCTTCCCTAAACTCGCTCCTCTAGCAGTTGAAAACTTCCTCACTCACGCCAAAGAAGGCTACTATAACGGTATTACCTTCCACCGTGTCATCGATGGCTTCATGGTTCAAACTGGGGATCCAAAAGGAGACGGTACAGGTGGTCAGTCCATCTGGCATGACAAGGATAAGACTAAAGACAAGGGAACTGGTTTCAAAAACGAGATTACTCCTTATCTCTATAACATCCGTGGTGCTCTTTCTATGGCTAATACTGGTCAACCAAACACCAATGGTAGCCAGTTCTTCATCAACCAAAACCCTACAGATACCTCTGCTAAACTCCCTACAAGCAAGTATCCAAAGAAAATCATCGAAGCCTACAAAGAGGGGGGAAACCCTAGTCTAGATGGCAAACACCCCGTATTTGGTCAAGTGATTGACGGTATGGATGTTGTAGATAAAATTGCCAAAGCCGAAAAAGATGAAAAAGACAAGCCAACTACTGCTATCACAATCGACAGCATCGAAGTGGTGAAAGACTACGATTTTAAATCATAAAAACCAAAAAAAATACAGTATCCACATTCGGTACTGTATTTCTTTTACTCTCATTCTTAAGTTAAATTATTAAAATCCCAGATTTGGTCCATCCAGTCTTCATAGAAGTCTGGTTCGTGACAGACCATAAGAATAGATCCCTTGTATTCTTTAAGAGCGCGTTTGAGTTCATCCTTGGCATCCACATCCAAGTGGTTGGTCGGCTCGTCCAGCACTAAAACGTTGTTTTCACGATTCATCAAGAGACAGAAACGCACCTTGGCTTGTTCCCCACCTGACAAAACCTGAATTTGACTTTCGATATGCTTGGTTGTCAAACCACAACGGGCAAGGGCTGCACGGACTTCTGCTTGGTTAAGAGCTGGAAAGGCATTCCAAACAGCCTCTAGTGGTGTTTGGCGATTACCGCCTTCTACTTCCTGTTCAAAGTAACCGAGTTCTAGATAATCTCCACGTTCCACTTCCCCAGCTATTGGCGGGATAATTCCCAAGAGAGACTTCAAGAGAGTTGTTTTCCCGATACCATTTGCCCCGATAATGGCAACCTTTTGATTGCGTTCAAAGGTAAGATTTAAAGGCTTGGTCAGAGGACGATCATAACCAATTTGCAGATCCTTGGCTTGGAAAATAAAGCGCCCTGGCGTACGAGCTGGTTTGAAATCAAAGGATGGTTTTGGTTTCTCACTTTGCAGTTCGATAATATCCATCTTATCCAATTTCTTCTGGCGGGACATAGCCATGTTTCGTGTTGCAACACGCGCTTTGTTTCGAGCGACGAAGTCCTTGAGGTCCGCAATTTCTTTTTGCTGACGTTCGTAGGCAGCCTCTAGCTGAGATTTCTTCATGGCATAGACTTCTTGGAACTGGTAGTAGTCACCAGAGTATCGCGTCAGCTGTTGATTCTCCACATGATAGACGATATTGATAACATCATTGAGGAATGGAATATCGTGTGAAATAAGGACAAAGGCATTCTCATAGTTTTGGAGATAGCGCTTAAGCCAGTCAATATGCTCAGCATCCAAGTAGTTGGTCGGCTCGTCCAACAGCAAGATATCGGGCTTTTCAAGGAGGAGTTTAGCCAAAAGTACCTTGGTTCTTTGTCCACCTGACAAAGAGGTTACATCTGTATCCATGCCAAAGTCCATGACACCAAGGGCACGCGCTACTTCATCAATCTTAGCATCCAAGGTATAGAAATCACGACTCTCCAGACGGTCTTGAAGTTCACCCACTTCTTCCATGAGAGCATCAACATCCACACCGTCTTCAGCCATTTCCATATAAAGGTCATTGATACGAGCTTCTGCTTTAAAAAGCTCATCAAAAGCTGTACGGAGAACATCACGTACCGACTGGCCTTCAGCAAGGACAGAGTGCTGATCCAAGTAACCAGCGGTCACATATTTGGACCACTCTACCTTTCCTTCATCTGGCAGCATTTTACCAGTCACGATACTCATAAAGGTTGATTTTCCTTCACCATTGGCACCGACCAGACCGATATGTTCCCCCTTTAGGAGACGGAAGGACACATCTTCAAAAATTGCACGGTCACCAAAACCGTGACTCAGATTTTTAACTTCTAAAATACTCATTTTAATTCCTTATCTTGTTTTTATACTCTTCGAAAATCAAATTCAAACCACGTCAGCTTCACCTTGCCGTACTCAAGTACAGCCTGCGGCTAGCTTCCTAGTTTGCTCTTTGATTTTCATTGAGTATTATGTAATCGTTTATAGAGGAGCCAAGCCAGATAGCCACCCAAGATATTGGTCCACAAATCATCAATCTCAAAGACGCGATTAAAATCAAAGAAAAAATCCAAGACTAACTGCGTACACTCAATTCCAAGACTTAAGAGAAAACTGAAAAAGAGCACTTTTCTTGTTTTCCGCAAGTTTGGAAGGAGATAAAGGAGTTGGAACATCAGAGGAAAAAGTAAGAAGACATTGAGGATATTCTGTAGAAAAATCCAACATAATTGTCCAATGTCAGTTACTTGGCCCAGTTTCCAGAAAGAATTGAAAGGAGTCAAAAGAAAAACCAGGCGTCCAAGATGCTGAATACCTGGAGTTTCCACCCCCACGGGAGATTGTTCTTGAGGAGTAAAGCAAAAATAGACAATGCAAATGCTATAGAAAATGACTCCCCAGACCAAAACATGATTATAACTCTTCTTCATCATTAAGGATTGACTGCTGCAACTGCTTTCTGGCGGTCACGTTTCATTGTGTTAGAGCGCAATTGTCCACAAGCTGCATCAATATCTGTACCATGCTCTTGACGAACAACACAGTTAACCCCTTTTTTCTTAAGCGTATCATAGAAAGCCATAACGCGCTCTTTAGGACTACGGCTATATTGGTCATGCTCACTAACTGGGTTATAAGGAATCAAGTTTACATAAGACAATTTCTTGATATTCTTGAGCAATTCAGCCAATTCCAAGGCTTGTTCTACACCGTCGTTGACTTCATTGAGCATGATGTATTCAAAGGTCACACGACGATTGGTTGTTTCGATATAGTACTCAATAGCAGCAAAGAGTTTTTCAATCGGAAAAGCACGGTTAATCTTCATGATGCTTGAGCGAAGTTCATTATTAGGTGCGTGAAGTGACACGGCAAGATTGACCTGAACACCTTCATTAGCAAAATCACGAATTTTATGGGCCAAACCTGAAGTTGAAACTGTAATATGACGAGCACCGATGGCCATTCCCTTGTCATCATTGATAGTACGAACGAAATTTAAGACATTGTTGTAGTTATCAAATGGTTCACCAATTCCCATGACAACAATATGGCTAACGCGTTCATCCTGACCACGCTCATCAAAGTATTTCTGAACCAGCATGATTTGCGCTACAATTTCCCCATTATTGAGGTCGCGTTGCTTCTTAATCAAACCAGAGGCACAGAAGGTACAACCGATATTACAGCCAACCTGAGTCGTCACACAGACAGATAAACCGTAGTGTTGACGCATGAGTACTGTCTCAATCAGCATTCCATCTGGCAATTCAAAAAGATATTTAACTGTCCCATCAGCAGACTCTTGAACGATACGTTGTTTCAAGGGATTGACCACAAACTGGTCATTAAGCTTAGCAATCAAATCCTTGGAAAGGTTGGTCATCTCTTCAAATGACTGGACACGTTTACGGTAAAGCCATTCCCAAATTTGATCTGCACGGAATTTCTTTTCTCCCTGCTCCAAAACCCATTCCTGCATGGTTTGACGTGTTAAACTATAAATTGACGGTTTCATTTCTTCTCCTTATTCTCTACTCACTTCTGACGAATGACAAAATGACGTTGTCCCTTGTCCTCTTTCTGAGAATACTGGTCTTTCTGACGACGTCTATTTTTCTTATCTGCATTCGGTTTTCGTTTGGTTTGAGTAGGTTTCTTTCCTTTTTTCGAAGGTGTTTCTTCTTCCTTCTTACGCATTTTCTTGTCAAATGATGCTCGCTTAGGAGCTTCATTTTCTAAGACAAAATAGGCACAACCATAACTACAATACTCTAAAAGGTAGTCTTGTAAACGACTGATTTTTTCAAGTTTTTCTTCTGTTCGATCATCCTTATAAAAACCTCGTAGACGAAGCTGTTCGTTGCTCCAGTCTCCCACGATATAATCAAACTTGGTTAAGACTTCTGAAAAACGCTGATTAAAAGCCGTCACATCGAAGGCATCCTTGATGTTTTCCACCAAGGAAAAAGCTATCCCTTCCGTTTCAACCTTGTCCCCGTGTAAATGAAACTCAGGACCAGGAAACTTGTTATAGTTGTATAATTCAGGTGCAATTTCTTTTCGCATAGATATCCTTTTTTCACGATTACTTAATACTTTATTCTACCATAATTTCTAGCAGTTAGCACGTTTCTCATAAAAATGAAAAAAGTCTGACGATTTTGTCAGACCAAAATAATATAACCTTAAAAAGAGAAGAACAATTCTTCCCTCCAACTATCATTATTTAGCAGCTGCGTACAATTCATCTACTTTGTTCCAGTTGATCACTGAGAAGAAAGCTTTGATGTAGTCAGGACGCACGTTGCGGTATTTCACATAGTAAGCATGTTCCCAAACGTCCAAGCCCAAGATTGGTTTTTTACCTTCTGAGATTGGTGTGTCTTGGTTTGCTGTTGAAGTCACTTCAAGTTTCCCTTCTTTGTTGACAACCAACCATGCCCAGCCAGAACCAAAACGAGTTGTTGCTACTGCAGTGAAGGCTGCTTGGAATTCTTCAAATGAACCAAATGTTGCATCGATTGCTGCTGCAAGTTCTGCTGATGGAGCTGTTTTCTCAGGCGTCATCAATTCCCAGAAAAGAGCGTGGTTCAAGTGTCCGCCACCGTTGTTGATAAGCGCTTGACGGATATCAGCTGGGATAGATTCTACATCAGCAAGCAAGGCTTCAAGATCTTCACCGATTTCAGGGTGTTTTTCAAGAGCTGCATTGGCATTGTTGACATAAGTTTGATGGTGTTTGTCATGGTGCAAGTGCATTGTTTCCGCATCGATGTATGGTTCCAAAGCGTCATATGCATATGGAAGTTCTGGTAAGATAATAGCCATCTGTAATACCTCTTTTTCTTTCTATATGAAAATGATAACGCAAACATCCACTTTTTTCAAGTTTTTTGCTTATAGATGAGGAAATCACTGAGATACTTTCTAATCATACTCTTCGAAAATCTCTTCAAACCGCGTCAACGTCGCCTTGCCGTACGTATGGTTACTGACTTCGTCAGTTCTATCCACAACCTCAAAACAGTATTTTGAGCTGACTTCGTCAGTTCTATCCACAACCTCAAAACAGTATTTTGAGCTGACTTCGTCAGTTCTATTCACAGCCTCAAAACAGTGTTTTGAGCTGACTTCGTCAGTTCTATCTATAACCTCAAAGCAGTGCTTTGAGCAGCCTGCAGCTAGTTTCCTAGTTTGCTCTTTGATTTTCATTGAGTATAAAATAAGCAAATCAGTAAGAAACCCACGACAAGATAATCCTGACGCGGGTTGTAGTTTCAAAAAATATCAATTTACCTGACTAGCAATCTGTAAGAGTGCCTTTTCAAAAAGGAAACCTTTTTCATAAAGACCTGTCTTAATCTGATAGTCTGTCTCAATCAAATAAGAAATAGCTTGCTTCAAAAAGCTCAAGGAAAGTCCTCGTGAATCCCTCAACGCAAACTTGATTTGATAGGGATTGGGATTGCGTCCGAGAAAACTTCCTAGACTACTTGCAATCTGAGATTCTGTTTGCCCAGACTCTGACAAAATTTTCACCTGAGTAAAAGTCCGAAATTGTCCTAGCATGACTGCAATCAACTTGATTTCATCTTCCCCTTGCAAGGTCAAGTCTCTCACCAAATCGCGCGCCTGATCCATCTTTTTAGTCAGAATAAACTGAGTTAAATCAAAAATATTGTCCTGTAAGGTCTTGGGAATAGCGTTGACAATATCCTCTTCCTCGATAACAGAGTCTTCCTTATAGGACTGTAAAAAGAGGAGATTTTTCTGGATTTCGCTAAATTGAAACCCCGACTTGATGAGGAGATTTTCAAAAGAATGATTGGTAAACTGCAGACCTTCTTTCTGACTCCACTTTTGGAAATACTGGCGCAATTCTTGTTCTTTGGCTTCTACTGCATCAAAAACCTTGGCATCACGCTTAAGTAATTTGACCAACCGTCTCTTGCTATCCAGTTTTCCTTCCGCAAAGATCAACAACTTGGTTGTTGGCGAAGGGTTATCAAGGTATTCCTCAAACGATTTGAGTTCATCATCTGTTAAAAAGCGTTTCTTGGCTGTTGTGATATCGACAAAATGGTTTAATATCACGATTTTCTCATCCGCAAAGAAAGGAAGGCTGACCAACTCCAGTTCCACATCCTTGTAAACCACTTCTTTCATATCAAAGTAGGCAAAGTTGAGGTCTGCAGAATCATACCCAATCTGTTTCAACACCTGACTCTTCATCACTTCAAACTGGCCCTGATCTGTCCCTGTAAACAGGCTCAGGCTCGGTAAATTTGATAAAGTCAACTTCTGACTTTCTTCAATGGCTAGCATCGTCTCTCCTTTCTTCTGATTTTTTAGTTCATTTAATCGATATAGCGCAATTTCCCACGGAAATCTTCTAAGCTCTCGTACCCTTTTTCCACCATGATTCCTTTCAGTTCATTGGTAATACGTTCGAAAGCACCGACGCCTTCTTTGTGAAGGGTAGTTCCCACCTGTACCATACTGGCACCACAGAGGATGTGTTCAAAGGCATCACGACCAGTCAGAACTCCTCCTGTTCCGATGATTTGGATTTGAGGGTTTAAGCGTTGATAAAAGGCGTGAACATTGGCTAGAGCAGTTGGTTTAATATATTCCCCACCAATGCCCCCAAAACCATTTTTAGGACGAATAACGACAGATTCGTCTTCTATATAGAGGCCGTTTCCGATAGAGTTAACGCAGTTGACAAACTTAAGAGGATACTTATTGAAAATAGCTGCCGCTTGGTCAAAGTGAACAATATCAAAATATGGTGGCAATTTAATTCCAAGAGGTTTGGTGAAGTAGGCAAACACCTCTGCCAAAATCCGGTCTGTTGTCTCAAAATCATAGGCAATCTGAGGTTTACCTGGAACATTTGGGCAGGAGAGGTTTAGCTCAGTCAGACCACGAAAATCACTCTCTTGGACTTTTTTCAAGATAGTATGGGTTTCCTCTGGAGACATGCCAACTAGAGATAAGAAGAAAGTCCGGTTTGGCTCTTTTTCCTGTAAATCCAAAAGATAGTCCAAATAGTAGTCTAAACCATTATTCGGTAATCCCATAGAGTTGATAGAACCAAGTGGGACATCTTGATAGCGTGGCTCAGGATTTCCCTGACGAAATTCCAAGGTCGCTGTCTTAGTGACAAAGGTTCCCGCTGCTGAGTTTTTAACCCCTTCTAGCTCCTCTATCGTCATACAAGCCACACCTGCCGCATTCATCAAGCAGTTGTCAAACTCAAAACCAGCAATTTGCGTTTTCGTTGATACCATGATTCTGATCCTCCAGATTCCTTTTATTGCTAATATTATACCATAGTTTCAGATTTTCTCTTTGAGAAAGATATTTACAAGAAAAAGGTTCGTTTTTTTATCTATTTTCAAAAAATCCCAAAAACTGAATTGATAGAATTTTTAGAAAATTTTTGTTTTTCTCTTTACAGTTAAAAAAAATTCTGCTATAATGACACACATAATTAAATTAGAATTTAAGGAGAACGATATGACATCTGCTAAAGAATATATCCAAAGCGTGTTTGAAACTGTAAAAGCTCGTAACGGGCACGAGGCTGAA
Source organism: Streptococcus sp. k-402 (assembly GCF_013277515.1). GTDB lineage: Bacteria > Bacillota > Bacilli > Lactobacillales > Streptococcaceae > Streptococcus. Next base: position 6,682 of record NZ_VMNB01000004.1, on the reverse strand, counting down.
TTCCTCCAAGCTGTTGAAGAATTTTTCAACACTTTGGAACCTGTATTTGAAAAACACCCTGAGTATATCGAAGAAAATATCTTGGCACGTATTACTGAACCAGAACGCGTGATTTCTTTCCGTGTTCCTTGGGTTGACCGTGATGGAAAAGTTCAAGTAAACCGTGGTTACCGTGTTCAATTCAACTCAGCTGTTGGGCCATACAAAGGCGGACTTCGTTTCCACCCAACTGTTAACCAAGGGATTTTGAAATTCCTCGGATTTGAACAAATCTTCAAAAACGTCTTGACTGGACTTCCTATCGGTGGAGGTAAAGGTGGATCAGACTTCGATCCTAAAGGTAAAACAGATGCTGAAGTGATGCGCTTCTGCCAAAGCTTCATGACTGAATTGCAAAAACACATCGGACCATCACTTGACGTACCTGCTGGTGATATCGGTGTTGGTGGACGTGAGATTGGTTACCTTTACGGCCAATACAAACGTCTTAACCAATTTGATGCTGGTGTCTTGACTGGTAAACCTCTTGGATTTGGTGGTAGCTTGATTCGTCCAGAAGCAACTGGTTACGGTTTGGTTTACTACACTGAAGAAATGCTTAAAGCTAACGGTAACAGCTTTGCTGGTAAGAAAGTCGTTATTTCAGGTTCAGGTAACGTAGCCCAATACGCTCTTCAAAAAGCGACTGAACTCGGTGCTACTGTCATCTCTGTATCTGACTCAAATGGTTATGTCATCGATGAAAATGGTATCGACTTCGATCTATTGGTTGATGTTAAAGAAAAACGTCGCGCTCGTTTGACTGAGTATGCTGCTGAAAAAGCAACTGCAACCTACCACGAAGGTTCTGTATGGACTTACGCTGGAAACTATGACATTGCGCTTCCATGTGCTACTCAAAACGAAATCAACGGTGAAGCCGCTAAACGTTTGGTTGCTCAAGGAGTTATCTGTGTATCTGAAGGTGCCAACATGCCAAGCGACCTTGATGCCATCAAAATCTACAAAGAAAATGGTATCTTCTACGGACCTGCAAAAGCTGCCAACGCTGGTGGTGTAGCCGTTTCAGCCCTTGAAATGAGCCAAAACAGTCTTCGTCTCTCATGGACTCGTGAAGAAGTTGATGGACGTCTCAAAGACATCATGACAAACATCTTCAACACAGCTAAAACAACTTCAGAAACATATGGTCTTGAGAAAGACTACCTTGCAGGAGCTAACATCGCTGCCTTTGAAAATGTAGCAAACGCTATGATTGCACAAGGTATTGTTTAATATTCATTTGCTTAATCCTCAATCGCTTCGATTGGGGATTTTTAGTTGAGTTAGACAGTTGGAAAATTCTAATTAAATTAAAACCAAACAAATTGATTTCGGAATTCAAACCAATTTCTAACAATATTTTATAAAATTCGGTGGACTATTCTAAATTCAATCTATTTTATACTTTTCTAAAATCTCTTCAAACCACGTCAGCGTCGCCTTACCGTAGATATGGTCACTGACTTCGTCAGTCTTATCTACAACCTCAAAACAGTGTTTTGAGCAACCTGTGGCTAGCTTCCTAGTTTGTTCTTTGATTTTCATTGGGTATTACTTACTCTCCAACTTTTTTATACAAAAAGAAAAACCGCTAGCCCTAAGAATAGCGGTTTAGTCATGTTTTTAAGCTACTAATGTAGTTGCTCTATTATTTAAGAGTAACTGAAGCTCCAGCTTCTTCCAATTTAGCTTTGATTTCTTCAGCTTCTGCAGTTGCAACGCCTTCTTTAACAAGTGCTGGTGCACCGTCAACAAGTTCTTTAGCTTCTTTAAGACCAAGACCTGTGATTTCACGTACAACTTTGATAACGCCAACTTTTTTGTCGCCTGCAGATGTCAATTCAACGTCGAATGAATCTTTAGCAGCACCAGCGTCAGCAGCACCAGCTGCAGCAACAGCTACAGGAGCAGCTGCAGTTACACCAAATTCTTCTTCGATAGCTTTTACAAGGTCGTTCAATTCAAGGATTGAAGCTTCTTTAATTTCAGCAATAATGTTTTCAATGTTCAATGCCATTGTTATTTCCTCCAAATATGTTTTAAATTTATAATAGATTTTCGTAGCTAGGCTACGCTGCGTAGCTTAAGATTAAGCTGCGTCTTCTTTGTTGTCTGCAACCGCTTTGACTGCAAGAGCAACGTTGCGCACTGGCGCTTGAAGTACAGAAAGGAGCATAGAAAGAAGTCCTTCGCGGTTTGGAAGAGTTGCAAGAGCAAGAATCTCTTCTTTAGATGCGACAGCGCCTTCGATTGCACCACCTTTGATTTCAAGTGCTTCAGCGTTTTTAGAAAAGTCGTTCAAGATTTTCGCTGGTGCGATAACATCTTCGTTAGAAAATGCTACTGCAGATGGTCCAACAAATACAGATGCAAGATCTTCAAGACCAGCTTTTTCAGCTGCACGACGCAAGATTGAGTTTTTAATCACTTTATACTCAACTTCGCTTCCACGAAGCTCACGACGAAGAACTGTATCTTGCTCAACTGTCAAACCACGAGCGTCTACAACGACGATAGATGCAGCAGCTTTCATTTTCTCAGCTACTACGTCAACTAGTTCCGCTTTTTTAGCAATAATTGCTTCACTCATTAGTGTGTTCACCTCCGTAATTATTTTGCTTGGGGAATTTTTCCAAAAGAAAAACGCGCCCAAACCTAGACACGAAAGTACAATACGCTTCTTTTTACATGATACGTTTTGTCCTCGGTAGGATACTTATGAGTCGAGCTCCCCTACTGTCTTAGGCAGTTTTTTCAAACCGTATATAAGTATAGCATAGTCAAAAAAAGAATGCAAGATTTTTGCAAACTTTTTTTAAATTTTTTCGTGACGTAACTTCTCAAAGTAACTTCCACCTCTCTCCCAAAACTGGAAGTTAGTCTCAGACGACGAATGATGCTTAAATTAAGTCTGAGACTTTTCGGACCTCATTTCTAACTCAAACATCTCACACTTAATTCCACCATAAAAATCCGTTTTAGACGAATTTCCACTTCGGCAAGTCAAGTGGAAGTTACTTTGAAAAGTTAGCAACCAGCAGAATTAGCGAGAAATCTTAGTTTTTTTCTAGTCAAGTTGGCCTCCTTTATGGTAAAATAGTAACGATAAGAAATGAAGGAGAATCAAAATGGAATCACATTTGGTTAGAATCATCAACCGCCTTGAAGCAATGGCAAACGATGGCGGAAATTTAAAACGTAATTTTGAACGCGAAGGAGTTGTTGTTGCAGAAGTTGCGTACAGCCACGACGAAGAAAACGGCTCAATCTTTACCCTTCGTGATGTAGAAGCTCGCGAAACATATACTTTTGACAGCATTGACTTAATTGCAATGGAGATTTACGAACTCCTCTACTAATCTAAAACAAGCTGGGATTGTCCCTGCATGTCTAGCCAAAATCCTTTTTGTCTCACAAATAGGATTTTTTTATAGTCCAAATTCACAAAGATCTTCATTGTAACAACTTCTCAAAGCTGCAATCTTTTTACTTGCTTTACACCCCAATCCTGTTATAATGAGAGTATAGAATTTGACTATTTTTGACCTTTGAACAGGTCAGGCTAAAGAAAGAAATGAGGTAGATGTATGCTTTGTCAAAACTGTAAAATCAACGACTCAACAATTCATCTTTACACCAATCTCAATGGAAAACAAAAACAAATTGACCTCTGTCAAAACTGCTACAAGATTATCAAAACAGATCCTAATAACAGTCTCTTTAAAGGAATGACAGATTTGAACAATCGTGATTTCGATCCTTTTGGTGATTTCTTCAATGATCTAAACAATTTCAGACCTTCTAGCAATACTCCTCCTATTCCCCCAACCCAATCAGGTGGAGGTTACGGTGGAAACGGCGGTTATGGTTCCCAAAATCGTGGATCTGCTCAAACTCCGCCCCCAAGCCAAGAAAAAGGCCTGCTAGAAGAATTTGGTATCAACGTAACTGAGATTGCCCGTCGTGGAGACATTGACCCCGTTATCGGGCGCGACGATGAGATTATCCGTGTCATCGAGATTCTCAATCGTAGAACCAAGAATAATCCTGTCCTTATCGGTGAACCAGGTGTCGGAAAAACGGCCGTTGTCGAAGGTCTAGCTCAGAAAATCGTTGATGGCGATGTTCCACATAAACTCCAAGGCAAACAAGTCATCCGCTTGGATGTGGTTAGCTTGGTTCAAGGAACAGGTATCCGAGGACAATTTGAAGAACGCATGCAAAAACTCATGGAAGAAATTCGCAAACGTGAGGATATTATCCTCTTTATCGATGAAATCCATGAAATTGTCGGTGCAGGTTCTGCGAGCGATGGTAATATGGATGCTGGAAATATCCTCAAGCCAGCCCTTGCTCGTGGAGAACTGCAACTGGTCGGTGCTACTACCCTCAATGAATACCGTATCATTGAAAAGGATGCTGCCTTAGAGCGCCGTATGCAACCTGTTAAGGTAGATGAACCAACAGTGGACGAAACAATCACTATCCTCAAAGGAATTCAAAAGAAATACGAAGACTACCACCACGTTCAATATACCGATGCTGCAATTGAAGCAGCTGCAACTCTTTCCAATCGCTATATCCAAGATCGCTTCTTACCTGACAAGGCCATTGACCTCCTAGATGAAGCTGGTTCTAAGATGAACTTGACCTTGAATTTTGTCGATCCTAAAGTGATTGATCAACGCTTGATTGAGGCTGAAAATCTCAAGTCTCAAGCTACACGAGAAGAAGATTTTGAAAAAGCCGCCTACTTCCGTGACCAGATTGCCAAGTATAAGGAAATGCAAAAGAAAAAGGTCACAGACCAAGATACTCCTATCATCAGTGAGAAAACCATTGAGCATATTATCGAGCAGAAAACCAATATCCCTGTTGGTGATTTAAAAGAGAAAGAACAATCTCAACTCATCCATCTAGCCGAAGATCTCAAGTCTCATGTTATTGGACAGGATGATGCTGTCGATAAGATTGCCAAGGCTATTCGCCGGAATCGTGTCGGTCTCGGTACCCCTAACCGCCCAATTGGAAGCTTCCTCTTTGTCGGACCAACTGGTGTCGGTAAGACAGAACTTTCCAAACAACTAGCTATCGAACTCTTTGGTTCTGCTGACAGCATGATTCGCTTTGACATGAGTGAATACATGGAAAAACATAGTGTGGCTAAGTTGGTCGGCGCTCCTCCAGGTTATGTTGGCTATGATGAGGCTGGTCAATTAACTGAAAAAGTTCGCCGCAATCCATATTCTCTCATCCTTCTCGATGAAGTGGAAAAAGCTCACCCAGATGTTATGCACATGTTCCTTCAAGTCTTGGACGATGGTCGTTTGACAGATGGGCAAGGACGCACCGTTAGCTTCAAGGATGCCATCATCATCATGACTTCAAATGCTGGGACTGGAAAAGCCGAAGCCAGCGTTGGATTTGGTGCTGCTAGAGAAGGACGTACCAATTCTGTTCTCGGTGAACTCGGTAACTTCTTTAGTCCAGAGTTTATGAATCGTTTTGATGGTATTATCGAATTTAAGGCTCTCAGCAAAGATAACCTCCTTCAGATTATCGAGCTCATGCTAGCAGATGTTAACAAGCGCCTCTCTAGCAATAACATTCATTTGGATGTAACTGACAAGGTCAAGGAAAAGTTGGTTGACCTCGGTTATGATCCAAAAATGGGAGCACGCCCACTTCGCCGCACTATTCAAGACTATATTGAGGACGCAATCACTGACTACTACCTTGAAAATCCAAGCGAAAAAGACCTCAAGGCAGTTATGACCAGCAAGGGCAAGATTCAAATTAAATCTGCCAAAAAAGCTGAAGTAAAGACTTCTGAAAAAGAAGTATAAATCCTATAGAAAAGGAGTAGAAAATGAAAATTTTCTGCTCTTTTTTACTAAAATAACTATAAGTTCTTGACAGCTTGCCCTTTGTCCATTATGATAATAATAACGATACTAGATAATGAGGAAAATGCAATGGCAAACCCAACTTTCGGAGAAAAAAAAGCGAATACAGACTATGTTTCACGTTACGGTGTATATGCAGTTATTCCAGACGCTGAACAAAAACAAATAGTTTTAGTTCAAGCTCCCAATGGTGCTTGGTTCTTACCAGGTGGAGAAATTGAAGCAGGTGAAAATCATCAGGAAGCCCTAAAGCGTGAATTGATTGAAGAGCTTGGTTTCACTGCTGAAATTGGTACCTATTATGGACAAGCTGACGAATATTTCTACTCTCGTCATCGTGACACCTACTACTACAATCCTGCCTACCTCTATGAAGCGACTTCTTTCAAAGAAGTTCAAAAACCACTAGAAGACTTTAATCATATTGCTTGGTTCCCTATTGATGAGGCTATTGAAAATCTCAAACGTGGTAGCCATAAATGGGCCATCCAATCTTGGAAAAAACAGCATAAGATTGGCTAATACTCTTCGAAAATCTCTTCAAACCGCGTCAACGTCGCCTTGCCGTACTCAAGTACAGCCTGCGGCTAGTTACCTAGTTTGCTCTTTGATTTTCATTGAGTATAAAATACTACGCAAAAACTCTCTGTCACGGACAAAGAGTCTTTTTATTTTTCTAGGAGTAAATCTTTCAAAGAAATCAGAGTTACAGCAAACAATATCATTGACATACC
>NZ_VMNB01000030.1 GCF_013277515.1 Streptococcus sp. k-402 | reverse complement strand
GACAGATTTATTGTTTTTTCATTGTTCAGTACTACAACAGTTGTTGTAGTGCCCTGCACATTGGTTCGTCTTGTTCAGTTTTCAAAGGTCTTTGTCACTTACTTCTCTCAAGCGACAACTATATTAGTATATCACATTCGCTTTCGCTTGTCAACACTTTTTTGAAACTTTTTTAAACTTTTTTTCATCAAGTGTTTCAACCGCAACATACCATAGTCCGTACGGGATTCGAACCCGTGTTACCGCCGTGAAAAGGCGGTGTCTTAACCCCTTGACCAACGGACCTGAGTTGTTATTTTCAACTCTTACTATTATACCGACTTTTCAAACTTTGTCAACACCTTTTTTAAAATTTTTTTATTTTTTTGCATGAATTCCTAATGAGTACGGATGTCAAACTCTTTAAACACAATGCGTAAGTCCTTTAGCACTCTTTGACGCCCTCGGAAGCGTTCATCTCTTAAGACGCGTTCTAGTTCTTCTTGTTTCTCTTTACTTTGTTTGTTTCTATAATCTCTTAG
>NZ_VMNB01000003.1:316582-337231 GCF_013277515.1 Streptococcus sp. k-402 | reverse complement strand
GATCTTTCGCTTGTGGAGTGTATTGCATGTTTTGTGGGGTTGGTACAGTCACTTTATTCTTATCACTAGCATCACTATTCCCAAAGTAAGATACGGCGCTAACTTCTGTACCTGCCTTAGCAACCCCTGCTTTTAATGAGAATGAATTTCCTTTGATTTCAATTCCATCCGCACTACTAGTCCATGTTCCAGTTCGAGGATCACGCATTAGGGTTACCATTTTGTTATTATTATTTTTATCTTTATAAGAAAGCTCTACCTTATCCACGTTTTGATTTTGAGCAGAATAAGGAGTTACTGTTACTGTCCCTTTATTAGCGTTAACTGTCGGAGCATTCGGCTTTTCTTGTAAACCTCTCGCCATGAAGTACATCTTAGCTTCATTATACTCAAGCGTTCTCATACCCGTTCCATAATAGATTGGGGCATACGGTGTGTCTGTATGGGTTATATAAGAAATTCGTACTTCCCCTGTGTTTAAAGTGAAATGGTATAATAAATTTGTATGCTGTTTTAATCCATCTATAATTCTCTCTGATTTGTTGTAAAAATCATTGGAAACTTCTGTTCCGCTCTGCCATTTATAGAATCTACCCATAGTAGGTCCTAAGTAATAATACCCCTCAGAACCCCTAGTATCTGTAGGACTAGCACCTGTCCTCTGATTCGAACCACCTTTTGCAATAAAATCAGTATTTGTCACATCCTTAATACTACCAAAGTTACGATTAAAATCCCCGTTTCGCCCACTAGCAGGACCATAAGTTGCAAAGCCTCCTCCCAGAGTATTTTTTATACTTTTACCCCATTCTGCATTAAAAGAATCTCTTCCGACAACGGATGACTTAGTATGTGTCCCATCTTTTCTAGTAACTGCCAGAGTCTCTGTAATAGTATGTCCTGTCGGTAAAGTAAACCAATAAAAAGCATTTTGGTGTTTGTTTTGTTTACTATTAAAAATCAAATCCCATTGAAAACGACCACTACCTAAGTTTCTAACAGTAACTTTAGCTTCCTCCAAAGCCTCTCTCACTTCTCGTAAATTTTCTTCCCGAGGTCTGTCGTTCGCTCCCCGTCTCAATGCATACAAATAAGTTTCAGCAGGCAACTCTGAGCCATCATCTTTTCGAACAATATACGCCCTTTTTGTAGTTAGCACCGTTGGTGTAGCTCTCAGGTAGGATCCTTGTGTCATTGCTTTGCCATTTAACAGGTCACGCTTTCCTGATTTTTCACGAGTAAGTGCTAAGGCAAGTTTTCTCTCCGCTTGTTTTCCTTTTTTGAGTAGTTCTTCAATTTCAGCTGGTGTTAGCTGAGGTTGCAATACACTAGCTTCAATTGATTTAACAACTTCTTCTACTCCTTCTAAAAGTTTCTTGGTCTCAGGACGTGTGATTTCATTTGCCTGTATCAGATAGGCAGACAAATCTTTTGAAAGCGTTTCTAATTTATCTTTATTCTGATTATCACTAACTTCTGGCTTTGAAAGTTCAGTTGATGGAGTGCTGACTTCTCCATTAGTTGATGATACATGATTCTCCTTTAGGACTTTTGTAACAGCTGTCTTTGGAGTTAAAACAGCCCCCTCTGGAGCAGCAAGTCCATGATTTGTCAGACCTGCTTTTTCTAAGACTGGAGGAGTTGAAACTTGAGGCGACAAAGCTTCCTTGACACGGCTCGTCAGTTCTTCCATCAGTCTTACTTGCTCATCAACCTGCGCTTGCGTCGCTTTTGGATCTTCCAAAACTGCCTTAGCTGCTGCTAGACGCGATTCCACTTCATTGTGGAGCGCTTTCATGGAGCTAAGAGTTAGTTTTTCCAACAAAGTTTGCAGATTGCCTTGGAGTGATTTAGCTTCTGTCGTTTTAGTGGCAGATGTGGGCTGGTCTTGCTCTTTTACTGCTCCTCCTTGAGAAGTTTCTTGAGCAGCTGGTTTCGTCTCTGATTTGGTCGGAGCAAGGTTAGCTGTTTCCGGTCCCTTACTAGCGTCCTCGGCTTTAGTCTCTGGAGAGTTTGACTCCCCTGTATACTGGAGCTCAGCCGACGGTTCAGTCTCAGAGACCTTCTCTGGCTCTTCCACATCTGACTCCTGCTTATCCTTATCTGGTGTTCCAGCAGATCCAGCAACTACATCACTGGCTGTTGCCGAAGATACCGCAGGTGCCTGCGCTTGCACCCCATTTGCAAAAAACATCAGAGCCGCAACCGCAACACTAGCAGCCCCAAAATGGTATTTACGAATGGAATAACGGAAAATTTTCTCTCCATTACCATCATTCTTTTTCTTGAACATAAGTGAATCCTTTCCTCGTCTGAGAGCTTCCCCAAGCTTAGAAAGCGCGCAAAAAGCCGACAGACGATAATATATCAACTCTATACTAACACTTCTGACATACAAATCAACCCCCTCGCTGATAGTATAGAGTTAGGAAATGCAAGAAAAAAGCGACATTATATATATATATATGCATAGATGTGTAAAGCCTTTTGATACAACCCATTTTTTAACAAATATACAAGAGTTATACTACATTTATATATGCTAAACATCCTCTGCGCCAATGTTACAATATTATTACATTTTGATTACACAAACATTTCAAAATATATGATAGAAGTCTGAGTATTTTATAGTAATTTCCTTCCTATCAATTAGATCAACCAGTTGAGTGTTGAATGTTGAAACACCCTAGCCTCAGCAAAGAACTATGATCAGCATTTCCTAGCCGCTAGGACACTCCAAACCACCTATTCTAAGTCCATCATCATAGCTTGGTCAGTAAGATACAGACTGCAAGGCGACGCTGATGTGGTTTGAAGAGATTTTCATTGAGTATAATTTTAACTTCTTATTTTTCATTCCTATTCCTTAAATAAAAAGCTCACTAAAAAAGTGAGCAACATTTCCAATGAGATACTTCTGTTGACGAGCGCGTCTCTCCGCCCCCTCATTGCCTTGCGAAGAGGCTTGGCGAATCGAAAGGAGGTGTTTTTTCCTGTTTTCAATTCTACTTATTTTTGCACATTTTTTTAATTTTATCAAACAAAAAAAACGCAAGCCGAAGCCTGCGAAAAGTTTTTTTTATAACCATTTAATTTCTTTCACATCTGTTTTACGAACTTTAGCATATTTCTTAGCGCTTGTAAAATGTAGAGTAACCGGTTTAAACACTCCACTTTTATCTCTTCGTAAACCTAAAATTGCGGATCTTTTGTTTCTATCTTCAAAAAATATGACGTCCAACTTCATAGTGTTTTTAGATAAATCTTTGGCTAGGATACAACAACTTGTTATCTTAGAATAGAAGATATCACCGATAAAACTATACAAAGATATCCTTTCTATAATATCGTTGTACATGGGATTATTTTTATATTCTTCCAAAATAAAAACACCAGCTTGAATAGCAGGTATTGTTTGACTAGCATAATCTCGTGTGATTTTGTGCAAGCCAAATAAGTGATGTAAATCAGTCAAGCAAAAATCTACTTCGAAAGTCTCTAAATGCTTATAATTCGTTGATACTTGACATGTTTTTCCATCGAATTTCTCTTGATAATCTAAAATACAATCAAGTAATTTCAACGACAAACTCCATATTTTCTCAAAATAAAAAAAGCACGGGGCAGTTCTCACTACTGCCCAAAGTGGATGATTAGAGTCGGCTTCTCTAACTCCCTATGTTGTGCTTATTAGGCTTATCGCAAGGGAACAGTTTTTAGCTCTGCCAAGCCACATAGCGTGCTTACTACTATGTGTCCATGTCTCCATGGATTGCCGAGCGGTTTAACGACGTTTTGGGAGTCGGGATAACGAGAAAAGTGATACTTTTACGTTTTTTCCAACTTAATTATGACATCTTTCTTTAAAAAAGTCAATATTTATCGCTTTCTTTAACGAAAAAATCCCACAAGAACGAATCCTGTGGGGAGATACACATTTTAGAAAAGCTTTCCTTTATTCTACTATTTTTCTTGTATTTTATCATTCAGTATGATAAAATACAAGTTTTTTGATAAAATAACCAAAAACTACTCGCTATCCCCTCTCATATCACCCTACATATCGTTTGACATGCGACTGATAGTTCAGGGAAACTTCAAGGACAACTTTTCTCTCATCCCCTATGTAGGTCATTTCTACTCTTATAGGCTCAATTTGACACTTTTCTTCTTCGAAGTGCTCATATGCCTCCTGAATAGTGAGTTCGATTTATCCAAATTTATTTTTGTCTATTTTGATGAACACTTCCACGAAGATAGTCTGAAAATGAATTTGCACCAATTTTCCTTCTCTTTTTAAGCATATTATTCCAGATATGATTCCCCTCTTGTTCAGTAATAAATTGCGCCTTAAAGGCTTCAACCAGTATATCTCCTGTTGTCATATGTTCTAAAGAAAATTTTTCTACATATGGTTCAACATCTCTTAGGTTATTACTTCCTAATATCCCGTTATGCTTTTTCGCTAAGGAAATAGAAGCCGCTTCTCCCTTACCAATAACCTTGTTACTATCATGATTTCTTGTTAAATCTCTATATAATGCGTATTCTTCAGTTCCAATGTCTATGCTCACAATCTCAGCCGAACCCTTAGCTACTAACTGGTCTATCCTAGATTTTAAATGGGGAATTGTAGGTATATTGATTTCATCATACACCTCTTGTGGAATAACAATTTTACCCGAATAGAGCTTTTCTAAAAGATGTTCAGTGCCAACCCATAAAAATGCTGAAATACAATCTGTATCAATAAATACACGACTAGTCAAACGACAACTCCCCCTCTTCATCTAGCCCATATACAATATCATATCTGAAAGCATCTAGTAGCAGTTCCTCATACTTCCCTTGCGAAATTCTGTTATTTTCTAAAAGTTGTTCAGTCGATTTAATATAGTGTCCTAATACCATTTCCTTTTTACTTTCTGACAAAGGACGATATAAACTTGTATCATAGCCTAATCTTGAAGCTGTCTCTATAACACTAATATCCATATTTTTAATTTCTTCTGCATCAAGGTATCCATCATTCCGCAATCTATATAACATAGCTTTATGACTGATACCATAAAACTGACCCAATTTTATAATATCTTCTACTTCAAGATGAGTTCTATTGGCATTTTCTCTGATTTCCTCAACCATCCTATACAGTGAAGATGGGGAAATTAAAAAATAAGAAGCAAACTGATCCGCTTTTCTTTCAGTTTCATCTCCTTCACCAATCAAGATAAGACTGACTGAACTATTCTTCACCTCATCATAATAAAGATGATACAGTTCATGTGCTAAAGAAAATCTTTGTCTTCCTAATGACATGTCTGAATTGATTACAATGAGACTGGACTGAGTTCCTTTATAACAGACTCCGCTAATATTCTTTCCGAGTCCATAAAATACCAGCGTCAAATTTTCTATCTTTTGTACCAATTTAAAAATATCTATCGGCGCTTCACCATCAGCTCCCAACTTTTTTCTAAGATTTGAAGCTTTATTACTTAAATCCATTTTATCAATCATTTATTTTGTCTCCAATAGCTGATCTATCTCAAATTGATTCAATACAATTTTATTGATTTTCGCTAAAACTTTAAGATCTTGGTCTACTATTTTATTTTTTCTAAACGATATGACACACTGTTGTTCAGCTTGTTCGCCAAACAAAAGATATTCAACCGTACAGCAAAACAGGGCAGATAGTTTCTCAATAACATCCGACGTGATATTCCTTTCACCTTTTTCCATTTTGGCAATCATGCTTTGATTCAAAGACAAATATTCAGCAATCTTATCTTGAGTAAGATTTGAAGATATTCTAAGTTCTTTTATTCTTTTTCCAACATCACATACATTTATCATATTCATACACCTCTCATAAAAAGAATAGCACACCCTTGTCATAAAGTCAATTTTTAAAATAAAAAAATTATGACAAAACAAGAAAGCAATTTATTGGTGCTGCTTAAAAATCCAAAATTGATGATAGTAAACCTATTTGATGAGTTCCTATCAAAAATCGTATCTTCAACCTCAAAACAGTATTTAAAGCTATCCGACTCGGTTTACATTGTCAAATTTATACTCAATGAAAATCAAAGAGCAAACTAGGAAACTAGCCGCAGGCTGCTAAAAACACTGTTTTGAGGTTGTAGATAAGACTGACGAAGTCAGCTCAAAACACTGTTGCAGATGGAAGCTGACCTGGTTGATGAGATTTTCAAAGAGTATTAGACTTTATTTGAGAATAACTTTATAGTTTGATTTTTATTTAATATAGTAGCAAAAATTGAAGGAAATATCTCCACAAGAAAACGCATACTATTAAGCTTTTTCAAGACCTAATAATATGCGCTGTTCTGATTTGAAAGACATTCCATTATTATTTTACTGTTATCAAGCCTTCAGGCTCGACTGTAAATTCTGGTTTTTCTGCTATCGTACCATCTTCTTTAAGGTAATACCAGCCATCATTTGATTTGACAAAGGCATTGGAAACCATGTCCCCATTTTGACTATCAAGATAGTACCAAGTCTCCTTGTATTTGATCCAGCCTGTTTTCATGGCTCCTTCTGCGTCGAAATAGTACCACTTCTCAGCGATTTTCTTCCAGCCTGTCGCCATTTCGCCTGACTGATCAAACCAGTACCAGTTGCCGTCTATGTGCTTCTTCCAGCGGTCTGCAAGCATATAGCCTGAACCGTCAAAGTAATACCAGGTACCATTGATTTTCTCAAACTTATCTTTTGGATAAGAACCGTCTGAGTGTACATACCAGGTGCCAGTATCGTTCTGTTGCCATCCTGCTTCAATCGTCAAGCCGTTTTCAATATCCTGCTTGAATTGCTCACGGCTAATACCCCATTTGGCAAGATAAGGATAGGGGTCAATGTGATCTGAGTTGTTGTCAGGTTGGTTATTGGTGCAGTATTCGTGTGTCTTGATACCTGCCAAGTCGTCTGTATCAAGTGTTTTCGGTATACCAGCTTCATCCGCTAGATTGCGCAAGAGTTCGATATAGAGACGATAGTCAATCAGAAACTCTTCTTTTGATTCATGGCTTTCAATCAGTTCAACTTGTGCATAACCTTCTGCATTCCAACCGCCCCCAACGTCCCAGGCACCATTATCAACAGGGCCTACCTGCATAACACGACCATTACCGACTACGTGAGAAAAGAAGCCCAATTCAGGATCTTTTCTGTAATGGTAGTCAGCCTCATTTTGAACCGTTGAGTTGCGGTTGCCTGTGGAATGGGCATGGACTTGCCTATATGGTTGCACGCCGACTTGAGGCAAATCTGTTCTTAATTTACTCACATCAATTTCCATATTCTACTCCTTATCAATTAAAACAACTTATTTTTTACAATCCAGAACCAGAAACTCCTTTATTTCTACCTTACAAAGAAGACAATCTTAGTCACGATTAGGCTTGTAGATAGAACTTCAAAACGCACTATTTTGACATTGTAAATAGGACTGATAAGGTCTGCATTCTATCTACAACAACACCCCAAACTAAAAAGCTTTTCAAAAGTATATTTTTACAGTCTCTATATGTCCTTTTCATAAATACTATACTTTATTATATCATATAAAAGAAATCAAAAGTCTGTTAAACTGTTTTCAAGACCAAACTAAAGAATAGAACACAAGTTTTTTCGATTTTCACTAGAGGAAAGAGATTTTATTCAGCAAATCGAGCTATGATGACACTTTTGTTGCCAAGATGGCCTTGCCTTCTTTTATTAAAGGATGACGGAAAAGCGAAAAGTACAGTTGAACTGTCATGGCAACCCAGATTAGGGGTTCGCAAAGGATAACTCCCTTATAGCCTGCCCAAGGGATAATCAAGACCACAAAAGCGATTTTCCCGATTAGTTCAATAAAACTAGAAACTAGAGGAAGGATCTTTTGCCCCAAGCCCTGCAAGCAATTGCGATAAATCAACAAGAGGCTCAAAATTGGATAAAAGGCTGAGCTAATTTGCAGATAGAGACTACCATTTTCTACCAGGTAGCTATCCGTCGAACTAGCCAAGAAGGAAACCAAGGCTGGACTGGCAAAAAAGAGGAAGATACAAACCAAAACTGCCCAGGACATACTTAAACGACTGCCGATTCGAAGACCTTGAACAATGCGGTCAGGTCGCTTAGCTCCTAGATTCTGAGAAGCAAAGGTCGTCATCGAGGCAGAAATAGCAGTCATAGGAAGAAGGGCAAAGGTCATAATGCGTCGAGCTGCCGTCTGGGCACTAATAATCACTGCACCAAATGTATTAACAGAAAACTGTAAAATCACACTGCCGATAGATACAATTGAACTCATCAAGCCCATAGCCAAACCTTGCTCCAAGAGATCCGCGTACAAGCTTTTGTCCCATTTGAAATGTTTAAACTGTGGCAAGAGTTCTGGCACACTTTTACGAATATAATAAAAGCAGAGAACCGCTGATAAACCTTGCGAAATAATGGTAGCAAGTCCCGCGGATTGAACTCCCAGATGCAATTGCGTAATAAAATAGAGATCCAGAACCACATTAACCAGAGCAGAGAAAATCAGAAAACCAAGCGCAGCTAGACTGTCCCCAATAGACCGCAACAAACCTGCAAAGAGATTATAAGCAAAGCTGACACCAACACAGGTCACAATCATAGAAATATATTGATAGGATTGGGGAAGGATTTCTACAGGGGTATCTAGGTATTGTAAAAGAGGATATAGACCAAGAAAGCCCAGTAGCATCACTACAATACTCAACAGAGCTCCTAAAATCCAGGTGGCTGCTACTGCTTCCTTTATTTTAGTGAAATTTCGAGCCCCATAATAACGGGCAATGACAATCCCCATCCCATTGCCAACACTAAGAGTAAAACCTACAATCAGGTCAAAAATCGCTGTCGTCGCCCCTACCGCTGCCAAGGAGTCTTGTCCAAGAAAACGTCCAACAATCAAGACATCAGCAGTGTTATAGAGTTGCTGAAAGATATTAGACAGCAAGATTGGGAAGGCAAAACTCAAGAGAGAAGGAAGAATCGGACCATGTATCAGGTCCACTGTTCGTTTTTTATTCATAAGGCTATTACATCAGCTTTCTAGTGGAGCCACAAGAAACAGTAAACTATAGTCAATCTGAAATCTTGAATCAAAAATCGAAAAAGTAGCGGATTTCTCCACTACTTTAACAGCTTATTCTTCAATTTCGATTTCAAGTTCATCGCCTAGGTCAAGTGTCACTTCTTCATTCACAGAATCTGCTTGAACTGCTTCATCTTTTTTGTTTTCAGTATCTTGTTCTGAAGCTTCTTCTCCATCAATCAAGCCAAATTTAGAACGGACTTGCTTATCAATTTCATCAAAGATTTCTGGGTGCTCTGCCAAATATTTCTTAGAATTCTCAGAACCCTGACCGATTTTTTCATCCTTGTAAGAATACCAAGCTCCTGCTTTTTTGATAATATCCAAGTCGCTTGCAATCTTCAAGAGTTCACCAGTCTTAGAAATTCCTTCTCCGTACATAATTTCAACTACGGTTTCCTTAAACGGTGGAGCTACCTTATTTTTTACAACCTTAATCTTAGTTTCTTTACCGACATTGGTTTCTTTTTGGTCACCAGTTCCCTTAATTTGTGTGTTACCACGAACATCTAAGCGGACTGAAGCATAGAATTTCAAAGCACGTCCGCCAGGTGTTGTTTCTGGATTTCCAAACATGACCCCAACTTTTTCACGCAATTGGTTGATAAAGATAGCAATTGTTTTGGTTTTATTGATAGAAGCACCAAGTTTACGCATGGCCTGACTCATCATACGGGCCTGCAAACCAACGTGGCTATCACCGATATCTCCATCAATCTCCGCACGAGGTACAAGGGCAGCAACTGAGTCGACCACGACAAGATCTACAGCACCTGAGTCAATCAATTTTCCTGCAATTTCAAGACCTTGCTCTCCTGAGTCTGGTTGTGACAAGAGCAATTCGTCAATGTTAACACCAAGGGCCGCAGCATAAGCTGGGTCAAGGGCATGCTCCGCATCGATAAAGGCTGCAATCCCACCTTCTTTTTGCGCTTGCGCAACTGCATGAAGGGCAACCGTTGTCTTACCAGATGACTCTGGCCCATAGATTTCGATGATACGTCCCTTAGGATAACCACCTGAACCAAGGGCAATGTCAAGAGCCAAGGAACCTGAGCTCATCACTTGCACCTTTTGCTCCGCACGTTCACCCAAACGCATGATTGAACCCTTACCAAAGTCTTTCTCAATCAGTTTAAGAGCGTCATTCAAGGCTTTTTCACGTTCTGCCCCAAATTTTTTTGAAATTTCTTCTAATTTTTTTGGTTTTTTCGCCATTCTATTCTCCTGCATTCTAATGATCCTCAGACCTGTCTACTATTATATCAAAAGTTAGTCACTTAATAAAGCCTTGCGAACTAGGTTAAAGGCATGCATAACAGCAATGTGACGTACATCTGCTCGACTTCTGCCTCCAATATTCACCTTAATGACCTCAGTTCCTTGCTCCTGTGCCAATCCTATGTAAACTGTCCCAGCTGGGTGTCCTTCGAGGCTATCTGGTCCTGCTACTCCAGTCAAACTAATGCCAAAATCTGACTGTGTCTTGCTTCGTGCCTGCTCAGCCATCTTCTGAGCTGTAAATTCAGACACCACACCCTGTTCTTCCAAATCCTTGACAGGAATATCCAACATCTTTGATTTTTCCTCCAAGCTATAGGTCACAAAACCACCCTTAAATATACTGGAAGCACCTGAAAAATCCGCTACATTGGCTTGGAAAAGCCCTGCCGTTAAACTCTCTGCAGCCGTGATGGTTTTCCCTTGTTTTTTCAGTTCTTCTACCACAATACTGGCCAAGCTGGACTCTTCCCCATAACCATAACAAAGGTCTCGTAAAGAAAGGCTTTCGAAAGTCTGACAGTTCAAGATTTTATTTTCCAAAACATCCAACGCTTGATTCGCCTCTTCTTGACTGCTAGCCTTTGTTGACAGACGCAAGGTTACCTCTCCTGTCTTGGCATAAGGTGCCAAGGTCGGATCGGTCTGATTATCAATTAAATCAGCCAAAATCGTAACCAACTGGCTCTCGCCAATCCCAAAGAAACGAAGAACTCGGGAATACAACTTGCTCCCTGTCATCAACTTGGGTAGAAGGTGGTTTAAGACCATGGGTTTCAATTCACTTGGTGGACCTGGAAGGACAACGTAGATTACTCCATCGACTTCCAATATTCCTCCCACAGCCAATCCTGTTTCGTTGGACAGTGGAGTCGCTCCTTCTACAATTTGAGCTTGTCTTTCATTATTCGGTGTTCGGGCATAGTCTGGTCTCTGGGCAAAAAAGACATCCAACTTCTCCTGAGCCTGAGGATCGAAGACTAATTCTTTCCCTAAAAATTTAGCTAGAGTTTGTTTGGTCAAATCGTCCTCAGTTGGCCCCAAACCGCCTGTCAAAATCACCAGACTGCTACGTTGACTGGCACTCTCAAGTAAAGACAAGAGACGAGCTTCATTGTCTCCTACAGCCGTCTGAAAATATACGTCTACTCCAATCTCAGCTAGTTTTTCCGACAAAAACTGAGCATTGGTGTTGACAATCTGTCCTGTCAAAATCTCTGTTCCAACAGCAATGATTTCTGCTTTCATGTTTCCTCCTACCTATCTATTCGTATTTTTTTGAAAAAATCGCAGGAATTTTCCTACGATTGATTTTTTATTTTTATCAACAAATGAACTATTCTACTTCATTTGTTACAAAGACACCTTGTTCTTGATTATCTCCATCACCAACAGGCACCCGTCCAAACAAATCTTCAAATAAGACCGCATTGGTTTCGACCTGGGTAACTTCTTCTTGTCCCAAAGAACGTCGGAGTAGATTTTGCATTTCCAACATATGGGCTCTCGAAACAACCTGGTAAGAAACACCTTGAAGCATCTCTCCTTCACCCTGCAACTGCTGAGTTTCAATGGTTTTAAATGAATCTTTATAGCCTAGCAAGTTAGGGATACTTTTTGCAGACAAATCAATATTGGTCTGCATATTGTCACTCAAAGCTTTTAGAATCTCTTGATAATGACCAACGCTATTTAAACTGAGAGCTTTTTCCATGACTTTTTGAATAACTTCACGTTGACGTTTTTGACGACCATAATCTCCCTCAGGATCTTGGTAACGCATTCGTGCATAGACTAGGGCTTCTTCTCCCCCAATATGTTGCTCCCCAACACCGATAGAAATGGTATTAAATTCTTCTTGGTCACTGATAGAAATTGGGAAACCTAGGGTATTATTGACTGTAATACCACCTACTGCATCCACTAGTTTTTGTAACCCTTTCATATTGACCATCACATAGCGATCAATATGGATATTCATCATTTTTTGAATGGTTTCTATAGCAAGCTCTGCTCCACCATCTGCATATGCTGAATTCAGTTTCGCTTCATGAGCCTGACCATTCCCTGATTCAATGCGGGTCAGAATATCCCGCTCTAAACTCATCATCGTTGTTTTTTTCGTTTTAGGATTCACTGTCATCAAGATCATGCTATCACTTCTACCGACCCAAGTTTCAGTTCGTTCAGCATTTCCGGTATCAACCCCCATTAACAGAATGGTTAGAGGTTCAGTCGCTTCAATAACCTTGGTTTCTTCGCCGATTTTTTTATAGGTTTTAGCTAAGGTTTCTGTCCCTTGTTGATAAATAGTATAAGCAAAAATACCTGCTCCTACTACAGTTACAGAAAGTAAAGCCAGCACCATTCCAATAATTTTTTTAACCATATTTCTACTAATCGATCAGTTTACCCATCAAGTAAACATCGATAAATTTCCCTTCTTCTATATATGCCCCACGCTCTTGGCGACCTTCAATTATAAAGCCATGCTTTTGATAAAGATGAACCGCAGCTTGATTACGAGTTTGGACAGTCAGCTGGAGACGACGCAGGATGCCGCTTGCTTGTGCCCACTCTATCGCTTCTTCTAGCAACAAACTTCCCAATCCATTATTCCAATATCTTTTTCCAATCACAATGAAGAGATCTCCAATGTGACGGACTCTCTTGCGCTGGTCAGCTGTAATATTTACAATACCTGCAATTTTATCATTTAAAAATGCAAGTAAGGTTATCTGATTGTCCGAACTAGCTTGCTTGTTGAGGAATATTTCCATCTCCTCACTGGTCAAGAGAATACCATCTCTGTCTAGGCTGGTAAAATCTGTCTCCAAACTCACACGATTTAAAAAAGCCACTAATTCAGCTGCATCTTTGGGCTCTGCTTCCCTAATGAGCAATTCATACTCCATGTTGAAGCTCCTCTAAGAGTTTTTCTGCACGCAAACCCTTTGCCTGAAAATTTAAACGGCGACCGTCTTCTTCTTTTAGAATTTCCAATTCTAAATAAGTATCTGGCAAGGCATCTCCTAAGAGATTTCCCCACTCAATAACAGTCACGCCTCCACCAAAGAGAAATTCATCCAAGTCGATAGAATCAGCATCCCCCTCTATACGATAAACATCTAGGTGATAAAGTGGCAGTCTGCCTTCATACTCTCTTACGATAGTATAGGTGGGACTTTTAATCATTTGAGAAATCTGCAATCCTTTCGCAAGTCCTTTAGTAAAGGTCGTTTTACCTGCTCCCAGTTCTCCAGTTAAGATTAAAACATCATTCTTTGCTAATAGATGACCCAAACGCTCCCCTAAGGATTGTAGCTCTTCTTCATTTTTTGTGTACATACTCTTATTATACCAAAAACTTTTCTTTTGTGTCTATTTTCCTACTAAACTTACCATCATAACATCCATAAAAACAGGCTTTCTCTAAAAGAAAATGAGCGTAGCAATGACCAATACAAGATCTCGGAAAATATGACCATAAAAGGAGACTTCCTTCTTAACAGAATTTGGGACAAGATAGGCTGCAAAAAACAAACCCAGTCCAATATACATCAGAAGTGATACAATGGTCATTGGATTTCTTAAGAAGAGAAGTGTTGCTAAAATAGTCACCAACACTGTCTTTTTTCTGTCTAGCATAGCAAGCAAATCGCGCATGTATTTTTTCAAGGGTAAAAAAATCAGCAAATCTAGCCCAAATAGAAAGAAAAAGGATGGCAATAAAAAGTCAACTAATTCTTGCTGCAGCGTATTTTTGATGAACAAGTTGTCTGACAAAGCAAGGACAGCTCCTAATAAATTAATTAAGAGCAAGATACTGTAAAAAAGCTTCACTGACTTCTTACTAGCTAGGACACTATGGACTTCTTGCTTACGAGTATAAAGATAATTTACTCCAGCACAGATTCCTGAAACGAAGATCATACTTCCGATGAAAAAAGCTGTACTTTGTTTAAAGGACAAGATGCATTCCTTCCATAGGAAACAGCTACTCAAACTGATTTGAATTAAAGCTAACAAAAATAAGATTCTCATTGATTTCATCTTTTCTCTCCCTTCCTACCAATCATTATACTAGGAGAAAAGAGAGAACTGTTTCTAATCTTCTCAAATGTCTTTTTAAGACGCTAAACAAACATGAGAGACTAATACTCAATGAAAATCAAAGAGCAAACTAGGATGCTAGCCACAGGTTGCTCAAAACACTGTTTTGAGGTTGCAGATAGAACTGACGTGGTTTGAAGAGATTTTGGAATAATATAAATTTGAAATAAGGCTGATAGTATTCATTTCACTATCAGCCTTACAGGTTATTTAACGTTTCAGAAAAACTATAATGTCAAGATTAACTAAACAGTATCTAATTCCTTCAAATAATTTTCTATCTTCATCAACATTAAAGGATTGTTATAAATCTTACATAACTCTCTTGCTTCTATATAATAATTTTTGACTTGTTCTTTGTCTAGAAATTTGGCCCCAGCATTTCCTACAAGAATAAGTAGAGGAGCCAGTTGGTAGCTTGTCTGTCTTTGTTTACAGAGTTCAATCGTCTCAAGAGCTTCTTGGATGGCTTCGTTATATTTTTCCTTTGACACTAGGTAGTGAGCGTAGTTGTAACGAACTCTGATGTAGCCAAATAAAAACTCTTGATGCTCAAAATTTTTTGTCTGATATAACTCCATCAAATGAGAGTAGTTTGCCTCATATTCTTGTTCACGACCCACTAAGGAATAGAAATTAGATAGAGTATTCAATGCCTTTAAATAAATCAGAGTATTTGAGGAGACTTTTAATAATATATTTTCCAATGAAGAAATAGCCTCACACTTACTGTCATATTGATAGAAGTCAATAATAGCTTTAATCCATTCAAGGTAAGTTCGGTCTTCTAGTGTTAGAAAAGTGCTTCGTTCAATCTCTATTCTATAAATATATTCCAAATCGTCATAATTTCTGTCATCTAATAGTCGAGCAGATAATTGCTTGAAATTAGAGAGGTTAGATTTAATTTCAATTTGTTCATTAAAAAAATAATCTAATGGCACTTCGAGTCGTTGTGAGAGTTTGAACAAAAGGTCTGCGGAGGGAATGAAATGCCCTCTCTCAATTTTACTAATCTGGCTTTGTTCACAAATTCCTTCTGCAAGAGTTTGTTGGGAGAGTCTCAACTCTTTTCTTTTCAATCTGAATTTCTCTGCGAGTGTATTCATTAAAGATAATAAACCTTCCTATTTGCTTAATTTCGTTATAAAATTTTTAGTTCAAAATAGCAAGTTAAAAGAATAAATAATTCTTTATGGTAATAAACTAAAAAAAGTCAAAAATTACATAAAAATGCTTGACCGAATAATATATATATGTTAAAATGAAAACAAGGAAAAAGAAAAGGGTTTCACGAATGAAGAAAAATCGTGGAATTCAAAAATTATCTATATTAGTATTACTAGGTGTTTTTATGTTTAGTAACACAATTCCTTACCAACAGTTTATTCAGAAGAATAGACAATTGGAGATTCGAGTGCAATCACAAAAGAAGTCCAATGGTCTTGATGTTGGGAAGGCTGATTGATTTCGTATTACTTTAAAATTCAACTATTTAGAGAAAGGTATTCTGATGAGAGCTTGTAACAATACCAGATAGATATAAGAATGGAGATGTTTGATAAAATGCTTTCATAGCTAACCAACTGTTGAAAATTATGAGTTACAAAATCTAAAGTATTTAAGATTGGTTTATAAAATTAGGTCTCTGTCTGTAGAAAGGAACGTGCAGTTAGAAAGGAGGAAAAAATAGGATACTATAATTCAGACTGAGATTTCTAATTAAAATATGTAGTTGCATTTCGCTCATTTTCATAATATTTCATTCAGAGGAGTAATAATATGTTAAAATTTAGAAAAGTAGTTGCATCATCCCTTGCCGTTTTGGCATTTAGTTTAGCTCTTCCTGTTTTGGCAGTTTCTCACCGTGGTGGCGAGTGGACCTATGGAGGCCATCATGATCCAAATAATTGGGGAGCATTTTCGAATTATTATCATGGTTCACAGTATCACTGGGCCTATGTTGGAAGTAATGGACGTGACAATCAAAAAACAGTTTATGCAGGAGCACATAGTGCGGCCTATGCGTTTGTTAATACAAATTTTGGGGAGCAAGTTACATTTGATGCGGGATGGTAAAGAATAATTGAAGAAGATTCTTTTATCAATAGTTTAGTAAGCTTGTTTAGTTTATAGAGGGCAGAGGTATTTCTGCCCTCTGTTTTAGAATAAGGAATGCACTATGAAAAAATTATTTATACTCATATCCAACCTGCTTGCTAGTTTGTTCTTTGTTTGGGTATTTACCATTTGGACTGATACATATGTCTCCCATTATTACCCCAACGTTGTTGTACATGATTCTTCCCCTGAAACAACTTTTCAGCATGTTGCTACACGCTTGGAAAAACTAGCAGAAGAAACAGATAGCTTTATTGCGATTCAACACCAAGATCCTAACTCAGAAGGTACTCCAGTGTTTTCTTATACGACCTTTGGGAACGGAAAGTTGCCTGATGGGCTACAGGAAAAAAAACTAGAAGATGCTCAAAGTAGTAGTGTTGAAACAAACTATTTTGTATTCGATGGAAACCTAGATATTCACTTGCTAAGGGAGGAGCTAAGTCAACTTGGCTTGACTAACATGCACCTGATAATTCCATCCAAACTATCTACGTTAATGGCTATCTTTAGTAACGGATTTCAGTTAATCAGTCTATTGATTTTCATCTTAACCTTTGGAGCACTGACTTTAATTAGTCAAATTAGCCAATTACGGTCGTCGGGCATTCGCCTCATTTCAGGAGAGAAACGGTGGTCCATTTTCCTTAGACCAGTTGGTGAGGATTTGAAAGGGATAGCTGTTGGTTTCAGTTTAGCTGGCGTACTCGCCATTCTTATGCAAAAAATTCTGTCGCTTCCAACGCAATCCCTAATGACCATAGGAGAAGGCTTGCTCTGTTATAATCTCATCTTGTTGTCGATCTCCCTGTTTTTCGCTCAACTCTTCGCAGTTGGGATAAAAAAGATACACCTGATGCAGATTATAAAAGGGCAAGTGCCTGTCAGAGGAATCATTAGTTTGATTTTAATCGGTCAACTATTAGCGATTATTATTGTAACGCTGGGAATAGGGAGTAGCTTAAAGTATACCCAAGCCTGGCAACAGCATCGGATTGGACAAGAGGCTTGGAGCCAGGAAAGACAACTGATTACCCTATCATTCAGCCGTGAAGGAACGAGTCCTGGTTTTGATGAACAAGCTCAAAGGAAACTCAGAACTTGGTATCAATTGATGGATCTGGCTGTTTCAGAAAAAAAGGCTTTCTTATCTAGACACCAGTTAATTGACCGTTCTTTGCAAAATGGCATGGCTTCCTCCAAAAACTTGACAACCTCTACAGAATGGCACGATTACAGCCCGAATGGCAATGTCCTTATCGTCACACCGCAATACTTGGAGCGTCAAAACATTCCTGTAGATACAACTATTGAGCAAAAGATGAATCACCTTGATGTAGGGGAGTTTGTCTTATTGCTGCCTGAACACCTCCGTTCAGAGGAAGAACATTATAAATCTGTTTTTGAAGACGACTTAACCAGTCGCATGTCTAGTCAAGATGAACGACAACAAATGACTGCTACGGTAGGTTATTTAGAATCAGGTCAGGATCGTTTTGTGTATAATACGACCCCTATTTCTTACCAGCAGTTTTTGAAAGATCCAATCATCATTGTTATAACACCCCAATCAACTGGTCCACAGTCCATTTTCTTTTGGGTAGACGCAGTACAGAACTACGTTCTCTTTAATCAATTGTCTGATGCCCAGGAGCTTATCCAGAGACAAGGCATTGAAAATTGGGTCTCAGAAATGCAAACAGGTTACCACAACTACATCACATTATTGGATAATATCCAGAGGGAACGTTGGGTAATGCTAGCAGGAGCTGTGCTTGGGATTGTAACTTCAATCTTGTTGTTTAACACTATGAATAGGCTCTACTTTGAAGAATTTAGACGTGCCATTTTTATCAAACGCATTGCAGGTCTCAGGTTCTTAGAAATCCATCGCACTTATCTCTTTGCTCAACTGGGTGTGTTTTTACTGGGATTTGTTGCGAGTGTATTTCTTCAGGTAGAGATAGTAGTTGCTTTCTTAGTCTTGTTACTCTTTACTGGTCTATCTCTTTTACAGTTACATATCCAAATGCAGAAAGAAAACAAGATGTCCATGCTTGTTTTGAAGGGAGGTTAATATGATTGAACTTAAACAGGTGAGTAAATCTTTTGGAGAACGAGAGTTATTTTCGAATCTTTCAATGACATTTGAGGCTGGAAAAGTCTATGCCTTAATTGGTTCAAGTGGTAGCGGAAAAACAACCTTGATGAACATGATTGGAAAATTAGAATCTTATGATGGGACGATTTTTTACCGAGGTAAAGACTTGGCCAATTATAAATCGAGTGATTTTTTCCGTCACGAATTGGGCTACCTCTTCCAGAACTTTGGCTTAATTGAAAACCAAAGTATTGAAGAAAACCTTAAGCTAGGTCTCATTGGTCAAAAGTTGAGTCGGTCGGAACAGCGGTTGAGGCAGAAGCAGGCTTTAGAACAGGTCGGCCTGGCTTATCTTGACCTAGATAAGCGCATCTTTGAGTTATCGGGCGGAGAATCGCAACGGGTTGCCTTGGCAAAAATTATCTTAAAGAATCCACCCTTTATTCTGGCAGATGAGCCAACAGCTTCAATAGACCCAGCAACCTCTCAGTTGATTATGGAGATTTTGCTATCTCTTCGAGATGATAATAGGCTAATCATTATCGCAACACATAATCCGGCAATTTGGGAGATGGCTGATGAAGTGTTCACGATGGATCGTCTGAAATAAAAATCCTTGTTTTTAATTGCACGATGAGTTACTGAAATATTATCATGAATCAATAATAGTGTAGGAGAGATTTTCCTCCTACAACCGTTTCAAAAGAAAACTATCTTTATTCCATGTTATTTTGAAGGAGATATTGTGAAAGTCAAAGATGATGATGAAGTTGAGTGGGATTTATTAGAATTTCAAAAATTTAGAGCATTTTTGGCTTAGTAATCTGTGTTGAAAGCTCAAAATCTATGGTAAAAAGTAGATTTGAAAACGTATTGCCTCCAAAGATTTAGTTAAATAATGATTTAACACAAAAAGAAATTATTGAAGTTCTAGAAAGATGTTGTTTCAGTATTGAGAAAAGGTGGGAAAAGCTTGCGATTTTCACAGAGAAAGGAAGAAAAAGTATAGAAATATAGTCAATTGAAACAAGAGCAGGACAAAAGAATCTTTTGTGCCATATTTTTCTCCTTTCGCTTTACAATTGGCTTGAACACTTTTATTGTATCGCGTTTGGAGTTTTTTTTGGTATAACTTTCGACGCGCACCCACATAGTGGGTGTTTTTTTGTCTCGCACCTAACGAAGCGAGACGGACTAATAGTCACATAATCAAAAAAAACACACCATATCAAAAACTAAAAAATTTGATATTATGCGTCATGTCTTAAACTAATTGACTATACTTTCTATTCAAATGAGCTTTTAACCAATTGATTGAGCCAATCCACTCTTAAAACCAAAGAGCAATTTCTCGCTTAGCTGACTCTTCTGAATCTGAACCATGCACAACATTTTGAATAGCTTGGTTTTCTCCGGCAGCTTTTGCAAAATCACCTCGAATAGTTCCTGGTAAAGCTTCTTCTGGACGAGTAGCACCCATCATGGTCCGCCAAGTTTCAATTACTTTGGGACCAGAAATGATACCTACAAGAAC
The DNA here is from genome assembly GCF_013277515.1 of Streptococcus sp. k-402. Lineage (GTDB taxonomy): Bacteria > Bacillota > Bacilli > Lactobacillales > Streptococcaceae > Streptococcus. The sequence goes on along the minus strand of NZ_VMNB01000003.1, from coordinate 316,939 downwards.
CGGTCCTGAAGTCATAAATTCACGAATCGGTGGGTAAAAACTTTGACCAACCAAGTCCTGATAGTGCTGATCAATCAACTCTTCTGAAACCTGTGAACGCAACTCCAATTTTTCGATTGTAAATCCACGTTGTTCGATGCGTTTCAGCACTTCACCCACTAGCCCTCTTTTTACACCGTCTGGTTTAATTATAAAAAATGTTTGTTCCATCCCCGTCTCCTTTGCCAGCTTCTTTCTTTTATACTCTTCGAAAATCTCTTCAAACTACGTCAACTTCGCCTTGCCGTAGGTATATGTTACTGACTTCGTCAGTCTTATCTACAACCTCAAAGCAGTGCTTTGAGCTGACTTCGTCAG